>CAKTSY010000001.1 GCA_934613415.1 uncultured Opitutales bacterium
CAAAAAAACGAACAATTTTTTGCGCCGTACGCTTGTTTGTCGTTTTGAGCGTTTGCTTTCGTCACCTGCTAACGGAGGCGCAAAATGAAGATGTTTGACAACATAAACACCTTTGTTAAGGACGACCTTAAAGCCGAAATCCACGAAAACAGTAAGTTGTCTATCGCTGCCGCCTGCTTTTCGATATACGCCTATCAGGAACTAAAAGCGCAGCTCGACGGTATTTCCGAATTGCGATTTATCTTCACATCGCCCACATTTACCACCGAAAAGGCGTCGAAAGCCAAACGCGAATTCTTCATTCCGCGCGCCGACCGCGAAAAATCGCTCTACGGAACGGAATTCGAGTTAAAGCTGCGCAACGAGCTAACCCAAAAGGCAATCGCGCAAGAGTGCGCCGAATGGATTCGCCAAAAAGTGAAGTTTCGCTCGAATATCACAAACGAGCAAATCGGCGGCTTCTTGAATATCGAGTCGCCGCAGCCGTTCACCTACCTGCCGCTAAACGGTTTTACCACGGTTGATATCGGTTGCGAACGCGGCAACAACGCTTTCAATTTCGTCCACAGGTTTGAAGCCCCGCTTACCCAAACCTACATTCAAACATTCAATTCCATTTGGAACGACAAAACAAAGCTCCAAGACGTAACCGACATCGTCATAGAAAACATTTCGGCGGTCTATCGTGAAAACCCGCCCGAATTCATCTACTTTATAACGCTTTACAACATTTTCAGCGAATTTTTGGAGGACATCTCCGAAGACGAACTGCCCAACGAGGCGCTCGGCTTTAAGGAAAGCGTTATCTGGAAAAAGCTTTACGACTTCCAAAAAGACGCTGCCCTTGCCATTATCAACAAGCTTGAACGCTACAACGGCTGCATTCTTGCTGACAGCGTGGGGCTCGGCAAAACGTTTACGGCGTTGGCGGTTGTAAAATACTACGAAAACCGCAACAAAAGCGTGCTTGTGCTTTGCCCCAAAAAGCTCGAAAGCAACTGGCACACCTTTAAGGAAAACTACAAAAACAACCCCCTGCGCGAAGACAGGCTTCGCTACGATGTGCTCTTCCACACCGACCTTTCGCGAACAAGCGGAAAGTCGAACGGGCTTGACTTGGCGCGGCTCAACTGGGGCGCATACGACCTTGTCGTTATAGACGAATCGCACAATTTCCGCAGCGGCGGGCAAATTTACGGCGACGACGAAAAGCGCGAAAACCGCTACCTGCAACTTTTGAACAAAGTTATCCGCGACGGCGTAAAGACGAAAGTTCTTATGCTTTCGGCAACGCCCGTAAACAACCGCTTTGGCGATTTGCGCAACCAGCTTGCCCTTGCCTACGAGGGCGATTCTTCCAATATCGACGGCAAGCTTAACACAAAGCGCGGCATAGACGAAATCTTCCGCCGAGCCCAAGGCGCATTCAACGCGTGGAGCAAACAGCCGCTCGAAAAACGCACAACCGCCGACCTTCTCGAACGCTTGGATTTCGACTTCTTCGAGCTTCTCGACAGCGTTACCATAGCGCGCTCGCGCAAGCATATCGAAAAGAATTACAACACCGCCGCAATAGGCAAGTTCCCCACGCGCCTGAAGCCGATATCGCTTCGCCCCTGCATTACAACGCTAAAACGCGCAATCAACTACACGGAAATCTTCGAGCAACTGCAATGTCTTACGCTCAGCGTGTATTTGCCGTCCAACTTCGTTTTCCCGAGCGCGCTGGCAAAATACGACGACCAATATTCAAGCGACGTCAGCACAAACGTGCGCTTCACCCAGCGCGACCGCGAAAAAGGAATCCACCGCCTTACGGGAATCGGGCTTTTGAAGCGTCTTGAAAGCTCGGTTTATTCGTTTAGACTTACGCTTGAGCGCATAAAAGCATTCAACGAAAAGACAATTCGCATAATCGACCGCTTTGAAAAATCTGCGTCGGCTGACTTGTTCGAAATGGAAGACCTTAAAACTCAGGCGGAACTCGACGCAGACGACGGCGACAGCGACCTTTTCAGCGTAGGGCGCAAAGTGAAATACGAGCTTGCCGACATCGACTGCACCTCTTGGCGCAAAGAACTTGAAAGCGACGTCGAGAACATCGACCTGCTCCTTGCGATGATAAACGACATCACGCCCGAGCACGACAACAAGCTGAATACGCTTCTTGCTCAGATTGACGAAAAAATTGCCCACCCAATAAATGCCGGCAACCGCAAAATCATAATCTTCACCGCCTTTGCCGATACCGCAAACTACCTTTACGACCACGTTTCAAAATACGCCCTCGAAAAATATGGAATGCACACCGCCATCATTACGGGCGAAGTTGCGGGGCGTTCGAACGTGCCGAAAATGAAGACCGATTTGAACACGGTTCTCACCTGTTTTTCGCCCATATCGAAAGAAAAGTCGCTGCTTTCGCCCGACGACAATTTCAATATCGACATTTTAATTGCAACCGACTGCATCTCGGAAGGGCAAAATTTGCAGGATTGCGATTATCTTGTAAATTACGACATTCATTGGAATCCCGTCCGAATCATTCAGCGTTTCGGACGCATAGACCGTATCGGCAGCCATAACGACAAAATCCAGCTCGTGAATTTCTGGCCCGATATGGAGCTTGACGATTACATAAACCTTAAAAACCGCGTCGAGACCCGTATGCGCATTACCGTTATGACCGCAACGGGCGTCGGCTCCGACAACATAATTGACGGCGGCGACGAAGACCTTGAATACCGCAAAAAGCAGCTCGAACGCCTGCGCGATGAAGTCATAGATATCGAGGAAATGAATTCGGGCGTGTCCATTATGGACTTGGGGCTTAACGAATTTCGTCTCGACCTGCTCGACTACATCAAAAAACACGGCGACCCGAACAATATTCCGTCGGGGCTTTGCGCCGTTGTGCCCGCATCTACCGACAACCCCGCGGGCGTTGTTTTTGTTCTGCGCAATGTAAACGAAAGCGTCAATATAGACAGGCAAAACCGCCTGCATCCGTTTTATATGGTTTACATCACAAGCGGCGGCGATGTTCACCTAAACCACCTGCAGCCAAAAGAATTGCTCGACGCCATGCGCGTGCTCTGCAAGGGCAAAACAGAACCCATTCAAACCCTCTGCAAAGCCTTCAATCGCGAAACTGCCGACGGCAGGAAAATGGGCAAATACTCAAAACTTTTGGGCGACGCCATAAAATCCATCATATCCGTAAAGGAGGAAAGCGATTTCGACAGCCTTTTCTCTGCGGGCGGCACATCCGCGCTTGAAAACGACATCAAGGGCTTGGACGACTTCGAGCTTGTGTGCTTCCTTGTTGTAAAGGAGGCGAAATGACGGATTTCCCCCAGTCAACATTCGTCGGCAAAACTTTTTCCGAATCGAAGTTTTTCAGAAAGCTTGCGCTTTCCAAAAAGACACTGCCCTTCGGCAATATCGAAAAAATCGTCTGGCGCAACAAGCTTTCCGCCAAAACGCTCAACGTTCAGGACGGCGCGCGCGTTAGGGAAATTCAAGTTTTCCACGTCATTTTGCGGGAGGATAACCCCGTAGACGGAATCTTGCGGGCAATAGACAACGCCGTTGCCTACCAAATTTTGTTTCTCGTTCAGCTTGGCGAAAAATTCCAAGCGTGGATTGGCTATAAAGAAGCCGACTTAAACGGTGTTAGCCTTACCGTAAAAACCTACTATAAGACCGATTGGACGGACCTTGAAAGCCTGCCCATTGCCGTTTGCGGGCTTACGCTCGACGACGTTTACGCAAATTTTATCTCGCAAATAAACGAAAACGTCAAAGCCGCGCCCGAAACCGACTTGCGCACGCGCGTAAACACCGCCGACGATATCGACAAACTCGAACGCGAAATAGAGAAACTAAAATCGCGCCTGCGCAAAGAACCGCAGTTCAACAAGCAAATTAAGCTGAATGCGGAAATCAAAACTTTAAAAACAAAAATAGAAGAAATTAAAAATGGATAAAAAAGGACATATACCGTTTTTAATAAAGCTTGGTAATAAACAAAATATGTCTGCGTTATATGAGCGCGGAGAAATTTATATGCAAACTTTTGCATATTTTAAGAAAATAGAAATTGGACAAGATGGACGAGGAGACCCTAACGAAAACTTGCTAAAATACTTCAATGGTGAAGCATTAAAGCGTAATAAATTTAAAATTATAGCAAATATTAATCAGGAAAATTTTGAGCGTACATTTTCCCCTAATAATGGCACGGTTTCTGTTTCGATTGGAAGTTTAGAAATTGATAAGAATACAAACGTGTTCTCAACGAGTATTGTTTATCCCGAGATTGGCAAACAAACACAAATAGATTTCGAAGAACAAAATTTTGCGGAAGACAAAGATTTTGCAGTAGTAATATTCGACATAGAAACTTTCAAAAAACGAATCATTGATGCACTAAAAAGACTTTCACCTCTAAGAATATACGGAGGAAAAGTTTCATATTTTGATCCAGCAAATTTTGGAGGGAACGTAGGCCCACTTATGAAAACAAAAGAATATTCATACCAACGTGAATTTAGGATATGCGCGTATTTCCCAAATAGCGAAGTTCGTAAGTTTGAAATTGGTAGCCTTAGTGGGGTGGCATTCCCTCCAATGGATAAGAATGAACTTCATAATCACAAATTTTTATTAACAAAAAATAATGGATAAATTTACTTTCAAAACTGCCGACGGCATAAATGTTAACATTGAAAAGCTTTCGCAGGCTTTCCCTGAAGTTATTACAGAAACTGTGGGTGGAGACGGCAAAATCAAGCGCGTTGCCGACTTTGAGAAGCTTAAAATGCTTTTGGGCGATTCCACTGCCGAACGCCCGCAAGAGTTCTACGAATTTACTTGGCCCGGCAAGAACGAAGCCATTTTTGAAGCCGCCAAGGCTACTACAAAAACCCTGCGCCCTTGCCCCGAAGAAAGCAAAAATTGGGACACCACCCAAAACCTTTATATTGAGGGCGACAACCTTGAAGCCTTAAAGATTTTGCAGGAGGCATATCTTGGCAAAGTCAAAATGATTTACATAGACCCGCCCTACAACACGGGCAAAGAGTTTGTTTACCGCGATAACTTCCACAAATCCGCCGAAGAAGGCAAAGAAGACGAAACCGTTCGCGACGAAGAGACCGACAACAACCTTTTCCAAAACACCGAATCTAACGGACGCTTTCATTCCGACTGGTGTTCAATGATATACCCGCGCCTAAAACTCGCCCGCGACCTCCTGCGCGACGACGGCGTTATTTTCATTTCCATAGACGACAACGAAGTCCACAACCTTAGAAAGATTTGCGATGAGATTTTTGGAGAGAGTAATTTTATTGCAACTTTAATATGGGATAAAAATCATAGTGCACAAGCAGGAATATTTAAGGTTTATCATGAATATATTGTTGTCTTCGCAAAAAATAAATTTTTGCAAGAAACACCAAATTCTCTAAATAGTGAATTATTTGAAGCTGGTGCTATGAAAAAACCATCTGGTCGCCACTCGCTACAAGAATTTACATTCCCTGCGGGTACAAGATTTGATGCTCCTGATAATACCGAATACTTTGGGACTTGGGGAGGGCTAGAATCTTTGAGATTAGTAAAAGGAAGAATGCGAGCATTAAACGGGAAACTTGTAGAAGATGCAACAATTGAAGCTGCATATACTCAAATCGCTCAAATGAAGGAATTTTTCTATGGTAATAATAGCATGTTATTAGATTCAAGAGGACAAAAAATTGTAGAATTTTATTTAACTTCGACTGGTAAGGTAAAAATTGTAAAACAAAGAAGCGTAGAAACTCCCCAAACAACATGTCATTTTGGAGCTCAAGGTCCTATATCTAAGGATTTAGCAAATTTATTTAAGATACCCGAATCTCCTTTTGATTCACCCAAACCAATTAAAATGATAGAAAATTTCATTCTGAGATTTTCCGGAGAAGATGATATTGTAATGGATTTTTTTGGAGGATCTTCAACTACTGCACATGCAGTATTCTTGGCAAATTTAAAAAATCAATCCACTAGAAAATTTATTATAGTTCAATTCCCTGAATCTCTAGAAATCGCGTTAAAAAAAGCGTCAAAAGATAACAAGAGAACACTAGAAGCAGCTATTGAATATTTAAAAAAGAGAAATAACCCGCTTTTAATTTCAGAAATCGGGAAAGAACGTATTCGATTAGCGGGCGATAAAATAAAAGCCGAGAACGCAACAACCGCACCGAATTTAGACATTGGCTTCCGAGTTCTAAAACTTGCCGAAAGCAACATGAAAGACGTCTATTATTCGCCCAACGAAACATCTCAAGACTTGCTAAGCGAACTTGAAAGCAATATCAAAGAAGACCGCACCGCGCTTGATCTACTCTTCGCCTGCCTTATTGATTGGGGCGTGGAACTTTCGCTCCCGCTAAAAACCGAAACCATAGACGGTGTCGAAGTCCACACGGTAAACTACGGCGAAACTCCAGACTTAATCGCCTGCTTCGCGCAAAATATCCCCGAGGCGGTAATCCGCAAAATAGCCGCCCGCCACCCCCTACGTGCCATCTTCCGCGATTCCTCTTTCGCCGACAGCCCCGCCAAAATCAACCTAACCGAAATCTTCAAAACATACTCGCCTGGAACGGATGTTAAGGTGTTATAAGATGGAAAACAGTTTATACATTTGCATAGGAACTATAATTGGCACAATGATTGGATCTATAATATCATTTTTAACTACATTATTTATTAATCATTCAAAAAACAGAAGAGAAGATAATCTCTATCTTAGGGAAAAACGTGAACACTTGTATTTAGAGGCAATAGATTGCCTCTATCTTATGTGTAAAAAGATAAAACCACATGTCTCAAAATCAGAAGCTGAACACATAGCGAAAGAAATAAAAGAAATAACTTCAAGGCTTAGTAGCAGATTTGTTTTATACGCTTCTACAGAAGTACGAACGAAATTTGCAGCATTCGTACCTATTGCGGATATAATTTACAATCTTGCAGATATTCCAGAAGCAGCGAACTTACGACAGGAACAATTTGATAAAATCGCGGCATCAAACAAGGTTACTGAATTGATAGAAGCGATGAAAAAAGAACTCGGGACATTAGAAAAGCAAAAAACAAAAGGGTTCCAATGCAATCTTTGCTCGTGGATACAAAGTAAATTCTCTGCAAAATGAAATTAAAATTTAAACATCAAAAATTTCAGGCGGACGCGGCAAAAGCGGTTTGTGATGTTTTTGCGGGGCAGCCGCGCGTGGTTTCCACTTATCAAATAGACCCTGGGCGCGACAGTCGGCAGGGAAAAATCCGCAATGTGTTATTCACGGGTTTTGCAAACAACAGGTTAATTCCCGCGCTTACGGATGCGGTTTTGCTAAAAAACATCAACCGCATTCAGCACGAGCAGATGATAAAGCCTTCCGACAAAATCGAGGGCGTCGGGATAAATCTTACCGTTGAAATGGAAACGGGCGTGGGGAAAACCTACACCTACATAAAAACTATTTACGAGCTAAACAAGCTTTACGGCTGGAGCAAATTCATAATAGTAGTGCCGTCGGTTGCAATCCGCGAGGGTGTGTATAAGTCGTTCTCGGTAACGGCGGAGCATTTCAAGGAAGAATACGGCAAGCAAATTCGCTTTTTCATCTACAATTCGGGCAACCTGCAAAACATTTCGCAATTTGCAAGCGACAGCTCCATAAACGCAATGATAATAAATTCGCAGGCGTTCAACGCAAAAGGCAAAGACGCCCGCCGCATCAGAATGGAGCTTGACGAATTCAACAGCCGCCGCCCGATAGACGTTATAGCCAAAACAAATCCCATTTTGATAATAGACGAGCCGCAATCGGTTGAGGGAAAGACAACAAAGGAATCGCTAAAAGACTTCAATCCGCTCTTCACGTTGCGCTACTCGGCAACGCATAAAAAGGACAGCATCTACAATATGGTTTACAGGCTCGACGCAATCGACGCCTACAATCAAAAGCTTGTAAAGAAAATCGCGGTAAAGGGAATTTCGCAAAGCACAACAACAGGCACTTCGGGCTACTTGTATTTGCAGGGGATAATTCTTTCGCCCAGCAAACCGCCGCGCGCAAAGCTTGAATTCGACATAAAGGGCGCGGACAAAATCCGCAGAACCACAAAGATTTTCGACCAAGGCAACGACATCTACGCATCTTCGAGAGAGCTTGATGAATACAAAGACCGCTACGTTATAAAAACTATCGACGGCAGGGACAATTCTGTGGAGCTTTTAAACGGCACAAAGCTTTTTGTAGGCGACGTTATAGGCGCGGTAGACGAAGACCAGCTGCGCCGCATTCAAATTCGCGAGACGATAATTTCGCACCTCGAACGCGAGCGCGAGCTTTTCAAAAAGGGCATAAAAGTGTTGTCGCTTTTCTTTATCGACCAAGTTGCCCACTACAAGATTTACAACGACAAAAACGAAGCCTGCAACGGCGAGTTTGCCGACATTTTCGAGGAGGAATACGCAAGCGTAGTTCAAGACTTTCTCGACGATTTGGCGGTTGACCAAGATTACAAAAACTACCTAAAAGCCCACACTGCCGCGCAAATCCACGTTGGCTATTTTTCGATAGACAAAAAAAGCAAGCACTTTGTAGACAGCGATGTTAAGGAAGACAGAAAAGCCAAAATTTCAAACGACGTTGACGCCTACGACCTTATCATGAAAAACAAGGAAAGGCTGCTCGATTTAAACGAACCCGTGCGCTTTATATTCTCGCACTCGGCGTTGCGCGAGGGCTGGGACAACCCCAATGTTTTTCAAATCTGCACGCTAAAACAAAGTTCGGCGGAAATCCGCAAAAGGCAGGAAGTCGGCCGCGGATTGCGCTTGTGTGTGAACCAAAACGGCGAGCGTATGGACGCAAACGCCATCGGCGCGGACGTCCACAACGTCAACGTGCTTACAGTTATAGCGAGCGAGTCATACGAAAAATTTGCAAGCTCGCTTCAAACCGAATACGCCGAAGCCGTTTCCGACCGTCCCTGCAAGGTTGAGGCAAAAATTTTCGTCGGCAAAATTGCCCGTCTTTCAGACGGCACGGAATGCGCAATTACGGAAGAACAGGCAAGCGCAATCTGCCACAGCCTGATAAAGAACGACTACATAGACGACAAAAACACTCTTACCGCCAAATATTACGACGACAAAGCAGCCCAGCGTTTTACACTGCCCGAGCAGTTAAAACCGCTTACCGAAACAGTCGTAAAAGTTTTGGACAACATTTACGACCCAGGCAAAATCAGGGCGGAAAACGCCGCGGCGAACAACGTTGTTGCCCGAGTAAACGAAAACAAAATCGCCAGCAAAGAGTTCAAGGCGTTGTGGGCAAAAATTTCGGCAAAAAGTGCCTACTGTGTTGATTTCGACACGTCAGAGCTTGTCGCAAAATCAATCGAGCACCTAAACAAAGAGTTGTTTGTAGGGCAGCGGTATTTCACGATAACCGAAGGTTCGATGGCAAAGATTGATTCGCGCGAAGCTCTCGAAAACAACGAGGCTTTCACGGCGACAAAGTCCGAAACAAAATTCGCTTCAAGTGATAACGAATTCGCAAATGTCCGCTACGACCTTATCGGGAGAATCGTCGCCGAAACGGGGCTTACGCGCAAAACCATTGTCGAAATTCTGCGGGGCATTCTGCCCGAAAAGTTCGATATGTTCAAAATTAACCCCGAAGACTTCATAATGCGCGCTTCGCGGATAATAAACGAGCAAAAAGCAACGGTTATTGTTCAGCATATTGTTTACAACAAAATCGACGCAAAATACGATACGAGCATTTTTACAGAACCCACGCTAAAAGGCAGGCTGAACGTGAACGCGATGGAAACGCCGCACCACCTTTACGACTACCTTATTTACGACTCTTCTATCGAAAAGAATTTTGCGCAGGAATTTGAAATTAAGGGCGATGTTGTTCTCTATGCAAAGCTGCCCAAAAGCTTTTATATAAACACGCCCGTCGGCAATTACAGCCCCGACTGGGCAATAGTTTTCAAGGAAGACAAAGCAAAGCATATCTACTTTGTGGCAGAAACAAAAGGCGATATATCGAGCATGTCCTTTCGTGGCGTTGAAAACGCAAAAATTGACTGTGCAAAAAAACACTTCGCCGCAATCAGCCCAAGCGATATCACCTACGACTTCGTGAATAATTACAAAGAGCTAATCGACAAAGTGATGGCGTAGTAGCCCTACTACCAACCGGCGGGGTGTGTTGCCTGCCGGTTGGTGTATGCGCCGCATTTCCTACGGTGTGTAAAATCTAAAAACCTTCTTCGCCCATACAACCAATCTAATTATACACTGGGTGAGAAAGGATTCTATGCGTTGCAAATAGAGTTGGGCGATAGGTTTTTGGGTTGCAATGTATAACGTATTTATAAAATTTTTAACATATTGTTTTGCAAAACGATAAAGTTTTTATGTTGTTTTAATTTTATATTTTGGTTGATTTTTTGAAAGTTTAGTGTGATGGTGCTTGTGTCAGGTAAATTGAGTGCGGTGCGGTCGTTATACTCTTTTACCCAGTACGGTACGATACCGCGAGCGTCACCGTACACCTCTTTTTTGTAAAAAAGTTTTTTCTGAATTACTTCTATTTTTTGAGTTTTATTTGTAATGCGTATATAAGCTTTGCAAGCATCGCTGATGGGGTAAATTAGGGTTTAAAGCGTTGTAAACGGCTTCGACGAAATAACTTTGTAATCGTCGTTATGAGTGTAGAATTGCTCCATCAGCCAGTATATGCCGTTTGTTTTGCGCCTTAGTTTCGCCGAAAGCAATTCGCGAGTTATAGGCATAACCTGAAAAATAGATATGAATTTGTGTTTTGAAATGTAGCACTTTACTACGTTTGGAGATTTGAAAACCTCTGGCAGCAAGAGAACCGTTCCGCAATACTTTCCTTTTAGTTTCATATCTATCGTGTCTGAAACGGTGAGGTTTTCTTTCGAGTTGAATGCGTATTGCGCCGTTGCCCAAAGCAGACTATTTAAGCTAAGCCAATCTTTTGAAGATTCCTTGATTTCAACTTCGGGCGAAACGAGCATCATGTATTCGTTGCGCCTGTTTGCCTTTCGTCCCCAACCGATGTCGCGTTCGGGCATAAGGTAGTCGCTCGCGCCTATAGTGCACAACTTCCAAAACGGCATTTTCTTTGTCGGGCGGAAGACATAAGTGGTTATTGGCTTCAACCCTTCGGGCAATAGAGATTTCTTTAATTGCAGGCTAAATGCAGGCGTTTGTTGAAAAATACCCGTGTAATGATCGTATAGCTTTTGATGTCTTAAACTCTTCATTTGAACTTATAAAAATATACCTATCATTTCCCGATTTTTTGACAAGCCGAATTCTTTACATATAAGTAAGGCAGAATGCGGAGTAGGGTAAGCGGTGCGTTATTTATGATTGATATGTAATTAGTAAATTATTCGGATATTGAGATTTGTTTTTTTATTGATTTGTTAAGCGTTTTAGATTCTTTTATGCACAAAGAGGTTGAAAGCGTTTATGGATGTGTAACAATAGGGCGTTTACATTGCTACTCGGCTTCTTCCATAAAACAAATAGATTTTATTTAACCTGCAGATAAAATGGTATAAGATAAGGGCAATCTTGCATAAGCGAACCCTAAGTGCGCAAAAAAAGCCAGGACTTTCGCACATGTTGATATTAAGCAAGTTGCGAAAAATAACGATGCGAAAATGAATATAAAAATAAAAGAACAAAAAAGTTTCGCAAAAAAATCGTTGCAAACAAATAAAAATAGGCAGATAAAACCCCATACTGTCGCGCCCCTCGCGGGCGCGTGAATTGAAACAAGGCGCTCTTAACATCAACCTCATCGCTTGCGTGTCGCGCCCCTCGCGGGCGCGTGAATTGAAACAAAAAAGGCGATTACATTCAGCGCGTCGACAGTGGTCGCGCCCCTCGCGGGCGCGTGAATTGAAACGATTTCCGTTTATAAACTCGCCAACTTGGTTGAGTCGCGCCCCTCGCGGGCGCGTGAATTGAAACTGCAAACATACGAGTGTCTTCAAACACAATTCGCCCGTCGCGCCCCTCGCGGGCGCGTGAATTGAAACTTTGGGGTTGTCGTTGAGCTTATCAAGTTCAATACGGTCGCGCCCCTCGCGGGCGCGTGAATTGAAACACGCGTGGGCAGTCGATTTTTGCGCAAATGTAAAGTCGCGCCCCTCGTGGGCGCGTGAATTGAAACTTTTAGGTCCAAATCGTTCTTTTCAATTTCCTGGTCGCGCCCCTTGTGGGCGCGGCTGTATATTAGTGAGTTTGCATTTGGCATTAAAAAAGGCGGCATCGAATTGATGCCACCTTTTGTTAAAGTCTTTTAATAAAGCTTTGTGTTTATCCGAAATTCGGGGAATTTATGCGAAACTACGGATTTAAGATATTTTGCGAGCCGCCTTTAATGGCTTGCGAAATATTGTAGGTACGCTGTGTTTGCTTGTAAACGTGCAAGATACCTTGCTTTGTGTTTTCGTCTCTAAGCGATGTATACCATTCAACGTGGCCGTCGGCAAATGCAATGTGGCCGCCGTCTGTGCCGAATACGCCGTTTTCTTCGTCCCACATACCGCTGGGTTTAAGACCTCTTGTCCAGAGCAGGGGAACTGTGGCTTCGGCATTTGCCAAAACTGCGTTTGCAACCGACCAGCTTACGGGGAATTTGTTGAATTCGGGATCCAAAGACCAGTTGTTGCCAACTTTTTTTGCTACGTTAACGGGCATTGCCGCGTTTTCGCCGTCGAGCTTGGCAAGAACTTTCGGGTCGTTCGAAAGAATCCACATTTCGGGGAGGTTTAAGTCGGCCTTTTCGGCGAGAACTGCCGCCCATTGCCATACGTCGGGTTTGGAAACTATGTGTTGTCTTTGACCCATTTTAACATAGTTCATCCAAGCCTGCGCAATCTGACGCGCGTTGTTCATCGACTTTACCTTGGGGCCTGTGCTTGTAAATTTACTCATTGCAGGGTAAAGCAAGCCTGCCAATACGCCGATAATACCGACGACGATAAGAAGTTCGATTAGGGTAAACGCTCGTTTGTTTGATTTTTTCATTTCAGTAGATTTAATTATTATTTTTGTTGGTAAAAGGTTTGTTAGAGTAATTCAGAATATAACACGAACTACTCTTAACAATCAAGCTTTTTTTATTAGTAGGGAAGAGGGAACTTTTTGCAGAGGTCTAAAACAATGTTTTTAGCCTTTTCAATACCTTCTTCGCTTTCGGGGTTTGCCAAAACAATGCTTATTGCCTGAGCAATCTGCTTCATTTCTTCAACGCCCATACCGCGCGATGTTACCGCCGCAGTTCCCAACCTTACACCGCTTGCCTTAAACGGCGAGCGTGTTTCGAAAGGCACTGTGTTTTTGTTTGTTGTAATGTTCGCCTTTTCGAGAGCAGCTTGGGCATCTTTACCTGTCAAGTCGGGGTGGCTTGTTCTAAAGTCTAGCAACATAAGGTGGTTGTCGGTTCCGCCCGAAACAAGCTTAAAGCCCTTTTCCTTTAAAGCTTCTGCCAAAGCTGCGCAGTTGGCAACAACCTGTTTTGCATATTCTTTAAAGTCGTCGGTGGCAGCCTGTTTAAAGCAAACAGCTTTTGCCGCAATAATGTGCATTAAAGGCCCGCCCTGGTTGCCGGGGAATACCGCAGAATCTATCGCCTTTGCGTATTTTTCTTTGCACATAATTATGCCGCCGCGGGGCCCGCGCAAAGTTTTGTGCGTTGTTGTAGTTACAAAGTCGCAATAGGGAACGGGAGTGGGGTGAACGCCCGTTGCAACCAAAGCCGCAATGTGGGCAATGTCGGCCATAAGCATTGCGCCGCATTTTTGCGCAATTTCGCCCATCCTTTTAAAGTCTATAATTCTGGGATATGCCGAAGCACCAACAACAATCAGCTTGGGCTTTTCAGCCATAGCTTGTTCTTCAATCTTGTCGTAGTTTAGCATTTCGGTTTCTTTGTCTACGCCGTAGCTTACAATGTTGTAGAGCTTGCCCGACATATTCATTGGGTGGCCGTGGCTTAGGTGGCCGCCGTGGTCTAGCGAAAGCGACAAAATTTTGTCTCCGGGGGTAAGAACCGCCGAATATACGGCCAAGTTTGCCTGCGAGCCAGAGTGGGGCTGAACATTAACGTGTTCTGCGCCAAAAAGAGCCTTGGCTCTGTCTATTGCCAACTGTTCAATAACGTCTACAAACTGGCAGCCGCCGTAGTATCTCTTTTTGGGATAACCTTCGGCATATTTATTTGTTAGTGTAGAGCCTGCCGCTTCCATTACGGCCGGGTATGTGAAGTTTTCCGACGCAATCAATTCGATATGCGTTTGTTGGCGGTTTGTTTCCGAGCGTATTGCGTTGAATACTTCAGGGTCGAGTTGTTTAAGGGGAATTGCGCTTATTGCTTTATTCATAATTTAAGTATATTAGCTGTTTTAGTTGTGAAATGTCAAGTTTAGCAGGCCGAGATTTTTTCGACTCTGCGAAGGTGCCTGCCTCCTTCGAATTGTGTGGACAAAAATATATCCACCAATTTTTTTGCCTCTTCGAACGAAGTGTAGTGCGCGCCAAGGCAAAGAACGTTTGCGTTGTTGTGGCGGCGTGTCATTTCGGCCATATTTTCGTTCACGCAAAGGGCGGCCCTAATTTTTGGGAACTTGTTTGCGGTAATGCTCATACCTATGCCCGTTGTGCAAATTAAAATGCCGTAGTCGCTTTCACCGTCGGAGACTTTTTTTGATACCGCCTTTGCATAGTCGGGGTAGTCTACGCTTTCTTTGCCAAAGCAGCCGCAGTCGTCTACGGTTATTTGTTTAGATTTAAGATATTGGCAAACTTCTTCTTTTAAGTCGAAGCCGCCGTGGTCGCTACCAATGCTTATTTTCATAGTTTTTCCTGCAAGAATTTAATTAGGGCGGGAATGCCCGACACAATTTCGTCGCGAACGCTGTCGTATACTTTTTGAGACATTCCGAATGGGTCTGCAATGTCGGCGTCGCAGCCGCTTTTGCCCGAAAGCGAAAGCAGCGTAAACGAGTTTTCGGGAAGATAGTCGCCAAAATAGGCCTTTGCTATTTGCAAGTGCATATCTTCCATTGCAACAAGCGCAAAGCATGTGCTTAAAAGCTCTTTTGTAAGCTGCTGGGGCTTGTGGTTGTTAAGCGAAATGCCGACTTTTGCAAGTGCCTTTACCGAGTTTGGCGAGGCATAGCCGCCAACGGCCGCGCTTGTGCCGGCCGACATAACGCGCAATTTTTTTAGCGGGCTGCTTTCGGGCAGCGCCGCAATTGCGTGTTTAAGCAATGCCTCGCCCATTGGCGAGCGGCAAACATTGCCCGTGCAAAGGAATATTACACTGTCGCGTTTGTTAGGCATTTTTTATTTCTTGTTCCTTGCCAACTGGCGGTGTGCAATGTCTTTGCGGTAATATGCGCCATCGAACGAGATTTGCGATACCAAAGAATATGCCTTTTTAAGGGCGTTTTCTAGTGTGTTGCCCGTTGCCGTAACGCTTAAAACCCTGCCGCCCGAAGTTATTATTTTACCTTCGGCATTCTTTTTTGTGCCGCTATGTATAATGTAAGCATCTTCGGGGCACTTGTCGGGAAAGCTTATAACTTTCCCCTTTTCGTAGGCGTTTGGATACCCCTTCGAAGTCATTACAATGGTGGCGGCAAATTCGTCTTTAATTTCGCATTTATTTGGGTCTAAATTGCCGCAGGCTGCATCGAACAAAATTTCGAGCGCATCGGATTTTATAAGCGGCATTAAAACCTGACACTCAGGGTCGCCAAAACGCACGTTATATTCTACAACTTTTGCGCCTTGTTTTGTAATCATTATGCCGACATATAAAGTTCCGCGGTAGTCTATGCCCTCGGCTACCAAGGCGTTTAGGGTTGGCTGTATTATGTTTTGCCTTACGTCGGCTTCAACTTCTTTTGTAACAACCGCAGCGGGGGCATAGGCACCCATACCGCCCGTATTAAGGCCTTTGTCGCCTTCGCCAATGCGCTTGTGGTCTTGGCTGGGCGGAAGCATAATATAGTTTTTGCCCGAAACAATAAGCATTATGCTGGCTTCTTCGCCCTCCATTTTTTCCTCTACAACAATTTCGGCCGAGCTTTCGCCAAAAGACTTGTTTAAAAGCATATCTTTTGCCGCTAAAATTGCCTCTTCTTTGCTTTCGGGAATTATAACGCCTTTGCCCGCCGCCAAGCCGCTGGCTTTTACAACAACGTTAAAAGGCACGCTTTCTATATAGCTTTTTGCGCTTTCAAAATCGGTAAAATTTTTGCCTATTGCGGTGGGAATGTTGTTCCTTTGCATAAAGGCCTTGCTGAATGCTTTGCTGGCTTCTAGCTGTGCGCCGTCTTTATTGGGTCCGTAAACTGCAATGTTGTTTTTCCTTAAAAGGTCTGCCAAGCCAAGCGAAAGGGGCACTTCGGGCCCGCAAATAACAAAGTCTATTTTTTCGGCTTTGCAAAATTCAAGAATCTTGTTTAGGTCGGTTACTGGAATGTCTACACTTTGGCAGTCTTGCGAAATGCCGCCGTTTGCGGGCGCACAGAATATTTTTGCCGCCAAAGGCGAATTTATAACGGCTTTAACTATGGCGTGCTCGCGGCCGCCCGAACCGATAATCAATACATTTAATTTGTCTTTCATAAAAAATTTAAACTACCTTTCTGTATAGAGACAAAGCCCATACCATCATTATAATATTGGGTATCCACGCCGCCATTGCAGGCGTTAAAAGGTCTTTAGAGCCAACGGCTGTAAATATGTTTGTAAGCAAATAATACGCAAAAAACAGTCCAACTGTTTTCGAAACGCCAACCATTGGGTTTGTTCTAACGCCCGCAACCGAAAACGGAATTGCAATGGCTACAACTATAAGGCACACAAAGGGGCTTGTTAGCATACTTTGCAGCTGAACACTGTAGGGCAACATTTCCTTTTCTTCGCCCAAAACGTCTATTAGGTGCCTAAGCTCGAGCACCGACAGGTCTTTGGGGCGTTTTATTGTAAGCTCCATAATGTCGGGGTCTTCGCCAAAATCCTTAAAAGTTTTTTCCTTAAACTTAAGCGTTCTTATTGCATTAGACGTTTGCGCATCAAAAAACACTTCAAAGCCGTCTTTAAATGTCCAACAGCGGCTTTTTTCGTTATAAAAGCCGTATTTTGCCCTTACAGCGTGCGTTTCGCGGCTTTGATTGTCTAGCACATGAACTTCTACGCCTTTTGCCTCGTTTGTAGACTTTACAAATTCGCGCACAAACCAAATTCTTGAATTTTTGCGGTTGTTAAACGACAAGTGGTTTATTATGTCGTTATTGGAGGTTTTGTGAGCCTTTCTTTCGCCCGCTAAGCGCAGGGCTTCTATGTCGGCACGGCCGGCCTGTACGGCTTTGGGAACAATGTCGGCATTCAAATAAAATAGCATAATAGAAAGGCAAATGCCAGCCGCCCACAATGGCCTTGAAATGCGCCAAATTGTTAGGCCGGCCGCCCTCATTGCAATGATTTCGGAATTTCTGTGCAATGTGCCCAACGAAAAAATTATAGACAAAAGCAGGCTTATGGGCAAAACAACGGGGATATAGGAGGGCAGTTTTAACGCATAATATTTTGTTATTGTTGCCGCATTTGCGCCGTACGAAATAAGGTCGGGCAGGTCGCTATAGGCATCGTGCAAAATCAATATTCCCAAAGTAACAAACATTGCTCCGAAAAATATCTTGAACCATTGCGAAAAAATGTACCTGTCGAGTATAAACATAAACCGATTTTGCCTTAAAAATTTCCGACTTATTCTATTGTTTTGTTTTGATATGTAAATATTTTTTATAAAATAGATTGCAAAAAGAAATAATTTGTTTAGAAATTCTTAAAAAATAAAAATATGAAAAATATCGGTGAAAGACTCGAACAGGCTCGCGTTGCGCGCAATATTTCGCTAAAAGAAGTTGCCGCAAGGCTGAAAATTAGAGAAGAATATTTGTTCTCGATGGAAAAGAACGACTTTTCCTATAATATGCCCGACGTTTATCGTAGGGGATTTTTGCGCTTATATGCCGAATTTTTAAAGCTTAACCCCGACGAAATTATGCAGGAATACAAGGCTATGTCGATGGTGCAAGACGCCCATAGCAAGCACTTGGGCGCGCAAATTTTGGGCAGAATAACGGCATCTGAAATGTCGCAAGACGACGCTCCGGCAACCGACGGCGACAATTTGGACGTTTCGGGCAGGTTTGAATCGGGCAAAGACTATTTTGGAACTTCGCCAAACCCGTTGGATAGCGACGGCGACGGCAAAAAGTATGTTAAAATTGCCGCGGTTTTTGTGGCTACAATAGCGGTCTGCGCCTTGCTGTTTTGGGGGCTAAGCGCATTGCTTTCGAAATCGCGTAAGGCGAGCACGGAGATTTCAGAAACTGCAATGCCCGAAACAACAGTTTCGCAAACTGCACCTTTAAACGACTATACTTTGGGCATTTTGTGCACCGGCGATAGCGACACTTACATAAACTTGCATTACCCAGACACAGCAAACAGCCCCATATATGCAGGAGCTATAAAAAGCGGCGAAAAGAAAGAGTTTAAAGTGTCTGGCAAAGTGGTAATGCGCGTAACCGACATAGAAAAGATTAAAATAGAGAAAAACGGCGAAGTGCTTGATTTGCAAAAGAAAAAGGCTATGCGCGGAATAAAAACATTAAGTATAAATCCGCCGACAAAATAAAAAAATATTATTTTTTCGCAAAAATATACTTGACTTTCGCAAAAATATACATTTTATTCCGCTATAGTTTTACAACTTATGCATTAAGTGTGTGCAGAAATTTTAACATCTATTCTGAACATTAACCAAACAAACAAAACGAGGCAAAAAAATTATGGCGAGACCCAAAGGAAGTCTAACAAGAGCACCTGGAATGACACAAATCTCGATTAGTCTCCCCAAGAAATTGGTGGAACAAATCGACAAAATGGCGGACGCAGAAAACAGGAACCGTTCGAACTTTATTGCCAACACATTATTTAATTTGGCACAACGTTCGTTGGCTGTTGCAGAACCCAAAAAGATTTTGAAATAAGTCTTTTTTCTCATATGACTTTATAGAATGCAAAACGTTAAGTTTTGCATTCTTTTTTTGTTTTTGTTATTCCATAGGTCGATATTTATCCCTGGCAGTTTGTATTCGCACTTTGCTCCAGTAGATATTTTGATGGCTACTGGAATATTAGGTGGCGTTATAACAATCGTTATTTGCGTTGGAATGTTCAGAGGTTTTGTATTTTTCCTAAAAGAAAAGCAGACATCATGGATATGCACACTTTCAATCGCATTCTTTATTAATTGTCTTACATCGGGTTGTTCTTTCTCGATAATATCGTATATTCCTGCATTGCTTTTAATTGCCGATGCCATTCGAATGGAAACACCTTTGCCATTGTATAACGACCCTAGGATTAACTCGATGCGCTAAAAACAGAAATTTATAAACTGAGTATACTCTAATGGTTTGTTATTTTTTCTATTTTGGGTGCAAAATTTGGTGTTCAAGTGTGTTATATGCAACACGAAATATACCAAACTAAAGAATGCTATGAGCCAAAACGCGACAGAGTAGGGTTATATTTAATTGGCAATAATACATAAAGTAGCGTTGATGCCAGATGTAAAAACGAAACCTATAGCTTTGAATGCGACTTTATAATATAAAGCGAATCATAAGTGTGCAAAAAAAGCCAGACTTTTCGCGCATATTAATATTAAGCAAGTTGCGAAGAAAAAAGTATAAAATACGCAATATAGGAAATAAAAATTTTTTGTATTTCGCAAAAAAATCGTTGCAAACACAGAAAAATAGATAGATAAAACCATATACTGTCGCGCCCCTTGCGGGCGCGTGAATTGAAACTTTGTCTTTTGCTCAATATATACGCTTGCAAAGGGTCGCGCCCCTTGCGGGCGCGTGAATTGAAACAACAGCCTGCGTTTGCCGCCAGAATATGTAAATAGTCGCGCCCCTTGCGGGCGCGTGAATTGAAACTCGATAATTCCCAAAGGAGAAAAACCCACGGCGGTCGCGCCCCACGCGGCGCATTGGGATAAATCAACTATAAACACAACAAAGCAAGGAATTTTCGCAAATTTTTAGATGTATGGTTTTTTGTATTTTGGCAAAAAGATTTGTTTTCTTTAGCTTATGGGCACAAAAAAAGCCGCATATTTGCGGCTTTTTTTGTTGATGAATTCTTGTAATTAGAATTCGTAGCGGATTTTGAGCATGCCCCAGTCGGCATCGTCTATGCCAATGAAGTGGGTGGGGTAGAAGTCGTGGCCGTATTCGATGGAAGCTACCATATGGAACGAGAATTTCCACGAAAGTTCGCCGCCTACTGTTGTGTAGTGCGAGATGAAGTAGTTGCCGCCGATTGCGTTGTAGGAATATTTTGCCGCAAACGAGAAGTTCTTTGCAAACGAAAATTCTACACCGCCGCCCAATTTCCAAGTAAGGTTGATACCATCGGGTTCAACGTCTGCCGAATTGATGTGCGAGTACATACCGCCAAAGCCGCAGTCAGCATAGGGAGTAATTACAAAGTTTTCGGCTGCTACAAATCTGTAGAAAGGACGGAAATTCAACGGGAAGTTGAATGTTTGGTAGTTGTCGCCTTCGTTTACGCCGAGGAAGTTGTATTTTAGGGGAACGTTAATGTCCAAACCGAAAGTTTCGTCGTCGGAAAGGAATACATTGATGTTGCCTTCTAAAACTGCGCCCAACGAAGCGCAATTGCCTGCTATGCCAGCGTCGAGATTGCCGCCGCCAAGGCCAAAGCCTACATAGTTTTTGCCCAAAGCCGATGTAAATTCGGGCTTTGCTTTTTGTACAATCTGCTGTTGTGCAGGTTGTGCGGGTTGTACAGCCTGAGCAGGTTGCGCATTAACTTGTTGCTGGGCGTTCGCAAAAGAGAACGCAGCAAACAACGATACTAACGATATTATAGCTTTTTTCATAGTCTGTGTTATAGTTTAAATATATCGAAAAATGAAAGGTTTTCTAAGCCGATTTGTCAACATTATTTTTTGTCTACAAAACGGTCTAAAAAATCTTTTTTATGTGTAAGTTGTATGTTTAATTTATTTGCCTTCTACAAAAAGCACAAAAGCGGGATATTTCTTTGCAAGTTTTTCGAAGCCCAAGTCGCCAAAGCTTATTGTAAGCTTATTGTTGCTTATCGAAAAGTTTTTAAGCTCTTTTGGCGTTTTTTCGGTTAAATCCTGCACAAAAACTTTTATGTCTTTTGCATTGTTAGGCAGCGCGAAAGTAAGCGTATTGAATTGCCCGAACACACCTATTTTGCGGTTTAGGCAGTTTTCGTTTACAAATGTGTTTGTGTTGTAGTTGCGGTTTTCGTCGCGTTCTACAAACGACACGCACAAAGTTCCGTTGGTGTGTTTGGTTGCTAAAACGTAGGGTTGCAAGGCGTCTTTTTGCGCAAGGTCAACTTCGGGCAAATCCATATTGCCCCTTACAATAATTGCGGGTGCGCTTTGCTCTATGGGCGGCAAGCTTTGGTCGGTGCGTTTTTTGAAAGCATCGGGCAAATTCCTTACCTTTTTAAATTCGCTAAGCCTTTCGCTAGAAACTTTAATGGGCAATTCTTTTGCGGCCAAAGCGGGGGCAATTCTTTGCCAGTGAATAAAAGACGTAAATTCGCGTGCGCGCCTGTGGTCTATGGCCCTCATTTCGCCGCAAAAACTTGCAAGGCCGGCTCCTATTTTAGGGTTATCTTCGCAGGTTAAAAACAAATTAAGCTGTTCTTCGTAGCCGAAATTAAGTTCGTATACGCAACGGTCTAGCGTAACAGAATTGCCGTAGGTGTCGTAGGTTCTAAACAGGGTGGAAAACTCCAAAATTTCGTCGAGCTTGTCTAGCTCTTTGCGCGGGGTGTTGGCAAATTTGCCGTCGCCGAAATATTTGCCGTCTTTGAATTGTATGTTGTTTATAAAGTTTGCGGGAAGTGCCGGATACGCGTTTTCTATAATCAATTCGGGGAACTCTTTTGCGGCAAGCTTTGTAAGCATTTTTCTAAAGCCAACATCTAGGCAATGTATTCCCCAGTCTACTTTCCAATACCTTATATTTGCGTATTTGCTCCAGGCAATGCGTTCTTTCCAAAATTCTATTTGATTTTCGGCACTAATTTTGTTGCGGCCGTAGTTTTCGCCGAATTTTTGCGCGCTAATCCACAAAGCACCGCCAAGCCAACCATTGGCAACAAGCTTGTCGTTTAGCCATTTTAGCCTTTCCTGCGGGCTCATTCCCTTAACCGAGGGAAACCTTGTTTCGTTTAATATATGCGAGCCGAAAACCGAAATATTTACGGCAGGTCTTTCGTAATAACCAACGTCCCAGCCATCGTCCAAAATAAAATAGCAGTCTTTCCTAATATCGCCCCAATTTTTTGCCCAGCCTTTTTCGCCGAAAACGGTTTCCTCGTTAATGCCGTCGCGCTGCGAAATTTTTGTAATGTCTTTCGCATAGTCGGGCACGGGCTTGCCTCTTTTTATGCGGTCTTTATATCGGCCTATTACATTGCTTTGCGAACCCCATGTGCACCAGGTGTTCATTGAATTTTTTTGCGGAGTTTCGGGGATAAGGTTTTCTAGCGCAAGTGCCGACAAAGCTACGCAAAACGCCGCGGTATATATACAGAATTTTTTAAGTTTCATATAGTTAATACGATTGATACAATTCGAAAATTCAAGCTATTAAAGTTCTAAAGCTTAGTAAAGTAAATTCTATGCTTTAAGTAAATTTTTTACAGACATAAAAAAACCGCACCAAATGGCGCGGTTTTCTTATAAATTTACTTTTAGTTATTTTGTAAGCTTTACAATTTCAACCCTGCGGTCTTGCTTTGCCTGAGGCGAATTTTTGTCTACATCGGGGGTTGCGTTCGCTTCGCCAACGGGAAGTCTTTCCATATTGGCGGCATTTACGCCGTTTGTTTCCAAATATTCGCTAACAGCCGAAGCCCTTTTGTCGGAAAGCAAAAGGTTGTATTCTTCGGTGCCGTACCAGTCGGTGCGGCCAACCAAAACCGTCTTAACACTGGGGTTTGCCGAATAGAACTGGGCGGCTTCCTTCAATTTGCCTCTTTCAGAAGATGGAATTGCATATTGGTCGAAACCAAAGTAAACTGTGCAAACAATATCTTCGGGATTGATGTTGTTGGGGTCAAAACCGTCTAGCGAGTTAATGCCGCGACCTTTAAGGCCTTCGGCGTCGGCACCGTACGAGCCGTCGGGCAAGTTGCCGTTTTTGTCGGCCGAGCCCATTGCTGCATTGGTATCGGAAGGCGAGGGGTTATCCCACGATTCGCAAGCCGAAAGCATAAACATTGCCGCCAACATTAAGGAAACTGCGTATAGTTTTTTCATAATCTTTTTAAAATTGTTTAGTAAGTTATATTTGATATGTGATAGAAGATTTTTTATAAAACGGTTGCCTTTGCAAGCATAATATGAGTTTAAACGGAATTTTTTTAGCCGAGTTTACCCATTATATAAAAGAAAAGCGTGCCCAACAGCAAAAACGCCAAAGCCAAAACTAGTGTATAGGCAGCCGCCTTTTTTTGCCCTTTGCGGAATATCCAATAACAATAGGGAGCAAAAACCGCCAAAAAGGGCCAACCCAAAAAGCACAAGCCGCTAAGGAAATAGGCAACCAAAATTGCGGCGGCTGGCGTTTGCGGATTTTGGGCTTTAACCTCCTGCAATTCAACAAAGCTTTGCATTGGCACAAGCTCGCCACGGCCCAAATCTACAAAGTGCAGCATACCAAGTTTGCCGTAGTTTAGCTGCATTAAGATTTCGTCGCGGCTATATTCGCCTATAGCGCGGCCTTTCCAATACACCTTGTATTTTTTCATTTATGCGCCTTTAGCAGTGGCGAAAAAATTGCGGGTTTTTCAAGCAACTTGCCGTTTTCGTATACTACAACAACTTTGCTAGTTGCAGCCGATATCCCGAAAATTTTGCCGCTGTTTTCGCCAAAGAAATGTGCCGTCGAAAGTTCGTCGACATAGCCTACAAAAACCTTCGGGTTTTCTAGCATAGACTTTGCCAGATTTTTAGTTTCGGTTGCTTCTTTTATATAATTTGGCTGTTTTTCGGAATATAGTGCGGCTTTAATGTCGTCTACTTTTGCTGAATTTGCATATATCCACGAAAACGGGGAAAATTCTGCCGCCTTTTCCAAAATAAGTTGTTTGCGGTTTAATGCGCTTTTTGAATATGCAATGCCGCTTGATATTTCGTCTGTATTTTGGGCTGTAAAAAGAGAATATTCAAGATAGGCTTTAAAAACGCAGTTTACATCAGCTTTGGCAACTTCGGCTAAAGCTTCGGGCAAAGTGGGGCGTTTGCGCGCCAATTCCGTTAAAAATTGCGATTCCTTTGCAGGGGTTTTACCTGTAAGAAGCTCGTTTACCTTAACATATGCGCCCGAAACCAACTTGCGGCGCATTATGTGCCTTAAAGTGCCGTCTTGCGAAAACTGACGCCCAGTTTGTATTACTTCGTAGCCACCGGGCCATTCGTTGGTTCTTTCTTTAAGCACTTTGCTTGTATATATTTTTTTGCCGTCTTTGTCGGTATATTCGTATACGTCGTAAAGTTGTTCCCATTCGTTTAATGGGGCAATTTTAGCGAACGAAAATTCCTTGCTTGCACTTTTAAAGGCGCGTTTGCCTATAAGTTCGGTTAAATCGCCGTAAATTAGACTTTCTTTTTGCGCTTGGGCATTTTTTATGCTTTTTGCAAAACGCTCGGGCAACGGATTTATTGCCGACAACTGCGTTAATGCCGAATAGAATTCGTCTAGCGAGCGTGCGTTGTTTATAGCGTTTTGGGCGTTTTTTATGTCCTGCAATCGCATTGTATAAGCGGTATATTTTGAAATATAGTCGTTATACTTTGTTTGATTTAACGGGTGAAGCGGAACAATTCTCGAATATTTTTCGACAAGGTTTTTTAGAATTTGTACTTTTTTGCCAAGTTCGTTTACGGAATTTTCGAAGCTTTGTCCGTAGTCGCTTGAAAATGCCGAAATGCAGTTTTCTATTTCGTTGGACGCAAGCGAAAACTCCTTTTCAAAAGAGCTTTTTACAGTGTCTATTAAAATATAAAAACGGCGTTTGCCTGCCTGAATTTTTTCGGAAATTTCGCTTTCGTCTTCTTTTGGCAGCTTTTGCGCGCTTTCTTCCAATGCCGCAAATTCGGCGTTTGCCGCCTTGAATGTGTTAGAATCTATGGCGTCGGGCTTAATGCTGCCCAAAGTTTCAAGAGAATTTTCTATTTTCGCCTTTCGGTTTTCAAGCATTTGCAAAGTATTTTTTGCGTTTGCAATTTCCCTTTCAAATTTCGGGGCAAATTCGGAATATTGCTTGTCGAAATACGCAAGCGAGTTTTTCATTTCGCTTATGCTCGGCAATGTTTCGAACTTTGCCACTTCCGACATAGCGGCGTTTGCACGCTCGCTTTTTCGGCTTAAATTAAAACATAGCATAGCGCAGGCTGCAATTGCGGCCACAGCGCAGATTGCAAAGCCAAGTTTCGCAAGTTTTTTAACCTTTAACGCATGTTTGATTGACGCAATTTTTTGCGATACTTTTTTTGCGGAGTTTTCGTCGAAATACTTGCCGTATTTATTTTGCAGTTCGGTAAAATCGGCCAGGCTTTGGGCAAGGTTTTTGCCTTTTTTAGAGTCGCTTTCGAATGCCAAAAGGGCCGCCGTTTTAGCCTTTGCCGAAAGCTCGGTTTTTGCGTGTTCGTCGCGCAAGGCAAAGGCTTTGTCTTTCAAAACTTCGGCGTTGCCAAAGTCGCTTTGCGAAACAATGTCGGGGTATTCAAACGCAATAAGTTTTAATTCGTTGTAAAGCGAAATTGCGGCGCGCCAGTCTTTTGATATGTCTATAGACTTTATTTGGCTTAAAATCTCCCGGGCATTTTCCTTTGCGTTTTGCAGCTTTATAGCGTCTATTTTTTTGCAGATTTCGCGCCAGCTGGCGCTGTCGGTGTCAAATTCCGAGCTGTTTGCCTCTAAAAAGGCAAAAAGTTTTAGGGCTTGTTCGGTGTCGTTGTTTTGCAGTGCCGTTTTAATTTTGGCAAGCTTTTCGCTTACTCGGCTTTTTAGCAGGCGCACATATTCCGCCTTTATGTCGCTATTGTTAGAATTTATGCGCGAAATTGTTTTTATAATTTTTAGGGCGTCGTCGTAGTTGCGACTGCGCATAGCCCTGCGGTAGTCTCTGTAAAGAGGGTGGTTTTGCCCGATGTCTTTTGTGTATAGCGACTGCAAAAGTTCCACATAATAGCCGTCAAAATCTGGGGCGCATTCGGCGTTAAATTCGCCGCACAATGCGCGCCATTCGGGCAGTCCTTTAAATTCAAGCAAATTTATTGTATCTAAAACTGGCGGCTCGCTTTCGGCAATTTGCAACGCCAAATAGTCTCTGTTCGAACGTATGAGAGCTACGCACCGTTCAAGCCTGTCGGCGCAGGCGTTGCGTATGGCGTTGTATTCGTCGCACAGGCTTTTTATTTCGCTTTCGGTTGGAACTGTTTTGCCGTTTAAAAGCGATTGTATTTTTACTATTAAAAGTTGGCTGTTCATAAAAATTATTCTTTCGAAAGTTGCTCTAATAGGCGTTTTGTGCGTTTTAAAAGCGATTTTTTGTCGGCAAAGTCGCATTTTTCAAGGAACTTTTCGGCATTGGCGCAAGCTTTTGCCATTTCGTCTTTTTTGGATTGGCTTGGCTGAGCTGTGCTGTTTAAAACGTCTTCAAAATCGCGCAAATTTTTTACTATGGAATTTCGTATTTTAGAATTTATAAATGAAATATAGTCTTTTTTTATTTCCCTATTTTCGTAGCCGAACCAAATTGAGGTTGCCAAAGAGTATTCTGTGCGGGCAATGGCGTTGTCTATTCTTTTGGCTATTTGCGCAAAAGATTCGCCGCCGTATTCTACGCTGTATTCCTCTTCGGGCTCGTTGCCGCCGAACAGCGAAAACGCCAAAACAACTACAAGCGAACACAAAACGGCAATTACAACCGAATATATGTATATTGGCTGGAATGTGCGTTCGGGCTTTGTGTTTACAACCGTAAATTTGGTGTTTGCCTTTTTTGGCTTTGCGGCGGTAAGCGATAGGGCTTCGGCTTTTGTTAAAACGCCGTTTCTTGCATATTCGCTTAGCCTGCATTCGGCAAGGGGCGGGAATGTAGCAGAATCCAAATCTATGGCGTTTGAAGGTTGCAAATCTTTTGAGCGGTTAATGCAAACTTTCCATTTATAAGCCAAAGCTACTTCGCTTGCGCCCAAAGCCGTTGTAAATGTATAACTCCACGCCGACTTGCCGTTTACCGTTAATGCCAAAGATTCCGCAAAAAGTTTTAGAATTGTTTTTTGCGGGAATTGCTTTGAAGCAAATAGCTCGCAGTCGTCTTTAATTCGCGGCAAAGCGGCTAAGCCTTGGTCTTTAAAAATTTCGCCCCAAGTTTTGCAGGGAACATGCTTTTCGAACGCAATTTTAGACAAGTTAGGCGGCTCTTTGATTTTTTGCGGAGCTTTTGTGTAGGAATTTAGCCAGTTATACTGCAAAAGAATGTCGACAGGATTCGGGTATTTTGCGGTTTCTGCTGCAGACAAAACAAGATGGTGCGAAATAAAGTTTGTGCGCCCCGTATAGTCTTTGCCGCAGTCTGCCGAGCGCGTCAGCACAAAATAGTCGCAACCCGAGTAGGTTAGTTTATTTAATGAATATTTTTCCGAAACCGAGGCGTGGTCGAAATTGCTGAATTTTTCGACCATCAAAACAAGCCTTTCGGGCATATTTTCAGTATAGGCTGCAACGCAAAAGCCCGAGCGGCCAGCCATAATGCCCGAGGGCAAACTTGTATAAATCAATTCAAACGCCATTGTTTTGCCCTATACGGTTTCTATTAGCCCGTCTATTGTTTGGCTTATAGCCCAAATTGTGGGAACTTCCACATACATCGGGTTTAGCTTTTCTATATCGGGGGCAATCATACCCGCGCATTCGCCGCTTTCTATCTTTATGGGTGTATGCCCTAAGGGGCTAACGGCAAAAAACATAGTGTTTTCCGAAAGCGATTCGGCGGTGGAAACTATTGAAGGCTCGGTTGCCATCATAAACTTTCTAATCTTTTCGCTATTGCTTTTTACCGCCGACAAATCCAGGGCATTTGCCTTGTAATAGTCTTGCAGGGGTTCGTCTAAAAGGTCTTTCCATATGTCGAATTTGTTTATTATTATGGCAAGCGGCTTTTTAATTTTTGCGGCCGATTCCATTCCCGAAATTCGCTTAATGCGCACTTCCATTTCCGACATAATCGTGTCTTGCTGGTCTACGCGGCCCGTTATCTTAAGCTGAGGGTCGGGGTGGTCGCGTAGCTTTTCCTTAAAGCCCCTGTTAGAAGCAGGGTCGAAAATAAAGAATATTGCCGCGCTGCTTGCAACGTGCATTGCCCCCGGCGAATCTTCCAAATCTATTCCCGGCTCGAAATGTTCGCCTGCGTTGTCGTAAAACACCAAGGCTTTGTCGGAAATCTTGTCGTTCGAAATAGAGTAGGTTAACGGTTTTGGCAAAGCCACCATTTTGCCGAAGCGGGGGTACTTTTCGTACATCGCGCCTTCGAATGCCGTTTTTGCCAATATGGCGTCTTGGCTTGTTGTCGCCGAAAACAGCTTGTTTTTCATTAAAGTTAGCATCATATTGCCGCTTGGGTCTAAGTCTTTAAAACTTACGCCGAATCGCTGCGCTAAAACGTCTTTAAGCTCTTTAATTAACACGCTTAGATAATACGACTTGCCCGAGCTTGGCGCGCCTACAATGGAAAATATTTTTGCGTCTAAATCTAAAAAGCCCGATGGCAATTTTTTGCGGCAGTGCGGGCACGCAATGTCGGGGGCTGGCAAGCCCATAGGGTCTAGCGCAATGCCGCGTTCGTTAAACGAAACGGGCAAAAACCTAAGCATTTCGTCGGGGCCTAAAACCGTGTCGCCCCTAAGGCTTTCGTGCGAGGCTATGCTTAGCGCGTCGCCAATATCGAAGCTTAAGTAGCACATAGGGCAGGTTATTGCGTGCGAGTTGTACGAAACAGGGGCAATGTCTAAAACTGCATCTAAATTGCCTTCGTTAAATACCTGCGAATAGAAAAAACCCAAGTTTGAACCCTTTGGAGCTATCGCCAAGCCAGCCCCTGTAAGCCCGCGCTTTACAACCGAGTTTTTTAGCGAGACAAACGGCACTTCATCTTCTATTCTGCCGTTGATTGCGTCGAACAAAAACCAGCGCGACAAGTCTATGCTTTGGGCTTTTTTAAGGGCATTTTCGCCGCAAAACAAAATATATAGGCCGTTCGAAAATTGTATTGTGCATTCGCCGTTTTCTACAAGTGTTTCGGCTTCGGGCACTTTAGAATTTATAAGCACGCTGTCGTCGGAACATCTCCTAAGAATAAAGCCGCCCGATTGGCCGAATAAAAGCTCTAAAGCCTCGAATACTTCGTTTGCCTTTAGCGCGCAGTTATCCGATTCGCCTATTTTGGCGGGGAATTCTTCTGTCTGCGAAATTTGCCCATTAACGCAGTTTAACAAAACGGCTTTTCTTCCGATAAATCTTTTCGAGTTTCCAAAAAATTTCATACTATATACGATATATTTCGAAACTATTTAAACTATTCTTGCAATTAATTACAACAGAAAATGCAATTTATTTCGAACAAATATATAAATAAATTGTCTAAAAACTATTGACTAGGCTATGGGGCAAATGCTACGATAGCCTCACAACAAAGATATATGGAAGATACAGTACTTACTAAATTGCGTTGCGGAGACGAAAAGGCTTTTGGAAAGCTTGTTTCGGACAACTACGCTATGGTGTTAAATCAGGCAAACAAGATATTAAACAACAGGCAAGACGCCGAAGAAGTTGCCCAAGACACCTTCATTAAAGCCCGAAATTCCATCTCGAATTTCAGGGGCGACTGCGCTTTGTCTACTTGGTTGTATCGCATTGCCACAAATTTGGCTAAAAACAAAAGCTGGTATTGGTGGCGCAGAAAAAGGCATGCAAGTGTTTCTTTTGAAGAGCCCGTTGCTAGCGACGACGGCACAAGCATAACCTTTGGCGATGTTATTAAATGCGAAATGCAAACGCCCAGCGAGGCGAACATTACAAACGAGCTTGAAGAGTTTTTGCCCAAGGCAATGGCGCAAATGCCCGAAATCTATGCCCAAGTTTTAAGGCTTAGGAACGAAAACGACCTTTCGTACGAAGAAATTGCCGAAAAGCTGAACATAGGGGTGGGCACTGTAAAAAGCAGATTGTCGCGTGCAAGAGACTTTTTAAGGGAAAAGCTTAATGCCGAAAAATAGGAATGGCACTTTCTAAAGACAGGTTTCAAGAGATTGTAAGCTCTTACCTAGACGGCGAAGCTACCAATGAGGAGCTTCGCCTTTTGGTGTCGGCAATAAGGGAGAACCCCGAATTTGCAAACATATTCTACGAAAATTGCCGAATCTATATGGCATCGTGCAAAATATACGGCAAAAAACCCAAATTTGCGCCGCTGCCCGTGGTTGAAGTTTTGCCCGAAAAGGAAAAAGAAAGCCCCAAACAGGTTGCGCTAGAGTGGATTGCCGTGTTTTCGCTCATGCTTACAAGCATTGCAATGTTTTATGCAAGTTCGCTATGCGCAAGCGAAAATGTCGAAAACGCAACACAAAACACGCAATACTACAGCAATTTATACGACACAAATACAACTAGCGAAATTTCGGGCAATTCGCACGTTTGCGGTTATGTAAAATTTTCCACAAAAGCAAAAGTTATCTTGCCCGAAAAAGCTCCGACAAAAGAATAGGCGTGTATTTTTATCTCATGCAAATAAATGCAATAGAGGTTGAATTTGCATTTTTTACCTAAAGTTTTTGTAGAAATATGCGTCTTTAAAAGAGGGTATTTTTTTGCGCACCTCGGTTGCAGTTTCGGGAGAAACCTCGGCGCAAACATTGTCGGGGGTGTCTTGTTTTGCCAAGGCGCAAACTTCTCCCCAAGGGTCTATAATTTGGCTTAGGCCGAAATATTTTGCGCTTTTTGCGCCGAAATTTTCGGTGCCCGACTGGTTTACCGCAACCATATATGCCTGATTTTCTATTGCGCGCGCTTTGCACAATGTTGTAAAATGTTCCAGCCTTGGGTGCGGCCAGGCAGCTACAACAATAAACATATTGGCTCCAGCAAACGCCATTTGTCTAAAAAGCTCCGGAAAGCGCAAATCGTAGCAAACTGCAAAGCCTATGTTAAATCCGCAAAAGTCGTTTAAAATAACGGGTGCAGTACCCCGGCTTATGTATTTGTCTTCGTGGAAGGGGCTAAACAGGTGCATTTTGTCGTAAGTGCAAAGTTTGTCGCCTTTTTTGTCGAAAAAATATAGCCTGTTTTTAACGCAATCGCCGTTTACAATGGCTGGCATAGAACCGCAAACTGCAACCGAATTGTTCTTCGCAATTTTGCTTAGCGAAGCTTCAAAATAGCTTTTATTTTCAAGCAAAAACGCCTTGTTTTTTGCGTAGTTAAAGCCGCCCGTAAACATTTCGGGCAAAACAACCAAGTCGCAATTGTCTTTGCGTGCGTTTGCGCAACAACTGTTTGCAGTTTGCAGGTTTTCGGCAAAGGCTGCTTGTTTTACGTTAATTTGTGCGCACATTATTTTCATAGTTGGCAATGCTTACAAAAAAAGAGCCTTTTTAAAAGCTCTTTTTTGCGGTTTAAGATTTATGTTTTTATGCCAAAAACTAGGCATCTAAATCTATTGCTCGGTAGCTGTCTATAAGGTGTTGGTCGCCTTCTTTTGTGTTGGCTTTTTGGCCGTGTTCCATGCCTATAACGCCGTTGTAGCCGTTTTCTTTTAGCACCTTAAAGATGTTCTTATAGTTTACTTCGCCGTCGCAGGGTTCTTTGCGGCCGGGAACTTCGCCCATTTGGTAGTAGCCAATTTCGCTCCAAGCTTGCTTGATATTATAGATAATATTGCCTTCGGTTATCTGCTGGTGGTAAATATCGAACAAAATTTTGCAAGAGGGGCTGTTTACCGCTTTGCACAAAGCGTATGCCTGATTTATTGTTTTTAGCCACAAATTGGGGTGGTTTTTGGGGTTAAGGGGTTCTAGCACCATAACCAAGCCGGCCTTTTCGCAAATTTCGGAACAAAACTTAAGGTTGTCCATAACGTTTGCAAATTGGTAGCCGTAGTCTAAACGTTCGTCGAAGCAGCCGGGAACTACCGTGCAAAGCTTTGTGTGCACGCGCTTAGAGCACTCTACCGCCTCTTCCATTCGCTTTTTAAGAAATTCCCTTACGCCTTTTTTGTCTTCGTTGCGGTCTTTAAGCTCGAATCTGTTCGAAATCATTAGCGGGCTTTTAAAGTTGGCATATGCCAAGAATATGCCCATATCCATTCCTAGGCGTTCCCTTTCTTTTGTGATGGCTTCCTGTACTTCTACAGGGCGTTTCATCATACCATTGTCTTCGAAGGCGGTAAAGCCGCAGTCGGCAAAAAACTTTATTTTGTCTACGGGGTTTTTACCCGCGCTGGCGTCGAACTGTCCAAAGTGCGGAGCGAATTTAACATTGAATTTTTTTGCCTTTGTGCTTTCGCCGGCAAACGTTTTTGCGGCACCAAAAACAGATGCGCCCAAAACGGCTGTTTTTACGAAGTTTCGTCTGTCCATATATACTTGTTGTTTATAATTTATGCGTGAAATATAAGTAAGAATTTATTATCGCATTTGATTTGCCATTATTCAAGTTAATAATTTTGTAAAATTTTATTAAAAAAGAGTTGATTTATAAAAACTATATGCTAAAGTTAGCTACATATGAAACTTCGTAATTTATTTTTATTATCCACAGTATTAATCTCCGGCTTAATGTCGGCTTGCTCGTCTAACGATCAAGTAGCGCACAACAAAACAACAGTTTTGGGTATTGTTACTTTCGAACCCGCATGCTACGAGGTAACTAAAGACACTTCCGACATCATCAGGTCTGACGAGGTTTACGGTATGGAATTGCCCTCTGGCAACAGAACCCAGTTCTTGTGGGGCGCAATTTCGATAGAAGATTACTAAACCGTAATTTTCATAACCCTTTAGCAAGAAGCCTATTTCAACAAAGAAATAGGCTTTTTCGGGATAATTTAGGGGGAGACAACATAAGGTGGAAAACTGCAACATAAAGGGCATATTGTTCGATTTAGACGGAACATTGGTAGACAATTTCCACGCAATACATTCGTGCGCATCGTATGCGGCAAGAAAGCTTGGGCTAGAACCGCCTAATTTTGAAAATACGGTAAACAGTGTAGGTGGCTCTATACTGATTACAATGGGCAAGCTTTTTGGCGAAAAAGACGCAATGCGCTTGGCCGAAATTTATACGGAAAATTTTTACCGCTTTATGTTCGACGGCCTAACCCTAATGCCCCGCACGGTAGAGTTCCTGGAATTTTTGCGCAAAAAAAAGTATAAAATTGCGCTTTTTACAAATAAAGAAGAACACGCCGCCCGCGAAATTTTGTCGAAGCTAAGCATTTTGCCGTATTTTTGCGCGGTAACGGGAACAACACTGCATTCGCCGCGCAAGCCCGACAAAGAATTTACATTTACAGCCCTAAACAAAATGAAGCTTTTGCCAGAAAACGCGCTTATTGTGGGCGATTCGCTGTACGACTATAATTCGGCGCAAAATGCGGGGGTAAACTGCACATTGGTTGCAACTGGCACCGTTGCAAAGTCGGATTTGTCTAAAAAAGCTAAAAACGCACTTGGCATTTATTCCGACTTTTCTGAAATGACCGAACGCTTTTTCGGGGCAAGCCTGTAATGGAAGGCGCGTTGTCAACCATAGAGGGCGTTGTAGAAAAAATTCTTTTTTACAACGAAGACAACAACTATTGCGTTGCCCAAATAAAAAGTTCCGACAAAAATTCTTTTACCATTACGGGAACGCTGCCTTCAATTCAATGCGGCGAAACCATTGAGGCAAAGGGTTATTGGCAACGCCACAAAAGTTACGGCGACCAGCTAAAAGTTGTTTCCTTTAAAAGCAAGCTGCCGTCGTCTTTATACGGCATAAAAAAATTTTTGGGCAGCGGGCTAATTCAGGGAATAGGCAAAGGCTATGCCGAAAAGATTGTAAACCGCTTTGGCGAAAACACGCTGAAAATTATCGATGAAGATTCCGCCCGCCTAAGAGAGGTTGCGGGCATTGGCGAAAAGCGCGTTAAGGAAATTAAAAAATCGTGGGACGCCCAGCGCAATTTGCGCGAAGTTGTAATGCAACTTAGAACCTACGGAGTTGGCATAAAGCACTGCGCCGACATAGTTAAAAAATACGGCGAAAAAGCCCTGAGTGTTATTGCCGAAAACCCATATAAGTTGGCTATGGAAATTAGCGGTATTGGCTTTAAAACCGCCGATCAAATTGCATTGAATTCGGGCATTGCAAACGAGTCGAATTTTAGAATAAAAGCGGGGCTTAGCTTTACTTTAAGCGAGTTTGAGCAGCTTGGGCACACAATGGCCGACATAGACATTTTAATAGAAACGGCTTCGCAAAACTTGGCGGTAGATGCGGTTCTATGCAAAGAACGCCTGCTTGAAATGATAAATTTGGGTGAACTTGTGCTTATAAATTCGCGCTTTGTTCAGTTAAAGGCCAATGCCATATGCGAAAGGCGCATCGCGGAAAGCCTAAATTCTATAAACACAGAGCATTCTTGCCTGCCGCAAATTGCGGTAGATAAAGCTGTTGTTTGGGCGCAGGAAAAGCTGAATGCGCAACTGTCGCCGGAGCAAGTTTCGGCGGTAAAAAATTCTATTAAAAACAAAATTTGCGTTATAACCGGCGGGCCCGGCACTGGCAAAACAACGGTGTTAAGGGCAATAACCGCAATCTTAAACGCAAAAAAAGTTAAGATAGTTTTGGCTGCCCCCACTGGCAGGGCGGCGCAAAGAATGGCACAAAGCTGCAATATGCCGGCGCAAACCATACACAGAATATTGGCGTATAACCCCCAAACGGGAGCTTTTACTTATGGGCGCGACAAAAAGCTAGAGGCCGATTTTGTTATTGTAGACGAATCTTCTATGCTAGACGAAAAGTTGGCAAACGCCCTGTTTAGAGCCGTAAAGGAAAGCGCGCACCTTTTGCTTGTAGGCGACATAGACCAGCTGCCGAGCGTTGGAGCGGGCAATGTTTTAAAAGATATTATTGAATGCGGAATTTTTAAGACCGTTGTTTTAAAAAGAATTTTCAGGCAAAGCGAAAATTCCGACATAGTAGACCTTGCCCACGATATACTTGATGGCAAAAACACGCTTTCGCAATACAAGGCTTCGATGAACATTAGTCCATTTAGGCAAGTCGAATTTTTTGCGGTAGACAGCCCCGAAAACGCGGTAAAAACGGCATTGCACTTGCTTGAAAACGAAATCCCAAAAAGTATGCCCGAAGTTGACATTATAAACGATGTTCAGTTTTTGCTGCCAATGCACAAGGGGCAGGCGGGCATTGGGGCTTTAAACGATACCTTGCAAGAGCGTTTAAACAAAAATACGCAAAGCACACGCATTGGGGCAACTTTGTTTAAAAAGGGCGACAAGCTTATACAGACAAAAAACAACTATCTGCTAGACGTTTACAACGGCGATATGGGCATTTTAAGCGGGATTTCAGACGACGTTCTAGCCGTGGATTTTCAGGGCAAAACCGCAGAATTTACAAAAACCGACGCCTTCGACCTGCGCTTGGCGTATGCGGTTAGCGTGCATAAGTCGCAGGGCAGCGAATTTCCCGTAGTAGTTTTAATTTTAATGAAAAGCCACTTTATGCTTTTGCAGCGCAATTTATTGTATACTGCATTGACAAGGGCAAAGAAAAAGGCGTTCATTATCGGCGAACCATACGCATGGCAAATGGCCATAGCCAACGACAAATCGCTTAAGCGCGACACGGGGTTAAAACAAAGGCTGCTTTCCTATCAAGACACACAATGGCGATAAAAATTTACAATTCACACACAAATAAATACGAAACCGAAGAAGTTCCTGCCGAGCTTTTTTTAAAATTTTTATATTCAAACGCAGTAGGCAAACTTGCCTTGTGGGCGTTAATTAAGCGCAAGGTATTTTCTAAAATATTCGGCGTTTGGGCAAACTCTTCTATAAGCAAAAATGCTGGGCCAAAATTTGCAAAGGCACACTCCATAAATTTAGACGATTGCCCCAAAAAAGACTTTGCCAATTTTAACGACTTTTTTGCAAGAGAGCTTTTGCCCGAAGCCAGACCCCCCAAAGGCGGCGAAGACTGCGTATTTTTCCCCGCCGATTCGCGAAACTTGGCGGCGCAAAATATAGACGAAAACTATTCGTTTTACGCCAAAGGCCAAAAGCTAGACATCGCCCAACTTTTGGGCTGTGCCGAATGCGCAAAGCTTTTTAACGGCGGCTCTATTCTCATTTCCAGGCTAAGCCCCGTAGACTACCATAGGTTTCACTACCCAATTTCTGGCACAATAGAAGCCAGAAAGCGCATAAAAGGGCACTTAAACTCGGTTAGCCCGATAGCGCTTTGCAGGGGCTTAAAGTATCTGCTGCAAAACGAAAGGGTTGTAAATATATTGCGCCACAAAAGCGGGGCATATTGCGCTGTTGTGCAAATTGGGGCAACAAATGTAGGCGGCATAATAAATTTCGACAAAATTGGCGCAAATGTTAAAGCCGCAGCCCAAATGGGCAAATTCCTTTTTGGGGGCTCTTGTGTGGTTTGCGTTTTCCCAAAAGGTTTTGTTGAATTTGCGCCAAAACTTTTGGAATGTAGCGCAAAAAATATAGAATATTACGCGCACGTTGGCGATGTTTGCGGCAAAATTGTTGCAGATAAATAATAAAAAATCCGCACCAAAAAACGGTGCGGATTTTTGCTTTAAAAGATTTAAAGCGATTTGTCTAGCAATTCGAAAAGGGTAACCTTTACAAATTCGCCGCCGCCTTCGCTAAAATATACAAGGCGCCCGTCGCTGCTTACCGCGGGGTGCGGGTGGTAGTAGTTGTGTTTGTTTTCGCCTCTAAACGATTTTAAAACCTCTTTTGTTTTTGTTTTAGAATCGAGCAAAATCACCCAGGTTTTCGGGTTTTTTACGTCGCCGGAAACGCGCTTTGTGTTGCCCCACCACATTGTATCGGCAACATACACTGTGCCGTCGGCATTTATAGCGCAGTGCCAATAGTTGTCGTAGTCTACAACTTTGTAGTCGCTACCGTCGGTATTCATTGTAACCAACGCCCCGGGAATTTTGCTAACCGAATATCTTACTGCCGCAATCTTGTTGCCGCCCGTCATTTCGTGGCCAATGCACTCTATAAGCGAGCCGTTGTTTTTGTCTAAATAGTGGTTGTGTAAAATTTTGTGCCAACCCGTTTTCCAGTTTATGCGGTTTATGCGGTCGGGAATTGTAGAAGTTTCGCCCTCGTGTGCATACATTATATAGTCGGGGTTGTCGTCCATAAACTGGTAGTGGTTTGCCACAAAGCGGTAGTTGCCCATACCAACATCTTTTATCAGCTTGCCCGTTTTTAGGTCTATAACGCAAAAACCAAGATAACTATATTGACCTTTTTTATCGGGGTTATTTACATAGGCCCCCATAACCATTAAAGTTTCGTCTTTGTTTATGTCGCCGTTATGCAGTGCCGCTGTTTTTATGGGGTGCTCGAAAAATACCGAGGTTTTGCCGTCGTTTAGGTCAACCTTGTATATTTTATTGTTGCGCGTTATATATATGCAGTTTTGCGAAGCGCAATGGATTGCCCCCAATGTGCAATATCCCGAAAACATTTTGTCGAGCTTAACTTCTTTTACAAATTTGCCTTGGGTTATGTCGTATACATGGGCGCGCGGGTCGTTAAGATCTTTGTCGTGCGAATAGCAGATTACCGTTTTATTGTCTTTGCCAAAAGAATTGTGCGTGTAATATGCGCGCATTACATGGCGGTTTTCAAGCTGCAAAGTATGCTCTTTCCAGTTTCGCTTTACTTCTTTGTAAACATCTGGCTGTGGAGCTTCGTCTTTATATTGCGGTTTGCCTTCGGCAGCAAACAGGTTTAGTGTAAAAGCCGCAAGCAAAGCATAAAATGCAAATTTCATTATAAATTTTCCTCCTATTTTACCAATTCTAATAAGGTTAGCGAATTATTTTCGTATTTGTCGTCGGCAGGTTCGCTAAAGAGAACTTTGGTTCCGTCGCCGTTAAGCGAAGGGTGGGGGTGGTTTGCGCCGTTTTGCGCGTTTACCTTTATCTCTTTAAGGATTTCCTTTGTGCCGTTTTTCATATCAAGCCTGATTATGTAGCCGTAGCCCTTTTTTTTGTTGCGCACACTGTGCTTGCCCCACCACATTGTGTCGGCAACTATAATTTCGCCCGTGTCGGGGTTGGTTGAAGAATGCCAGTAGCTGTCGTAGTCGGCAACATGGTAGTCGGAGCCGTCTTTCTTCATTCTGATAATGGCTCCGCCCAATTCCGACAGCGCGTATCTTACGGCACTAACATAGTCGCCTCCGCGCATTTCATGGCCGATGCATTCCAGCATTCTGCCCGATTTTTTGTCTATTATATGGTTGTGCAGGCATTTCTTTTCGCCTGTTTTCCAATTTATCATATTTATGCGGTCGGCAATGGTGTCGGTTATGCCTTCGTGTGCAAAAATAACGTTTTCGCCGTCGGGCATGGCTATCCAGTGGTTTGCGTCAAAGTTGCCGCCCATGGGGATACGCTTTAAAAGCTTGCCCGTATTTATGTCCAACACCACAAACGAACGCTCGCCTATATATTCCAAACGCGGGTCTTTTTTTTCTTTGGCAAGGGCGTTTGCCGCCTCCTTTTTTGTTTTGTCTTCAACGCATATGCCAAAAAATGCCAAACCGCGCTTTTCGTCTATTTCCAAAGGCCCGTATAAATACGAGTTTTTCTTGGAGTCTTGAAATATGTATTCGGGGGCAAATGCCGTGGGACTTACTGGTTTGTTAAGGTCTATCTTGTAAAACCTGTTGCCCTGAACACCCCAAACAACGTTGCGCGTGTGATCGTAGGTGGCTTCGCCCCTTATTATGCAAAGCTCGCGCAAAGCATTTTCTTTTAACACATATTTGCACAGAACCGAAGCTCCGCGCGGCAGACCCTTGCGCTTTACTAGGCATACAAAATAGTCGTTTTTCGGCCCCCAGTGGTTTTTGCTGTAGTAGCCTGTGTAGTGCACAGTGCCGCCGGGAATTTGTATGCGCGTTTGCTTCCAGCGATTGTTTTCGATTTCGTCTAAAAGAATTTTTAGGGGGGCGTCTTGCTCAAGGTATTCGTCTTTTACCCTTGGGTGCAGGTTCACCACATCGCCATTTGGCAGAGTTTTTTCGGCATATGCATTAAGCAAAAATGCGCAAGCCGACACAACAGCTAATAAACATCTTACATCCATCATATTATACAATTTAAGTTTGCTTTTCTATTATTGCAAAAATGCCTTGCCCAGTCAATGTCTTTATGGTTAGACTAGCAAAGTTGGCAGAAAATTCTTGATAACAATGCAATAAAATATAAGAGTAGAAACCTTTTAAAACGTCAGCAAGTATGTATAAGATATTGTTTGTATGCCACGGCAATATTTGCCGAAGCCCAATGGCCGAATTTATAATGAAAGATTTGGCGCAAAAAGAGGGGCTTAATTTTTATGTGGAATCGGCGGCAGTAAGCAGCGAGGAATTGGGAAATGCGGTATACCCGCCGGCAAGACGCGAACTGGCAAAACACGGCATTGCTTGCGACGGTAAGTTTGCCAGAAAAATGACTGTCAAAGACCTGCAAAAGTTCGACCTAATTGCATGTATGGATTTTAGCAACCTAAGCAACGTAAAGCGCATATGCGGCGAAAACCTTTTAGGCAAAGTGCATTTGTTGCCCGAATTTTCCGACACCGCCAACACCGAAGTAGACGACCCATGGTATACAGGCGATTTTACCGCAGCCTACAACGAAATCCTTTCTGGCTGCCAAGGCATAATAAACGCATACAAAAACAAAAAGCTGTAAGCGTATGAAAAAAGATTTTCTTGCCCTTAAGTGCGCTTGTTGCCATTCTGAAAACATACTCTAACTCGTATTTATATGAAAAATTTTTATTCAGCCGAACGCAACGTGCAAATTGTTATTTCTTTAATGAAACAGTACGGCATAAAAAAAGTTATAGCCTCGCCAGGGGCAACAAACGTAACCTTTGTAGCCAGCATACAGCAAGATCCCTATTTTGAAATATACTCATCGGTAGACGAACGTTCGGCAGCCTACATGGCTTGCGGATTGGCGGTTGAGTCTAATGAACCTGTTGCGATAAGTTGCACCGGGGCTACTGCTTCAAGAAATTACATGCCAGCCTTAACCGAGGCATACTATAGAAAAATTCCAGTTTTAGCTATAACGTCTTTGCAAAACCATAATAGAATAGGGCACAATATGCCCCAAGTTTTAGATAGAACAGTTTTGCCCAACGATATTGCAAAAATTAGCGTGCTACTAAGACCGGTAAAGAACAGCGAAGACGAATGGAATTGCAACCTATTGACAAACAAAGCGCTATCGGAATTGTTTCGCAATGGTGGCGGACCCGTACACATCAATTTAGAAACAGAATATTTGCAGGATTATTCGGTTGAAGTTCTGCCCGTGGCAAAGAAAATTGATAGAATTTGTATGGGCGATAAATTTCCGGCAATAGATGCCGAAAAAATAGCTATAATTGTAGGTTCGCACAAAAAATGGTCTCAGAAACTTGAAGATGCAGTAGATAATTTTTGCGAAAAAACCGGGGCTGTTATATTGTGCGACCATACAAGCAATTACAATGGCAAGCATAAATTTAATTGCGTTCCTTATTTTAGCCAACAATATCTGAAAAAAAACTGTCCGGACTTAGCCATACATATAGGCGATGTATCGGGCGAGTATGCCCTTTTTGCCGCAAATCCTAAAAATGTATGGAGGGTTAATACCGATGGCGAAATGAGGGATACATTTAAGCATCTTTCGAAAGTCTTTGAAATGTCTGAAGAAACTTTCTTTGAGCATTATGCAAAAATATGTGTCGCGAAGAAGGCTGATAAAACAACTTTGTTGGATTACTATAAGAGCCAAACAAGAGAGATTTTTGCAAAGGTTTCAGAATTGCCGTTCTCTAATTTGTGGATTGCCTCTAAAATGGCTAGCAAAATCCCGCAAGGAAGCGTTGTACATTTTGCAATTTTAAACTCGCTAAGAACTTGGAATTTCTTTGATTTACCCAAAGGGGTTTTATGCTACTCAAATACCGGCGGGTTTGGTATAGACGGGTGTATGTCGTCGTTGATAGGAGCGGCTTTGGCAAATAAAGACAAACTGTATTTTGGCATTATAGGAGATTTATCGTTCTTTTACGATATGAACAGTTTGGGCAATAAAAATCTTGGCAATAATGTTAGAATTTTGCTTGTAAATAACGGCAAAGGTGCTGAATTTAAGTTGTTCAACCATTTGGCAAACCGTTTTGGGAACGATACCGACAAGTATATTGCAGCAAGCGGCCACTATGGAAATAAATCGACCGAATTAGTAAAGCATTATGCAACCGACTTGGGAGTTGAATATATGTGTGCTTCAAACAAAGACGAGTTTGAAAAAACATATAATAGATTTATCTCGCCAAAAATTTCCAAACCTATGCTGTTAGAAGTATTTACAGATAGCCAAGACGAAAGCACCGCGTTAAAGCTAATCAGCGAAATTACACTGTCTAAAAAAAGCGAAATATATAAGTCCGTAAAGGAAATGATACCTCGCCAAGGCATAGAATTGCTAAAAAAAGTGCTAAGGTAGCTTTTAGTGGTTGCTTTACTTTTGCAATGGCATACGTCGCTTCAAAGAAAAGACTTTTAAAGAACACTATATATTTGTTCTTAAGACAAATATTTTGCGTTTTTGTAGGTTTTTTCTCTACAAGAGTTGTTCTAAAGCAGCTTGGTGTTGAAGATTTTGGCATATACAACGTTGTATACGGCGTTGTTGCTATGTTCGAAATTGTTACGGGGGCAATACCCGTTTCTATTAGCCGTTTTATCACCTACGAATTGGGCAAAAATAACGTCGCAAAAATCCAAAAATTGTTTTCTACAGCGTTATTTATGCAAGCTTTTTTAGGGGCAGTTTTGTGCATATTAGCTTTTGCAGGTGGCTATTGGTTTGTATGCAATAAAATGGTTATAGCCCCAGCAAGGGTTGATATTGCAAATTATGTTTTACTCTGTGCATGCGTAAGCTTCGCATTAAGAATGTTATACGTTCCTTTTGATGCAATAATTATTGCCTACGAAAAAATGTCTTTTTACGCCTTTAAAGGTGTGTTCGAAGCCTTGTGCAAGCTGCTGGTTGCAATTTGTCTATTATTTGCTCCGTTTGATAAATTGCCATTTTTTGCTACGCTAAATACGCTTGTAATACTTGTAGTTTTAGCTCTGTGCTCGGTATATATAAAAATAAAATTTGGGCAATACAAGCAACGCCTTGCCATAGATTTTAGTATACTTAAGCATATGGGTATATTTACAGGTTGGGCTTTTTTGGGTAATGGAGCTACAATTCTCAGAGACCAAGGGCTAAATATAATGCTGAACTTGTTTTTTGGTAATGCCATAAACGCTGCAAGAGGCATTTCAATTCAAATATCATCTACACTTGCTAGCTTTGTTAATACCTTTTTGGTTTCAGCACAACCACAAATAACAAAGTTATATGCCGATAAAAATTTGCCTGCAATGCAAAGAACTGTTTTCTTAAGCTCGAAATTTTCATTTTTTTTAATGGCAATATTGGCTTTCCCCATAATTGCAAGAGCCGATTATTTTTTATATTTGTGGCTTGGAGAATATCCTACTTACACTAATTCATTTGTTATTTTGCTAACAATTTCGATTATAATAGATACGGTTTCCTGGCCGTTCGCAATAGGATTATTCGCTGAGGGAAATATTAAAGTTTACGAAATTGTCTTATTCATTATAAATATCTTAAATGTGCCTGCTTCGTATGTATTTTTAAAATATGGATTTAGCCCCGATTATGTGTATTTTGTTTTGGTTGCAATGATGTCTTTAGTTGCAATTTCAAGAATTATTATGGCAAAAAAGGCGTATAATATAAGCATATCTTGCTACATAACTAAAGTTGCAGTTAGGATTTTTGCGATTTGTGTGTTTGCAATGACCTTTTCTAAAATTCTCACAAATCTTGTGTGCATAGATTTTGCATTCGCAAAATTTTTGTTCGATATTTCGATTACAGAAATTTTTGTTTTGATTGCAATTTTTACGTTCGGGCTAACAAGGTCAGAAAAAGCTGCATTATTCCAGCAAATAAAACAAAAACTGCAAGGCTTGTAAACTTTTGCTTAAAAACACACATAAGAGTACAATTTCTTTGATGCGCATTTGGGGTGAAAATGCTTGACTATATGTTCTTATTTTAAAGACTTATAAGCTTAGCATTCAACTAATGATTAGCCTTTTTAACTTTTTGAAAACACGCATATTTACCCGTTTTTTGTTTCCAGACAAAGGGGATATTTCCAAGCGTGTGGCAATCCTTAATTTTTCGTATAGCAACTCTAATTTTGGGGCGGTGCTTTTGTCGTATGCGACACAAAAAACACTTATCAATTTGGGCAAAATTCCCTATGTTTTAAATTTTAACCCCGAATTTAAAAATTATTGGAAAATTTCGCATATTAAGGGTATTATATCGGGTATGAACTTTATCTCTTTTAGATATAAGTTTTTAAATACCACAAAATTTTACACAAGTTTTAAATCTGTAAAAAAATCGAACCGCTTTTTTGATACGTTTGTTTTTGGTAGCGATCAGATTTGGCGTTATGAGATAATTAAATCTGACTATGAAACGTACTTTGGCGGCTTTGTAGATAATGAAAAACGTTTGATAGCATATGCTGCAAGTTTCGGGAAAGACAAGTGGGACGAAGCCCCAAAAGCTGCAACAGAACATATTGGAGAACTGTTAAAGCGTTTCTCAAGTATAAGCGTAAGAGAGCAAAGCGGAGTAAATATATGTAAAAATGTTTTCGGTATAAATGCCGAATTTGTTTTAGACCCAACTTTACTTTTAAAAGCTAGCGATTACGCGCAAATATACGAAACTCATAAAATAAAAATATCTGGCAAATACATATCAACGGCGTTTTTAGACAGAACCCCAATAAAGTTCGAGATATCAAAAGCTATTTCCGAGCTTACGCAACTAAAGCCTATAGATGCCACGGCAAAACGTATTAAAATTTTCGGGAAAATGCGGCCTATATACAGGTCCGTTTCGGATTGGTTATACTTAATAAAAAATGCAGAATTTATCATTACAGATTCTTTCCATTGCTGTGTTTTTTGCATAATATTCAAAAAGCAGTTTTTATGCATAGACACAAAAAATAGAGGGAATGCAAGGCTTGAAAGCTTGTTTAAGATGTTGGAAATTCCGTCTAGAATGGCATTTACCGAGCAAGATGCTCTCAAACTCTTTAATGAAAAAATAGATTTTGAAAAGGTAGACAAAAATTTAAATATTCTAAGAAATAAATCTATTGATTTTCTCAATGCGGCATTTTGCCAAAACATTTAAGGTTCTAAAAAGTTATGCGATCTTTTAATTCAATTATATTCGTTTTGTTTTTTGTTTTTTACGGCATTTTGTGCATATTTCAATTCCTATCAGGGAGCGTTTTTGAAGGCGCACTTGCATCGCGCGAGAATTCGGTGCAAATGTATTTGTATATCGTGGTATTCATAATAACCATAATGGGAATTTTACCGCATATAGGAAAATTGAATCAACAAGACAATATGTTTTACCTTGTTTTGGTGTTCTTGTTATACTACGCATTCGCAACGCTTTTTTCGTCTTTGTACTCAAATATAAACGATATAAAATACATAGGCAATGGCATTGTTATGTCGTCCATATCTCCACTGGCATTTATATATTTTTACTATTGTGCTAAAGATAGCAATATTTCGATTCAAAATTGCCTTACAGGCTTTCTTGCATTGCTAGCGATTGAAACATATGCCGTACTGCATTTATATGCATTTTCGTACATGCATTCAAACTCGGTAGTTATAATGCAGTTTTATACATTGTTCTTTATACTTCCATGGCTATTATGTTTGCGCAAAAATGCGTTAGTAATTTTCATATTCTTTCTGTTTGCAATATTAACGGCTTATTCATCTAAAAGAGGTGCATTTTTAACTTTATTTGGAAGTGTAATTATATTCTATGCACTTAGAAGCTATGTTAAAAATAAAAATGTTGCCGTTGTTTTGCTATATCCAGTAGTGATAATAGTGCCGCTATTGTTGACAATGTTGTATTTTATCGATTTCTCGTTTATATTCGAGCGTTTGGGAACTATTTCTACAGACAGAGGGTCGGGTAGGTTGGATATATACCAACTTTTGTGGGATGTATTTAGAAAATCCGATATAATAGCGCAAATATTCGGCAATGGCGGCGGTTATGGAACTAGAAATGTAACTATGCAAATAGAAATGTTCGGTGCCCACAACGACTACTTGCAGGTTTTGCTAGATATTGGCATATTGGGGCTAATTCTTTTGTTGACGATGATATTTACCCTAGTAAAGCGATTCTTGTTTTTGATGAAATCTATGTCATTTGTCGCTCCTGCATTTGGGGTTTCTATGGTATTTGTTTTAATATTGTCTAGCATTAGCTCTGTATTTTGCGCAAATTTCACGACTGTACCGATTTGGTCGTTCTGGGGCTATATAATAGGTGCAATGAGCGCAAATAATTACAATAATTTTTTAATATACCCTCCGCAAGACGGTAATTTTTTATGGCAAAGGTAAACATATTAACGGGGTCTAAAAACCCCGTATTTCTAAGGCAACTAGATGTAGAAAAATTCGCAAATGAATTCGAATTTTTTGAAAATTGCACAGACGATATTTTGTGGGACTATGTTGTTGTATACGAAGAATGCCCGATGCCAAAAAAAATACGTTGCAAAAAGGGCGGTTTATACTTTTTTTCGGGCGAGCCTAGCGATTCTCGATTTTATGGAGAAAAGTTTCTTTCGCAGTTTGATCATATAATTGCCACGCATAAAAATATTAAAAACAAAAATTTTATAAACGCAAACACGGCGTTGAATTGGCATTTTGGGATTGGTACTGCAACTGGCAAAATTAATTTTGATTTTGCAAAGCTAAAAGCAATGCAATCGCCTGTAAAACAAAAAAATATATCCGTAATAACGTCTAAACTGAATATGATGCCAGGGCATTTAAAACGCCTAAAGTTTTTAGACGCCTTACGCGGCCGCTATGGTAATAAAATAGACTATTTCGGCAAAGGGGTTAAGTTTATAGACGACAAAGCGGAAGCAATTTTGCCGTATAAATTTCATATTTGTCTGGAAAATACCCCCGAAAAGAATTATTGGACAGAAAAATTTGCGGATCCTGTTTTAGGATTCGCTGTTCCCGTGTATTTTGGCGACAAATCCATTTTTGATTATTTCGATAAAAACGCATTTTATTTTATAGATATTAACGAACCAGCAAGTGCATTCAAAATTATCGATAAAATATTGGACAACCCCGATAAACTATATGCTGAAAAATTGCCATATTTAATACACGAAAGAAGCCGTCTTCTAAACGACTATAACTTCTTTGCCGTGTTTGCAAACTATGCAAAAACATTCGGAGTGGAAGATTCGGAGGTTTTACATACTATATACTCTGTACGTTCGTTCTTTGGCGGGAAAGTAGGGTGCTTTGTGCTTCGTTTAAAACGCGGTTTATACAAAATATATTCTAAAATTACGCCATCATGCTAAAAATTTGCATAATAGTTCCCGTCTTCAACTTGTCTGACAAGTTGGACAACCTATTAAATTCTTTGGATAATCAGGATTTGCCTGAAAGCGAATTTGAAGTAATTTTTGTTGATGATGGTAGCAAAGACAATTCTGCAGATATTATACTAAACAGAAAACGTTCAAATTGGAGGCTAATAAAGCAGGCTAATAAAAGGCAGGGGGCAGCACGCAATAACGGCTTGTTACACACAAGCGCAGAGTATATATGGTTTGTTGACGGCGACGACGCCATTGCCCCGAATTGCCTGGGTAAACTGTATTCTTTGGCTAAAAAGAACGAATTGGATGTGCTTTTGTTTAAAATAAATAAAGTAAAAGACGGGATTATTGTAGGGCAAATTCCAGAAGGCTATTTTGTTGCACAAAACAAGGTTTTAAGCGGCGCAAGCTATTTAAATATGCGACAGCTTACGCTTTGTTCGGTTTATATATATAGACGCCGTTTTTTGACGGAAAACAATTTGCATTATTTAGAAGATATGTTTTTTGAAGATTCCGAATTTATGCCGCGCATCTTTTGCTTAGCAAAAAGAATTATGTATGTACCAATACCGGCATATATGTATATAGAAAGAATAGGCTCTACAACAAATGCAATTGCACCCGAAAAGGTGCTATCTTGCGCCAAGGCAACAATGCAAATGTGCAATAATGCTATAGCGGCTAAAAAAGAAGTTAAAGCTTCTATGCACTACTATGCAGCAATGCAGTTTAACACAACATTTGCGATGTATAGAAAGCTAAAAAACAAAAAATCGGTGCAATTTGATAAACCCTTAAAACACAAAGTTATTTTTTCTATGCTGAATGCAAAACATTTTAAATATTTTTTAGAAGGAGTTCTTTTGCAGCTATTTTGGAGTTTTATCTTTAACTAAAAAACGTATTACAAAGCGTATGAATACAATAAAAAGACTTTTATTAAAAATTTTAAATACCTGCACATTGTTTTTTGAAAATTTCAAAAAAAGGGTACCTGTTATAGTTCCGGCTTTTAGCGGAAATTTGTTAAACGATCGTACCGCTTTGATAACTGGAGGAACACAAGGGATTGGATTTGCCATTGCCGAAGCTTTTGCAAGAAATAACGCCACAGTTATAATTACAGGCAGGAATATTCAACGCATAAACACTGCGTTGAATGCCTTAAAAAACAATAATCCGGAAAAGGCTGAGAACTTTTTTGGAATTGTAATGGATGTCTCTAAACCAGAATTGTTTGAGGCTAAATTAGACGAAATTTCACACCTAATTGGAGGTAAGAAAATAGATATTTTAGTAAACAATGCTGGAATAATGAAAGGTTCTTTAGAAAATGTAACCGAAAACGATTTTGATGAAGTGCTAAATACAAATGTAAAAGGGGCCTACTTTCTTTCGCGCGTGGTTGCAAAACATATGGTAAAAAATAATGTGGCGGGGAATATACTTAATATCGCATCTTCGTCTAGCTTAAGACCTGCAATTTCGCCATATGCGCTCTCTAAATGGAGCATTAGGGGAATGACAATGGGTTTTGCCAAGTCGTTGATAAAATATAACATAGTTGTAAATGCTATTGCACCCGGGCCTACAGCAACGCCTTTGCTTGTTAACATGGCTAAAGAAAATATTTCATGCAAAAACTCGCCAAGCAAGCGGTTTGCTACCTCGCAAGAAATTGCAAATATGGCAGTAATTTTAACGAGCAATCTTTCAAGAATGGTTGTTGGCGATGTTGTCTATATGACAGGAGGCTGTGCTAACTTAACCTACGACGACATTAACTACGATATAAATTTTTAAGCGATTTTATGCAAAAAGCGGTTTTCGATAAGTTTTCATTTTTGGCATTTTATATGTCGCTGCTTGTAGTTGGCATTCATTTAAGCGTAGACGTATTTTATAATTTTGATTTCGATAAACCAATTGATAAGCTTATTTACAACCAAATTTACTTTGTGCGCGATGCTTTGGCTTTGATTGCTGTTCCCGCATTCTTTATAAAGTCGGGAATTTTGTTCTTTGCCAACTTTACACTAAAAGACTACTTTAAGAAAATTAAACGCAGGTTCTTTTCTATATTTATACCGTTTTGCGTATGGAATTTGCTTTGTTATTTCTTTAACTTGGCAATCTGCAATTTTCCATTTACGGCTAAATTTGTGCAAAATAGAAGCGTAGATTTTGGTGTTTCGGAGTTCTTTGGCGCAATGTTTTTATATACAAACAACCCTGTAAACTGGTTTTTGTTTCAGCTGATGTTTTTTGCAATAATTTCGCCTGTATTTTACTATTTGGCAAAAAATGTTTATATTGCAGGCTTTGTTATTATTGCTTGCTTGTGTAATTTTGCGTGTGTAAACGAGTTTTTTGGCCGTTTTTATCTGCAATATTTACCAACAGCATTTGGAGCATATCTTTTTGGCGTTGTAATTGGTGTGCACTATAAAAATGCTTTAAATTACATATATAAAGCATCTACCGTGACAATTAGCTGGGTGTTTTTTGCAATCTTTTTGGCGACAATATTCTACATAAAAACGCATAATGGCATAATTATTTCGCCACAATTCTCGATTATTGGTGCAATTATATGTTTGTGGGTGGGCATAAGCAGGATGCATTTTACCCCAAAATGGTGGTATGGGGCGTCGTTTATAATTTACGAATCGCAAGTAATTGTGGCGTCTTCAATATTAAAAGTAATTTTAATTTTGCTGCCTAAAAACAGCTTTTGCGCCGCAGTTAATTTTTACGCAACAATAGCGTTAAGCGCGCTTGTTGGCGTTTGCATTTTTAGCATAACAAAAAAATATTGCCCAAAAGTTTTTGCCTGTCTTAACGGCGGCAGGTAGTTTTTTAGATTAAGTTTTTGCCGAACTTTATTTCGGCAAAATAGCTTTTGGTTTGTAAAGGGTCATTGCCAAGGCTACTTTGTAGTTTTACATTTGCCTTTTAAAACCAGACTTTTTTCTAGCTAATCGAAAAAAATAAGAATAGTTTTTCAGTGAATTATTTACTGGGTTTTAGCTAAGAATACGCTTAGGGCAAATATTCATAACATATTTAAAATAAGCGTGTTAAGCCATACAAATACACAGATTAAGCCCTTTATTAATTTACAGCTCCATCTGTCGCACAACCTACATTATGTCGCATTGTATAATATATCTAAAATTGCTAAGGTATATGTACGGTATACAAGTGGCTTAATTTTACTAAAAAATTGCCCTTCCGTTCAGCTAAAAAAACGATTGCAAACAGCGGTGTTAATAAGTGGTTTTTACGTTCTTAATCAAATTCATTTGCCATAGTTTCCGCAAAAAAACGCTTTAGAAATATAAGCTCGCAACTTCTTTTCACTACATAGCAAAAAAGTGAATCATTTTTATTGCGATAGTTTAGGAAATCTAAAATTTACCTAAAACTTAAATCGAAAAATTCCGAATTGTCTGCGGTATTGAGCGGATACAAAGTAGAATTTTTCGCCCCTTTTATAAATATCAGCTTTCAAAACTCTAAGCGAAGATTCTAAGATATATGTTTTCCAATTTTCTGGATAATTTTATCTTTTGTTTTCTAAAGCGGTTTTAGTTTGGAAAAAACGTCTTCGTATTTTTACAAGGATTTTCAGTCCTCCGTACGGGGAAACGAACCTTTTTATTGTAAATACACCGTTGTATTTTTTATGTGCTTTTGCAACTTTACCGTTTTATATTCAATAGCTAAAATTTTATTTTTTGTTTGCAAGAAACCAGATAAATGATTTTCCGTTAGTCTGTTATGGTAAATTGCTGTTGGCATTACTTCTCCCCTGCTTAGGGATTTAATTGAATGCCAAAGCGGTTTTTTGCCCTATTCTATTTTTTGCAGCTTTTTCTTGACGATAACAATATATTCAACAAGTCTTTGTGCAGAATCCGAGAATAGTTCGAAAGAGCTTGGTAGTTCTGATGGGTCGCTTTTTAGCGTCAACGAGGGCTGCGTCCATCTCGGATTCCCTTTTTTATGTATGCAATTAAATACGCGTTAGCTGCTGTTTTAAAACCTCGTTAGCGGCGTTTGTCAGTTTTTAGAACGTATATTAAATAAGAAAACAGCACCGAAAGCACGCCAGCTATGCAGATAGAGGAAATAAATACCACCTTTAAAATGCTGGGATAATAGTAGAACGCAAATATTGTTGCTAAAGTTGAAGAAACTAGGAAAACTGCCCCAAAAAGATTTGAATAAAACCAAGTTTTGTTGTTAAGCATAGACCACTTTGTTCTTACGCCAAATTTTTTATTTATACGCGTAAAAGGCATTGGCAAGGCAACTAAAGCTACAACAATAGATACAATTAAGATTAAATATACTTCAGTTTCCATTAGTTAGTTAGTTAAAAACTGCGATTCTCAGAATCTGCATTATTTTCAAAGATTGTTAGTATTTTGTATACCATATCTTTAGTTTGATTTCAACGTTTTGTAATTGTGGTTTTGTAAAGAAATTTTACGGACTATTGAACGTGTAGTTTTGAAAAAGTTTTGACAGTTTATCATATTATAGGCATTACTAAAAGTTGTCTGAACCGAATTTATATAGCTTTATGTCAACTAAATTGATAAAATTTGTAGCTGTTACTGCGCTGATGTTGGTTTTATTTTTATGCGCAATTAACCACTTAACATATAGAATCGGATACGGTATCCCCGGAGGAGAAATCGACTTTTTAGGGCTTACAAAACAAGAAGTTGCAGAAAAACTTAAGGAAAATAAAATTGATGGACTTATATTTGCAGATGGATATAACGGAAAAAGCTATAAAAACATTGAGGAGCTAATGTCCGACCTGTTGATAATGAAATCTAACAGTTGGGGGGTAAATTGTAAACAAGCAGGAAATATAACGTATATCCAACTTCTTTTATTTGATACTACCGGAATCGTATACAAACAAAAAATCAGTCATTCTTTTGACGGACCATAATTGCCGTAGAAAAGCACTTAAAAGGCTTGCATTAAAAGCTAATAAAGCAATTTTGCATATTTTTGCAACTTATTGAAATGCAAAAAAATCTAGCAATAATAGATATTGATTGACGAATAATAAAACAATTCTAACCTAAGAAACGTTGTAAGGCGCGTTTTATAAATTGCTTTGCATAACTAGCACAATAACAGAAGGAAACCTAAAATGAACAAGTTAAAGATGTTTGCCCTATTGTTTTGCGTTGCGGGGCTTCTTGCCGCATGCAACAGCAGCAGTCAAACGCCTATTACAAAGCGCGAAAGCTACTACCCCAACGGAGCGCCTTTTTCTGTTATTCACTACAACAAAGACAAAAAATATATAGGCACGCATTACTATCCCGACGGCACGCCGATGAATTTTTCTAGGGGAAGCATACGCGATATTGATGAAAAAAGCATTTCTTTAAATTACGAAACTTCTTTAAATTTTTACCCTGACGGCACGATAATTCCCAAACACATCTTAAAAGAAAAAGATTTTGCCTACGATATTTTTGGAACTATACATTTTGCAGACAACGGCAAAAAACTTTTGGCAGATTTTTGCGGAAAACGGATTGGAAACAAGTATATTTTGTCGCTATACGTTTACCCCGACAGCAAAAACGGCGAAATTATTGATAGGTTTATTTTAAAATGCGCTTATAAAAGCTCAAAATGGGTTGCAAAATTAGATACACTTTTTGGCATTTACAAATTTGGACACAGCATAACAAAAGACGGAGAGCTTAGCGTTAAATTGCTAAATCCAACTACAAACGAAAAGATTTTAGAGCTAAACGGTTTTGAAAAGCTAAAAGAGCTAAAAAACAGGAATCATAAACAAAACATTTGCAATATTGACTTGGATAAAGGCAGCGCAATGAAAATTGCAGAAGCCCTATTGTGCCATATTTATGGCGACAAAGTTTTGCAGCAAAAACCGTGGATTATAAAAGAAACAAAAGAAACATTTATTATTAAAGGCACCCTTCATTCCAAATTAGGTGGTGTTGCAAAAATAGAAATATCGAAGAAAACCGGCAGTCTTTTAAATTACATACACGGTAAATAAATGTGGCACAAAGAATTGAAAAATTTTTTGCGCGTTTCTTATAGACACTTTAATATTTAGCTAATGAATAACAATTCTGCAAAGCATTTTTTATGCAAGCTGTTTGGCTTTTCAATAGCGGCACTTTCTTTTGTCTTTTTGTGGGGTTATATTTTAAAATTAATAACAAACTCTAACGCAATTGTTGCATATTTATGCAATTTATTTGGCAACTGCCAAATTGCAGCCGACTTTATTTTTGTTATATCCGCCATTCCCCCACTGGTAATATTTGCAGCAATAATAACTTTGTTTAAGAGGCTAACGATATGGCAGTAAGCGGAATGAATAAGATAATGCAAAACATAGTAAAAACTACTGCCCTATTCTTTGCTGCAATAGTGGTTTGTGGCTGCAATGGTGCTTCATTTTTTAAAGCGCAAAACCATAATACGGCTTACGCGACCGACAAAGACTATATAGAGTGCGCAAATACGATAAAAAAGTATCCTTACACGCAGTTAATTGAAAGCTTAAAGCAGGGCAACGATTTCTTTATAGCAGTTATAACCTACAATTCAAGTTGGGGAATGTTCCCAAATTACATATATTTGCAAAATCCAAAAGGGTTTAGTGCAAACAATGCCAGTATTATTCCGCTAAACAAAGAAATGTATAGCAAAGTTTTGCCCTTAGTTGAAAATCATATTAGCTTTGGTAACTCTACATTCATAAAAGGCGGGCAAAATTCCATACCTGCAATATTCCATCTAGTAATAGTATACAACAAAGGCAAAACGGCAGAGATTATATTAAGCAAGCTTTCGAACGAAACAACAAAACGCTACGAAAACGGTTTGTGTAGCGACTCGCCCTTTTTATTCTTGTTAAATTTAGCAAACACAACAAACACAAGCGAAATGTTTGAATCTATTTACGGTATTCCACCAACAATTTACTGAATGCAAAAACCAACAATATTATAGGGATAATATAATTAAAATTTGAATAGAAAATGAACGTAAATATGAAATTTATGTTATTATTTCTGGTTGCTTTAGCTGTCGCGTGCAGCAGTATGCCAATAAGCGAAAGATATATTCATTCCGGGACAAGAGCGTTCAGCATTCATTACGGTAGTACCCAGTTCTCTGAACCCGAACCGAAATCGGGTCCGACCTATTTCTTTACGGCATTAACAACGGGTAAATTGAAAGAAGAGTCTACTCCTGCGCAGAAAGCCTATGCTTATACCTATTTGGCAAAAATAGAACTGCGTAAGGGGAATGTGCCCGAAGCGCTCAGATTACTGAATAAAGCAGAAACAGAGTCCAATCTTTTCCCGTATAAAGACGAAATACTTGGCGATTATTATTTCAAGAATAGCGACTTTTCAAAAAGTAATGGCTACTATGTAAGTCTTATTCAGTGGATAGATAATAGGATTGCATCTCTTTCGGCGGGTTCTTTTGATGTGAACTCGTTGGAATTTATGAATATTCGTTCATATGTGGATTCCAAGTTTGAAGATAAATATATGGATATGTTCAATAAAAAATTATCGAAAGAAACGAGGAAAAATCTTTATACTCAGTTTTTAGTTCAGAAGAAGATGCTTGCGCAGCAACGTATTTTACAAACATTTACCAAAAACAAAAACTAGGTTTAAACTTGCCATGAACATAAATAAAATGAACAAAAGCAATCTTTCGATTTCGAGAATTATAGGGTTAATATTTTCCATATCGTTGTTTTTGCTTGGGTGTGTGCATACAAAAGATATGGAAGGTAAATATTTGACGAATTTAAAAGTAGACGAAATTGTTTGCAACTCGGCTTTGTCTGCCATAAAAATTAGCGGGCATTATGGCGAAAGCGCATACGGAATTGAAAAAATTGATATAGCAAAAGAAAAAGACGCCATCTACATAACCGGCAAAGTTGCAGCCGACAACCTTGGAGATATAAACTTAACAATAGATATTCCCGTGGGGGTTGCAAAAGTTTACTTTTGCGGAAAAGAAATTTGGCAAAGAAAAAAATAATATAAGTTTTGCGCCGATTTTGCCGACACAACATATTTGTGTTTTAAATAAGCCCTTGCCCTACTTTGTTTTTATGAGAACAAAATGTTAAGGCGATATATTTCGCCTAACTAGAGCAAAAAATATGACCGGCTTAAAGCTAATGCCTAAAGCGCGGCCATTGTTTTTGTGTGGTACGGGTTTTTGTTTTAGAATTTAAACTGAATGCCCGTGTTTATGTTTTGGTAGATTTCGCCCGAGATTTCGGCGGCATAGTCGGCATAAATGCGCCATTGGCTGTTGATATTGTAGCCTATGCCTATGCCGAATACGCCCGTGTCTTTGCCCATCTTCCAACCCTTTGTGAATAACGAAGCCGAGGTTCCCAAAATTGTAGAGTTAACATTGTAGCGGTTGTCGGCAAATTCGTGGGTATAGAACATTCTGCCCGAAAAGTAAAAGCCGCAATCAAGCATATATGTTGCCTCTATGCCGATTAGCGATTTTACGCTTGTGTAGTCTTGCGAATCCATACGCATACGTTCTGCGCCGCTTTTTTCTTCGAAAGCCGGGTTCATCAAGAAATTTGCATTTACGCCAATTGTGGGCTTTATGTAAAATTCCTTATCGGCAAATGGTTTTATAGCATGGCGAACGCCTGTAAAGATACCCAAAAGGTTAGAATCCCAATCGGCACGGCTTTGGTCTACAATATTTCTTCTTTCGGCTTTGTTCATACCAAATGCGTATGTTGCACCCATATACCAATCAAAATTGTCTAAAAACCTCCAATTTGCATATGCGTTTAGTGCAATGCTTTGGGTTTCGCCCTTGCCGCAGTTGCCGCGCCCCGTAGATTTTGCCTGAAAACCGCCAAAGCCGAATCCCGCAAAAAACTTTGTGCTTGGCGTATATTCAACATTTGCCAACGCGCCTGTAATATAGTCGCTAGAAGCGTCTATATTCTCGTCGCCGCCGTAGAACGCAAAGCGGTTTATGTTGCGAACCGAAACCGTAAATGTTTTGCCGAAAAGCGAATCGTCGCTGCCCAAGCTTGCAAGGTAGTCGGCAGAAGCACTTGTTCTATTTAAGGTGTCTAAATGTATAATGTCGGTTAAATCCATATTCATACGCGCAGTGTGTACTACCGACTGCGGCAACATTGCGCCCAAAGTGCCGCTGCTTGCCATTGCCGCAAAATTGCGCTTTTTCGAGACCGAAAGTGCGTTTGCAGCATCGTCGCCTTCAACATATTCCAAGTTGTCGTAAATTTCGGCCAATGCCCTTTCGGATTCGTTTGAAGCAACGGCGTCTCTTAAATACGAGTTTTCTATAATGTCGTAGCCAACGTTGTTGCCTATATTCTTATATTTTACCTTTGTATAGGCGTTCGAAACTTCGGCCAAATCGCTTTCTAAAGTGCCCGTTATGTCCGAGACATTGTGCTGGCCTTTCAGCGAAGATGCTGCTGTAAGGTTGCCGTTTGCATCGTCGGTATCGGCAAAGCCGTAAGCATTGTTGTAGTGGTTGTTTATAGTGTCGCGCAAGCCACTACCTGCAAGTGTTGTTGCGCTTATAACGGTGGCTGCATTAGAATTTACATTAAATGCACTATTTATTGTAAGCTTGCCCGAAACCGAAACAGAACCTGCAATTGTTGCCGAGCCGCCGTTTGTAAGAACCAAGTCGTTTGAAGAAGCAATATTGCCGCTTACGGTTTTGCCGTCTAATACGTTTAAGTTGGTGTTGCCTACATTTACATTTGCAACGTTACCTACATTCAAGCCGTTTGCAATGTCGGTTGCGGTAATATCGCCCGTGGCGTTGTTTACTGTGGCAGTGCCAACCGTGCTAAGCGAAACATTGCCGTTTGCATTTTCTATTGTTGCAGAATTTGCGTTTAAAATATTTGCCGAAGTTTCTACCGTATTTACTGTAATGTTGCCCGAAGCGGTTCCCGCTGTTCCCACTTCCAAAGAGCCAACCGATGATGTAATTTCCATATCGCCTACGGTATCGAATTTCATTTTGCCGGTAATTGTGCCTATTGTTGCCCCAGTAGCCAAACTTTCGCCTTCTATATCGCCGTTAATTGTAGAAGTTCCTCCATTTATAAGCGAAATATCTTTTGCCGAAACGTTGCCGTTAATTGTGGCTGCTCCCTCAAAAGTTAAATTGGCGTTGCCGTTTTCAGAGCGCACTGCAAAAGAGTCGTTGCCGCTTGCCGCCGAAGCCGAAATTTCGGCACCGTCTTTCATAGTCAGGTTTAAGTCGTTTTCTGTTAAAATGCCGTAGGCTCCGGCGTTTGTGCTAGTCGAAGAAATTGTGCCGCTTACCGAAATATCTGCAGATTCAGCGTAAATGCCCGTGGCAGTATCGTTTTCGGAAGAAACCGTAATGTTGCCTACTTTGCCGCTTACAGACTTTGCTATAATGCCTGCAGAATTGCCATTGCCGGAAACTTCCATATTGGCTATGTCGATATTCTCTAAATCGTCTATTTGCGAGAGGCTTTCGCCTGCAAGAATGCCAGTGGCTGTTCCGTTTGCCGCGCTAACTTGCATATTTGTAATAGACAAGTTTTTGCCGCCTTCGGTTAGCTGAATGCCCGTAGCTTCGGTGTAACCTTTTACGGTAATGTTATTTGCGGTAAGGTTGCGCTTAACGCTTTTTGCATATATGCCAGTTGCAGTCCCCTGCTCTGTGCCCGAAGTAATTGTGCTTTCGACATTCAAAGTTCCTATGCTAATAGAATATATGTCGCCTGCGGTTGCGGTGTCTTTTGCCGCATTTGTACCCACCTTTACGCAAAAGGCGTCTTTTGCCTTAACTGTAATTTCGCCCGAATAGTCGTTCTTTAGCGAAACGTCGTCGTTGCCAAGCTGGTTTGCAAGAATACCAATGCCCGTGCCCTGCTTTGCCTCTATGGTAAGCTTGCCCGAAATTGTCATTGCGTGCCCGCCCGAACCGTTTGCTGCGTTAACGCCCGCAATAAAAGAATTGTCGCCGTTGGTTTTGGCGGAATTGCCGCCTACGGTATATTCGCCCGAAATTTCCAAATCAGTAATTTGTCCGTTGCTTCTTATAAGGCCAAAATCCAACGAAGTTTCTATAGACTCGACATTGCCGAAGTTGTAATATCCCCTTCCGCCAAGAATGCCCGAAGAGCCCGTTGACGTTTTATTGTCCCACAAATACGAGCTGCTTGAAACGGTGCCGTTTATACACTCTATGTAGCCTTCGTTTTCAAGTCTGGTTGTGTTTGTAAGGCGGTTGCCGTATAAATTTAATTCCGATTTTGAATCTAAAATAAGGGTTTGCCCCAAGCCACCCTTGTCGAAGTCGCCCGAAGCGCCCAAGCGCGAATTTTCAAGCTTTAAAGTTGTATTTTCGCCGGGGCAAGTGGGTTGCGTATACGCTACTCTTATAGAGTCTGGACTTGTCCAAACATCTTTTAATATAATTGTTTTTGTGTTGCCAAAAGTTTCGGAAGAGCCAGGAACAGTGCTGCCTGGGGTTATGGGGCCTTCAAGCGTAATGCGGTCTTGCACGCTGTTGCCTTTGCCCGTAATGGTAAGCGTTTCGTTTGCGGCGTCGTAATTATATGTTTGCGCGTTTACAAAACCCGCAGCTGCAAAAAATATGGCCGTTATTTTTTTCATAATCGTCGTTTTAGTCTGTATGGTATAAATGTTGTGTCGGATTGTATGGCGAAGAATTGTTCGGATAAACACAATAGCGTCAACAGCATTTTTAAAAAAATGAACGATTTTGTAGAAAAAGCGTTCGTTTTAAACAAAACACTAAGTCGAAAAATACTGTAACAAAACAATGTAGATATGTTTTTACTTGCCAAATTTCGCAAATTATTTTGTGCTTGTTCGCTTTAATTATGAAGCACACCGAAGATATTGTCGTTAAACTTTTGCAGATTAAACAGGCAAACAGGCTTATTAAATCTGGCAAAATGTCGGGCGAAAATATCGAAAAGCTTAAAAATTTTGTTGCCCAAACAAGGGGGCAAGTTGCCCCGCTGGCGTTGTCGCACTTCGACAGGCTTGAAAATTCGGGCGCTTGCGGTGTTGCCGAGGTTGTAGACGGAAAATGCTCGCATTGCGGCGCAAAAATTGCGCCCGACGAACTGGAATATCTTAAAAACAACATAGGCGTTTGCGAAAACTGCTTTGCTTTTACGTATATTGCCGATTCGAAGTTTGATGTAGAAGCGTTTTTTAAAGATTTTTTGTCATATAATATATGAGTAGTTCTAAATTCTCGTTTCGCCCGAAGTTGGTAAGTTGTCTTAAGGGCTATAACCGTTCCGTTTTTGCCGCCGATTTATGCGCAGGCTTAAGCGTTGGCATTTTGGCGTTGCCCTTGGCAATGGCATTCGGCATAGCAAGCGGCGTTACCCCCGAACAGGGTATATATACCGCCATTATTGCGGGGCTTATTATCTCGGTTTTTGGCGGCTCTAAAGTGCAAATAGGCGGGCCTACGGGCGCGTTTATAGTTATAGTTTCGGGCATAATCGGGCAATATGGCTACGCCTCTTTGGCGGTTGCCACAGTTATGGCGGGCGTTTTTCTTATAATTATGGGCATTACCAAAATGGGCAATGCCATTCGCTACATTCCGCGCCCCGTAGTTATAGGCTTTACCAACGGCATAGCAATTTTGATTATGTCTACGCAGGTAAAGGATTTCTTCGGCTTGCAGATAGAAAAAATGCCCGAAGACTTTATTCCCAAATGCTCGGCAATATTCAATGCAATTTCCTCTACGCATTGGCCCACATTGCTAATTTGCGTGCTTTCGGTTTTGGTTATTATATATTGGCCCAAGTCTTGGAGGCATCGCATACCCGGGCAGATAGGCGCAATTTTTATAGGTACGCTGGTTGCGGTAGTTATGGAAAAATTTGGTTGGCAAACAGAAACAATTTTTACGCGCTTCGGCGAAATACCAAATTCTTTGCCCAAGTTTAACTGGATTGAAATTAACTTTGCCAACATTAAAAACCTTACAATGCCAGCCTTTACAATAGCGTTGCTTGCCGCAATAGAGTCGCTACTTTCGGCGGTTGTTGCCGACGGTATGATAGACGACAAGCACGACTCCAACCAAGAGCTTATTGCCCAGGGTATGGCAAACATAGCGGTGCCCTTCTTTATGGGCATACCGGCTACGGGTGCAATTGCAAGAACTGCAACCAACATTAAAAACGGAGGCAAAACTCCAATTGCAGGCGTAGTTCACTGCGCGGTTTTGCTTTGCATACTTATTTTTGCCGCCCCCTACGCGCAATACATACCGCTTGCAACGCTAAGCGCGGTTTTGTTTGTTGTTGCCTTTAATATGGGCGACTGGTCGGCCTTTTCGGAAATGCGCAGGCTGCCGCGCTCCGACGACGTTGTTTTTATTGCAACTTTTACCCTTACGGTTGTTTTCGGGTTAACCTTGGCAATAGAAGTTGGCATGATACTTGCCGCAATGTTGTTTATACGCAGGGTTTCGGAAACAACAAAGGTTATGGTTGTAGACAAAAACCTTGAAACAAATTTGGCAAAATATTCGCTAGAAGGCAAAGATGTGCCCGAAGAGGTAATGATTTTCCGCATATTCGGGGCGTTGATGTTCGGGGCTGCCGACAAGCTTGAAAGCATACTTACAGCCATGGGCGAACGCCCAAGAATTGCCATTTTAAGAATGCGCACGGTTTTGGCTATGGACGCAACCGCCTTAGATGTTCTAGACCACCTGTACGAAAAGCTTAAGGCAAAGGGCGTTGATATGATTATTACGGGCGCGCACTCGCAACCCTTGCATATGATGCAAAAATCGGGCTTTCTTAAAAAGATTGGCGAAGACCACGTTTTGGAAAATATAGACGCCGCCCTTAATAAGTCGCGCGAAATTTTGGCGGCAAGCAAGGCTAAAGAGGAAGAATAAAAAACTACTTTTTTAACAAAATACCCGTTTCTAGTAAAACGGGCATTTTTTTGCACACAAATGTAAAAATAACCCGAATTGCTCGGTTTTTTATAGACGATTAAATTTACATAGCCACAAAAAACCGCCGAATTTCGGCAGTTTTTGGTGCACTATTTGTAAAAGTTTGTACTGCTTGCGGCGGCGGCAGATTACAAAGCCCAGAGCCAACACGCCGAAGATTGCCGCGTATGTGGAGGGTTCGGGAACGAGAGTTTGGTCTATCGAAAATGCGAATGTGAAAACATCGCTGTCGGTAAATACGATTTCGTCGATTGTAACGCCAGCCTTGAGGTCGTTCATTGAAATGCCAGAAACTTCCTTAACGAGTGTAGACTGTCGTATTTCAAATACTACGCACAGACACAAAAAAGCCCGCATTCCAAAAAGGAACACGGGCTAAAAAATTGGTGGAGATGGCGGGAGTTGAACCCGCGTCCTAAGGACTTTCATAAACGCCGTCTACATGCTTAGTTTGCTTTATTGTTTCGATTTGCGCTTCGAGGCAAACACCCTTCGCATCTCTACCGCATTGTTGTTTGCGCGGGCACCCCAACGCGAAAAAGCACCCGTACTTTTCCCGATGTCGACGCTCGTTTCCGTTATCGGGAGTCGCGGAACGAACGTGTCGCTTAATTAAGCGGCAATAGCGTAATCTTCGCCATTTATATAGTTTGTCGATACATTTTTACGGAGCCGAGTATCATCTCCGACATGCGAACGAATATTACGATTCTCAGTCGAATTCCGGAACATCCCCGTTATCCGTGCAATATTTGTTCTGCCCAATATTATATCGTACTTGTCAAGTGGCGTTTTAAATTGTTTTTTGCGCAAAATTTTTACTTTACCAAACTTAATTGTTTTTTTAATGAATGGTGTTGACTTTTATGGCATTTCGTGTATGTTTGAGCGCAAATTTTTAATATCACAAAGAACACTAAAAGATAGATTATGAAAAATAAGAATAGCGTAATTACCGATGCGAACGAAGCGGTAGCTTCGGTCGCTTTTCGAGTTAGCGAAACTATTGCTATTTACCCCATAACGCCGTCCTCGCCTATGGCAGAGTTCTGCGAAGAATGGGCCGTAAAGGGCAAGAAAAACATTTGGGGCTTAACTCCCGATATTTCCCAGCTTCAGAGCGAAGGCGGTGTTTCCGGTGCCGTTCACGGCGCGCTTAACACGGGCACTTTAATGACTTCGTTTACAGCCAGCCAGGGCCTGCTTTTGATGATTCCGAATATGTACAAAATTGCCGGCGAACTTACCAGCTTTGTACTTCACGTTTCGGCAAGAGCTTTGGCTTCGCACGGCTTGTCGATTTTCGGCGACCAGGGCGACGTTATGGCTTGCCGCCAAACAGGCTTTGCTATGCTTTGCTCGAACAGCGTTCAGGAGGCGCACGATATGGCTATGATTGCCCACGCCGCTACTCTCGAAAGCAGAGTTCCTTTCATTCACTTCTTCGACGGCTTTAGAACATCGCACGAAATCAACACCTACGAAATGATTTCCGACGAAGTAGTAGAACAGATGATTCCCTACGAAAAGGTTATAGAACACCGCCAGCGCGCCCTTAACCCCGAAAAGCCCTTTATCAGAGGCACAGCCCAAAACCCCGACGTATTTTTCCAGTCTATCGAAGCGAGAAATCCCTTCTACGACAAGTGCCCAGCAATTGTTCAGGCCCAGATGGACAAGTTCGCAAAATTGACGGGCCGCCAATACCACGTTTACGAATACGTTGGTGCTGCCGATGCAGAACAGGTTGTTGTAATTATGGGTTCGGGTGCCGAAACTGTTGAAGAAACCGTAAAATACCTGAACGCCAAGGGCGAAAAATTCGGCGTATTAAAGGTTCACTTATACAGACCTTTCGACGTAAAAATGTTTGTAGACCAACTGCCCAAAACCGCAAAAACAATTGTTGTTATGGACAGAACCCGCGAACAGGGCTCGGCTGCAGAACCCCTTTTCTTGGACGTTGCAACCGCAATTTCGCAGGCTCGTTCGCAGGGCATATGCCAAAAGTCGTTCGACCCGTCTATTATCGGCGGCGTATACGGTTTGGGCTCTAAAGAATTTGTGCCCGCAATGGTTAAGGCGATTTTCGAAAACGCAAAAAGCGCAAACCCGAAACCCCGCTTTACCGTTGGCATCAACGACGACGTTACCCACAGGTCTTTGCCGTACGACGAATCTTTCGACCTTGAAAGCGACAAAGTTTTGCGTGCCGTATTCTTCGGCTTGGGTTCCGACGGTACTGTTGGCGCAAACAAAAACACAATTAAAATTATCGGTAAGGAAACCCCCAACTATGCACAAGCCTACTTTGTATACGACTCTAAAAAGAGCGGCGGTATAACGGTTTCGCACTTGCGCTTCGGGCCCGAAGAAATCAAGGCTCCCTACCTTATCGGTTCGGCACAGTTTGTCGGTGTTCACCAATTCTCGTTTATGGAAAAGCTCGACGTGCTTAAATGCGCCGCCGAAGGTGCGGTATTCCTGCTAAACTCCATTCACGACGCAAACACCGTTTGGAACTACCTTAACAAAGACGTTCAAAAGACCATTATCGACAAAAAGCTTAAGTTTTATGTAATAGACGCCTACAAGGTTGCCGGCGAAATGGGTATGGGCGGCCGCATTAACACCATAATGCAAACTTGCTACTTCGCAATTTCGGGCGTATTGCCAGCCGACGAAGCAATAGCAAAAATTAAGGCTTCCATCGAAAAGACCTACGGCAAAAAAGGCCCAGAAGTTGTTAAGAAAAACTTTGCGGCTGTAGACGCTTCGGTTTCGAACCTGCAAAAGGTAGAAGTTCCCGCCGCGGTTTCGGCAACAGAAGGCTTTAAGCCCACGGTTTCCGACAAGGCTCCCGACTTTGTAAAGAATGTAACTGCGGTTATGATGAGAAACGAAGGCGATAGCCTCCCCGTTTCGGCAATGCCCGTAGACGGCACATGGCCCTCAGCTACCACAAAGTGGGAAAAGCGCAACATTGCGTTGTTTGTTCCCGCATGGAATCCAGCCGTCTGCATACAGTGCGGCAAGTGCTCGGAAATATGCCCCCACGGCGCAATACGCACAAAGGCGTATCCCGAAGAATTGCTTAAAGACGCTCCCGCAACATTCAAGAGCACAAAATTCCGCTCGAAGGATTTTGCAAACTGCGCCTTTACAGTACAAGTTGCGGTTGAAGACTGCTCCGGTTGCGGTTTGTGCGTAAGCGTATGCCCAGCAAAAGACAAGGCAGACCCTGCAAAGAAGGCCATAAATATGACCGAGCAAGAACCCATACGCGAAGCCGAAGCCAAGAACTTTGAATTCTTTATGAACTTGCCTAACCCCGACAGAACAAAGCTTGGCAACCTGCCCAAAGACGTGCAGTTGCGCCAGCCATTGTTTGAATTTTCGGGCGCATGCGCTGGCTGCGGCGAAACTCCGTACGTAAAAATGCTTACCCAGTTGTTCGGCGACAGGCTTTTGGTTGCAAATGCAACGGGTTGCTCTTCTATTTACAGCGGCAACTTGCCCACAACACCCTACTGCACCAACCCCGAAGGCAGAGGCCCGGCTTGGGCAAACTCGTTGTTTGAAGACAACGCAGAATTCGGTTTCGGCTACAGGCAGTCGTTAGACGTTAAAGAAGCATTCGCAAAAGACTTGCTTACAAAGTTTGCCCCCAAGTTTGGCGACGACTTTGTAAACGAAATTGTAAATGCCGACCAAAGCACCGAAGCTGGCATAATTAAGCAGCGCGAAAGAGTTGCAGCTCTCAAAGAAAAGTTGGCTTTAGACAACTCGAAAGAAGCTATGCTTTTGAAACCCATTGCCGACGACCTCGTTAAAAAGAGCGTTTGGATAATTGGCGGCGACGGCTGGGCATACGATATCGGCTACGGCGGCTTAGACCACGTTTTGGCAAGCGGCAAGAATGTAAACGTTCTTGTTTTGGATACCGAAGTATACTCGAATACGGGCGGCCAAATGAGCAAATCTACACCTATCGGTGCGGTTGCAAAGTTTGCCTCTAAGGGTAAATCTATGCCCAAGAAGAACCTCGGCTTGTTGGCTATGGACTACGGCAATGTATATGTTGCCCAAGTTTCGATGGGCGCAAAAGACGCGCAGGTTGTAAAAGCCTTCACCGAAGCAAATTCGTACGAAGGCCCCTCGCTTATTATTGCATACAGCCACTGTATCTCGCACGGCTACAACTTGGTAAACGGCCCCGACCAGCAAAAGAAGGCGGTAGAATCGGGTTATTGGCCCTTGTTCAGATTCGACCCAAGGCTAAGACACGAAGGCAAGAATCCCTTCATGCTCGATTGCGCCGATCCAAAGATTCCCGTAACCGACTACATGATGGCGGAAAACCGCTTCAAGATGTTGCAAAGGTCGAATCCCGAAAGAGCCGCATTGCTTGCTAAAGAAGCTCAGGAATTTGTGGATTACCGTTGGGCTAAGTATAAGAAATTGGCAGAATAGTTTTTTCTTTCTTAGCTAAAAAAATTGGGAGCTACCTTTTTTCGGGTAGCTCTTTTTTTTGAAACATAAAATACAATTCCTTTAAATAAATTGATTTACTCTTGACTTTTTTGGCTTTCGCAACAACTTTCCTGAACAGCGTTAGAACACATTTAGTTGCACTGTTTGAATTTTAAAAATTATGAAAAAAACACTTATCCTTTTTTGTTTTTCCTGCTTTATCGGCACACTTTGCGTGTTTGCAGAAAAGGCCAAAAAAAACGAACCGGCACTGGACTACTACGCCATGGCGATGCGTTCAGCCAATGTCCAGACAAAAACACTTAGCGCAAAAATAGACTGGAATATAACCTGCGGCAAAATAAAGCCTTTGCACGGCGTAAACAATTCGCCCGTGCGCAACAACGGCGACTATCCCGAATTTAGGGAGGGCGGTTTCCCGTTTATGCGCACACACGACACTTCCGGCGCATTCGGCGGCAACGTTTATATAGATATTCCCAATATTTTTCGCAACTTCGATGCCGACCCCGAAGACCCGTCTTCGTACGATTTTACCCTTACCGACGCCTACCTTAGAGGCTTTCAGAAAACTCCGACTAAAATTTTCTATAGATTGGGAGTTACAATAGAAAATTTCCATGCTATAAAGGCATACAGAATATACCCGCCCAAAGACAGCCTTAAATGGGCGAAAATATGCGAAGGCATAATAAAGCACTACACGCAAGGTTGGGCAAACGGCTTTAAATACGACATACAATATTGGGAAATTTGGAACGAACCCGAAAATAAAATGATGTGGAAAGGCACAAAACAGGAATTTATGGATTTCTACAAAACGGTGTCGAAATATTTAAAAGGCAAATTTCCCGAATTGAAAATAGGCGGCTATGCAAGTTGCGGTTTTTTTGAACTTACCCGCAAGCTAGACGACTGCCCTACAAAAGGGCTAAATATTTTAGAGTGGTTCGACGACCTTATAAAACTGGCTTCCGACAAAAACGACCCCGCCCCGCTCGACTTCTTTTCATGGCACTTATATTCCGACCAGCCGCAGGAAATTGTTGCCCATTCAAACTATATCCGCCAAAAGCTAGATGCCGCAGGCCTTACAAAAACCGAAAGCATATTCAATGAATGGAACTACACATTGTCGGTTAAAACCTCTCCCGAAGCAAAAAACAATGTTGGCGCTTCCATGTGTGCGGCAGCCTTTTGCGCAATGCAACGCAGCAGCATAGACAAGGCAATGTATTACGACGCAACACCTTCGAGGAGTTTTTGCGGCCTTTTCGAATTTCCGTCTATAGCCTACACAAAAATATTCTTTGCATTTAAGGCGTTTAACGATTTGTACAAACTTAGCGAATGCGTACAAACCCCCAACCTTGAAAACGAAAGCCTTTATATTTGCGCCGCAAAAGACGCCAAAAGCGGCAAAAAAGCCATACTTATTTCAAACTATTCGCCCGCAAGGCGAAACTTAAAGTTGGACTTTTCGGGAAATGTTGAATCTGTTTTTGTAATAGACTACAACTATATGTTTTCGGAAATAAATACCGTGCTTTCGGGCAATAAAGTTCTTTCTATGACGCCATTTTCCGCATACTTGATAAGAATAAAATAGGAACACAAAGGCAGGTTATAAAACAACCTGCTTTTTTGTGTTTAACAATAGAAAGTTGTTTAAGGGAAAGGTTGTTTTACGGCAAAACACCTTCTTTTTTGAAGATGGAAATATAAAAAATTTCCGCAACTTGAATTTTTACGATATTGAATTTAAAATGCAAAAAAACGTATTGCCAAATTTGCAAATGCCGGTGGACCGCTTCGGCGTGTTTCAGCTTGGCAATCCCGAAACGGCGGAAATTTCGGCATTGTATTTGACCATATGGCGAAATTATAGACCACAGCAAACCCAAAACTGTAAAATGGCTTAACAGCCACAAAATTCACGAATAACCGAATTAAAACAAATGCAAAAGACGGAGTTTGCGCTCCGTCTTTTTGTTGCAAATAGAAGTTTTTTTAATGCAATTTTGTGCGGTTTGGCAAATTACTTTTCGCTTAAAACGCGCTTTATGTAGGCGACTTCCTCTTTGCTATAGGGCTGGTCGTTGCTGTCGAATATGTCGTGAAACCAAATGTCTTCAACACCCTTTAGGCCGCTATTTAAAAACCACGGCCAAGCCAAGTGTGTTTGAATTTTGCCCTGCTTTAACCCGAACGAAAACGACCCTATTTTGTTTGCCTTTAAAAACTGCAATACGGGATCGAATGTGCTGCCGCCTTGGCGCGCAAGCCATTCGGTGCACATAATGGGCTTTTTATATTGCTTTAACCTGCTTATAAACTTTGTGTGTTTTACAACGCTTTCGTAGCAGTGATATGTAATTATATCGCTGTTTGTAAGCGAAGATTCCGCAAAAATAGTGTCGGTAAACTTGTCGCATTCCCACACGCAGGCGGTTAATGGCTGGGTTGGGTTTGCAGCTCTTGCCCACTCAAAAGACTTTTCCATCAACTTTTTTGTGTTGAAAATGTAGTTTACATACTCGTCTTTGGTCATATTTTTCTGGCCTGGAACGTGCGAGCTTGGAATGTTGCCCGGTTCGTTAAATATGTCCCAAATAATTCTGGGGTTGTTGGCAAATCTTTTAACTGTGCCTTGAACATAGTCTTTTAAGTAGCCCCATTTGCTTTCGTCGCCCAAAACCGAAAGTGTTGGGCACTTAACCCACTGCGAATTGTGCTTGCCTGCAACGGGTTCGGGCTGTTTGCCCAATTTGCCCTCGGGGCGGCCGCCGTTGCTGTAGAATGTAAACATTACATAAACGTCGTATTTGTCGCACAAATCTAAAACCTGCTGCATTTTGGCATAAAATGCCTCGGGGTTGTGCTTGTGCACTTGGTCGTTTAAGAACAGCCTTATGCAGTTCATATTTATAGATTTTAAAAGCTTAAATTCGTGCTCTATGGTTTTTATATCAAAAGTTTCGTCGCTCCAAAGCTCTATTCCGTTTACGGCATAGCTAGGCACATAGTTTACCCCAGCCAAATACGGCAATTTGCTGTACCAGTCGTTTGCCTGTTTGGGTGTCCATACGTCTCTTGCAAAAGAAACGTTAAACATAGTTGCAGCAATGCAAAACAAAGCCGTTTTGCTTAGGTAAGATAATATTTTCCTTATAGTCATAATATATGCATCGAATTAACCCATTTATTTTATTGGCAAAACAATGTTTTGTACACTATTATTTTTTGGATATTATTTAGATAAATGGACATCTTTTTGCTAAAATAAGCAAGTTTGTGTTTGTTAGTGTTTAATTTGAAAAATTTTGTAAGTGTTGACAATAAAAATTTAAATGCCTTTAGATAATATAAAATTGCAACATGCTGATTTGCAACACGATTCAAAAAAAAAAAAATACCTTACGGCTTGACAAAACAAAAGAAATAGCCATAGTTTAGCGGTACTATGAAATCTATATCCCATTACACAGTTAAAGTTGTTGCCCCCATTATTTTTGCGGCGGCTTCTTTTGCGTATGCCGAAAATGTATACGAATATATGCCTGCAACACCCGCAAGCATTGCTAATATGAACAACAACCTTTATTGGAAGGTTAACGGTGCCGATGCTACCGAAACAAAGCCCGAAGACGGAGCTTCTTTGCTATTTACCGACGACACCCTTGCAGCCAACGGCGGCAAAGATGTTCAAATGTATTTTCTCAGAAAAGACTTAACTCTTACCGACTATACCCTTTCGGCGGCTTCGAACACTTTTTGGCTAAACTACTTTAGCGGCGACTCTGCAATTGCCGCCAACACATTGTCGATAGAAGGCACTTTAAACAAGTCGGGCAACTCTACGCTATATTTGGGGCGTTGGATGTCGTCTTCCGTTTCGACCAACAACAATTTGTTGAATATAAATATCAACAACCTTAATATTTCGGAAGGCACCACAAATATTTTGGGTTCGCAAAATATACTAATTAAAAATTCGGGCACTTCCAAAGTTACTGGAGGCACCTTGAAAGTAGACGCTAACTATATAGATTCCGGAACCAAGGAAGGCGGCAATTTGGAATTGTGGGGCAATCTGGATATTTCGGGCACAAGCAGCGTAAACTTAAAGGCAAAAACCACAACAATTTCTAGCGTAAATGTTCAGGAGGGTGCCCTTCTTACGTTCGACAAAACGACCGACGCCGAAAAGAATATAATTAACGCCGAAAACCTTTCGATTAGCACAACACAGACAGGCAAAGGCATTATCAAAACCACGAGTAATGCCGAATTGAATGTAGACACCCTTAGGTTAGACGCGCAAAACGCAGTTTTGGAAGCCTACGGCAAAACCGACATTAAAAATGTAATCGTTTCCGATAAATATGAAAGAGGCAGCGGCCACCTATATTTCTATCAAGAAGACGGCAAAGTAGGCAATATATCTGTTGTAAACGGCTCGATTTGGATAAACGTTAAAAACGAAGCGACAAAACTTACAGTAGACACCCTAGACTTGGGCAATTCCCCAAAAAAGAATGCCTTTTATTTGGGAGGGAATATGCAAAACGCCTATATAGGCGAAATTAAGGGCACTACGGGCTACTTTATTGTAAGCCGCGAAACAACCGATACAACTACTACAGTTGGCGGCATTAGCGGCTCCTTCGACAACGTTGCCCCATGGATAACTACAACCGTGGAAAACCCCGTTACCGTTACATTAAAAATCGATTCCGACGGCAGGGACTTTAAATATACCGGTATTGTTAAGGACGAATTCGTCAATAACGCCGACCGCGCGAGCTTGGCCATTGTAAAGAACGGCACTTCAAGGCAAATTCTTGCGGGCAAAAACAACTTTACCGGAGGCCTTACAGTGAACAAGGGAACATTGCATGCAAATTCGGCAACAGATGGCGTTATTGGCAGCGTTACCGTTAATAAAGGCGGTTATTTCGGCTCGGCGGGCACATTTGTCAAGGTGGATTCTCTGATAATGAACGGAGGCAAACTTTTGTTCGACCGCGAATTTGGCGACAGCATTGCCCTAACTTTTAATGATAGCTCAAGCATATCCCAAATTTTGGCAAGCGACTTTGCGTTTGCAAATATTAGCGACGATATGCTTGACAAGCCTTTCTCGCTTATAGAGTTTGACGACTACGAAAGCGGCATTGGCACACTTTTGCAATCTATTATAGACAGCGAAGACAACGGCAAATATACCTATGTAGACGCAAAAACAGGCAAAACCTACAACGCCCTGTTTGGAAGCGAAATAGATAGCGGCGTATTTTCGGTTACGTTAAGCGTGCCAGAACCCTCTACTTGGGCGGCAATTTTCGGGGCGCTGGCTTTGGCGTTGGCAATCTACAGAAAAAGACAAAGCAAATAGTTTAGCCTAAATAAACTTTTGGGGCTTGAACGCAAAATGCGTTCAAGCCCTTTTTTGCGCGTTTTTAAGTGCCGGCATTTGAATACTAAAAGTTAACTTGCTACAAAATTTGCCGAAATTGTTTTATATGAAAGTTAAATTTAAAGGTATACCCGTAAACTTGTCGGGCGATTTTATTTGCAAAGATGCCATTGCCCCAAATTTTAGAATGGCTAAAGACGATTTAAGCGATTTTACACTGGCTCTGGCAAAGGGCAAAACCCTTGTTTTAAACATATTTCCAAGCTTGGATACCGATGTATGCGCAATGTCGGTTCGCAAGTTCAATGAAATTGCAGGCTCTTTAAAAAACACATTGGTTTTGTGCATTTCAAAAGACCTGCCATTTGCGCAAAAACGCTTTTGCACAACCGAAAATATTAAAAACGTAATTGCCCTGTCCGACTGCAGGCTAAATTCCGCATTCGGGCTAGACTACGGCGTTGAAATTTCGTCTGGTATGTTCGAGGGGCTTTTAACGCGCGCGCAAATTATAATTTCGCCCGAAGGCATTGTAAAATATGCGCAGCTTACCCCCGAAATAGAAAAAGAGCCCGACTACGACGCGGTTTTAAACGTGTTGTACAACAAGCCTAAAAGTGTTTTGTAGCGCAATCGCCAAACTGTTTAGCAGCGCAATGCTTTGCTAAATTTCGCAGACTTTGGCGTTTGTGTAGTCTACTATTTTTGTAGCAACGTTTGCCTGCGGTATGCCAAACAACAAAGAAACCGCGTTTGCATATATTTTAAGCTGCGTTTTTTGCTGAACACTGTTGCTAAAGCTTGCTTTAAAATCTAAAATTTCGGCAAAGGCATACTTATTGGCTAAGTCTTTTTTAAGCACAAGCCTGTCTATGCGCCCGCCTGCAATGCCGCCGCTTAAATTCATATCAAACGCAAATTCTGTAAAATATTCGGTGTTGGGCTGCGGCGTAAAATATTCGGCAATTTGCGGGTTTAAAAGCGCATTTTTAACTATGTTAAATGCCTGCTGGGCAATATCGCTTTTGTCGGCAACCTTTGCAAAGGCTATGCTTAATTTTTCGCAATCATCGATATCTTGGCAGGGCAAATTTTCAAAAATTTTGTGCACTAAAATTCCCAGCTGCATTTTTTCGGCATCGCTTTCTGGCAAATCGCTTGCCGCCTTAGATGCCTGAATTGCCTGAGTGTTGTCTGGCAAAGCTGCGCTTAGGCGAATAAGCGCGTTGTTGTATTCAACAGCTTTTGCCGCTTGCTTTTTGTTTTCAATTAAAAGCTCTTTTAGCCACTCCAGCCGGTTGCAGTTTTCGTCTACATAATACATTCGCTTTACGTCGCCAACAACTTCTATGGTAGCTTTGTTATCGTTAAACGCCGCAATTAAAAGCTGCTGAATGTTGGCGGCATTGTCGTCTTTAACGTCTGGCACAATGGCGTATAGCGCGCGTTTTGCCCTGGTTAGCGCAACGTATAAAAGGCATAAATTGTCGTAATATTTGTCGCTTTTAGCGCGCAAATAGGTGTCGGTTAAATCGCAATTTAGCGTGCAAATAAAAGACGGCGGCATATACGAAACCGTTAGCGGTTTGTATTCGTTTTCGCCAATTTTCCTGCATATATTGCCAAGCTTTTTAGAAGGCGGCTCGCCCTTGCCTATTCTGTGCAAATCGGGCAAAATAACCATATCAAAACCCAAGCCCTTCGATTTATGTATTGTCATAACCTGAACGACTTTCGACTGCGCCGAAATCTTGTAGGTTTTGTTTTCTATAAATCTTATAAAAGCGTCTATGCCCGACTGCGCCGAATTGTCGAACTGCGCGCACGCTTCCTTTAAAAGCTGAATGTCGTATTTAGCGGAAATATCTAGCGCATTGCCCTTATATTCTACAACCTTTTTTTCGAAAAACTCGGCAATTTCGGCAAAGCTTTTTGCGCTGGCTTTCCGCAAAATAAACTCGCAAATCTCCGAGAATTGCGAAAGCTCGCCATCGAAAATTTCGGCAAAAGGCGACATTTTTAAAAATTCTTTTGCCGCGGTGTCGCTTGGGTGGAATGCCAATTTTACCAACTGCACAAACAGTGGAACCAAGGTGTTGTCTTTTGCCAAAGACTTTTCAAGCTCGCCCGAAGCTTGTATTTCGTTTTCGCGCAAAAACTCTATTATCTTTTCGGCAAGGTCATTTTTATTCACCAAAATCGCACACGAAATTTTGTTTTCTACGTGTTTTGTTTCCCTTAAAATATCGAGAATTTCGGCAAATATAAGGCGGTTTTCGTCTTCGGTTTTGTTCGAACAATATTTTACCACGCTAAGCTGCGAAATGCTTTTAAAGTCTTTTGCGGGCAAGTGTTTGCTAAACATTTCGCCGAAATCTTTCGCCGAATTTTTGTCGAAAACCTCGCTCAAAAAGGCGTTGTTATTTCCGTTCTTGTCGGCAAAAACGCCGTTTACGAAATTTAGCAAACATTTGCCCGACCTATACGAAGTATGCAAATTTTCGCCATCTTTAATTGCGCCGTTTGCGTTGCCGAAAACTTCGTTAAACAAACGCCTGTCGCCGTTTCTAAAAGAGTATATCGACTGCTTTACGTCGCCCACATAATAGAAAGTTTTTTCGCCCTGCGAATTTACAACATCGCCCAAAATTTCGCCCAAAAAATTCCACTGCTCGCGCGAAGTGTCCTGAAACTCGTCTACCAAGTAGTGCTTTATTTTAGAATCTAGCCTGTATTCCAGCGTTGGGATAAAAGTCGGGTCGTTTTCGCCAAGACCGTTTAGCATATAGGTTATGTCATCGAAAGTAAGCCTGCCCTTTTTTATGTTTCGCGCGAAATATTTTTGCTCGAATAATTCGGCTATTTTGCGCGCGGCTTCGGCGGCGTTGCACGCCCTTTGCAAATGCAAAAACAGTGCGCTTTCAAACAAATAATTCAGCTTAAAATATGCCGAATTTAATTGCACTTTGCCGTACATAGAATTCGGCGAAAGCGCGTTTTTTGCAAACTCTTCGGCAAGCGGCTTTAAGCCTGCTGGAGCATTAACCGACGCCGTTGTGGGCAAAGCCGCAAAAAACTTTTCAAGCGCCCCCACGCTTTTTTTCGCAACGCCGTTTTCGCTTAAATATGCGCAAAAATCGGCGGCGCATTTTTCGTATTCGCTTCGGTTAAACTCGGTTTTTTTGGTTAAAATAGCGTCTATATTGCCCCATTTTTCGCCGTTTTTTCTGTATATGGCAACCGACTGGCGCAAATTTTCGTATAGCGCGCTTTTAAGCGATTTTTGCTCTTCGCCAAACGAAGCCGTTTTTACAAGCTGGCAAAAATCGTTAAAAGTTTTTTCGTCTACGGAATTGTCAGCCAAAATTTCGTCTACAATAAGCTCTTTAGAAGCCTGATACTCGGAGGTATCTACAATGCCTACTTTAGAATACAAGCCGCTTTCGTTTGCATAGCCGTTTAAAACCGACGAAAAAAACGAGTCGATTGTACTTAGCTTTAGCTTGTTTAAATTTAGCGCGCACGTCCTTAACAGCGAAAAAATGCGAGCTTTAAAATCGGCATCGTTTGCGGCTAATTTGCCGTCCGAAATTTCCGAAATTTTTTGCTTTAATTGGGTAAAATTTTCCTCTTTTAAAAGCGCGCCCGAAAGCATTTCCAAAATATTCTTAAGGAATTCGCCCGCGGCTTTTCTTGTAAAAGTAATCGCCAGAATGCCGAATGGGTCGGGCAAAGTTTCGCTTAGGGCAAGCGCAATGTAGCGCATTGTAAGCGCATACGTTTTACCCGCCCCCGCCGACGCCGAAACCCTTTCGTTTTGAAATATGTTAGATGTGCTTTTCCGCATAGTTTTCAACATACTTTCTGGCAAATTCGTCGCTGTTAAAGCCGAACAGCGATTCGAATGCGTCGTTTTTTGCGTTCTTTTCGGGAGGCGCAAAGTTGTGTGTTTTTATGTTCATAACAACTTCATTGGCCTTTTTCAGTGCCGAATCTATGTAGTTTTGAATGTCGTCCCAGCCGTCTATGCAAGTAGATGTTGTGTCTTTGGGCAACACTATGTAGGCGCATTTTATAGATTGCGGGTTTAAAGCTCTTATCTGCTCTATAGATTCGGCGGCAAGATAATACAGCGGCAGCTGCAAATTTTGCCACTTTTGCAACTTTTCGGCATAGTGCTTTTTTTTGCAAATGCCCTTTTCGGCTTTTTCAAATGTTTTGTAGTCTATAATAAGAACTTCGTTTGTTTGGGTGTTGTAGTCTACGCGGTCTATTACGCCGTTCAGCTTAAACGAGCCTAAATCCACACAAAAGCCTAGTTCCGCATATTTTTGAACCCAGTGGTTTTCGCACAAATAGCTTTGCAACTTTGCCATAGACGTTAGCCTGTTTTTTATATAGCCAAGCTGCATTCTAATTTGCCCGCGCAGATTGTCGGGAAAGTTCTTTTGTTTGTATTGCTCGAATTTTTGCGCCAAAAAGTTCTTTATTTTAATCTCGTCTTGTTCGCCCGCAATTTCGGGCAGTGTCCTTAAAATTTCGTGCATAGTTGCGCCGAACTGCATGGCGTCGAGCTCGCTTTTAAAAGGATCGGTTTGCGACATTTTAAGAATATTTTTAAGGTAGTATTGCCAGGGCGAATTTATATAGTCGTTTAAAGCCGAAGCCGAAAACGCATCTTTTTTAATCTCGCAATCTTTTGCGGAATAATATGTCCATTCGCTGTGGGCAAAGGGGGTTTCGTCTATTTTAGGCTCGCAAAAAAGCCTGTTAACCCTTTGGGGAAGGTTTGCATTTTGGGTTTGAAAGAGAATGCGCGAAGGCAAAAGGACATCGCCAACCAGATTGTTTTTAGGCACGCAAATATCGGCTTTAGAACCACTTGTAGAACGCATTTGCATTGTGCTTTCAAGCATAAAAGCGTCTCTTGCCTGCCTAAGCTTTTGGGTGCGCAACCCAAGTTTACTGCGCAGAGAATCGGTTAAAAACATTCCGTTTAAATCGGCAAGCGGAACTATTTGGTCGTTCATATCGCAAAGCAAAAGGTGCGCTTTGGGCGACCAATAGGCCTCAATCCAGTCTTGCAGCAAAACCGAATTTGCGTCGATTTTTGGCGGCAGCGTTTTTTTTCCGAAAATGTCCGATAAAATTGCAAACTTTTCTGCATTCGAAAATTTTATTTTTGCAAAATTCTCGGCGGCGTCTATTTCTGCCGAGGCACTTTGCAGCAAATTAAAGGCTTCGCGTTCCAATATATCGTTTTGCGGAACAAATTCCGAAAAGTTTTCGCCTACAAAGCCTGCAATATCTTTTGCGCGGGCAGCCTGCTGGGCGAATGCAAAAATCTTTTTAAGAAAAAGACAAGCCTTTAGCTTAGAAGATTCGTTTCGCTCTATTGCGTTTAAAGCCGAATATGCCTGACTTAAAGTGGCGCAACAAAATTCGGCATACAGTGCGTCTAGGGCTGCAAATATTTGGCTTATGCTTTTGCCGCAAATTTGGGCACACTTTTTTGCGGCGTAAAAATTGCCCATAAAGCTTGCCGTGTTTGCAAAGCTTTCTTGCAAAGCTAAATCGGCCATAGATTTCATAAGCCCAAACAGCACACTGTTTTTTAGGGGCTTGCCGTCTAAAGAATTTGCCGAGATATTATTTTTTTTAAATTCGGCGGCAAATAGCTGCAAGTTTTGCGCTTGGTCGCAAGCTACTGCCAAAGTTTTATACACATTTTCGCCGTAATCGCCGGCCAAGTTTGCCGCAGCTTTTGCCTGACTTTTGCAGTCTACAAAAACCTTAAGCGAGCTTTCGGGAATTTCCAAATCCCTTTCGGCATATTCCGCCTTTGGCAAGCCGAATTCGTCGAAATATTTTTCGGAACTGTTCGAAAAAACAACGCTGCAAAATTCGCCGCCGCTTTCCTTAAGCCTGCGCAAAAAGCACTGCATTGTTTTTGATATTTCGGGGTTGCCAACCATATACACGCGCTTTATTGAGCCTTCTTTTATAATGGCGTTTATTGCATCTTGCCTTGCGTCAACATATCCTAAAAAGTCGCCAAGCTGTTTTGTAAAAAGGGTGTTTAAATAATTTAAATCGCCCCATCTTGCAAAGTCCGCAAAAGTTGCGTCTTTTGCAAGTAGTTCGTACGCCGAAGAAATATCCAACATTCCCTCGGCAAGCAGAGTTTGCAGCAAAATAAGCTCGTCGGCAATGGAAAGCAAATCGCCCTCTTCGGGCTTTTGCGCGCCCGAAAATATGTTTTCGGGCAATTTGTTGTTGTCTAAAAGCCCTCTTAAAACCGAAACCCAAATTGCGCGCGCCGTTGTTCTGTTTAATGCGTTTTTTGCCTCGTATTTCGAAAGCTCGTCTTCGAAAGTCGAAACTTCAAAATTTGAAATTGCCTTTACTTTTAAAATTACCGAATTTTTAAAGCTTCGGGCTGCGGCTCGTGTGGGCAGCAAAAAAAGCTCGCCTTTTAAATCGGCAACGCCGTTTTTAAGGCTGTCTTTAAAACGCTCTAAAAACCATTTTGCCGCACATTCTGGCATTGTCGGCGCGCATATTTGTACAATTTGCAACATTATTTTTACACACTAAAATGCGGTTTTTAAAAATCAAGCCCATTAAGGCGCGTTATTCCTTTTGTGGTGTAAATTTTGGCGGGTGCATATACATTGTATCTTCTATCCATCTAAAATAGCGTTCGTCGCTTTCGAATGGGTTTACGGGCGTTTTATAAGAGGCGTTTTTGCGGAAAATTCCCGCCTCTTGCAGGCGCACAAAATAGCCGTAGCCTGCTCTAAAATTCTTTGCCAAGTGCATTGGGTAGTTGTTTTTTAGGTGCTCAGAAATGGCATATATACCGTTTTTAAGGGATATGTAGTCGGGGTCTTTTTTGTCTTTAAATATAACGGGGTGAACACCCTTTTCCGCCAAGCCGCCTTCTTCTTTTGCAAGAGCTATGTTTAAATATATTGTTCTTTCGGGGTGCAAAAAATTGTAGGCGGTTTCGTTGTGGTAGATAGTTTCTCTTACCTTGTTGTTTTTTACCGCCCTTATTTTGTTGTAGGGGTTTAAATAAGCGGGAATATAGACATTACCTTTGTGGCACTGCCCGCAGCGGTTTTTAATTACGTTAAACATTGCATTTGTCTGCGGAATTTCGTCCTCCATTTTCCATTGGGGGGTATCAAAAAGGTTTTGATGCAAAAACACAGTGCCCAAAGCTGCATATGTTCCAAACTGCGTAGCCCCCGTATCGAGCCAAAGCTTTAGGGTTTCAAGCTCTTGCTCGCTTAGTTTTACATTGTGGTGCGAACCTTGTGTTTTGCTTAAAATTTTAGAGCAGCCGCTTCCGAATTTATAGGGGGCAAACATTCCCCATTTGTTTTCGCCGTCTTGCATTTGCTTGCGCATAAAAAGGTTAAAATACGAGTGAAAATAAGTTGCCCCCATTCCCTCCATAAGCGAAAACTTGGCTTTGCTTTTGGGGTTGTCGCTATGGCACTTTATGCAGTGCGCGTTAAATATCGGCTGAATATCGCGCATAAAGTCTATAACAAATGGGTGTTTGCGATTGTCGAAAGGCTTAAGCTTTTGCACAGCTTGGCTAAACGATTTGGGAACTGTGTTTGTTAGCGGAGTTTCGTTGCGTGTTTCGTGACAGCCTATGCAGCTTGTGCTGGTACTAGGTTGCGCGCCAACAAAGCTTAGCATTCGCTTAACGCAGTTACCGTTTTTGTCTAACGCTATAAAAGCCAACGCCTTTTGGGCGGGCACTTCAAAGATTGCGGAACCGTCGTCGTTAACGTCTACATAGCCCCAAATTCTTTCTATGGCAAATGCGCCCGAATGCGAAATAGGCCAAGTTCCCCCGTGGTAGTGTGCCGGATTCGGCAAAAATTCTACAACCACAAGCTTTTTTATAGATCCCTTTTCTACCCCCTGCATTTGCCGTCCAAAATATATGTTTTGCAACGACATAACTGCGGTTTTTTTCGAATAGTCTACAGTATCTGGAATGAGCTTTTCGCGCGGACGTTTTGCAAGGGGCTGTACGTCTTTTACAAAAAGTTCGCGTTTGTGCTGCTGCTTAATTAGAGTTACGGTGTATTCTTCGTTTTGGGTTTCAAAAAGCTCTTTGGGCAAGTCTATATTTTCAAAGTGCCCAAATTCGTCCATAACAAACAACTTGTTGCGCGTGTTTGTAAGCATTAGCCCGTCTTTTAAGGGGAACGGCGCAAAAAAATTGTAGCCGGAATCGCCGCTGACAAAATCGAGAGCATAAATATCGCTTGGGTCGCACGAATTTTTTACCTTTGCAATGCGGCCTTGCTGGTTCCATGTTTCGCCGTGATATGGGCTTATTACAAACAAAGTTTCGTGCCTGTCGGGGAACTCCTTTGGCGACAAAAACACTCCTCCTGGATACCTGTTGCCGAAAAATATTTTGTCGGAAGTGCCGTCGGGATTAAGCGTCCATAGGTGGTGGAATGAAAGCTGGCTGCGCTGGTTGTAGTCCCATTTTAAATATACTATGCGACCGTCCTTTAAAACCGAGGGCGTGTTGTCTTGGTCGGGGTTAACGCTTAGGGCCCTTATGCTGTTGTCGGTGTAGCTGTATCTGGTTAAATTGGCTATTGGCAAAATTCCGCATTGAACGGTTTTGCGGTGGCGCGAAGAACAATACACTATGTCGCCGTTGGGCAGATACGCGGGTTCAATATCGTCCCAATCGCCAGCCATCGGCAAAAGCTTAAGGTTTTTTCCGTCTATATCCATTTCGTATAGATGAAAAGTTTTTGTTTTGCCCTTTCGGTAGGCAAACAAAAGTTTTTTGGCGTCGTAATGCAGGCGCAAGTCGTGCACGGAGCCATTCGGGTCGTTTAAAATATACTTAATTTCTTTTGTGCGCAAATTAAACACCGCAATTTTTGCCCCCAAATGCGAGTCCATATATTTGCCGAAATTCTTTTGCAGAGCCTCGTTTTTGGCGTCTATGCTAACGCTTTTGCCGAAGGTTGCAAACCAGTGGGGGTCTTTGGTGTCAGAACGCGTTGCAAATACAACATATTCGGTGCCCATTGCCGAAATTGCCCTGTCTAAAAGGTTTGCGCCCTTATATTTTACGTCGCAATCTTTTTCGTTGTCGCCTAGGCTTAAATAGTCGTAGGCAAACCACAAAGTTTTGTCGGAAATCTTATAGGTGTCGTGCGGAGCAATCTCCAAAATGTTTTCGCCCTCTTTAAATGTACTTGCCGCAATTTTTGTTTTAACGGTAAGGCTTTTGCCGTAGGTTTTAGGGTGGTATAGCAGAACGGCCGGAGCGTTAAAGCGGTCTTTTGCTATTTTGTAAGGGTCGCGTATGTCGGCAATTTGCTTTCCGTTTAGCAAAATTTTTACGCCCAAGCCGCCGTAGTGAGCCGAAGCGTCGGCAAAACCAAGCCTAAAGAAAAAGTCTTTTTTAGACTCTAAAACGCCTTTGTTTACATTGAATTTTATTTTGCAAACAAAAGGCATTTGCCCCCAGTCACAATTTCTTACGGGATGTATATAGGGCCAGTCGCAATCCTTATTTTTGCCTACAACAAACTCGAAATTCTTCTGCGAAAAAAATTCCAGACTTTTGTCTAGATTTCTATAGGGACGGCGGTTTACCTCGTAGTTGCGGGTAAAAAACTGCATTGAGTCGCCCAAGCCGCGAAATATTTTAAATTCCCTTGCATAGCCGTCGGGCTTGCCGATTTCGAACAAAACTTCGGCTTTGGCAAAAACCGGGCAAAGCAAAAATAAAAATAACAAAACCCTTTTCATATATACACTTTGCACAGGCTATTGTACGATAGGACATATGGCAAGGTAAAAAAAGACCGCACTTAAACGTGCGGCCTTAAAAATAATTGCGAAAAATGATTAAAGCATTGTTGCCCTAAGTTCTTCGCCGCTTTTTGCGCTAAGGTAGGCGGGAGCAATATCGAATACCGTTTTGCAGCCGCTTTGGCCTTCTTTATTAAGCTTGTAGGCCGCCCTTGCATAGGCTACCAATACGCACGAAGTAAATTCGGGGTTTGAATCAAGCTTTAGGCTATACTCAATAATGTGGCTGTTTTCATTATTTAAGCCTGTTTTGCCGCTTCTTAGAACAAAACCGCCGTGGGGAATGCGGCTGTGGTTTTTGGCAAACTCTTCGTCGTCTATAAAATGCACGGTTGTGTCGTAGTCGGCAAAGTAGTTGGGCATTTCCTTGATTTGCCTTTCAACTTCGGCGGCGTTGGCACCTTCTTCCAACACAACAAAGCATTCGCGCGTATGTTTTTGGCGCGTAGTCAATTCCGGGTTTTTACCGCTTCTTACCGCGTCTAGTGCCGACTGCACGGGTATTGTATACTGCTTTGCGTTCTTTACACCCTTAATGCGCCTTACGGCGTCGGAATGTCCCTGGCTTACGCCTTTGCCCCAAAAAGTATAGTCTTTGCCGTTTGTAAGAATTGCATTTGCATACATTCTGTTAAGCGAAAATAGCCCAGGGTCCCAACCAACCGAAATTATGGCAACTTTCTTTGCGGCCTTTGCAGACTTGTCTACAGCAGCAAAGTGTTCGGGAATTTTTGCGTGGGTATCGAAGCTGTCGATTACGTTGAACATTTTGGCATATTCGGGAGTTTGCTTGGGCAAATCTGTTGCGCTACCGCCGCAAATTACCATAACGTCTACCTTGTCCTGCCAGTCGGCAATTTTCTCGACGCTAACAACTTTTGCAGTATCTGTAGAAATCTTCAAGCTTTCGGGATTTCTTCTTGTAAATACCGCAACCAATTCCATATCGGGATTCTGGCGGATTGCGCTTTCTACGCCTCTGCCCAAATTCCCGTAACCGATAATACCAATTTTTATACTCATAATTGGCTAGAACTATTTGCCAGCTTTGCCCAAAATTCAATATTTTAATATGTATTTGGCTTTTGCGTTTCGAGAAATTGAAATTTCCTACAAAATTGTAGTTTGTTTTGCGCTTTTTGCTGCAAATTTGTCGGCATTTGCAAAAAAAATGCAATTATAGGCTTTTAAAGGCTTGGCGTTTTAGATAGATTTTCCCTCAATGAAAAAATACATATCAATAATTTCGATGTTCGTTGCGGCTTTTGCGCTTTTTGCAAAAGAGCCCGTAGATTATGTTAACACCAAAATGGGCGGAGTAAGCCACTTGCTTGTACCCGCACGCCAAACAATACAGCTGCCGCATTCTATGATGCGCTGCCTTGCAGGCAATTTCGACGCGGGCGGCGTTTCGATTTCGTCGTTGCCCTTTTTTATACACACGCACAGGTTTCACCCGAACTTGAAGTTTGTTGCCTATACAAGCGATACCCCGAAAGAATTTTACCTTGTAGACAACGAAACCTACACGCCCTATTCGTACTCGGCATTGCTTGAAGACGACAACATTTTTGCCGACTTTGCAGTTTCTAAACGAAGCGCAATTTACAACTTTAAGTTTTTAGATTCGAACAAATCGCCAAAGCTGCGTATAAACAGCTCGGCTGTAGACAAATTTTTAGACGAAGACGGCTATTTCGGCCTTTCGCACAGGCTTAGAAACAACACAAAAGTTTACATTGCAATGCAGTTTAGCCAAAAGCCCGTTGCCGTACAAAAAGACAAAAACTCGATTACCGCCGTTTTCGACAAAAACACAAGCGAGCTTGCCGCGCGTTTCGGCGTGTCTTTTATAAGTTTTGAACAGGCCAGGGAAAATTTGGCAAAAGAAATAGACACTTTCGACGTAAAACCCGTAGCCGAAAAAGGCCGCGAAATTTGGAACAACGCCCTGGGGCAAATAGAGTTTGAATCGTACGACGAAAACCAAACCGCGGTATTTTACACGTCGCTTTGGCGCACTATGGAAAGAATGGTAAACTACGACGAATACGGCAGGTTCTACAGCGTATATTCGGGCAAGGTTGAAAATTCTTTCGAAGGCAAATATTTTTATATCGACGACTGGTCGTGGGACACCTACAGAACCAGCCACCCCTTAAAAATCCTGCTAGACCCCGAATTTGAAAAACAGTGCCTAGACTCGATTTTGTATATGGCGAAAACAAACCCCAAGCACTGGGTGCCCAAATTCCCCACAATAGACGGCGACAACCAGTATATGAACGGCAACCACATTGCGGCCTCCTATTTAGACGCCTACAACAAGGGCATTAAGGGGTTAAACTTGGCGGAATTTTTAAAGCTTTCGCTAAATACAATCTACACAAAATCGCTTTTGCCCGACACAATAAAAGATTCTGGCGAACTTTCGAAATTCTATTTTAAAAACGGCTATATTCCCGCCCTCGACAAAGATCAGGAAGAAACTTATAGCGAAGTAAACAAGCACATGCGCCGCCAGTGCGTAAGCGTTACAACCGCCACCTGCTACGACGACTGGTGCTTGGGCAAAATAGCCGAAATTTTGGGCGATAAAAAATCGGCAAAAGAGCTTTTAGACCGCGGGCAAAACTACCGCAAGCTTTTCAACGAAAAGACAAAGTTTTTCCACCCCAAAAACGAAAAGGGGCAATTCCTTAAAGGCATAGACTATTCTACAAGCGGCGGCCAGGGCTTTAGAGATTACTATACCGAAAACAACGCCTACGTTTACAGGTTCGACACCGAACACGATATGAAGGGCCTTATAGAGCTTATGGGCGGCAATAAAGGCCTTGAACAGTGCCTAGACGAAGCTTTTGGCAGGTTGCTTAAAGTGGGCAAACTTCGCTTTTTGGTGGCGGGGCCCGACCACACCGGCATAGTCGGCAACTATTCTATGGCAAACGAGCCGGCAATGCGCATTCCCTATTTGTATAACGAAGCCCTTACACCGTGGAAAACGCAAAAGATTATACGCCATTTGATAAACACTTGGTATAGGAACGACATTATGGGCTTGCCAGGCGACGAAGACGGCGGGGCAACCAGCGCATTTGTCGTGTTTAGCCAGTTGGGATTTTTCCCAACAAACATAGGCTACCCGATATACGACTTCGGCACGCCGTTTTTTACAAAGGCAACAATTAAGCTTAAAGACGGCAAAAAAATAAAATTTGTTGCCCACAATGTTTCCGACAAAAACAAGTATGTAGACTCTATGAAAATAGACGGCAAGCCCTACGATAAGTCTTGGATAAGCCACAGCGATTTGTTGAAAGCATCTAAAATAGAATTCTTTATGTCGGACAAACCAAACAAGCAAAGAGCCGCAACAAAAGACTTGCTGCCCGACTTTTTAAAGTAGCTTTTGCTTGAGTGCATAAAAAGCAAAAAGAGCCCCGATTTTGGGGCTTTTTTTGTCGTGCAAAATTCCGCTAAATTCCAAGCAAAATTATTTGGCTTATTTCCTTAAACGCGCGCAAATCGGGCATAGTGTTTCGGGGCTTTTGCAGGTGTGCGCCTTGCAAAAATTGCGGCCGTAGTAGATAAACTGCAAGTGCAAATTGTGCCAATATTTTTGCGGAAAAAGTTTTTTTAAGTCGGCTTCGGTTTGCTCTACGCTTTTGCCGCTGCTTAGCTTCCAGCGTTGGGCAAGTCTATGAATGTGGGTGTCTACCGGGAAAGCGGGCTTGCCGAAGGCCTGCGACATAAGCACGCTTGCGGTTTTGTGCCCCACCCCCGGCAAAGATTCCAAATCGGCAAAATTGTCGGGAACAATGCCGTTGTATTTTTCGGTTAAAATACGGCTAAGCTCTTTTATGTTCTTTGCCTTGTTTTTGTATAAACCGCAGCTTTTTATTGCATTTTCGATTTTTTCTATGGGCAATTTTGCCATTTTTTGCGGGGTATTTGCCAGTTTAAACAAAGCGGGCGTTGTAAGGTTTACCCTTTTGTCGGTGCACTGTGCCGAAAGCAAAACGGCAATCAAAAACGAGAAATTGTCGAATCTGTCTAACGGAATTTGCGGGTTTGGGCACGCCTTGTTCAATTCCTCTAAAACTATTTTTGCCCTTTCTTGCTTAGTCATAGTTGTCTACGCAATACTTTTGCAAAAAAATACTCAAGCGAATTTTTTGCAGAACTCCGTACTTTTTAAGCGCAAAAAAAAATGCGCCGTAAAACTACGGCACATAAATTTTTTGAAACTGTTTTTTGTATTGCCCTAAAAAATCTATTCCTTGAACTTTGCCGACAATGCCGTAATTGTAGATTTTGCGTCGCCGTAAAGCATTCGGGTGTTGGGCGCGTAGAACAGTTTGTTTACCAAGCCCGAAAAGCCAGCGCCTTGCCCTCTTTTAAGGCAAAATACGGTCTTTGCCCTGTAGGCTTCTATAATGGGCATTCCGTATATGGGGCTGCCTTTGTCTTGAGCGGCGGCGGGGTTTACAACGTCGTTTGCGCCTATAACAATGGCAACGTCTACATTGTCCATAAGCGCGTTTGCCGTTTGCATATCGCAAAGCTGCTCGTAGGCAACATCGGCTTCGGCAAGCAAAACGTTCATATGCCCGGGCATTCTGCCAGCAACGGGGTGTATTGCATAGTGCACTTCGGCGCCGTTGTTTTCCAAAATATTTGCAAGTTCTTTTACCGCGTGTTGGGCTTGGGCAACCGCCATTCCGTAGCCTGGAATAATCATTACATTTTGTGCGGCTTCTAAAATATAGTAGGCGTCGTCTACCGAAATGGGTTTCATTTCGCCTTCTACATTTTGTTGCGCTGCCGAATTTGCAGCACCAAAGCCCGAAAACAGAACATTGTGCAAAGTTCTGTTCATTGCCTTGCACATAATTACGGTAAGTATTACGCCGCTAGCTCCTACCAAGCAGCCCGCAACAATAAGCACGTTGTTTTGAATTACAAAACCCGCCGCGCACGCCGCCAAACCGCTTAAGCTGTTTAAAAGCGAAATTACAACGGGCATATCTCCGCCGCCAATGGGCATTACAAATATAAAGCCCAATATTAGCGACAGCGCGCTTACCGCCAAAATTGCGCCCCAACCAAGCCCGAAATTTGCCGTATACACAAAAAATGCAGAAACAATTAGCGTTATTACTGCAAATAAAGCGTTTATAGATTTTTGCCCCCTAAACACCTTTGCCCTGCCCGATATTTTGCCCGAAAGCTTGCCCCAGGCGTAGACGGAACCTGTAAATGTAATGCCACCAATTACAATAGAGGCGACTATTGCAAAGCGCGTAAACGCGTCGGGCATATGCGAAACAATTTCGGCCTTTGCCAAAAGCGACTGCGACAAAACCATATCGTAGTAATATTCGCCGAAAGCTACAAGCAAGCTTGCCAAACCGCCAAAGCCGTTTAGCAGAGCCACCATTTCGGGCATGGAAGTCATTTTAACCTTTTTTGCCACAATAAGCCCTACAAACGCGCCAAACGCCAGGCCGCCAATAAGCAGCGCCCACGAAAGCGCGTCGTTGCAGTCCAATATCTTTTTGTCGAAAAGCGTAACAACAACCGCCAAAAGCATACCTACCGACGACAGCATATTGCCGCGCCTTGCGCTTTCGGGCTTGCCGAGCATTTTAATGCCCAAAATGAAGAGTACCGAAGAAACGATGTAGGCAAAATTTATGTATGCTATATCCATTTTCTACTTTCCCTTCTTTTTGAACATTGCAAGCATTCTGTCGGTAACGACGTAGCCGCCCACCACGTTAACGGTTGCCAAAACAAGGGCAAAAAGCCCTATAATTGTTGCACACAGGCTGTTTGGCGTGCCGCCTACGGCAAGCATTGCGCCTACAATGGTTATCCCGCTAATTGCGTTAGACCCACTCATTAGCGGCGTATGCAGCTGGCTTGGAACTTTGCTTATAAGCTCGAAGCCCAAAAACGCCGAAAGCGTAAATATAAACAATAACAACATCATAACAAATCCTTATTTAAAACGTTCGTCTGTAATTGCCCCGTTGTATACAACCACGCACGACTTTAAAATGTCGTTTTGCATATCCAAAACAAAACCATTTTCGGGAGTCGAAAAGTGCTCTATAAAGTTTACCAAGTTTGCGCTATACATTTGGCTTGCGCTTTGAGCTACCAGCGACTCGATATTTGTTTTGCCGATAATCAAAACGCCGTTTTCGGTTAAAACTTCTTCGTCGGCTTTAGAGCCTTCAACATTGCCGCCGCCTTCAACGGCTAAGTCTACAATAACGCTGCCGGGCTTCATTTTAGCAACCATTTCTTTGCTGATAATTTGCGGTGCTTTGCGCCCGAACAGCTTTGCGGTGGTAATAATAACGTCGGCTTGCGAGCAAACCTTTGTCATGCCGATTCGCTGTTTTTCAAGCTGCTCTTCGGTTAAGGCTTTGGCATAGCCTTGCGCGGTTTGACCTGTTTGCCCTAGGTCTATCTTTACAAATTTTGCCCCAAGGCTTTTTACCTGCTCTTCTACAACGGGGCGCGTATCGAAAGCTTCCACCCTGCCGCCAAGCCTTTTTGCCGTGGCAATTGCCTGAAGCCCTGCAACGCCAACGCCCACAATAAAAAACTTTACGGGGTTTATCGTTCCGCTGGGCGTCATCATCATGGGAACAACCCTGTTTATCCTTTCGGATGCAACCAAAACCGACATATAGCCCGCCAAGTTCGACTGCGAGCTTAGAGCGTCCATCTTTTGGGCTATGGTGCTGCGTGGTATTAGCTCGAAACACGCAGCGTTTACATTTGCCTTTGCAAAAGTTGCAATAAGCTCTTTTTCGTTAAAAGGGTCCATAAAACTTATATGGAAAGACCCCGATTTGCGCCCAAGCACCTTTTGTATGCTTGGCTTGCGCACGCTTGCAACAAAGTCGGCATTAAATTCGGCGTCTTTTGCGGCAACCTTTGCCCCCGCCGATTCGTAGTCGGAATCGGCAAAGCCCGATTTCGCCCCCGCCTGCGATTCTACCGAAACAGCCCAACCTGCCTTTACAAGCTTTGCCGCGTCGGAGGGAATAAGGGCAACTCTGCCTTCTTTTTCGTCGCTTTCTTTTGGTATAAATATATTTTGCATACGTTGTTATGTTAATAACTAAAAAATTTTTGCTCAAGCTTTTTTTGTTTTTTACGACAATTTCAGCAATGCAATAGATGTTTGACAAATCGCCCAAAATTTGGGAAATTTAAACTATAAATATACTTTGATTTTATGAATATTTCAGCCCCCGATAGCGCAATAAAAAGCAACAGTTTAGACGAAACAATACGCAAAGCCTCTAAATGGATAGTTTCCAGGCAAGACAAAAACGGCATTTGGGTTGCCCCGTTGGAAACAAACTGCTGTATGGAAGCCCAGTGGCTTTTGGCAATGTATTTTATAGGCTATAACGACCCCAAAAAAGAGGGAGTTATTAGGTATATTTTAGACAGACAGCGCCCCGACGGCTCGTGGGACGTTTATTACGGCGCAGAGCAAGGCGACATAAATACGACTCTTGAATGTTATTTTGCATTAAGGGTTTGCGGTTTTGACCCCGACGAAGCAATTATGCAAAAGGCAAGGAAATGGCTGCTTGAAAATAAGTGGACAGAACATATTAGGGTGTTTACCAAATATTGGCTTGCGCTCTTTGGCGAATGGCCCTGGGCAAACACGCCGGTACTGCCGCCCGAAATAGTATTTTTGCCGCCGTGGTGCCCTTTTAATATCTACGACTTTGCCTGCTGGGCAAGGTCTACAATGATGCCTATTTCTATTTTAACGGTGCGCCGCCCGATAAAGAAATTGCCCAACAACTTGCAGCTTAACGAGTTATACCCTGAAGGCCGCAATTCGGTAGACTACCGCCTGCCCCGCAAAAACGATTCGGTATTTTCGTGGGAAAATTTCTTTATGAAGCTAGACCGAATGTTGCACGCCTACAACCGCGTGCCAATTAAGCCTTTTAGGGAAAGTGCAATTAAGCTTGTAATGCAGTGGCTGCTGCAGCACCAAGACGAAGACGGCGCATGGGGCGGCATTCAGCCCCCGTGGATATACACTATTATTGCAATGCATGTAGAGGGCTTCCCTATAGACCAAGTGAATATGAAAACCGCCATAGACGCGTTTAACCACCACTGGCGCGTAGACAAGGGAATGGGGATTATGCTTCAGGCGTCGGAAAGCCCCATTTGGGACACTTTTCTTACAATGACAGCCCTTATAGATTCGGGCGAAACTTTGGGGAGTTGCCCCGAACTGGTTAAGGCGCTAGACTATGTGCTTTTAAAAGAAAACAAATATTACGGCGACTGGGCGCAAAAAGTTGGCAAAGTTGTAAAGCCAAGCGGCTGGGCATTTCAAAGGGCAAACAATTTTTACCCCGATATAGACGACGCGGCCATTGCCCTTATTGCGCTAAAAAAAGTGCAAAAGCTTTTGCCCAAAGAATCTGAACGCTACCGCAGCATAGACGAAGCAATACGCCGCGATGTAGACTGGATTTTGGCAATGCAGTGCGACAACGGCGGCTGGGCTGCGTTCGACAAAAACAATACTCGCAACTTTGTTACAAAAATCCCGTTTTGCGACTTTGGCGAGGTGTTAGACCCCCCAAGTGCCGACGTTACCGCCCACGTTGTAGAGGCATTGATTACCTACGGCTTGTCGCGCAACCACCCCGCCATTGCCAAGGCGCTTGAATTTTTATATTCCGAGCAGGAAGACGACGGCTCGTGGTTTGGGCGTTGGGGCGTAAACTATGTTTACGGAACCAGCGCGGTTTTGCCTGCCCTTATGGCTGCGGGCGACACTACCGACTGCCTGCACATTAAACGCGCGGTTTCGTGGCTAATTTCAAAGCAAAATGCCGACGGCGGCTGGGGCGAAAGCATTGCATCTTATATGGAGCCAAAATATTCGGGTACGGGCATTCCCTCTACGGCGTCGCAAACGGCGTGGGCTTTAATGGCGTTAAATTCCACCAACGACAAAAGCTATAACGAATATATTAAAAAAGGCGTAAAGTTTTTGGAAAATTCCATGAACGAAGACGGCACTTGGAACGAGCCGTATTATACGGGCACGGGCTTTCCGGGCTACGGATTGGGAGCTAAGGTAGACTTGCGCAACGGCGCGCCCCTGCCGCAGGGCAAAGAATTGGCAAGGGGCTTTATGCTAAACTATAATTGGTATAGACACTATTTCCCCCTAATGGCTTTGGGCAGAGTAAGAGCCAGCAAAAAGTTGGAAGAACAATAACCAACCAAAAAATCTCCCCTTAAAAAACCAACAAAAACGCAGCAACTTTTTCGGTTGCCGCGTTTTTTGTTTTTTTGGGATAAGGAATTGCTTAAAATAGCTTATTTCTTTGCATATTTTTTACTTGTTGTAACCGCGTACTTCAAACCCCAAATCCTTCAAGGCTTTTGCCGCTGTGTGCGAAATAAAATTGTCGGGGCCAATGCTGTCATTGCTGCTTATCGAATTATGGGCAAGTTCGCATACATATTTTACAGGGTAGTCTGCATTACTGTTTGGATTGCAAACGGTAATGCTTCTTGCGTCTCTGCGTTCGGGAATACCGTTTTCGTCTATATACTTCATTGCCGACACGACAGAATCAGCTGTTATATTCAGTTTCATATATTCCATAGTTTTATCCTTATTTTCCCTTATTAGTATGAATTGGTTTGTTTAATGTCAAATCAATATACGAGGCCGAAAAATTCTTTAACTAAAGCGATTTTTGTTTGGGTCGGTGCTTAAAAAATTCTTCTAAAATTTCTTTCTTTTGCTTTTCGTACTTGGTTTTGTCGGGCTCGAACGAATAAATATTTATTTCAGATTCGAAGTGCTCGTCCTGAAAATTTCTATCGCTAATAATTGCATATGAAGCAACAATATTATCTTTAACAATATACCTCATATAGGTTCCTTTCGGCGTTATTATACTGCCAAAATTCCGTATTCCGACAAAGTAATGTCCTACCGTATCTTGCCCCTCGAAACCAAAAAAATAAAGATCTGACGATGTAAATGTGCCGCCGCCGTTGTCCAAACATTCTATAACTTGTAGGTTATTAGACAACGCACCAATATAGTTCAAATAAAGAAACCCTGCATATGTTCCATCCTCGTTTTTTCGACTATAATCAATAATATTTTCTTTAATTTCAACGCTGCCTCGAATAAAAAATCTATTGCTTTGACCGGGATCTACCAGCCATATCCCGCTTGCATTGTCGCTCATCCAAGCTATCATCTCGTTTATAGCGCATACATTAACAAGGTGTTTTTTTTCAAAACCGGCTTCGTTTCTGCTTGATTTTGGCAAGGAATTGTAATCAACCAAAAATTTATCTTCGTTAAAAACATTTTTGTTTTTAACGCGGTAACTCCACTCGACTGATTCTTGGGGAATAAATGTAAACGGCGACTCTTCTTGCGAAAGCAAATTTTTTGGGTTAACATAGGTTAAATCGTGTTCGTTTATTTCGGCAATTTTGCCATAATAAAGCTCGTAATAACATCTTGCCCCAAAATCGGTTAACGAAGCCGTCAGCATAAGTTCAAAGGCTTTTGATGGAGCTTTTTCAACCCCAACGCCTTCGTTTAACATAAGAGCATACATAAGAAATGCCTGAGAATTTTCGCATTGCATTGCAAGACGAAGCAAAAAAATTGCCTTTTTAATATCGGGCACAATTTTCAGTCTTTTGCCTGCGGTTAAATACTTACTTAAGTCACTATAATCGATATATTGAAAACCCCATACCCTTTGCGCCAAATGTTTTTTGCCGAAGTAAATAATAGCCAAATCCATCTGCAAATCTTTATCTTTTGCAAGCGAAGTCTTCTTAAATTCCTTTTCTGCACTTTTAAAGTTTTCAGAATAGATTTTATTAAAATCTTCATTTGCACGGGCAATTTTATCGTCGCTACTTATGGCAAACGAAGTATATGTGAAAAAGCAAGTTATAAATATAAAGCAAATAAGTTTCATTGTATAAAAAATTTGAAATGCGGCTATCTTGTTTGACGTTTTTTATGTATAAATTATATAGTACAGTTTTTCGCAAAAAGGCTGCAAGTGCTTACCACAAAATTGCTAAAAAACTATTTTTTTAGCATATAAAATTTTATGTCGCCCTTTTTAAGGGTTAATGTAAGCGAATTTGTTTGGGCTATTTCTTTGTTTTCAAAAATGTCGCAAACTTTGTAGGTGTCGAACAAGTCTATTTTGTAGACGCCGTCTTTTGCGGCGCAAACCGAAATAAAATTGCCGTTGCGGTATACGGCAACGCCAATACTTGAATATATTGGTGCATTTGCCAGTTTGGCGGCATATCTAAAAAGCTCGGCAGGCATTTTGGTTATAGAGCAAAACATATTGTTTTTGCGCACAACAACCGCCGGGCTTTTGTCTTTTAAGGTTGCAAGAACAATGTCGCCCTTTTCTACCTTAGGCACAAGCATTTGCACTTTTTTATTTAACCCGAAGCTTTTGGGCAAGCCAGCGGCAAACCCCTCTTTTGTAGCGTAGGCTTTTGCCTCTAATTCTTCGCTGGTGAGCGTAACCTTAAATGTTGTAAGTTCTTCTACCGCCTTTAACGAGAATTTATTTTCGCTTAAATCTATATAGCCCGAAAGCCACGGCCAAATGTTAAAGGTGTTTTTTGTGCGCTCTTTTAAAAGCTTGCGGCTTTTTTTGTCTAGGGCATATACGCCCGAAAATACGTTAACCTTTGCGAGCGAGCCGTTTTCTAAAATGTCACTTAAAAGATATTGCCCAAAGGGAATTGCCGTGCGGTTAAGCGTCGGTCGTATGTCGAACAAAAGCGGCTTGCTGCATTTTGCCGAATTGCCGCTGCCGCCAACCATACAAAGCGAGGCTTCGTCGTAAACAAGGGCAATTTCAGGCGCAAACGGTTTTTTAGGAAAACGCTTTTCAAGCTCTACAATTTTTTGCATTTGCCGCCAAAGCACGGGGTCTGCAAACCAGCCCGAGCCGAACAAGTCCATATACCAGCTAGACATATTTCTTATAAACTGTTGCGACAAGTTGCGCCGCAAAATCTTTACCGTTTTTGCCTGAGTGTCTACTTCATCTTCTGCGCCGGCATACGAGCCTTCCGGGGCAAGGTATGTTGAAGTGTCGTCTTCGTCTAGCCAAAGTTTGCCGTAACGCGCAATGCTTTCGGCGGCTCCCATTGCGGTTTTGCCGCCGCCGAACATTCTGTCGCAATAGGAAATTGGCCCGCAAATAATGTCGGCAGTGTTCGACTTTAAAATTTTGTTTAACGCATAGTGCCCCGAAACTGCGGGCCCGTTGTATACGCCCGAAAATTCGCAGCCGTAGCCGTAAAAGCTAAGCACCAACCTGTTGGGAGCCAGTTCTTTTACGCAACTATTTAGCAGAATTACAATGTCGGCCATTTCGTCTTGTAAAAACAGATTAAAATCGGCAACGTTGGCGTGGGTTTGCAAGTTTATAAGCTCTTTTGTTGAATTGCGCTCGGCAGGTTCGGGAACTGTTGCCGAATTTATTGTTATTAAATTTTTGCCCCAAGCCTTTTGCAAATTTAAATCGCTTTTATATTTGTTTTTAAGCCACTTGCGAAACGCAATTTGTGTGGAAACATCGTAGCCGAAAAGTTCCCTTTTCCAAGTATTTGCATAAAACCATTCGTGCGTATTGCCGCCCGTTGGGTGGTAGCCCGCCATATTCGAACCGTAATTTTTTTCGGAAAACTCTATTAACGCCTTTAAAGCCTTAAGCGAATATTGCCTATATTTTAACGACGAAACCGACGGGTTTTTAGTGTCTATTTTGCCGTTGTCGTAGCGCATCATTGCATCGGGGTTTGCCCTGCACCAGTCGGCATTGGGGTAAAAGCGTATGCGCGGTATAAGTTTTGCCTTTGGGTTTGCCTTTAAAACGGCGTCGTATTTTGCCTTAATTGCGGTAAAATCGGGCTCTTTGCCTTTTTGCGAATACGGGGCGTCTATTTCGAATGTTACAAAATCTACCCCGGCTTTTGCCGCAAGCTTAATTTGCCAGTTAAACGAATCTTTGCCTATTTGCCCCAACAAAGAGTAGTCTTGGCACTGTTTTCTAAAACCCAAATCGAATTGGCAAATGCGGTTTGCCCTTATTTTTACCGACACTAAATATTTGTTGTTTTTGCGCACGGGCGGGCATTTATAGTATAGGTGAAAGCCGTCCATTTCGTCGGTCTTTGGTTTTTTAATATCCAAAAGCAAAAATTTTTTGCCGTTTTCGGTTTGGTTTTGCAAAGTTAGCGGCAACTGCTTTTTGCCGAAGCCTTTGCACCAATATTTCATATTTTTGTCGGGCAAAGTTCCCGACAAATCCAAACTGCGCTCTGTTTTGCCCGTGGTAAGGTTTTTTACCTCTATTTGGGCTATGTAAACCTTTAAATTTTGCTTGTTAAACCTAAAGTGAAGCGCGCATTTTTCTACATCGTAGGGGGCTGTAAATTCGAATTTAAAGTCTTTAAAGCTTTCGCCAAGTTCTTCGCTTGTAGAGCCTTTTGTAACATATACCATGCGCTGGCATATGCGCTTGCCGTTTTCGGTTATATAGGCTACATTGTTTTCGCTTACAAGCTTGTAGGCGTTGCTCGATTTTTTAAAGAAAAGCAAAACCACGGCAAAAATTGCAAATGTGCAAAATGCCGCAAAAACTATATAGAAAAACTTTTTATATCTACCCAACATATATCGAATAATGAATTTTTAGGCAGGCTACAAAAAACGCGTTTTTTTAACAACAAAAAAATGCGGCAAACTTTTTAGGGTTAGCCGCACTTTTAGGTAAAATGCTTATATATTAAAACTTGTAGCCAAGTTGTACGCCAAACACGTTTATGTGCGCCGAATAGCTTCCCTGCAAATTCGACACAAGGCCGCGCCTGTCTATTGCGCTGTTGTCTAGAACAAAGATATATGTATAGGAAATGTCGAATGTCCAATTTTCGTACTTATAGCCTAGGCCGCACGCAAGCCAAAGCCTGTCGGCGCAGGGAATTCTAGAAGTTCTGTCTTGCGGACTGGGCACGGGACATTCGTCGTAGCAAATGCCAAAACGCAAAGTTATGTCTTCGGTAGGATACATATGTATACCTGCCGACACCCTAGAGGTGTCTACCCAGTTTTCAACCTCGGTGATTGTGCGCCCGCCCAAGCTTAAGCCCTTAATTGTAAGGTTGTCGAAAACCGACCAGGTTATATACGAATATTCCGCCATAACCGCAAACATATCAAAATCGCCGCGCAAACGCTGGTATATGCCTATTGTGAAAGTGTCGGGCATGTGCATATCGGCGGTAATGTCGGCAATGTTGGTGCTGCCAAGGGTTGCCTCGCCCGACAAAGTGTGGTCTATTGCGCTGCGCCACTGAAAACCTATGCGGCCGTCTTCGGCATATTTTACTGTAAAGCCTATGTTGCCGCCAACGCTCCAGCTATCGCCGTGTAGCTTAAGCCTGCTGTTTGTTAGCGGAAACCAGTTTGTTAATGTGCAATAGCTATATTGCGCGCTAACGCCGCCGCTAATCGAAAACCATTCGTTTACCTTGTACGACACGCTGGGGTTTACGTCTACCGTCATTAAAAAGCTGCGCAAAGCCTGGTCGCGCCCTACCCAGTCTTCTTTATAGTCAGACTCTAAACCCCACGGAGCCGTACACGAAAGCGAAGCCCCCCAATTTTCGTTAAACTTGTGCACAACATAAAAATTGGGCACTTTAGAAGTTACCGCGCATTGGCCGTCGTAGTTTGGGCCAGCTGGAACTGTAGAACCGTTGTCGCTAAAGGCTAGCGAAGGGTCTACAATAAACCCTCCTATGTTTACCAAAGTTTCGCCGTCTTTAAGCGGCATAAATGCTATTGTTGAAGGGTTCCAAAACGCAGCCGAGGCGTCGTTATTTGAGTTTACCGTTGCCCCCGCAAAGGCTGTGCCCATATTTGCAGCGCCTTGCTCTACAACCTGATACCCCGCGCCAAAAAGGCTTGTGTTTATTCCTGCAAGCGAAATGCCTGCAATGCTTATATATTTATTTAGTGATTTCATTTTATGCGCACAATAAAAATGAACGGGCGTTCACTGTCAAGACTAAAGCTTTTATTTGGTTTAAATTTTATTTATAAATAAAAAAACGCACGCCGAAAGCCCCACGCATTTCCGCGAAAAAGCAATTTTCCAACTGCTTTATTTGCAAATTGTTATAATGTTTCAAAGCTCTTTAAAACTTTACGGGCTTTCCCCAGCATGAAACAATAAAAAATTTAAACTTTTATCTATAAAACAAAACCAAAAACGCGGCAAAAAACAAAAATATTGCACCAATAAGCCGTCGGACAGCAAATGCAAACGAAACTTTTTTCATTTCAAAATTGCCGAAAACTGCGCCGAAAAGCCACGCTATAAGTATTGTAAAAAGCCCCCTGGTAGACACCAAAATATTTGCCAAAACCGCCCCGCCCTTCGAGACCGAAAGCGAATAGCAAAAAAGAACGTCTTTTAAAATCATCAAGGCTGCCCCTAAAAGCAGAATTGCAACAGTTGCCCGTGAAGCATTTTTTAACTCTTTTTTTGCAACCGGCAAAAGCGGCAAACTAAGCGGCAATAAAATAATGCTTAGCGATGAAATAAAGAATAATACCCCCATTTTTGAGGCGTTCTCCTGCATAACAATATCCATTGCAGCCCAAGCTGCCGCGGCAAATATTGCAAAAAAAACCGGTAAAAACTCTTTTTTAGAAACTTTAAGTTTTTCTGTCCCAACAAACAAAACCCCTGCAACCGATAAAATTGCAGCCAAAAACCAAATATCGGAAATGTGTCGCTGCGTGAAAATTGACGCAAAAATTGCAACCAGCAAAGTTTTTACGCCCAAAACGGGGTTTACAACCGTAATATCTCCTTTCGAAAATGCGACATAGTTTGCATATTGCCCTGCCAAATATATAACCGCGCAAAGCAAAACATATTTAAAGCAATGCAATGTTGCCAAATTAAAAGTGGCAATAAAAAGCGGCATATACACCACAAAAATCAGCGCATTTATAACAAAGCAAACCGTTAATGCCCCAATTTTGCCGTTTGTTGCCCTTTTAACAAGCAAAGATGCCACGGCATATACTACTGCCGACACCAAAGGAAACCCCACTGCCACAAAATCTTCCATTTTTTAAGAAAAAATTATAGCGCAAATTCGAGCAAGCATTTTTTGTAAACAAAAATAAAAATGCAATTTACACTTTTAGGCTAATACAAAAGCCACCGGCATTTATACACAAAAAAACCGCCATTAAGCGGCGGTTAAAAATTTGGAGGTACGAGTCGGAATCGAACCGACGAATAAGGATTTTGCAGACCCTCGCCTTACCACTTGGCTATCGTACCATCAAATAAAAACGCAAAGAAAATATATTTTAGGCAAGCTTTGCAAGCTTTTTTTTAACATACCTGTAAATTTTGTCTCTTTCGCGCTTTTTTTGCAAAATTAGAACGAAACTTGGTACAATTCGTTTAGGGTTTTCTTTAGCTCGGCTTCGCTTAGCCAAATTGGTTCTGAACCATACCACATAAGATATTCGCCCGTTTGCTTGTTGTAACCCGAAATCATTGTATCGGCCCAAATTCTGCCTTTCTTAAAGCTTTTAACTTCGTTCTTTTTAAGGATTTTTACCCATTCGGCCATTTTTTCGGCCCCTTCGGGGCGGTCTTTTGTGCGCAGTGCAATTTTCTCGTACGAGGGGTGGTCTGCCGAAACATAGGCAAACAAAGGCAGGCCTTCGTCGAGCTTCATTCTTACATTGTTTGCCGAAAACGAAATCATTTTAAGCTTTATATTTTTAGACGCCAAATAGGCTTTCGAAACCGCCATAATAGACGCAATTTTGTTCGTCGCGCCCTTGTTCATTTTTTCCGAAAACTTTTCGAAATCCATATCGGGGTCTACATAAGTCAACAAAATTGCAAGATATGGCGACAGGTGCCTGCTTTCCAACCCCTTTGGGGCAGAGTCTGGAAGCTTTATCATAACATCGCCGTTCTTTGCGGTTTTGTCTACATTTTCTAGCAGGCTTTCCCTAATCTCTTTTTTAGAGACCTTTGTCTTTGCCGCATCGTCGGCAAAAGAGAAAGCGCAAGCAACAAATATTAAAAGAAGAGAAATAATTTTAGTTTTCATTTTTTTACATTGGTTGAAATTCTATAGATATTAGGCGGTACAATTCAAGCAAATAATTATACTTTTTATTTCAAAATTCGCATTTCCAATTCAAGTTTTATCTTAAATTTTTCGCACACACATTTTTGTATGTGTTCGGTTAAACGCAAAATATCCGCCGAAGTTGCGTTGTTTTCGTTTAAAACCCAGTTGGCGTGAACGTTGCTTACAATAGCCCCACCCACCGAAAAGCCTTTTAAATTGCATTTGTCTATATAATAGCCCGCCGAAACGCCGTTTACATTTTTAAATACGCTGCCTACGTTTTTATTGTTCTTTGGCTGGCGCAATTTTCTTTGCTCTATTGCCTGCCTAATTTTTTCGGAAATATTTAAGTCTATATTAGGCGTGTAAAATTTTGCCGAAAGAAGTGCATAGTTTCCCTGCTGCAAAACGCTGCTTCTATAATTAAAAAGCATATCGCTTTTACCTAGTTGAACAACTTTTTGCGTTTTTAAGTCTATGGCTATGGCACTTACAAATAAAGACGAAATTTCCAGCCTTTCGGGCTGCGAAATGCCTGCATTCATACAAATTGCCCCGCCTATGCTACCGGGTATGCCCGCAAGGAAATCTACATTGCCCACATTGTTCTTAGCCCAAAATGCCAACAAACTGGGCAGCGGCATAGAAGCTAAAACCGTTGTATAGCCGTCCAAAAATTGCGGTTCGCTAATGCAGGGCTTAAAGTGTATAAGCAAAAAATCGCTTGGGTTGTCTGCAACCAAAGTGTTGTATCCGCCGCTCAATATTTTAACGGGCAAAGACTTTTTTGCCGCAAAATCCAACGCCCTTTCGAGAACATCAACGCCGCAAGAGCCTGCGTCTAGATAATAGCGGCAAGCCCCGCCGCATTTAAAACCGCAAAATGGGGCAAGCAAAACATTCTCTTTAATAAATTCGGGCATCTAAAAAATATTCAAAAATAAAAAATCTTTCGTTCAAGAAAAAAACGCAAACGGTTCAAACAAAGCAAAGCGTGGTTTTTTGTTGCCTGCAAACAAATATATAACGGCTTTGCTATGAGCGAAATCAACACACTATATGTATATGCCGCCCAAACGCCCACAAACGGGCAAAACGGCGAAATATTACGTTTTAAACAAGGCGACGACCTTAATATTGCCGTCGCCTTTTTCGAAAAATCGGGCGGTTTGCGCGATTTGTCTAATGTAGAAAAAATTGTATTGGAAATATTCGACATTGGCGGATACAACAGCCCCGCCCCAAGACAATCTGAAATTTTGCTGCAAAAAGTTTGCAGCCAGCCAAACAAAGATTTGCAACTTTTGCAGTGGCAAAACAAAACCGCGCAACATGCGTTTTTTGAACTGGACGCAAGCCAAACAAATTTTAAAAGCGGCGAAAAGTGGCTTAAATTTACCGCCATTTGCGACAAACAAAAAAAGTTTACCCTTTGCGCAGGCTGGATTGAATGCGAGGAAAATTTTTGCGCAGACGCTTTGTATACGCCGCCCGATGTAGAACAATGGAAGTCTCTTGCCGAAAGCGCGGCGCAAAGCGCACAAACAAACGCTCTTTTGGCCGAAGGCTACGCCGTTGGCACGCAAAACAATGCCGAAAGCGAATATAAGGAAAATTGCGCAAAGTACTTTTTCGAAAAATCAAAAAATAGTGCAGAAAATGCAGCTAGTTTTGAGCTAAAAGCAAAACAGTATGCCGAAACTGCAAGCGCATGCAAAAGCGCAAGCGAAGAATTTTGCCAAGCTACACAAAATGCAAAAACTGCCGCAATTAGCGCAAAAGAAGAGGCACTAAATGCAAAAACTGCGGCGCAAAATGCGGCAAACACCGCCGCCCAAACCGATATCGGGCAATATAAAATGCAAAAGGCAAACAATAGCTTTTTACACATAATTAACGGCGAGGCAAAAACCGCGTTTACGCTAAAGCCGCCGTTTACCATATTGGCCAAAATCGAAAAATATTCGGGCACGCTGTTTAATGTTGGCAACTTAAAAATTTCGGCGTCTACAAATGTTATTACCGCCTACAATGCAAGCGAAACCCCGCTTTTAAGCGCGCAAATAAATGCAAACTATATAAATTGCGTGGCAATTATATGCACAAATTCAGAGCTAAAAATTTCGGCAAACACGGGTGTGTTTGGCTTTGCCGACTTTGAATTTAGCAGCCAAAACAACTCAAACTTTACCCTAGGCAACATAAACCAAAGCCACGGCAATGTTGCCGACATTGCGGTTTTAAATTTCGATATATCTACCGAAAACTATCCCTACAGTTTTGCGAATTATGTTAGCGGGAAAAGTCTGCCGCCCTACTTAACAAACCTTTTGGCAAAAAACACAGATACAAGTATGGGTGCAACAAGCGACGGCGGCTGGGATATTACGCAAACTACAACTACTGCCATAAAACGCGGAGTTTGGACTGCAAGCGCAACGGCAATTTATTACTTAAAAAATAGAACTCTAAGCGAAAGCGAAACAGCCCAAGGCATAAACAACGCGATAGACATTGCGGGCGCATTTATTATGTCGGGCAGCGGCTGTTTATATTCAAATATTTCGGTTTTCGGCTACGGACAAGTTACGCTAAAAGTAAAATTTAAATACCGCAAAAACAACACAAGCGTTTCTACAACGCCTTATTCGGGAATAAACATAGGAACAATGGGAGGCCACATTTTGTTTTTGCAAATTAAGCTTAGCGACTGCACCGACACCGAGTGGCACACCTACGAAGACACAATAACAAAAACAATTCCCAAAGGCGTGCAAAGCGAGCTAAGCGGCAGAATTGGCCTAAGCGCAGGGTCGCTTACGGGAACATATGTCGATTACGCCTGGAGCATTGCCGATTTGGAATTAGAAATTTTGGGAGCCTCTTTGGCGTTGGAAAATTTCACATTCAAAAACGGCACAACAAAAACTATTCCCGACAAGTCGGCACAAAACAACAATGTTTTGGTAAGCGGCTACATTGCAGGCGAAAACGACACTACAATAGAGCGTCTTTACAATCTCTTCAAATAGAAAGGAAATAAATATATGGATATAAATCTAAAAAACGGTTCGCTGTTTAAAGTTAAATACATAAAAGTGGTTGGCACCCTTACCGACTCGAACGGGCTTGAAGTTGGCGGAAACACCGAATTTAAGTTCGACGAATCTGAAATAGAAAAGCTAAACCAAAGCGTTGCATTGCAGCAGGTATACAACGCCATGCAGCCCGAAAGCGAAGACGAAGATGTATAGCGAGCAAAAAATAGAAAATTTGCTTAAAATTGCAAAAGACGCGCAGTTAATTGTGCCCGAAGAAATGCTTAAATGCCGTTACGAGATGCTTGTAAAAATCTGCAACGGTGTTGGCAGCCAAAGTATGCCCGAATGGGCGCGAAATGCCGGCAACGTGTTTTTTAACGCAGTAGAGGCATCGGCAGCCATACACGATTTTATGTACGAATTTTCGGACGGTTCGCTACACTTAAAGGAAAAGGCCGACGATATTTTTCTATTAAACGGCATAGACGAAATATACCACAAATACGGCTGGTGGAACTGGAAAAGATATGTTGCCCGCATAAAGCTTATGGCGGCCTACGACATTTTGCGCGCAGTGGGCAACCGTGCATACATAACCGCCTACATAAAGAGAAGGGAAAACAAATTATGAAAATATACAACGCATTTGCACTTGTTGCAATTTTGCTTATTGGGTGCACTACAACAAAGATAACCGAAACCGAATACGAAAAGGATTCTACAAAAATAAAATCGGTTAAAACAACCGAGACAAACGCAAACCCCATTGTTGTTTTTGCGCAAAATAGCAAAGATAAATCGTGGGTGCTGCACCAGGGCGGCTGGCGTTTTAACATAGGCTACGCCGACTGGGGGCTATCGGGCGGCGTTTTAAACAACACCTTTGCCAGCTTTACAAATAGCGAATTTGGCGTAAAAACCGCGCTGGCATGCCCCGAAATTCTCGCCAACGGCAAATATAACATAAATATAAATAAAGACGGCGTAAAAAGCGAAAATTAGCGAATGCATAAAAGCTAAGTTTCAAAACTTGACAATAGCTTGGCAAATGTCTTTTATTTTACGGATAAATTTCGGGTGATAGCGCAGTCTGGCTAGCGCACCTGGTTTGGGACCAGGGGGTCGTGGGTTCGAATCCCACTCGCCCGACATTTTTTCATAAGCCTGCATTCTCACAAAGTTTGCGGGCTTTTTTGTTGTTGACTTTTAAAAAAATTGTCAAATTCTCCGATATAGAAAGATTTATTCTCTTGCAATAGCTCAAATAGTTGCTTGTCTGTAAAACTATAGGGAGACGCAGAAAAGAAAACAGGCTTGGTTAGCTTGCGCACCTTTTCAACGAGTTCTCCTTTTTTTATTTTAGGCAAGGCTTAACTATTGCGCTTTCGCTACATTCAATCTAGATATCGCAAAATACAACTCTCGGTTGCCTACAGCGTTTTCGCATTCAAATTCTTAAACATATTTCTTGTTGACAGAGTTTTAGAAAGTTGCAGTCTGTCGTTAAATAAGAAAGCTCCATTTGTTCCTGACGTGCTAAGGTCAGTGATACTTTTGGGGCTTTCGCCGTGTATAGATACTTCCACAGTCATCGGCGAATAGAGTTTTCTCGAAATATATTTTTGCTATCGCCTACATTTTTACGCTATCACACTAAAATGCTCTCAAAATTTGCCGAATACCAATTCTTTGCAAACAATTATTGTTCTTGCTACTTATTACACATCAATGCAAAAGCTTTGAAATTTTCTGCATACTTACCGATTGCGCTATATTATCAACTCGCCTTCGGGATTATAGGTTTCGTTTTTGCCTATGGTATCTACTTTCTTTTCCCACTTATTGCCGGTCAAATAAAATCTTACGCTATCGCGTTGCAAGTCTACAACTTCTTTTAGTTTAAGCTTTAGTTCGGTGTATTTCGTATTATCTACAACGCATTCGAACACCGAATTTTGCACGCGTTGTCCGTAATTTTCGCATATTCGGGCAACGCGCCTTAAGCGAGTTTGCCCGCTTTTGGTTGCCGTTTCAACATCGTAAGTTACCACTACAAGCATATTATATTAAAAATACGGGGTATCCGTCTAATTCACCGCGCAAGAATTTTGAAAACATCATAGCTTGCACATATCCCAATAAACCGATTGGCACTTTTTCGCCAATAAACGGGTGGATAATTTCTTCATGTTTTCGTTTTTGCCATACGCTTATAAAGTTTTTTCTAGCTTCGGGTTTTAATATAACCCCGCTGCCGCCGTTATCTATAAAATCTTCGGCAGCTACCATATTTTTATTTATTAAACTTAAAACAAATCTATCGGCCAAATACCCCCTAAACTCTTCCATTATATCCAATGCCAAGCTTGCCCTACCCGGCCTGTCGGTATGGAAAAAACCAACGTAAGAATCTATGCCAACGCTTTCCAGCGCGCTTTGTATATCGCTTGCTAACAATGTATATGCAAACGAAAGAAGTGCGTTTACGTTGTCTTTTGGTGGGCGCCTAGTTCTGCCTTCAAACGAAAAGCCATTGCGTAAAATCAGCGAACCGAAAACCGAAAAGTATACCCTAGAAGCATTGCCTTCTACCCCGCGCAACACATCTGTATTTTCGGCATTAAGCGCCTCGTGTTTTGCAAAATTTAGAATATTCGATGCTTCTTTTACTTTTGCATAATCTAAAGATTCGGGATAATCGCGCAAAAAACGTTCAAGCACTTTTCTTGAATTTGAAATCTTTGCGGCAATTATAGACGAAGCAAGTTTAAGCGACATTTCCTTATTGTCTGCCAATCTATATTGCGCACGGCGAACCAACACGTTGCCGTTTGTTTTGCCCACCGAACGTGCCAAAAAGTACCCATTTTCGGACAAAAAAGATAGCCCTATTCCATATTTTGCACAAGCGTGCATTAATGCCGGGCTTGCCCCTGCGTATGAAAAAGTGATAATATTTTCGAGATTTACTAGCGGAATTTTAAGTTTTTCCTCTCCGCCAATTCTAACCGAAACACACTCTCCGTCGCGAGCCAACCAAGCATCAGAAGTCGTTACATATAGCGTATTTAAAAGCTTTCTCATAATTCCTTTAATTTATCGAGATATTTCGATACGCAGTTTTTTTGTTTTTCGGACTTTGGCAGGCAAATATCTATAAGCGAGCAAGAGCGACATTTGGCCGAATATTCTGCCGAAATTGAAGTAGCTTTCGAAAATGCCATATGCATTTTTGCGGAAATATCAAAAACCTTTTCGCGCAATTCCAAATCGAAAAAAACAGTGCGCCTTCGCGCTATTTTACCGTAATACAAGTCGCCGCTTTCAATTTTTGTTCTAAAAGCCTCTTCCAAACAAATTGCCTGCGCACACAGCTGCACTTCGTCGCAAATGCCCAATTTTTCGGTGCCGTGTTTATACTCTATGGGGCGCATTGTCCACAAGCCGTCAAACCCGCCAACGAGTACGCCACTTAAAGACTCGCTAAGTTCAACAACATCGCAAACGCCATATAACCCAAGCGATTTAGACGAAACCTGCAAACCGTTAAGTTGAATGCTATCGCCGCGTTTGCGGCTTTTTAGCGGGTTATCGACATTTCTGTGCAAATAGGCACCCTCAAGCGTTAACGAATTTTCGCTCCATGCCTGAAAAACGTGTATAAGCGCCCATTGCCGTTTGCAAAAGGCGAAATGCTGAATGCCCGAAAGCATCAGCATATCGTCTTCGGAATACTCCATTATTTCTTTACTTCAATTTCAACACCGTTCGGAGCTTGTCCAACCGAAAACTCGTAATCGCTAAACGAACGAGCAGGAACAGACGGGTCTTTTTTTGCAATTTTTATTAAATCAAAAAGCTTGTAGGAAGGAGCATTTCCTAGTGCTGAACTATGCTTAAAAATCACAAGTTTTTTTACGCTCATAAGGCCTCGGGCAGCAGAGCGGTCGCTTTCGAACATATTAAGAATAGCCTCCCATAAAAGAGCAAGGTCATCTTCCGAAAAACCTGTTTGTTCGGCAAGAGCAGGCGAGATAAAGCCGTGTGCAACATACAACCCGTATGGAACTGTAGATTTGCGCCCCATTGTTTGGTCTTTCCCGTCGTGTGCAATACGCGTTATTGTATGTTCCGAATACAAAATTGGATCAACAGACCTTGAAAACGTAAGCTGTACGGGACCGCGAACTTGCCCGGCGTTGTTTCCGCTACCGCTAGTTAACACAGCGCCAAATGTCCTAACATCGAAAAATTTAGAACAAAATTCACTACAATTTACAGCACTTTTTTTGCTTTTCTTATCTCCTGCATCAGATTGTTCTGTCGAACTGTCTGTCTCTATCAATTCAGATTTTTGTTTTATGTAAATATCGAACGGCGGAACGCATTTTTTTGTAAGTTGAACATAGTTTCTTATCTTGCGTTTAAGACATACATCGGTAACAAGCCCCATACCCGTTTCAGCATCTATACGGGGAAGATTACCAGCATCTGGGTCGCCATTCGGGTTGCCGTCAGCAACATCAAAAACTATGGCAAAATCGTACTTATTTTCTATCATTTTCGTTCTCCTTATTTTCTATTGTTTCGTTTTCTTCTTTAGATTTAAAAAATTCCTGTCTTTGGTGATAATAACCAATTGCAAAGCGCGATTGTTCGTCTAGCGATAGATGAGCCGGAAAGCCTGTAGCAGGTATTTTATCCATAATCTCGCTAATTGATTTTTTCAGAAAGATAACCGTTCCTTGATTAGCTATTTTCGACAAATGGTGATTCGACAAATCTATAAGGCGCCCAAACACAAGCATTGGAGTAGAGGAAGCTGAACCATAAAATCTGTCTACAATTGTAGCATTAACGTTTTTCCCCAACGCCGATTCCTGTATACGCTCTAACACGGCAAAAAGCCTGCCGCAAAGGTAGCCTATATCGTTATTTTCAATATCTAATGACACTTTTATTTCCCTTTCTTTACTATTCAATATTCTATTTTTTCTGTTTAAATATGCTTTTAAAATTGCAGCTCTAATGCGATTTATTATCCTATCTGCACGAATTCTATTCGTACATTGCATTTGAAGCGACTTAGGATACATTCCGCCCGAAAGAATTGCAGAAACTAGCCCGCCTTCAATATTTGGAGGAATATTTTCAATTTTGTTACCTTGCGATATACAAGTAAGTATGTTGAAAATCGAAAACAATTCACGGTCATAAGAACTGCGAATTATTTCAAAATCAGAAAAATGCTCCGCTATACGCGCGCCTATTGCCTGTTCTGTGTCGGCAATAAAAAAGCGTACCACCATTCTTGCTTTGTTTGAACAAATCCCCAAAACAAAAAACTTTCGGTCTTCAAAAACTTGTTTGCGACCGCTAAACACCGACTTATAAAGTGCCGAAATTGACGAACTCCAAGCATCTGGATTGTCTTTTTTAGGTATGTCAAATAACGAACCAAAAACATTTTCAATTTCAGAGTTTTTTGAATCGCTCCAAAAAACTATCTGCAAATCGCCAATTCTAACATGGTTGGTTTTGCTAGCAAGCAAACTTGATAGTGCCGCAGTATAAGCCGACTCGGCGTACAATGAAACAGGCGCATTTTCGCCCTGGTCTTTATAGTACGAATCATACCCGCTAGACGTCTGGAACGAAACGAGTTTAACCCCCGCCGTTTTACCAATAGTAAAACCGCCGTGTGTCATAACCGGAGCAGTTTTTTCGCCCGTTATTAGGCAAATAAATTTTTGTCCATCGCTAGATGTGTTCATAGTTTTAGCGAGAAAATCGGCAACATCGGGATTTTCAACAACAAGTTCTTTACCGCAAATTTTAAATGTTACATTGCACCCTGCTTTCTTAGAGCACTTTTCCCACTCGCTCGCATTCTTTATTTCTTCAAGCCTATTAGGATTTTCCACAAACTTGCGCACCGCCAAAAAATCTTTATTGTTTGGGTACATTTCCGAAAGTTTTATAATTTTTTCGGCGAACGCTTTTGTCTTTTTCATTGCCGCTTTAACATCTTTTTCAGAATCGCTTTTGGGAAACCCAAACACATATTCTATATTATCCCACAGCAAATTTGCATCAACATTGCTGCTTCGCCCATTATTTTTTGGAACGCACAAAACACGCCCGTTTTTAGCGGAATCTGAACGGGTATCTTCAAGCGCAACTAACTTGCCGTTTTCGTCTATTACCACTAAAAATGGAATGGCTTTGTCTTCAAACCCAAGCGGGGCAATCTCTCCGAGTTTACTTTTGCGCTGATAATAATCATACAATGCTTTAAGTATCATCTTAAAATCTCCCCGCTGTTAGGATTCGGCACGTTCAATACGCCGTTTTCAAGCTTTGCTCTAAAAAACATAGGCATTGGGTTTTTCATATTTGTAAAATCCATATCAAAAAGCATTATACCCAAGTCGCGCGTTTCGGAGATTGGCAGACACAACTCTTCACCTGGTGCAACCAGTTTAAAGTTTGCCGAAAATTCCCTGCAACCCAAATACGGAGTGGTAAAACATTGACCTTTTGACGCCCTGCGCTCGAATATTGCATTATATTTTGCAGGGTTTTCGTCGGCTCTAAACAACCTATCTTCATCTGCATCTAAAAGTTTAGACTTTTTCTCTCGCGGCATTCGTTTGCCTACGGGGATAAAATCAAGCTCTGCATAAATTCTATAGCGCACGTCTTTTAAAAACATTCCCGATTTTTGCTGGCGTTTGTCCTCAATAAATATGCCATCGTTTTTCGCTGAAGCTAGGGCCGCTACTTCGTTTCGTTTTACCGAAACCCATTTGATGGGAGATAAAACCTCTATGCGTTTTACTATCCAATTTATTGCGGGTTTCCAAAATATGGCTTGAAAAATATTTCTGGCTGCCGACGGCGTCATTACATCGTAGCTTACCCTCTCTACTTTTAATTCTGGGCGAGTAAAACACGCGTAATCGCCCCACACTTCTATGCAAAATTCTTTATTTCTATATTCCATAATATCACTATACCATTAAAATATCGTTTAACACTTTATTATCTATTGTCAATCCCATTTTTTCAGAATACAAAGTAGAATCTTTTAAAACGTATATACCGTTAAAATCTGCTATTTGCCCCATCGCCAAAGCGTCTTTAAGTTGAGATTTCCTAACCGAAACGCAATAGCGGCGAAGCTTGCGAAAGAAACGCGAATCTCCCAAATATCCGTCGCAAATGCGTTTGCACAAATCGGCTCCGTCGCGGTACGGAACAATAACTTCAGCACAATCGCTAGCGTCTATTAAACGAAAATTTTGGGCAGCCGTTTCAAATTGAAACTCGCCGTTGCAAGCACATTTAACAAGCAAATCATAAATTTCTGGCTTATCAAAATTATTACATTTACCAAAAAAACATTCGAAATACTTTGCCACAACTTTGCGCGAATCTAATGCCTCGTTTTTACAACAAAGAATAGTTTCGTTAAGTGCTTTCGCTCCACTGTATATAAAACCTAAATTAACCGGTTTTTTTGTTTTAAACACATAAACATTTCCATACTCTTTGCGCCCTTCGCGGTTGCAGCGACCAGCCGCTTGGATAATGCTGTCTAGCCCGGCATATTCTCTAAACACTTCTGGGAAATCCAAATCTACCCCCGCCTCTACAAGCTGCGTGGAAACCACACGCGTGCACTTTCCTAAAGCAAGAGATGCTTTGATTTCAGCTAAAACATCATCTATGTGAGCCGTGCACATCGACCGCGAAAGATGAAATGCGCTTTCGTCGTTTAACTTAGAAAATATTTCGGCAGCATGAGCGCGAGTGTTGCATATGCATAAGAATGAACCTGTGCGCAAATGCAAGTAATCGGCAAAATCTGCAAGTTCAAATTCGCCTTCAATTAAATTAAATTTTGTACGCCTAAACGCAGCCTGCAATTCATCGCAATTTTTAATAATCTCTTGCACATTTTTTATCGGAGAATCAAAGGCGGTAATGTTAGAACCAATTTTACCCGAAAATACGGGCTGGGTTGCGGTGCAAAACAGCACAGTAGCTCCGCCAATTTTTACAAAAGCATCTAACCCCCATAGAATGGGTTTTAAAAAATCGGTAGGCAACATTTGCGCTTCGTCTAAAATTATAACGCTTTTGCAAATATTATGAAGTTTGCGCGTGCGCGACGACAAATTTGCGTACATAGACTCAAACAACTGTACATTTGTTGTAACAACAATCGGCGCGTCCCAATTTTCAGAGGCTAAGCGCGCCGCAGTAGGCTGTTCATTTTCGTCGAACAGCTTGTCTGGCTCAACATTAGAATGATGTTCTAAAACATTTTCGTCTCCAAAAATTTTTCTGTATTGTGCCGCCGTCTGCGAAATTATGCTAGTGTATGGAATTGCTACAATTACGCGCTTCTTGTCGTTTTTAACTGCAAATTTCAAAGCCCATAAAATCTACGCAAGTGTTTTACCTCCACCGGTGGGAACGCTAAGTGAAAAGTAGCTGCCTGTATAATTTTCTGCAGCATTGGAACATGTTTCATCTATGCCACAGCGCAAACGGTTAATAGGCGTATCTGGAGAATTTTCAAAAAGCGTTTTTAAATGCAATTGCAATCGTTCTAGTAAAACTTCCAACGAATCGAACTTGCCTCGCTCCCTATCTGAATAGAAAAATTTTTCTGTATCTAAATAGTCTGCATCAACAAGAGCCGAAAACATAAGCCTTACAAGCATATTAATTGAAGACTTACTGACATCTATACCCTTAAAACTTTCTAATGGCGGAATTTTATTTTCTAAAAAGAATTGTTTGGCTCTATTGGCTACTAAATCTAAACATTCTTTTTTTTCAAGACGCGAATTTTTAACGCTATAATCTTGAAGCCCAGAATGGTGCCCTGCCGAAAGATAGTCTAGAATCGGCATTTTGTTGGTTGCGGCATATATAGCCCCAGCTGTCGAGTGGTCTACCGAGCCTTTGCGGTTTTTAGGGTCAGCGGACTTCTCGAAAACAGCGGCACGAATATATTTTTGAAAAGCATCAGAAAATTTCCCTATATCGTGAATCAGCCCAGCAGCATAACCCCAATTCTTGCAACCAAAAGATTCTGCAAATTCTGCGGCAAGCAAAGCTACACCCTTTAAATGATCGGGCAATAAATGATAATAAGCCTTTTTCTCATCATCACTATCAAGCTTTATGTGCGCCACAAAATCGTTCATATTTCTAAAGCTATAATAATATTTTTTGATTGTCAATTACTTTTCAAAAAAAAATGTACAAAACAAAATATTCAAAATTCATATTCACATTTTTACCAACTACTTGCACCGAATTTGTTTGTTTTTTTCAAAAAAAGTCACCTCTTAATTGCCAAGCAACTTGAAAAAAAATATATATCATTGCTTGACAAGATTAAATGAATCCGAAAATTTCTTTTAGATAGATGGAAATTATCTAATTGCCCACGGTTTTTTGTGGTGTCATGACAATAATTCCCATTCAAGAAAGCTTCCTTTGTTCCGTGGAAATTTCCCATGCTACTTTGGAAGCTTTCCCTATCTATTTCTGTGGGATAAATTTTTCGCGGGATACAGCCATTTATTAATATCTTTGCTTGCATTTGCTCCTTCGATTATTTGCCTCCCCTCATAAGACAATATTTCATGAGATTCACGCGCCAACGAGGGGCGCGACACGGCTCATTCTTGCTGAAATTGCCCTCAATGCGTTTCAATTCACGCGCCCGCGAGGGGCGCGACGGCTTTGAATGTATCGTATGCCGATTGTGTTACGTTTCAATTCACGCGCCCGCGAGGGGCGCGACTTTGTCTTGGTCTTTTTCGTCCGCTGCAGACTTTTGTTTCAATTCACGCGCCCGCGAGGGGCGCTACCAGGGAGACTGGGCTGTTTGCTCGCAACGTTTTGGTTTCAATTCACGCGCCCGCGAGGGGCGCGACTCTGCGGTTTCATGTAATCAGTTGCGTCCATTTTATGTTTCAATTCACGCGCCCGCGAGGGGCGCGACAATGGTAGCGCAGGGAAAAGGAGCGCGAAGAGACGTTTCAATTCACGCGCCCGCGAAGGGCGCGACCGACGAGGACGAGTATTTTGCCGACTACGAGCAGGTTTCAATTCACGCGCCCGCGAGGGGCGCGACGGTATGGCTATATCAATCGGCGGCGTAATGGTGTTTCAATTCACGCGCCCGCGAGGGGCGCGACCTCGTAGTATTCCCTTTCGGGCACCCTTATAGGGGTTTCAATTCACGCGCCCGCGAGGGGCGCTACCAGATGAGCGTTTTGTGATGTGTGGTTATTGTGGTTTCAATTCACGCGCCCGCGAGGGGCGCGACGCTATGATAAAGCATTTTAATGACGTATTTGTAGTTTCAATTCACGCGCCCGCGAGGGGCGCGACTGCTTACAAGCCAGATTCCTATAGATAGCACAGTGTTTCAATTCACGCGCCCGCGAGGGGCGCGACTTGCCATAAAACAAAGAAGAACATTGGCAGAATCAGTTTCAATTCACGCGCCCGCGAGGGGCGCGACATTGGACTTGGGCGAGGGCAATGTATTGTTGATGTTTCAATTCACGCGCCCGCGAGGGGCGCGACGCACTTGATAGGCTATTAAAGAGAGGAGAAAACGTTTCAATTCACGCGCCCGCGAGGGGCGCGACTACATCATCCGCCGATTATTCATTGGCACTCAAGTTTCAATTCACGCGCCCGCGAGGGGCGCGACAGTATATGGGTTTATCTATCTATTTTTCTGCGTTTGCAACGATTTTTTTGCGAAATACGAAAAATTTTTATTCTCTATATTGTATATTTCACATTTTTCTTCGCAACTTGCTTAATATCAACATGTGCGAAAGCCCTGGCTTTTTTTGCGCGCTTGGGGTTCGCTTACGCAAGTTTGCCCTACTATTCTACCATCGTTTGTAGGTTAGATAAAATATATTTGTTTTATGAAAGAAGCTGACGAGCAATGCAAAATGCCTCCTCTTACACGTCCTATAAACGCTTTCAACTTCTCTAAATTCAGTAGAATTTATTCCTTTTTATAAATCAAGCGAAAAAAACATTCTTGCTTTTAATATAAATTTTAAAAGTATTTTAAGTTGGTTGGATAGCATAAGCCTGTAGGGTTTTGACCCAACGCATTTTTTGCCAGCTATTATCCAACCTCACCTTTTATAACATATTTTTGGAGTCTCCTTCTTGGGAAGACCGTCAAGCTTCCATTCAACCTACTACTTCTAGCAATGGCGGCGACGGTAATATTTCCGCTCGTCAAGAATCAAACTCTGCTTTTAAAGTCGAAAAATCCTACAAAAATATCAAGCAAAAAACTTCTTGATTTTTTAAATCTGTTTATAGACGATATGTACCGACGATTGAAGCTTTTGAGCGTGGAAATTTTCGCCTGCCTACGGGATGAGTCCGATGAAGATGTGGCGTTCTTCCAAAAGCTTTAATCGTCTTTTTTGCATATACATATTATTATCTGCAACTTTTAGAGGTTTTTGGTTGACTTTTAGAATTGTTGCCAGATTCTTACGAACGATTCTCAAAATTAGAGATATTCCCTCGTTTGACTTATGGGAGGTACGCTTGCTGGGAAGAATCGATTGGCAAGATATTAGGTGTATACCACTGGTAAGCTATTCGCAGAAATGCGTGGGGCTTGCTTTGTTTTTAATAGAATTGCTTTCTTTTAGTATTACCAATTTTTTGTTGACAGTACTTATTCATTTAAAGAGGCTTTTTGCAGAATCCGAGAACAGCTCGAAAGAGTCAGGGAATGACGAAGCTCCTTTTTGGACAGGCAGGTTCCCGCCCATCTCGGATTCCCTTTTTTGCATATTTTATTGACAGGCAAAAAACTTATAGCACCCTGCGCATTAGAACGGTATTGTTAGTGTCAAACGGGGCTTTATTGCCAACGCGCGCCTTAAATTGCAACACCGTTCCTTTTTTTATATATGACGTCTATTTGATAATGTAGATTTTGCGCTATTTGTAAAAAGCATTTTCTCTTGACTTTTGCGGCGTTATTTTAACCTTTAATTTAGACACTTGAGAAGCGTTGCCGTTATTCGCTACGGACTTGAACACGTTATCAAGTGTCTCTTTTTTTGCACAAATATAAAAATTTCTTATACCGCAAAATTTTTCTTGATAAAAAAGAATTTATAAAACCTAGTTTATGTGGGCTTTCGCGGGGTTGTGCCAGATTAACAATGCCGTCTTTTTATATCTAAAATGTTGCATTGCAAACATTTGCATTTTCTTTTATTCTTACAAACCGCCAACAATACGTCTTAACTTTTGCAAACCATTTTTCAAGCATACACTAAGACGCTTACGATATTGCCCCTTAAGTGGTGGTCTTGAACATATCCTTAAGCGTCTCTTTTGTTTATACAGACAAAAGCCCTACACATAAAAAATTTTATTTGACTTTTACAAACGGTATTTCGACTATATTGCCCGACGCTTGGGAGGCGCGCCCTTAAGTGGGCGTCTTGAACGCCCCTTCAAGCGTCTCTTTTGTTTTGTTAAAGTTTTCTGTTTTACATGCAACAGCATCGTTTGTGAATAAACAAAAAAATTGGGCCAAACAAATGTTTGGCCCTTATTTGGTGGACATAAGTCCTTGTTAACGGATATGTATTTTGCAATACAACAGGGTTTTACCCCAGACACCGTTCTTTGATTTCTACAAACTCCCATTAATGAGAGTGTATGCAACCTTTCACAGAAAAAATATTTTGTCAATATTTTTATTGCATTTATTCTATAAATATTTTATATGTCAAATAAAGTTTAAACAATATAAATATATGAGCGATAAGAAAGTTTTAGGTTTTGATATGGGTGCAAATTCGATTGGCTGGTGTATGCAGTTAATAAATAACGAATGTAAAACCGTTGATATACTAGGAATGGGGACAAGAATTTTCGACAATTCGAGAGACCCTAAAACCAATGTTCCATTATCCGTAAAAAAGCGTATGGTTAATGCGGCGTCCGTACGGCGAAATCGACAAATTATGCGCACAAAAAACGTATGCAAAATTCTCAGAAAATTCGGGTTATTACCAAAAGACGAAAAAAGTAGTGTATCCAAACGAAACCCATATAAACTAAGGGCAAAAGCAGTAAAAGAAAAGATAGATTTATTCGGCATAGGTCGCATTATTTTACATATAAATAAGCGCAGAGGCTTCAAATCTAACCGTAAAATAGATAAACGCGCCGACGACAAAGAAACCAAAGGGATGAAGGCCGGCATATCTAGACTGCGCGAAATGCTAAAAGATAAAACTCTGGGCGAATTTTTATACGAGAGAAAAATTGCAGGTAGTTCGGTAAGAATGAGGGCCAATGTAATAAAAAACAAAAATGAATATGAGATATATGCCGAACGCGATATGTACGAAACAGAATTGGCAAAAATATGGGAGACACAAAAGAAATTTCACCCTTGCCTAACAGACGACATGTACAGGGAAATATCTAACGCAGTATTTTTCCAACGTCAATTAAAAGTTCCCGAAAGAGGCTTTTGTCAATTTGAACATACAGAACACCGCGGGTATAAAGCATATCCTATTTTCCAAAAGTTTAGAATTTTGCAGGAGATTAATGCACTAGAAATTATTGATATCAATGCAAGCAATGAAAATAAGCTTTCTGTTGAAGAGAAACAAAAACTGGCAAATGCCCTACTTTACAACGACAATAAACTTGTTGATAAAAAACAATTTGCAAAATTTTCCAAAATCAAAAAATTTTTAAATATACCCGATACATTTAGTTTTAATTTCGAAAGCGAGAATCGCAAAGGACTCTATGGCAATTTAACAGATGCTGTTATGGCATCAAACAAATGTTTCGGCGAAAGTTGGCGTAATATAGACGATACAATTAGAGAAAAATTGATAGACCTTGTAATGGCTGACAATGAACAAGGATTCATTGCATTGTGTTTTGAACACTTTAAAATAGAAAAAGAAGAGGCAAAAAATATCCTTAATGAATGCTTTGATTTAACCGACGGAACCGCATCGTTATCTTCATTGGCTATGCATAAAATTGTTCCTTTTTTAGAAAAAGGCGAATTATACCACAATGCTTGTGCCTTAGCTGGCTATGATTTTAACGTCAATTATAATGGCGAAAAATTCGACGAACTGCCATATTATGGGAAAATTTTAAAAACCGCCGTACTTGGTGGAAATCCAAACTTCGATCCCGAGACATTCCCAGAAAAGCACTATGGAAAAATCAATAATCCCACCGTACACGTTGCACTAAATCAGTTACGCAAACTCTACAACAAAATTATTTCTGTTTATGGGAAACCAGACAGAATTGTAATTGAAACTGCCAGAGAATTACCTATGGGGCAAGAATCGTTAAAAGGTCTCCTTTCGGAACAAAAAGAAAATACAAAAAAGAACAAGGAAATTGCCGAAAAATTAAAAGAATTAGGAGAATCCAACACCCCAGAAAACAGAATGAAATATAAGTTGTGGGAAGACCTAAGCGAGGATATTGCAAAAAGAATTTGTCCGTTTTGTGGAGAAAAGAAAATTGAGGCAAAAAATTTATTTACACCGGAATTTGAAATAGAGCATTTATTGCCATTTTCCGAAACTTTTGACGATTCGAGGGCAAACAAAGTAATTTCTTGCGCTAGCTGCAATAGAGTTTTTAAAGGACAACGCACACCCTACGAAGCATTTGCAAACCGCGAAAAATATAGTTGGGATGGAATCATGGCAAGAGTATCTTTGATGCCAAAGTCAAAACAATGGAGATTCCGCCCAGATGCAATGGAAATATTCCGCGAAAAATACGGTGACTTTACTCAACGTATGCTAAACGACACAAGATATATGTCGAAAGTTGCAAGAGAATATTTTACCTCAGTAATTGACGCGAATAATATTATTACCGTTCCAGGGCAAATTACTGCAATGTTGCGAAAGGAATGGGGGTTAAATGACATATTAAGACCCACTCCTCTAACGGAAAGCAATAAGCAAGACAAAACGCTAATGGAAATTGTCAGCGAAACAACAACAGAAAATGATGAGGATGAATCTGACGAAGACAGCGACAAAACGAAAGGCAAAAAGAAATACCGCGGAGATAATAGACACCATGCAATAGACGCATTTGTAATTTCTTCAGTCAACCGCAACTTAATATCAAAAATTTCAGAAGCATCTAAGATGGCTGAAAAAGCTGGTTTAAATGATTTGTTAAAACAAATTCCAAAACCATTTTCAACTAACTATATAACTTACGATACTTTTAGAAAAAAAGTTTTATCAATAGTAGTTTCGCATAAGCTTGATAGAGGTGATGTAAAAACAGCGATAAAAAACCATAAAACTGTTGCGAAATTACACAACGATACAGCATTGGGGAAAATTGGCAACGAAATTGACGGAAAAATAACAATTGTAAAACGTGTGCCTTTAAATTCCATAGAATGCACAGATAAAGATATATCGGAAATCGCAACGCCAAAAATTCGCAATGAACTTTTAAGCATATACGAATCGATATATTCAGATTCAAGCATTAAAGATTTGCCTGAGAAAAAACAAAAAAATGCGATAAAGGATATGTGGGCAAAAAAGTTAGATGAATACTGCAATGCCAATAAGATTAGACGTGTTAGAATACATATAAAAAACCGTGAAATAAAAAAGCTTGTTCCTATTGCAGACAAAAACGGTGTTATCTATAAGTATATGGAAAATGCTGAATCGTATTGTATGGACATATATGATACAGGAAGCGGCAAATGGCAATTTGAGGTTATAAATATGTTCGATGCCCATAAAAACAAAATGCCCCAATGGAGAAAAAACAATCCCCACGCAAAACTTATTATGCGTTTGTTTAAACGCGACGCGATTGCCTACGAGGAAAACGGCGAATATAAAATTGCTATAATTAAGAATGTAGCTACTCACGGACAGATAGGCATTCTTCCGCCAAGCGTTGCAAAAGTTGATGGCAATGTTCCAAAAAAAATTCCATCTGCCTTACAAGAATTGAACGCTCGCAAAGTTTATATAGATGAAATTGGCCGCGTATTTGACGCTTACAAAAATAAGAAATGAAAGAATGCCAAATAGTTGAAATTGAAAACGATGCTAGATTTATTGGCGTCGAACGCGGTTTTTTAGTTATAAAAAATTTAGGAACAGAAATTGGCCGTATACCGCTTGATTCTATTTGTGCCGTAGTTTGCACCGCAAACTATGGCACAGTAAGTACACAAACAATATCTGCTTTGTCGGAATATAATATACCGCTTGTTGTATGCAACAAACGTACAAAAACGCCAACTTGCGTGCTAATTCCTTTAGCCTACAATTGGCGTCAAGGCGATATAATGGAGGCGCAAGCTTTTTGCACTCATAGCAAAAAGAAACTAGTTTGGAAAACCATTGTAAAAGCAAAACTTTTACAACAATCTCAAGTTTTAAAATATTTAAATAAACCTTTTGAATTAATTAAAAACTTATCTGATATGGTTAAAGCAGGCGACCCCGAAAATATTGAAGGCAGAGGTGCAAACGCATATTGGAAAATATTGATGGGACAATCTTTTAGGCGCAATAGGGACGACGAAAACGAAAATATATTATTTAATTATGGTTATACAATTTTACGAGCGGCAACAATAAGAGCAATTTGTGCTGCCGGTTTAAACCCAAGCATTGGGGTACACCACTGCTCTTCTACAAACCAAGCCAGACTAGCAGACGATTTAATGGAATCGTTTAGACCTTTTGTAGACATAAAAGTTTTTGAAATTTGCCAAGACGGCGACTCGGAACTTAACAAAGAAAATAAGAAAAAATTAAGTTCGGTTTTAACGGATAGGTATTTTAGAAAAGAAAAAATAACGAGCGTTCAACAAATGCTGTACGACACCGCTATAGATTTTGCAAAGTTTTGCTCAAACGAAATAACAGAATTTAAAATCGATATAGTAAAAAGCAAAAACCTATGCAATACGAACAATGGAACTTAGTGGTTATAAACTTATGTGGATGATGGTTATGTTTGATTTACCGACGGCTACAACCCAAGAACGCAAACAGTACTCGGATTTCAGAAATATGCTATTGGATAATGGGTTTAGTATGTCCCAATACTCGGTATATTTTAGATTTTGCGGAGAAAGAGAATGTTGCGCAAAATATGTCAGAAAAATAAAGATGTCGGCTCCGCCAGAAGGAGATATTTCAATATTGTTTTTTACGGATAAACAATTTGGACAAATTATAAACATAATAAAAAGAAAATTTGTTAGACCTAAGAATACACCCGAACAATTACAACTTTTTTAAAGCATAAAAAAACTCCCATAATCTTCAAAAAAATGGGAGTTTTTATTTCATGTAATAGCACATAACTCGGTAAAACACACATAGTTATAAATGCTAAATTGTAGAAATCAAAGAACTGTAGTCAATCCGCAACAAATATTATGAAATACTATATTGTAAAAAAATTGTAGAAATCAAAGAACTGTAGTCAATCCGCAACACCTTGGGTGCTCAATTCGAAAACCCAATTATTGTAGAAATCAAAGAACTGTAGTCAATCCGCAACCGACAAGCACAATTACAAAGGGCAAATGGAATTGTAGAAATCAAAGAACTGTAGTCAATCCGCAACGATATTTCTTTTTTGTTATCGGCTACTTTGATTGTAGAAATCAAAGAACTGTAGTCAATCCGCAACCAACATAACCCGTTCGACATTGATACTGTCATTGTAGAAATCAAAGAACTGTAGTCAATCCGCAACTGAAAAAATGAACACAAATTTAGATATAAATTGTAGAAATCAAAGAACTGTAGTCAATCCGCAACAACAGGCAGTTTTCGTTTACCGCCTGCGAGATTGTAGAAATCAAAGAACTGTAGTCAATCCGCAACGTTATCGAGGACTATGACAAGCAACAAATTATTGTAGAAATCAAAGAACTGTAGTCAATCCGCAACGTTATCGAGGACTATGACAAGCAACAAATTATTGTAGAAATCAAAGAACTGTAGTCAATCCGCAACCAAGTATAAATTTTATTCGCTGTGGCAGCGATTGTAGAAATCAAAGAACTGTAGTCAATCCGCAACCTATGTACAGAACACCCGTCCGGGAGATACATTGTAGAAATCAAAGAACTGTAGTCAATCCGCAACGAACGTGCACTACATAAAGCAACAAAACAGATTGTAGAAATCAAAGAACTGTAGTCAATCCGCAACCGAAGAACCTAAGGTTGAATTTTTGTCGCAATTGTAGAAATCAAAGAACTGTAGTCAATCCGCAACTTATAAGCTTGTTGACGTTGTTTTAGTATTATTGTAGAAATCAAAGAACTGTAGTCAATCCGCAACTCATTTTTTGCTTGACGCCCCTTTTTAAAAATTGTAGAAATCAAAGAACTGTAGTAATTTCAGAAAAAGACCGCAAGTGCGGTCTTTTTTTATTTATTTATTTGTTTTATTTTCTTTTGGGCATTTCGTCGACAATGTTGCCGGTTTTTAGCATTTCGCTGATTTTCGAAGCCAAAAATAGGTAGTGGTCTTCGGCAACGCCTTCGGTGCCTACAAATGGGCAGCCTTCCGCTACGGGCGGTTCTTTACGGAGTTTGAATATTGCGGTAGCTTCGTCTATTTCGTCGAACATCGAAATATATATCATATTTGCGCCGCCTTCTACAGCCTCTTTGCCCATTTCCCAGAAAAACTTTCCGCCAAGTCTTGGCACTTTGTTAAGCTGCGAAGATTTCACAAATTTGGGATTGTTTTTCATCTTATTATGCCACGAAAAACCCGCATAAATTGTGGGCATATACGAAATATTGTTTTTGGTGCACCACTCTACGTCGTCGGAAACAACATCGGCAAAAATATTTTTCTTAGCCATCATTTTGCCTTCTTTTTTATTATAGTTATAACGCCCAACATTCCACGGAGAAACAATGTCGGCATATTTTTTAAGGAAATCGTGCAAATAGGGTTTTGCCTTAGAGCAGTCGCCATCGGCCTTCCTAAAGCCAGCACCAGTGCCAATCATAATAGAGCAGTTGCCGTAAACGGGATCGTTCTTCAAAAAGTCCAGGAACTTAACTAAGTCGGTATCCTGCACAAAGTTAAGCCTGTCGTTAAGCCCTATTCCCCATATACATACAAGGGGCTTGCCGTTATGGAAAACGTAGGTATCTTTAGAAGTAAGCGCCAATTCGTCGAGCAGCATTTTCCAGTCTTTAATAAGGCCGTCGGCGACTTTTTTGCCGCCCATACCGCTTAAGTCGTACATTACAATCATACCGACTTTATATTTTTGCGAAGCCTTCATGCAGTTGCCCATAATTTTTACCCAGTCTTGCCAATCGGCTCCCTTGCGGGTTGTATGGTAGTAAAATCTCTGCACAAAGGCTGCGTCAATGCCGTATTCTTTCATCCACTTAAAGTGCAAGTCGCTTGTAGAATAGTCAAGCGAGCTGAACATTTGAGCGGGTTTGCCGTCTTTTTCCAAAAATTTTGTATCGTAGGTTTTTTCGTATTCGCGCATATCCGGCCACATATCAACCCTGCAAGTTTCCGGGTCGTACAGCCTAAAAAGTTTGCCTTTGCCGCCGTCGAGCGGGCATCTAAACCAAGCCTGATATCCCGTAACCAAAAGCTTGTCGCAACTTTTAAATATGGGCGTTGTTGTGTGTTTGCTCTGTGCAAAGGCCGAAATTGCAAATGCGCACAATATTATTGTTAATAATTTTTTCATTGTCATACAAAATAAAGCGTTAAGACAAATACTGTTGCATAGTTTCGCAATTTTGGCCAAAAAAACCTTTCGAAATTGTTACTCCCCTGTCGTCGGTAGATGTACACCCCGAAAAAACTACGGCCAACGCTGCCAAAACTAACATAATCTTTATAATTTTCATACAAAACAAGCCTACAAAAAATGCACCCTCTACACAAGGCAATTTTTGGGTGCATTTTTAAAAATTTACCGCGCTTAGCTACTTTTCGATGGGCGTAATTTCGAAAAACACGGCACTATTTCCGCAAAATGTATGGCTTAAATCTATAACGCCGTTTTCGCCCACTTTTACCGTTTTTACCTCAGGCTCTATCTTAGACATCTTTACGTATTTTGGCCTCAGCTTTTCCATATACAACTTGTGGTTTTTCTTGTCGCACCAAGCCCTCGGCAAGTCTAGCTGCACGCTTTCGGGAGACCATGTAAAGTCGCTATCCTTTAATTTGTAGATTTTGCGGTCTTTTTTAAACTCGTCGCAAAAATTGCTTTTATAGTCCATTGTCAGCGTAGAAATTTTCACCTCCTTGCCAGCAAATTGCGGGGCCAAAATGCGCCATTGCGACGGAAGCTCGAAACGGTCGTTATAGGTTTGCTTTAAAGAATAGCCCATAATGCGCAGGGTGTTTGCCTTTTTGTCGAAGCCTGCAAAGCCGTTTACTTCGTGCCCCTGTGTTTTGCCCATTGTGTAGCGCAACACTTTTACCCTGTTGCAATTTTTAAATTTTGAGACGCTTCGGGCGGCATAGTAGCTTGTGTGCGGGAAGCCTTTATGCGGCTTGTTCGACGAATACCCCCACGAGGCAAAATAGTCTATGTCGTTGTCGTACATAGTTTTTGCAAGTTTAACTTCGTACGGAATTTGGAAAGAGTCGCCCGTAATGCGCGAAAGCAAATCGGCCTTGTCGCGCCCTTTTGTGCCCGACATCATACGCCCTTCGTCTACGCCGAAAATAAGTTTTAAGCCCAATCTTTTTGCTGCGGCTTTTGCCTCGAGCATACGCATAATCATAGGTGTTGCCTGTATGCGGCTGGGAGTATGTTGGTAATACGAGATTGCAAAAATATCTAGCTTTGTGCCCTTTTTGCCGGTTTTATAGTTTGTGCCGTTTGCGCAGTGCTCTAGCAATTCTATCGGGTCCCAAAACGAGCTGTTTGCCGACATTGCGTGCGCGCCAATTTGCGCCGTGGGCGAAATGTTTTTTTGAACGGCGTCTACGGTATAGTCGAAAAGCTTAAAATAGGCTTTCATAGTATGTTCCGGGTTTTCGTCTAATGTTCTAAACCAGCCGTAATTTTCGTATTCGGTAAAAAGCCCGTATCTCCAAGTAGCACATTCTTCTTTGCCGAATTTGTCGGTTAGCGCTTTGCAAACCGCCGTGGCAAACTTGTAGTATTGCTCGAAATCTTCGGGCGGAAACGGGTTCATATATTCGCCTTTTACATCGCTTTTGGAAAGCTTGCGCGGAACGCTGAATTTTACATAGGGCTTAATGTTGTTTTTTAATAGAATTTCGCAGGCGTTTATAAGCTTCGAAAAATCGTAATCGTCCAACACATCGAAATTTTTTGGGTCTTTAAATGGGTCTCTTTTATACTCGCCGCCAGTGGCCTGCATAATTTGACCGTATTCTACAAACGAGGTATCCATACCCTCGCTTTTATCGAAAGGCTCCATTTCGTTAATGGCGTCCCAATAATTGTAGTTGCTAACCTTATTGCCCATTTGCGAAGTCGTATCGATTCTATTCATATCCACAACCATTTTTATGGGCATAGCATCGTTATGTGCGGTTTCGGCGGTTAAAATATACGAAAAACACATTGCAACCAAAGCAGACAATGCACTCTTAAAAACGGATTTCTTCATAATCATAACGCTTTCGTTATACGATTTTCTTGCGCTGGCGTCAAAACAAAAAATCTTCCAAAAACTCTTGCAGGCAAATAAAAAGCCCCTAGCCTAGCCTTTGTGGATATAATAGAGCCAAAAAGGGAATATTTAAATTCGTACATACAGGCGTGTCGCGAAACATTCGGGCACGTTCACAACAACTATATTATACACGACCCAGAAAAAGCCGACATTTGGCAACACACTATTTTTGACGACTATAAAAATAGCGAACTTGGCATAGACTTGCCAAAAGGCTATATGCCAAACAAAACCTATTGGATTGTGGACAACGGCGAATATATAGGCACAATAAACATCAGGTTAAAATTAAACGAAATTTTGCGTATCTACGGAGGGTCTATAGGCATAATGATAAGGCTTAAGGCGCGCAACAAAGGTTATGCAAAAAAGGCATTTGCCCAATCGCTAATTCTTGCAAAAAAACTTGGCTTAAAAGAAATCCTTGTAAGCTGTTTCGAAAACAATATATATTCGCACAAAATTCTTTTAAACTCGCCCTACAAAAGCTGCGAAAGCCAAATGGTTGTTTTCGACGGCAAAAGCCAAAGAATTTGGCGGTTTTTCTTTTAAGGAATTTTTTTAATAAATTTTAAGACATACAGAATATGAAAATTTTAAGGCTATTTTTTATTTTGCAAATTTTGCCGCTTTTGGCGTTTGCAAATTTTGTAGATTTCCCCCGAAAAGCAAAAGAATGGTTTTCGACAGAAGCCCCCGTCAAAACAGAGGGGCTAAAAAAGTTTAACATTTGCGACTTTGGGGCGAAAAGCAAAACAAACACCCCGCAAACCGAGGCAATACAAAGCGCGATAGACGCCGCAGCAAAAAACGGGGGCATTGTTGTAATCCCGCAGGGCGAATTTTTAAGCGGAGCGTTGTTTTTTAAGCCTAACACGCATTTATATTTAGCCGAAAACGCCGTATTAAAGGGCAGCGACGACATTTCCGACTTTCCCGTTTTGCCCACCAGAATAGAAGGCCAAAGCATAGACTATTTTGCCGCCCTTGTAAACGCAAACAACTGCAACAATTTTTCGATTTCGGGCAAAGGCACAATAGACGGCAACGGAACAAGATATTGGAAATCTTTTTGGCTGAGGCGCAAAGTAAATCGCAAATGCACAAACATAGAGGAGCTGCGCCCGAGGCTGCTGTATGTTTCGAACAGCAGCAATGTGTCGGTTAGCGGCATTACCCTGCAAAACTCGCCCTTTTGGACATCGCACTACTACAAATGCAAATTCGTAAAAATTTCGGGGCTGAAAATACTGTCGCCTACAAAACCGGTTCCTGCTCCCAGCACCGACGCCATAGACATAGACGCCTGCGAAAACGTGCATATAAAAAACTGCTATATGTCGGTTAACGACGACGCCATTGCCCTAAAAGGCGGCAAAGGCCCGTACGCCGACAAAGCCATCGAAAACGGCGCAAACAAAAATATTTTGATAGAAAACTGCACTTTCGGCTTTTGCCACAGCACCCTAACTTGCGGAAGCGAAGCGATTTTATGCGAAAACATTGTAATGCAAAACTGCACGTTCGACAATCCCGACAGGGTTTTGTGGCTAAAAATGCGCCCCGATACCCCGCAATTATACAAAAATATTTCGCTTAAAAACCTTAAGGGAACCGCGCGCCACTTTTTGTATGTAAAGCCGTGGACACAGTTTTTCGACCTAAAGGGACGCCCCGACATTCCCCTTTCGTTTGCCGAAAACGTAAGTTTTGAAAATATAAAAGTTGAATGTAAAACGCTTTTTGCCGTACAAAAAAGCGACCAATATTTCCTTAAAAACTTTTCGTTTAAAAACGTAAAGGCAAAGGCCGCAACATATACAACCGACAAAAGCCTTGCCGAAAGTTTTAAATTCGAAAATTTCGATTTCGAAAAAACAAAATAGCCGCTTTTAAAATGGACAAAAAATTGCCGAATTTAATGCTAAATACGGTAAAGGCGGGTTTCCCTTCGGTTAGCGAAAGCGAGTGTGAATATCCGCTAGACCTAAACGAGCTTATGGTAAAAAATGCGCCATCTACCTTTTTTGTGCGTGTAGACGGCGACTCTATGCAGCCCGCAGGCATTTTTGCAAACGATATTTTGGTTGTAGACCGCTCGCTGGACCCCGTCGACAAAAGCATTGTAATTGCCTGCGTAAATAACGAATTTACCGTAAAATATTTTAGGAGACAAAACAGCAAAGTGTGGCTGCAGGCGGCAAATAAAAACTATGGCGACATACATTTTAGCGGCCTAATGGAGCTTAAAATTTTCGGCGTTGTAACGGGCTTGGTTCGCAAATTCAGCAAATGATTGCTCTGGTAGACGGCAACAATTTTTTTGTATCGTGCGAAAGGGTTTTTAACCCGTCGCTAGAGGACAAACCCGTTGCGGTTTTGTCGAACAACGACGGCTGCGTAATTTCGCGCTCGAACGAATTTAAGTCGCTTAAAATTGCAATGGGTACGCCCTATTTTAAGATTAAAAACGACATTAAACCCTTGGGACTAATCCTTAAGTCGGGCAACCACGAACTATACGGAGACCTGTCGCGCAGGCTAATGCAAACGCTGTATAAATTCGCGCCCCTTGTAGAGCAGTATTCTGTAGACGAGGCGTTTATACACCCCTACGAAACCCCAAACTGGCAGGCTTTCGGCGAAAATATGCGCAAAAACATTTTAAAGTGCGTGGGTATCCCCTGCGGGGTGGGTTTTGCAAAAACAAAAACTTTGGCTAAAATTGCAAATCACATAGGCAAAAAATCGGCAAGCGGCGTTTTTGTTATGCCCGAAAACAACAGGCAAATTTTGGCCAATACCCCCGTGGGCGAAATTTGGGGTGTTGGCGGCAATTCCGAAACAAAATTGGCTGCAAAAGGCATACACACCGCCCTTGCCCTCTCGGAATTCGGCGACGAAAAGCTGCATAAAAGCTTCGGCATAAATATGGCGAAAATTGCAATGGAATTAAGGGGCATAAAGTGTATAGACGACGAAATGCCCGACGAACCATCGCAAAGCCTTACATATTCTAGATGTTTCGGCAAAGCGGTTGTAGATTTCGAGCAATTATGCGAAAGCGTTGCAACCTACCTAGCCAAAGCGGCCGAAAAGTTGCGCGCCGAAAAGCAAAGGGCTTCGGCGGTAAACATCTATTCTGTTTACTACCCAGAATATAAACCGCATTTTTCGGAGGGCGGCTCGCTTTCGGCAACGATAACCTTTAATACCCCAACCGACAACACAATAGAAATGCTAAAAGCCGTTTCTCCGCGCATAGGCAGCATATTTATAAAAAACCGCCGCTACAAAAAAACGGGCGTAGTTCTTTTCGGGTTGGAATCGGGCGCATTTCAGGGCGACTTGTTTTCCAAAAACGAAAGCCATAGCAAACTGTTCGAAGCTGTAGACAAACTAAACCGAAAATTCGGCAAAAACAGCGTTGCCCCGTTGGCGGCGGGCCTGCAAAAACCGTGGCAGACAAGGCGCGATATGGCATCTCCTAACTACACAACAAGTTGGAGCGATATTTTGTCGGTAAAATAGCAAAAATCGCTAAAGACAAGTTTGGCAAATATCAACAATTAGCTTGACCCAAAATTGCAACAGGCGCACAATTTTTTCAGTTTTTTCTTAGTGGGGACATAGCTCAGTTGGTTAGAGCATCTGCATCACACGCAGGGGGTCCTCGGTTCGAGTCCGAGTGTCCCCACCATTAAATCAAGCTTTAAGCCGCAGCCCGTTGGTTGCGGCTTTTTTGTTGTTTTATACAGACATTCGCACTTGTATTACTTACTTATTAAAAACAAGTTGCATAAAAATCTGCTAATTTTAATCGGGGCAGAAAACTACATTCCAAACTTGACGAAATATCTATAGCGGCTATACCGCTTGGTGCAAAAATCACCCTATTGATTTTTGCGATTGCGTTTGCAATGCGGAAATATCGAAAGTGTCTTTTAGCGCAGTTCCGCTAATTTTGCGCTTGCGCGACTCCTCCAAAAGCCAGGCAAGCTTTTTTGTGGCAATATCTATAGGCAAGCCAAGCGGCCTAATGTTAGAAATGCAGTTTCGGTCGGATTCCACGCTTGCCCACCTTGTGTTGTAGGTAAAATACGCACTAAGGCTGTCGGGCGAACCCAATCCCGGGCGTTCGCCTACAAGCGCCAAAGTGTGCCTTGCGTGCAAAATTTCGTTTATGGCGTCTTGAATTTTTACCCTTGCAAACGGCGCAATAATTATGGGGTATGCATACCAGTTTTCTTCGGGTAAATTTGCAAACAACGCCTTTATTGTGTCTACAGCGTGCTCGTTTGCTGCCAACGCCGAAAGCCCGTCGGAAACGACAACCATAAAATCGCGCTTGCCCCACTCTTTTGCAAGTTTTGCCAGTTTCTCTGCGGAATCTTCGCTTAATTGGCGGCCAAGTTCGGGGTTCATCAAATAGCTTTGCTTGTCGGAAACTTTTGTGTGCAAAACAACGCTGTCGAAGCCCGCCGCCTTTAGTTGTTCGGCAATCTTTTCGGGGTAAAACTTTGCAAGAACGGCATCTTTTGCGCGCGCGTGCGCCAATTTAAAATCCAATATAGACGCCGTGCGTTGGCTGCCTCCCACCCTGCCAATGCCGATTCTCGCCGTGGTATATTTTCTAAGCAAGCACCAAGTGTCGGGCTTCGACACCGAATTTGCTCTTAGCATATATTCGCCGTTCGGCTTATTTATTGTCGGTAAATCCATAATCTGCAAGCAGTTTGTTGTTATTGTTTAATTCCAACACCTTGTTGTTGTTAAAGATTTTCATCTTTTCAAGCCACGCTTCGAATTCGGGGGCAGGTCTTAGCCCAAGCAACTGGCGCGCATATAAAATGTCGTGAAAAGACGTTGTTTGATACCCAAGCATAACGTCGTCGCAGCCTGGAATGCCCATTGCATAGTTTAACCCCGCCGCCGCCAAAAGCGTAAGCAAGGTGTCCATATCGTCTTGATCTGCCTCGGCATGGTTTGTGTAGCAAATATCGCACCCCATAGGCAGGCCAAGCAACTTGCCGCAAAAGTGGTCTTCCAAACCAGCCCTTATTATTTGCTTGCCGTTATACAAATATTCGGGGCCTATAAACCCTACAACCGTATTTACAAGCAAAGGTCTAAATTCGCGCGCCACTGCATAGGCTCTGGCCTCGCAAGTTTGCATGTCTACATTCCAGTTGCCCTCTGCCGACAATGCCGAGCCCTGCCCCGTTTCGAAATACATTACGTTGTCTCCAATAGTGCCTCTGTGCAGCGACAATGCGGCTTCGTGAGCCTCCTTTAAAATCCCCAAATTTATGCCGAAATTTTTATTTGCAATTTCGGTGCCCGCAATGGATTGAAAAACCAAATCTACGGGCCCGCCGTTTTCCATAACGGCAATAGCGTTTGTTACATGCGAAAGCACGCACGATTGCGTGGGGATTTCGTAGCGGTGCACAAGCTCGTCTATAAGCTTTAAGATTTCCGTCATTGCCGACACGCTGTCGGTTGCGGGGTTTATGCCTATTACGGCGTCGCCGCTGCCGTACAGCAGGCCGTCAAGCATTGAGGCCGCAATCGCCTTAAGGTTGTCGGAAGGGTCGTTCGGTTGCAGTCTTGAAGAAAACCTGCCCTTTAGGCCTATTGTGTCTCTAAACTTTGTTATAACCTGACGCTTAGAGGCCACCAAAATCAAGTCTTGGTTGCCCATAATTTTCGAAACTGCCGCAACCATTTCGGGGGTTAAGCCCCAAGTGATTTCCTCTAAAACCTTGCCGTCGGTTTCGTAGCACAGCAGCCAGTCTCTAAATTCGCCCACGGTAAAAGACGAAATAGGCTTGAATGCCTCTTTGTTGTGGCGGTCTAAAATAAGCCGCGTAACTTCGTCTTCTTCGTAGGGAATTAAAGGCTCTGTAAGGAACATTTCAAGCGGAACGTCGGCCAGACACATTTGGGCTGCAACCCTTTCTTCGTAGTCGGCGGCGGCAACTTTCGCAAGCACGTCGCCCGAGCGCAGGGGCGACGCCTTTGCCATTAGCTCCTTTAAAGAGTGGAAATTATGGGTTTTGTTCCCAACTAAAATGCTCCAAGACTTTTTCATTTTTCAATTACATTTTAGTGTTGAACAGCGACGGTATCCACAATGCGATTTCGGGGAATATCATTATAAGAATCAACGCCAGCAACATAAGACCTACAAAGGGAATTATAGAGGCATATATATCCCTTATTGTTATGCTTTTCGGCGACATTGCGCGCATAAGGAACAAGTTGTAGCCGAAAGGCGGTGTTATATATGCAATTTGGCAGGTGATTGTGTAAAGTATGCCGAACCATATCGGGTTAAAGCCAAGCTTTATAACCAAAGGTATGTACAAGGGTGCAACTATTACAAGCATTGCGGTATCGTCCAAAAATATGCCCAATATTATGAACGACAATTGCATTAAAAGCAGCACTTGCCACGGCGACAAACCCCAGTCGTTAAGGAACAGGCCCTCCAAGGCTCTAACCGCGCCTAGGCCATCGAATACGGCGGCAAACGCAAGGGCTGCCATCATAACCCACATAAACATTGCCGAGTTATCCAAAGTTTCGCGCAATATTTTCTTAAAGAGCTTCCACGAAAGCCTGCGACGGAACAGCGCCACCAAAAACGCGGCAAACGCGCCAAATGCCGAGCTTTCTACCAAGCTTGTAAGCCCGAAGAAAAACGAACCTATAACCGAAAATATCAGCAAAAGCGGAATTATGCCCGCGCTTAAAACCTTTAGCTTTTCCTTTAGCGTATAATTGCGCTCGCTTTTTGGAAGCACCGGGCCCATCTTCGGGTTAAAGTGGCACCTAATAAGAATATATGCCAAAAACAAACCCGTCATCAATAACCCGGGGCCTATGCCCGCAAGCCAAAGTTGGCTTACCGGTTGGCGGGCAATCATACCATACAAAACCAAGACTATGCTTGGCGGAATTAAAATGCCCAGCGAGCTACCCGCTTGTATAAGGCCGCTAATCATGCGCTTGTCGTAATTGCGCTTTAGCAGTTCCGGTAGTGCAACGCTACAGCCTATTGCCATACCCGCAACGCTAAGGCCGTTCATGCAGGAAATAAGCACCATTACAAACAATGTGCCCACAGCCAAGCCGCCTTTTAGCGAGCCCATCCAAACGTGGAACATATGGTACATATCGTTTGCAATGCCCGATTCCGAAAGCATAAAGCCCATAAACACAAACAACGGCAGCGTTAGCATTGGGTACCAGTTAAACAGTTTTATGGCGGCGTTAAAACCCAACGCCGTGCTGCCGTCGCCCCACAAAAGCAGGGCTGCCGCCACACCCACAAAGCCCATCGCCGCAAACACCCTTTGCCCTGTAAGCATAAGCAGCATTAGCGTCGAAAACATCAACAAAATTATCATTGCAGGAGACATTTTAATACTTCCTTCCTATTGCGTAGCAAAAATCCTTCAACAATTCGGCAGTGGCTTGCAAAAGCATCAACGCCATACCCGAAGTCATAATTATCTTAATTGGAGCCATTGGGGGCTTCCAAACACTGTGGTTGCGTTGGTCGAATTCAAGCGCAAACGCCGAGCTGTCGTAGCCGCCTTTTACCATTATGTATAGGTAAAACAGCATAAAGAACACGGTAAATACGTCTACCAAAGCCTTGGTTCTCGGCTTCCAGCGTTCATATAGAAAGTCCATTCTTACATGTATGCCGTGCTTTAGGCTGCTTGCCCCGCCCAGAATGTAGTAGGCGGCCATTGTAAACTGCGCCATTTCCATAACCCAAATTTCGGGGCGGTGAAACGCATTTGTTACAATAGAATATAGCAATATGCCCATCATAGCCAAAAGCAGATACATTGCCCCTGCTCCCACAAACTCGCTTAATTTGCCGACATATTTTATATACACGCGCATTAGCCTTAAAATGGGCGCGCCCATCTTTTCGCCAACCTTGTGCCAATCGACCGAATCAAGCCATTCGTCTAAATCGTCGAATCTCGTTCTTCTTATAATCATAAAAAAACACCCAATATATTAGTTAAAAGATACGCCGCAAAGCCCCCGCCTGAATGCAAAGCTTTTGTTTGCAAACGGGCAGCGGGCCGCAGCATTTTTTATGCGGATTTTATCTATACGGAGAACCCGCCTTTTCCATCATTGCGTTGTAGTCGCGCAATATTTTTACAACTTGTTTTTGACGCGGTGTGCCCTTGGCGATTAGTTCGTCCCAAAACTTTACGGCTTCGGTTTCTACAACTTTCCATTCGTCGGCGGGAATGGTTGTAAGTTTTAGTTTGCCGCCGTTTACGCGCAGGTTTGCCTCGCCGCCCCAATACCAGTATTGACGGTAGTAGTGCGAATAATCCATACAAACCTTAAACAATTCTTGCAGGTGCGGGGGAATCTTTTCCCAGGATTTTGTGTTTGCCAAAAACGAGCCAATCCACGCGCCCGAAATATTGTTTGTTAAAAAGTAGTTTGTAGCGTTCGACCACCCTACTGTGTAGGCCTCGGTTATGCCGCACCATACAACGCCGTCTAGCTCGCCGGTACGCATTGCCATTTCAATATCCTCTACGGGAATTGTAACGGGAACTATGCCAAAGCGCGTTAAAAAGCGACCTGCCGTTGGGAATGTATAAAGCTTTTTGCCCTTAATATCGGCAAGCGAGCGAATGGGGTCTTTGGTAATAAAGTTGCAAGGGTCCCACGAACCCGAGCTTAGCCAGGTAACATTTTTAACTTCTTTATACGATTCCGCCCAAAGCTTGCCCAAACCGAATTCGTTGAACAAGGCGGGAACGTCTAGCGAGTAGCGTGTTGCCAAAGGGAAATATGCGCTAAAGGGAGCGACATCTGCGGGAGAACCCATGGAATCGTCGTCGCTTTGTACACAATCTAAAGTGCCTTGTTGCAGTGCGCTAAACAACTCGCTAGTGGGCACCAACTGATCGGCGTAATACAACTCTATTTTCATCTCGCCGTTGGCGATTTTATTGAATGCGTCTACGGCGGGTTTAATTACATGCGCGCCCAATGCCGTGCTTGCATACGTTTGCATACGCCACCTTATGGGCTTTTTGGCCGCACCCATTACATAGGGAGCCCCCATAATGGCAGCAGTTCCAATACCGAGAGTCTTAAAAAAGCCCCTCTTGTTCATGCGTCCTGCCGAAGCGGCAGGTGCGGTTTCCTTTTTTGTATTTGTTGTATTCATAGTTTTTATAGCCTGTTTTTAAACTATGCTTTTTATATTAGCATTATCTGTGCCAGTTTTTTGCAGGCACATATTTTTGCTAATTATCAACAATATACAAACAATGCGGTGTTTTTTGACACCATATGCGCATACAAATTTGTATGCAGCTACCAATTTGTAGCAAACAAATTTGAGCAAAAAAATGCCCAAAACGAAAATGCTTTGGGCGAAAATCTAAAATCTTAAATTGCTTTGCCGTTTGTATTTATTTTGCCTCCTGCGACAAAATCCAAAGCAAGTCGGAAAGCCTGTTTATATATTTTAGCGGGAAATCTCTTGCCAAACCCTCAGAATTTGCAAGGGCAACAATTTCCCTTTCGGCAAATCGGCAACGCGTGCGCGCCATATCCAAAGCCGCCTGCAAATGGTTTTCGCCCGAATATGTCCAAGAATTAAACAGGTTGCCGCTATCTTCTGCCGCCTGAATTTTGTCCTCAAAAAACTTTAAATCGCTTTCGTCCAATAGGTGGATTTTATGCTCTTTTAGTTTGTAAAAATCTTCATTGGCGGTTGCAAGCTCGGTCATTAAAAACACAAGCGACTTTTGTATTTTTAAAATAAATTCGCCCAAGTCTTTATCTGCAAAAGAGCGCGCAAAGCCAAGCGTTGCCGATAGGTCGTCTACCGCGCCGTACGCGCATACCCTTGGCGAGTTTTTAAAAACGCTTTTGCCGAACATAAGCTTTGTTTTGCCGGCGTCTCCCGTTTTGGTGGAAATTTTCATAGTTTTTTTGCGAAATAAAAATTCGCGGCAAAAAAATTTCAAGCATTTTTTCGGCAAAACTTTTGCTGTTTGCAAAAATAATCGCCGAATAACTCCTTTGTGTTTTCCCTATTTTATGAAAACTTCGGGATATTTTTGAATGAAATACGCGGGCGTGCAGCTCCAAGCATGGCATGCGCTGTTAGACGGGTAAAATCCGTAGGGAGAAATATAGTCGTTGTTCGGGTCGTAGGCCTCCCAAAAAGTGTCGGCACCCTTTTTTACCATAGAGCCCCAATAATTTAATAGATACTCTCTTGCTTCGTCTTTCATACCGCAGGCGAGCATTGCCTCTATTAAATAGTGCGTGGCGTATGGGGTTCCAAGCTTTACCGACTTTGGGTCTGCAAGCGCGTTTTTAATTGCCGTTTTTTGTTGTTGCCTTGTGCCGACATTTGCCAACGCAAACCAAGCCTGCGTTAATACCGAAACCTGCCCGCTTGGGCATACAAAAACATTGCGGTTTTTGTCGAAGAGCTTTTCGAAAGATGCGGCTTGCATATCTTCTTGAATTTCCTCCCAATTTTCGGAGCTTTTGCCCAGCATTTGCGCAAGCTGCCTAGTTTGCGACAGCGCAAAAATCGTGGCCGCCTGCATACACGCCGTAGGGTCGAATCCGTCGCGCCAGTCGAAAAACCTCCAACCCTTTTTCTTGCCGTCGTGCATCGAGTTTTTGTCTACATATTCAAGGGCAAGCTCTATTTGCCTTTTTGCAACGGGCCAAAGGTCTTGTGCGGTTTCGTAGTCTTTTGTGTCTTTTAAATATTCAAGAAGCGTACTGTTAAATAGCAAACTGTACGAAATGCAATTAGACCTTTGCGAATGAGGAAAAGGCTTTTCGAAACAATTAGGATACACAAAACCGTTTTTGCCCGAAAGTCCGGCAAACAGATACAGGCACCTTTTTGTAAGGTTAAAATTTTTAAAGGTTTTTGCGTTTGCAAGCGATTCTAAATATAAGTCACCTAGCCAAAGGCGTTGGTCGCGCTTGGGGCCGTCTTCGTAGACGGTTTGCATACATTCGGCAAGCGTTTTTAACGCAACTTTGTAGATGTCTGCAATATCTTTCGAGGCGTTGACAGGCAGCTTTTCGGGAACATTGTTTGCAGAAGTTTGCGCCGTTATAAACATATCGTCTATGGCAAAATCGAAATATTTTGAATAGCCCAAAAGCTCTATTTTTAAATACCTAAACGAAACCCTGCGCGGGATTGTGTAGGGTTTCCCCATTTCGGTTAAGGTAATAATTTCGTCTTGCATCCAAGCGCGCGAAAGCGAGCATTTCCAGGGATCCAACGGCGTGTTAAGCTCGGCGGGCAATTCGCCGAAAAAGAATTTTACCCTTACAGGGGCATCTAATGGGGCGTTAAAGAGCTTTGTTTTAAACGTAAAGTAGCCCGTATAGTGGTCGCCAAAATCCAGCGTTATTGTTTTAATTTTTCTGAAATCGCTCCTATATATGTCCCCTACTTTTTGCCCGTTTTTTACGTATTTTATGCCCTGAAACGCCGAAGGGTCTTTATGGGCTTGCACAACAAATTTTGGGCGCACAATTTTATAGCTTAATTTCGGGGTAAGGCTTTCTGCCTTTTTTAGCCAGCCGCCGCGCTGTTCGGCAAAAATGTCGCCATTCGCGCAAAATGCGTTTGCAAACCCCATACATATAATAAGAAAAACCGCTCCTGTAAATTTCATTCTTTCGTACATATTTTAACCGAAAAATTTTGGCAAGAAAACAAATTTTGCACCTTGACAACAAACAAAGTTAGAACAAACTAACATTTGCAAAAAAATTAAAAACATCTACTTGACCGAGGAAAAATTTATGGCGATAACAAAAAGCATTATGGAAATTTTTAAGAATACCAACAATACCGACGCTTTGCCCGCGCTGCTTGCGCAAAAGCCGCCCTCTTTTGCGGGTGTGTTGGAGGTTGTGCATTCAATCCCGGGTAGAATAAGGGTAAAGATTCCGTCAACAAAGGGCGTGCCCGTTTTAAGCGACAACATTGTTAAGGCAATGTCGCCCGTGCGCGGCGTTAAAAAAATTTCGGCAAACGCTTTGTTGGGAACATTTTTAATTGAGTACGACAGCGCGGTTTTGTCGCCAACGATAGTTGTTTCGGCGTTGACATATTGCTTTAACTTTGAAGGCGAAATGAGGGCGCGCAAGTCGATTCTTGCCAAAGAGCTTTCTACGGTGGGCTTTGCGCTAAATCAGGCATTGCTTAGCCGCACAAAGGGCATATTAGACATTAGAGCGGCAATAACCCTTCTTTTGGTATTTCAGCTTGTAAAGTCTATACCCATTGTAAGGAGAAAACTTGGACTACAGGCATCGCCTACATATTTCCCGATAAACCTTATTTGGTGGCTATTCCAAAGCGTATCGCACAGCAGATGAACTCTATACAAAAAACCTTCATAAAACTTTTGGGCAAACCGAAAATTGTACACAGCATTCCGGGCAGGCTAAGGATAAACATTTGGGGGCTAAAAAACAACCCCGAGTATGTCGCCGAATATGCCGACGCCCTTATTGGCGTGCTAAAGTCTAAAAAGGGGATAAGCGATGTTTCCCTAAACCAATATACGGGCAATGTTTTGGTTGAATATACCCCCAAAAACATAACCGAAAGCGAAATAACCTGCTGGATAGACACCGCTTGGCAAACCGTTTTAGACTCTTTGAAGACGATAGAAAATCCCGACGACGAGCGCAAACTTGTTGCCGATATTTGCGAAAAACTTTCAAAATTAGGCTAAAAAAATGTCGTTTTTTTCTAAAAACAAAAAGCCCCTTTTAAAGTGCTCTATTGCACACGAAATTTCGGGGCGCGTAAGGATAACCTGCAACGCGTTTAAATATGTCGGAACCGGCGACGACAAAGAACACTTGGCTGGCCACTTTAAACTTTTAGAGGGCGTTGTTTCTGCAAGAATAAACCCCTATGCAAAATCGCTTGTTCTTGTATACGACGAATCTAAAAACGATTCGAAACGCCTGTTGGTTTCGGTAGAGGAAATTGTGGCGGCGCACTCGCTCGGCATTTTGCAAAGAGAGCGCGAAGAGCAAAACAAGCTGCTTGTTCAAGAGCGCGATTTGCACGAAGAACCACTTTCTACGCTGATAACGCGCAGCGCGGTTTCGGCGGCAATGCTGTTTGGGGTATGGCTTTTAAAGTCGCCGGTGCCTGCAACTTTAAGGGGCAGGCTTTTCGGGTTCCCCGGCCTTGGCGCAATGTCGCTTGCGCTGCCCTTGTTTAAAAGTGGGCTAAAGGCGTTTAAACGCTCTATGCTACCCAATGCCGACACTTTAAGCGCGTTGGCGGTGCTTTCTAGTGTATTATCTGGCAAGGCGGCCTCGGCGTTAACTGTTTTGTTTTTGCACGACTTTGCCGAATCTATGACGGTTTACACAATGAACCGCACGCGCAACGCCATAAGAGATATGCTTTCGGTAGAAAACGAAACCGTTTGGCACCCCTACAACAACAAAATAGGCAATCCGCTTCAAAAAATTTCGGCAAAAGAGCTTAAAAAAGGCGACATAATTGTAGTCCATTCGGGCGAAAAGATTTGCGCCGACGGCGTTGTTCTTTCGGGTCGCGCCGTTATAAATCAGGCGTCTATTACGGGCGAATTTGAACCCGTTTCGCGCGAGAAAGGCGGCAAAGTTTTTGCTGGAACGCTTGTGGTAGACGGCACAATTACCTGCGTTGCCGAATCTGCTGGGGCAGATACTACCGTATCTAAAATAATAAAGATGGTAGAAGACGCAGGCGGCAAAAAGGCCCTTGTGCAAAACTATGCCGACAAGTTTTCGTCGGCGCTAGTTCCCCTAAACATATTCCTTTCGGGCTTGGTATATGCCGTAACGCGCGACGTAAACAGGGCGTTGAATATGCTTATTATAGACTATTCTTGCGGCATAAAGCTTTCTACGGCGGCAGCCCTTTCGGCGGCAATAAACACCGCGGCGCGCCAGGGCGTGCTTATAAAGGGAAGCGGCGTAATAGAGGCAATGAGCCACGCCGACACTTTAATTTTAGACAAAACCGGAACTCTTACCGAGGGCAAGCCGCAGGTTGAAAGCGTTGTTCCCCTTTCTGGCAAATACTCGCAAAACGAGGTTGTTTCGTTTGCGGCTGCAGCCGAAGAAACATCTAAACACCCGATGGCTTCGGCAATTCTTGCAAAGGCCCAACGCGACATTATTGCAATTCCCCACCACGGCGATATAGAAACCGTTGTGGGCCGCGGCGTATACACCACCGCAAACGGCGCAATAATACGCGTGGGCAACAAACGCTTTTTAAACGAATGCGGCATACACACCCACCCTATGCGCGACCAGGCTTCGGCACTTTTTGCAAAGGGCGAAAACGTGGTTTTCGTTTCGAAAGGCAACGAAATTGCCGGCTTAATAGGCATAAGAGACCCCTTGCGCGAGAATATGAAAAAGGCGTTAAACCGCCTGCGCACCGTTGGGGTAGACGATATTGTTCTTCTTACGGGCGACTTAGAGCAACAAGCCGACGTTGTTGCCCGAAGGCTTGGCGTAGACAGCTACGAATACGAGCTTTTGCCCGAAGATAAGGCAAAAGTGGTTCTCAGAATGCAGTCGCGCGGCAACAAGGTTGTTATGGTTGGCGACGGCATTAACGACGCCCCCGCCCTTGCCTATGCCGATGTGGGCATAGCTTTGGGCAAAACTCGCACAGATGCGGCAATGGAGGCAGCCGACATTACAATTGCAGGCGACAACGCGCTTATGCTGCCCGGCATATACGGGCTTTCGAAATATACAATGGACATTGTGCGCCAAAACCTCTATGCTTCGGTTGGCATAAACACACTCGGTTTGGCGTTGGGTGCATTGGGCACCATACCCGTAATATTCGGGGCTGTAATGCACAACTCGTCCACAATTTTAGTTGTTGCAAATTCTCTGCGAATACTCTTTTATGATATGGGAAAAGCACCTACTCTAAAATAATTTTTTCACGAAAGGAAATCTATTATGACAAGAGATTACATATTGGGCGCCGCTTTGGGCGTAGGTTTGGCCGCAACGGGCTTCTATCTATACAAGAAGAACCAAAATAAGATAGACGATATTTTGCGTTCGCACGGTATGGACATTCCCGTAAACGAAAACAAGGCTCTCGACTCGATGTCGATTGAAGAACTCGCTTCGATGAAGGAAAAGATTGAAGACCTTATCGCCGAAAGGGAGCTTGCCGCAAAGGAACAGTCTCAGGAAGAAAAGCCCAAGGCTAAGGCGAAAAAGTCGCGCAGTGCCGCCCCAAAGGCGCAACCTGCAGCGTAAAGCATAAAAAACTTTAAACACAAAAAAACGGAGCAAAGCTAAACGCTTGCCCCGTTTTTTTATGCAAAAATTTAGGCAATTTATTTCCTTTGTCTTAGGTGTTTTACAGCAAAACACAAAACAACATTGTGCCAGAAGTAATGCCTAAACAAAATTACGGGCTTGCGCGCAAACCTTTTGGCAAACAATCGCAAAAATATAGCCGTTCTACTTTTTGTATATTCGCATTTTAAATATTTTGTAAAATAGCCGTTTAAGGGGTTTAGCCAGCCAAAATCTACATTCCACGGCTTAAAGCGGTTTACAAAATGTATTATTTTCGGCTTTGAAAAGGCTTTGCAAAATTCGCCGCTTTCGTAGCACGACTCCTCCAAAAAAGGAGGCACATACTGCACATTGTAGCGCAAATCAAGTTCCAGATATTCGTCTTTTAAAACCAAATTCAAAACCGATTGGTCGAACAAGCGCAAATTGTTTGGCGATTTTGCCAAGAAATCGAAAAGCCTTTTGCACACGTTTTTTTGCCGCCAATAATTTAGGTTTATAAGCAAAACGCCCGCGTTAAAGTAGTGGTAGTCTAGCCCAAGCCCTATTCTTTTGTCGAATTTTTTGTATATGCAGTCTTTTACGGCAGCTACCGCGTAATTGTCTAAATTTATATCTGCCAATTCCGAAATATCGTCGGCAATAGCTATGTCGCAATCCAAATACAAAACCCTTTTTACGCTATCGGGCAAAAGCTCGGCTATTGCAAACCTATACCAGGTAGAAACCGTTATGTAGCCGTTCGCGGGAAAGCCCCTAAACATATCTTCGTTTATTTTTACAAATTCTACATTGCCGCAAGTGTTTTTAAGCATTGCCTTGCTGTTTTCCGACAATCCGCCGTCTAAAATCCAAAACCGCAGGGGTATTTTGCAGCGGTCTATTGCGCTTTGCATTACAACTTTTGCATATTTAGCATAGTTGTCGTCGGGGGCCAATGCTATATCTAAAAAAGGCGGCATTTTTTATAAAAACTTACGTTTATTTTGGGCGTATAACCTGCGCATTTTTAGATAATATGGCCGCACAAAGAAAAAAAGGTGCCATTTAAAGTACCAAACAAAGTTCTTTATGCCGTTAAAATTGCGCAATATTTGCTCTTTTTTGTCGGCATAATTTGTTTTGCCCAAATAGTAAAAATATGTGCAAGCCCACGGATGCGCGGTTAACCCGTACGGGATTTTCCAAGGCTTGTCTGGCCCTGTAAAATGCACTACAACGGGGTTATATACGGCTTCGTTTATATCCTTACTGCTCGCGCTTTTAAGCAAAACTTTTTTTCTGAACAAAGGCGAAATTGCGCCGAATTTTGGCGGCAAAAACAAAGCCGTGTTTGCATATAAAATATTAAGCACGTCTTGGTCTAGATATTTAATAGAACCGCTCAATTCCAAAGTTTTTTGCACAAGCTTTAATGCCGAAGTTTCCTCTCTTAGCTTTTTTATGTTTGATAGCAAAACGCCCGCATTAAAATAATTTTTAAGCCCCCACTTTTTGTAGTATCGTTCCGAAATCGTATCCTCTACGGCGGCCAGCGGGGCGTCTTTTAAATCTATGTCGAACAATTCCTCGATATCGCCCAAAACAACTATGTCGCAATCCAAATAAATGCCCTTTTCGTAGTCGTAGTCTAGCTGGGGTATAAAATATCTATAGCAGGTGGCAATTGAAATATGCTTAGACTTAACGCTAACGTCTTTTACGGCGTCGGCATATGGCTTTATAGAAACAAAGTCTACCCTTGCGGTTTTTGCCGAATCGGCAATATTTTTTTTGGAACTATCCGAAAGTGCCGCACTTAAAATAATAAAATGCAAATTAGCCTTTGTATTGCAGCAAATAGACGCCATAACAACGCTTAATTGCGCCGCGTAGTTGTCGTCGCAGCACATATATATTGGAATGGTTTTGCCGTCGCTCATTTACCGCAATATATGTACTAAAATACCCAGTTTTAAGTCAATTCAAAAAAAAAGAAAACTTCAAAGGGTTTTAGATAAATGTTCTTGGCAAATTCCGCAATTTGTAATAGCAAATTTACCCTAAAACTTTATACAATAATTTTTATATTAAATTTATATGAAGAAAATAGCACTTTTAGCCCTTTCTTTGACGTTTGCCGCATTTGCATTTGCAAATCTGCCCGAAAATTTCGACACACTAAACAAAAAATATAACCCGCAGCTTATTTGGCCCGAAGGCAAAATGCCCGCCAATTCGCCCGAGGCGTTGGGCGCCGCAAAAAAGCTTAACCAGCGCAAAAACGTTATAAACAAGCCCCACTATTCGCTTAAATTGCAAAAGTCCGAAAAGCCCTCCACCCTTGTTATTGTAGTTCACGGCGGCGCGTATAGGGGCTGCGGCATTGTCTGCGAAGAAGGAACCATGACGGCAAACGCCTTTTACGAACAAGGCTATAGCACGCTTACGCTAGACTATCGCGCACCCGACAACCCGCAAGGGGCTTTGCAGGATATGCAAAGAACGATAAGGCTAGCCCGCGCAAATGCAAAAAAATGGAATATAGATAAAATTGTAGCCATTGGCTTTAGCGCAGGCGCAAACTTAGTAGCTCGTTCCAGCGCGCCCATAACCTTAAATAGTTATCAAAAAGTAGACGAAATAGACAATTTAAGCCCCGTGCAAGATGCCACAATTTTGATATACCCTGCCTACTGCGACCAGCCCACAAACGAGCTGCGCTGGAAAAATATAAAGCCAACCCATAAAGATTATAATTTGCGCTACGCATTGGCAGAAAACCTTAAAATAACAAAAAATACCCCGCCAGTTTTTATGTACGAAATGCTAGACGATTCGCACATAACTTCGGCAATAGCGTATTTTTTGGCGGCAAAAGACGCTGGCGTTGAAGCGGAACTTCACGTTAAGCCAAAGGGTGGCCACGGCGGCGGAATGAACTTCCGCAAAGGGCCCGACCCCATAAGGCTGCAGCTTTGTGTAGACTGGCTAGACAGAATGAATTTTCCCCGCAACAAATAGAATTTAAACTTAAAAAATACACATATGAAAAAACTAACATCACTACTTGCATTGTTTGCACTGTTTGCAGGCACAGTCCATGCCGCCGACTATTCGGTTCAGTCGCCCGACGGCCGCCTGCAAGCCGTTTTAAAATCCGACAAAGAAATAAGCTTTTCGCTTCTCTACAAAGGCAAACCGCTTTTCGAGAATGCGAAAATTGCAATGGATACCGACAAAGGCTCTTTGGGCGAAAAGTCCGAATTAAAATCGGTTAAAAGCGTTTCAAACGATTCCGAAATAGAAGTCCCTTTCGGCATAGTTTCGAAATTGCGAGATAACTACAATCAAATAGACGCCGACTTCGGAACATTTAAGATAATATTCCGCGCCTACAACGATGCCGTTGCCTACCGCATTGTATCGAATTTGGGAAAAGAAAAGATGAAGGTGCTTTCGGAAACATTGGATATAAATCTCCCCGAAAAGACACCAATTATAGGCATGCTCGAAAATAATGCAATGAGCTCGTACGAACGCCTGTTTAGCCGCATAAACAGCTCGGAAAACGACAAACAGCTTTTGTTGCCGGTAATTGTAAAAACCAAAGAAGCCTCGTTTGCGGTAGTCGAAAGCGATGTAAATTCATACCCAATGCTCAGGTTTAAGGTAAAAGACGGCCTTAAATCTACATTTGTAAAACACCCAAAAAATTTGGTAAAGGCATCGAACTTTATGGTAAAACACGGCGAATTCGACGACTTTACCGCCCAAACAGATGCCACCCGCAGTTTCCCGTGGCGAGCCTTTGTTGTTGCCGAAAACGACGCCGATTTTTCCGTAAACAACACCGTGTTTAAATTGGCAGAACCTTCGCGCTTAAGCGACATTTCGTGGGTAACAACCGGAACTTGCGCTTGGGAATGGTGGAACAACTGGAGCCTTGAAAATGTAGACTTTAAAACTGGCGTTAACGAAGAAACCTACATTCGCTACATAGACTTTGCCGCGAAATACAAGATTCCCTATATATTGTTCGACGCAGGCTGGCTTGTGGGCGAAGATGTGGGCAAAATGGGCAGCGATGTGCACGAAATGGCGATTTCGGGCAAGCCATTTTTGAATGTTAAAAAGTTGATAGGCTATGCGCAAAAAAAGAATGTTAAAGTTGTTTTGTGGTGCTTGGGCCAATCCTTAAACTTGTACGGCGAGAAGGCAATCCCCCTAATGAAAAGCTGGGGTGCCGACGGCCTTAAAATAGACTTTTTCGACCGAGACGACCAAACAGCAATGGATTTGTATTACCGCCTTGCCCAAATTGCCGCCGACAACAAAATGGTTATAGACTTTCACGGCTGCGCAAAGCCCGCGGGCTTAAACAGAACATTCCCGAACGTAATAAATTTTGAAGGCGTTTTGGGTCTTGAAATGAACAAATCTAAAAGACAGCCTGCAACGCCATCGCACAACGTAGACTTGGTTATGACAAGAATGTTGCAAGGACCTATGGATTACACCCCCGGAGCCATAAACAACGTAAAAGAAAAATACTACACGCACAATTCCGACTCGCCCGCCTCGATAGGAACAAGGGCGCACCAGGGCGCGTTGTATACCCTCTTTTACGCCCCCTTGCAAATGTTGTGCGACAGCCCGACCCAATACGAAAAGTACCCGCAATTTACCTCGTTTATTGCGTCTACCCCCACAATTTGGGACGAATCTAAACCCGTATGCGCAAAGCTTGGCGAATATGTTGTTGTTGCGCGCAAAAAAGGCGAAGTTTGGTATATTGCCGGCATTTGCGCGGGCAAAGAAAAGGAAATTCAGCTGGATTTGTCGAAATTTATGCCCAATAAAAGCTATGCTATAGAAGCTATGCTCGACAGCGTTAACTCCGACAAAACCCCAACCGACGCCAAAATAGGCAAAATAGACGCCCCCAAAGACGGCAAACTTACCGTTAAAATGGCAAAAGACGGCGGCTTTGTTATAAAGCTTATTCCTCTAAAGGGCTTTTCGAAATTTGTTAACCAAATATTTTAATTCGGCAAACTAGCCCTTAAACATAGGGCTGGCATTGGGCGCATTCGCTTTTCTTGGCGGTGCGCCCTTTTCTTTTCTCCTAATACGTTTGACAAAAGCAAAAGAATAAAATCTAATAAAAAGCTTATATTATTATAACAATGTTTGCGCCCAATTTTGCGCCGATATTGCGACAATACCCCCAAAAACAACATATATGGAATTAGTACTTCACGTTATCGGAGGTTTGGCTATTTTCATTCTCGGAATGAAAATGATGAGCGACGGCTTAAATACCGTTGCGGGCGAAAAAATGCGCACAATTTTAGGGCTGTTTTCGTCGAACAAATATGTGGCAATCCTTACGGGAGCTACGGTTACGGCGGTAATACAGTCGTCGGGAGCTACAACGGTAATGGTTATAGGTTTTGTAAACGCAGGCCTATTAAGTTTGGTTCAGGCAATAGGAATTATATTCGGAGCAAACATAGGTACAACAATTACAGCCCAGCTTGTAGCCTTCGACATTAGCTGGATTATTATGCCCGCAATCACGCTGGGTTTAGTTGTAAGCTTTATACCCAAGCCAGCAATTCGCAACTGGAGCGAAACAATTATAGGCTTGGGCTTTTTGTTTTTCGGCATGCAAATAATGGCAGACGATCTTAAAACTTTGTCGGACCACCCTGCGTTTATGTCGGTATTTCAAACATTTCAATGTATGCCAACCGAAAGTGGATATATTCCGTTTTTTGCGCTTTTGGGAGCTATGGGCGTGGGTCTTTTGGTTACGGTTTTAATGCAAAGTTCTTCGGCTTGTTCGGGCGTTATTGTGGCTCTTGGCGCAAGCGGTTTGATAGACATTTATACGGCAACGGCATTGATATTCGGCAGCAACATCGGCAGCACGGTAACGGCACAGCTTGCGGCAATTCCCGCAAACCGCGTTGCAAAACAAGCGGCAATGGCCCATACGCTTTTTAATTTACTTGGCGTTTTGATAATTGTGGCAACCTTCTACATTCCAATTTCGGGCGACCCTATTTTCTTTAAAATTGTAAGAATGTCGTGCAAGGCGGGCGATATCCCGCGCGAAATTGCAAACGCGCATACAATTTTCAATGTTTGCGCAACCATAATTTTAGTCCCCTTTATCCCCCTATTGGCAAGAATTTGCGAAAAGATTGTACCTGTAAGAGAAGAAAAGGTAAAATACCAAAGGCTGGAACCGCACTTCTTAAATGCGCCCTCCATAGCCTTGGCGCAAACTGCGGGGGCGTTGCGCAAAATGCTTAAAAAGTCGTGGAAAATGGTAGACTGCACCTTAAAAATGTACAACCAAAACGACGACCGCAACAAGAATATGGTTGCCCAGCTTGAAGAACGTGAAAACGATGTAGATATTCGCCAAAAAGACATTACCGAATATCTTGCCAAGCTAATGCAAAAGAACCTTACCCAAAACGAAGCCGAGCAAATACCCGTTCTATTGCACTGCACAAACGACGCCGAACGTATTGGCGACTTGACGTTTGTAATACATTCCGTAATGGAACGAATGCTTAAAAACAAATATTCTTTTAGCCCCGAGGCCGAAAACGAATTCAACCAAATTTGTCAAAAGCTAAACTCTTTGGCGGAATTTTCGATTTCGCTTTTGGAGAAGAAAACCCCCGACGCCCAAAAGATTTCGGATATGTTTAGAAGCGACATTGTAGACACGCTAAGCCGTCTGGAAACCGAGCATATGGAGCGCATTAAAAACGGCAAATGCCGTCCCGAAGTGGGTATTTTATATTTGGAAATGCTCGAAGCCATGCGCAAAATTTCTAAGAACCTATTTAACATAGTAGAACGTGCCTCGAACTTTTACGACAAAATCCCCAAAGTAGATTCCGCAAAGGTTAAATCCTTTGCAAAACCCATGGCATAAAAATTTATAATGCGCAAAGCCCGAAAAACTTTGCGTATTTTTTTGGAAAAGCTCCCGCGCTTTTTTGCTTGTAGTTATTGGCGCAACAACTAGCATTTTAGGCTATGTTAAACGGCAGAATCCACTATATGACACACCCTTTAATTAAGCATAAAATTTCTATGCTTAGAGACGAAAATACTCCCACAAGCGAATTTCGTAGGCTTGTTAGGGAAATTTCGCTACTTATAGGGTTCGAAGCCACCCAAAAGCTTTCGCTTAAAAGCAAACCGGTTAAAACCCCATTGGAAACAACCTGCGGCGAATTTGTTGAAACGCCCGTTTTGCTTGTACCCATTTTGCGCGCGGGGCTTGGTATGGTAGACGCCCTTTTAGAGCTTATGCCCTTTGCAAGCACCGGCCACATTGGCCTGTATAGAGACCACAAAACAAAAGAGCCTGTGGAATATTACTGCAAACTGCCCCCAAACGCCGACAAATGCAAAGTTTTTGTGCTAGACCCAATGTTGGCAACGGGCGGCAGTGCGGCTGCCGCAATTACAATGCTAAAAAAGCGCGGCATAAAAGATATTACCATGCTAAACATTGTTTCGGCACCCCAAGGCGAAGAAACTTTAACTAAAGCCCACCCAGATGTAGACATATACATTGGTGCGCACGACCGCGACTTGAACGAAAACGCATACATTCTGCCGGGGCTTGGCGACGCGGGCGACAGGCTTTTTGGAACACTTTAACAAATAATAACAATGAAACTTTTAACATTTTTTGCACTAATTGCCTTTTGCACCTGCTCGTTTGCGCAGATAAAATGCCAGTGGAACGACAAAAAAGTTGCGTTTTTGGGCGACTCGATTTCCGACAAGGCCCACATTGGAACCAAGAAGAACTATTGGCAGTTTTTAGAGGAAACTTTGGGCATTAAACCCGTTGTATACGCCATAAACGGAAGCCAATTTTCGGGGCTTACGGCGCAGGCAAGGCTTGCAAAAAAAGACCACCCCGACATAGACGCCGTTATTGTATTTGCAGGCACAAACGATTTTAACCGCTCCGTTCCCATAGGCGAATGGTTTTCGTACGACTACAAAAAAGTTCAAGCCGACGACAAAACAGAGCTTAGAAAACACAACAATTTGGTTTTAGACAAAAGCACGCTTAAAGGCAGAATAAACGTTTTAATGACGCTGCTAAAAAGCGAGTTTCCCGATAAACAGATTATATTTTTAACGCCCATACACCGTAGCTACGCCAAATTCGGCGAAAAAAACATACAACCCGACGAAAGCTACGCCAACGCTTTGGGGCTTTTTATAGACGACTATGTTAAGGCGGTAAAAGAAACCTCAAACATTTGGGCGGTTCCCGTAATAGACTTAAATTCTATTTGCGGGCTTTATCCGAACGACCCCAAACACTACCAATATTTCTCGAACAAAGACACAGACAGGCTTCACCCGAACGCAAAAGGCCACCAAAGAATGGCAATGGCGTTAACCTATGCACTTTTACAATATCCTGCAACATTCGAATAAGAATATGAAAAAACAACTTGCAATTATATTTGCGCTAAGTGCCCTATTGTGCGGCTGCACCACGCCAAGCGTAAACCCAAAAATTAAGGAATACAACGCCTTTTACCCGTCAAAAATCTGGCTAGACAACAACGGCCGCCACATAAACGCTCACGGAGCGGGCTTTATTTTCGACGGCGGCAAATATTATATGTTCGGCGAACACAAGCTTGGCGGCGTTTTGGGCAATATGTCGGTTGTGGGCGTACATTGCTATAGCTCGCAAGATTTGTATAACTGGAAAGATATGGGCATTGCCCTAGAAATGTCCGACAACCCCGAAAGCGAAATTTTTGTTGGAGCTGTAATCGAACGCCCTAAAGTTTTGTTCAATAAAAAAACGGGCAAATATGTAATGTTTTTCCACCTAGAACCGCGCAAGGGCAAAACTGCAAAAGACCCAAGTTTAAGCGTTATAGAAAAGGAAAGCCCCGACTATTCCTCGGCACTGCTGGGCTTTGCCGTGGCAAACAGCGTTGAAGGCCCATATAAATTTGTAAAAGCCCAACGCCTGCACGCAAACGTTTTGCCGCAAAACGCCTCCGAAGAACTGGTAGACTTGGTAAAATCAGGCAGGCAAAACAAAGAAATGACTTTTAACGGAGCTTCGATAAAAAACGGAACTCCCAACGACATTTTTGCAAAACATTTTAAGGAAGGCCAATATAGCCGCGACTTTACCGCCTTTTTAGACGACGACGGCAAAGCCTATATTATATCGGCTTCGCTGGGCAATTCTTCGCTTATTGTTTCGCAGTTAGACGAAAGCTTTTTAAATTTTACAGGCAAATACACGTTAAACTTTATCGGACAATATCACGAAGCCCCCGCACTTTTTAAGGCAAAATGCAAATACTATATGTTTTCGTCGCACTGCACGGGTTGGGCACCCAATGCTGGCAGAGTTTCGGTGGCAAACAACGTAATGGGCCCGTGGTACGAGCTTGGCAACCCCTGCCGCGGCAAAGGCCAGCCCGAAACAAAATTCACCCCCAACGCCGACGCCGACACAACTTTCCGCTCGCAAAGCACTGCGGTAATTAAAGTACAAAACAAGCCCGATTCGTTCATTTACGTTGGCGACCGTTGGAACCCGAACGACGCCATAGACGGCAGATACATATTCCTGCCCATACAGTGGGAAAACGACACCCCCGTATTCTACTGGCAAGACAAGTGGGACTTGTCGTTTTTCGATAAAAAGAATTAAATAAGCTTTCTGCTTAATTTCCGCAAAACGCCCGTATTAACAAATGGGCGTTTTTTATTTTACAAACATAACAACATAAAAACAAAGCTATTACAATAAAATGAACAAATGTTCACTTAAATATTGACACCAAATGAACGTTTGTTCATTATTGCGCTTGTATGATAAATAAACTTAGGTATTTAACGGCATTTTCGGTTGCATTTTTAGGCTTTGCCACAACAAACACATACGCTTGCGGCTTTCAGATTTTAGAGCAAGGGGCTTCTAACTTGGGCACAGCCGTAGCGGGCGCAGGCGCAAACGCCAATAACGACGCATCTGCCGCCTATTGGAACATTGCAAGCGCGGTATATTCAAACCTAAACATTGGCGAAACAAGGATAGACATTTCCGCAAACCTTATAATACCAAGCCTAAGTTTAGACGCCTCCGAAAGCTCGAACTATTTGGGCGAAAGTTTCGGCACAATAGAAAACTGCGCCCCAATTACGCCGCTGCCAAATATGTTTGTTTTGCATAGATTTTCGGAAGACTTTTACGGCGGGCTTTCAGTTACGGTTCCCTACGGCCTTAGCACCGACTACCCCGAATCTTGGGGCGGCAGGCATATGGCAATAACAAGCTACTTAATGTCTATAGATTTTAATCCTTCTGTTTGTTATAAAGTTAACGACTGGTTGTCGGTTGGCTGCGGCATTTCGGCGCAATATTTCTATGCAAAGCTTACTCAAGACAGACCCATAACCAACCAAAGAATTAGGCTTACCGCCGACTCTTGGAGCGTTGGCGGCAACATAGGCTTTGCGGTAAACTACGCAAAAGACGGCCGCTTTGCCTTTGCCTGGCGCAGCTCTGTTTCGCAAGAGCTTAGTGGCAACGGCACAATGGGCAATATAAACGCCCCCGTTTCTACCGTAATCGACACTCCCCACACTTTCAATATTAGCTGGTATCAAAGGCTTTGGGGCAAGCTCAACAACTTTGCCGTTATGGCCGACTACACATACACAATGTGGTCGCTCTTCGAAAATTTAGATATTAAAAGCCCCGTCTTTGCCTCGTATAGATACGAAAACTGGAAAGATACTTCTAGAATTTCGTTCGGCATGCACTACTACCCCGATTTTAACGAAAAGCTTGTGCTTAGAATTGGCACGGCTTTCGACGAAACTCCCATACGCTCGTACGAATATAGAACCGCGCGCATTCCCTGCGCCGACAGGCTTTGGCTTACCTGCGGCTTCGGCTACGTCTTTAACGAGAAAATCTCGATGGACTTCGGCTATCAATATCTTTTCTTTATAGGAAATACAAATGTAGACGAAGTACCAACTACCCCCTACGCGAATGTGAAGGGACACTACTTTGGCAACAACCAAACGGTTGCGCTGCAAATAAGCCTAAAGTTTTAGCCAAACAAAAGAGCCGCTCTTAAAAAAGAACGGCTTTTTTATTTTAAACAATACTTGACGAATTTTTAACACTTTTAGATTATCTTTTGCTTAATCTTTAGTTGGCTAATTGAACACGGTTTTTATACATTCTTTGGGTTGCAGGGTTAACCAATACGAGGCTGTTGTCTTAAAAGACCTCTTCGGCTCGCTTGGCTACCAAGTTTTAACTTCGCCCGAAAACGCGTATTTAATTGTGGTAAACACCTGCGCGCTTACGTCGTTGGCAAGGGCAAAAACGCGCAACAATGTGCGGCATTTTTTGTCGAAAAGCCCCAATGCAAACGTTGCCCTAACGGGCTGCTACGCCCAAACCGACGCCAACGCCCTATGCGGAATAGAAAACGTAAAATGGGTTGTAGGCAACGACTATAAATTTGACCTGCCCAACATAATAGCCAACAACCCTCCCGAAAATACGGCAAAGATATTTATGTCGCCTTTTCCCGTGCCACAGGCAAATGTAGAAACCGAAAATTCGGCTACAACCCCCCTAAGCGACCGGAGCAACATAAAAATCCAAGACGGCTGCAACAATGCATGTTCGTACTGCATAATTCCCCGAGCCCGAGGCAGAGCGCGCAGCCGTCCGCTAAAAGATATTAAAGCCGAAGCCCTTTCGCTTGCAAAGCGCGGCGTGCGCGAGCTTATAATTACGGGCATAAACATTTCGCAGTATAAAGACGCAAACAACACATTGCTAGACGTTGTAGACAGCCTTTGCAATATAGACGAAATTTTGCGCGTAAGAATAGGCTCTATAGAGCCGCCGGAATTTCCTCTTGAAGAACTTTTGCAAAGAATGAATTTGCCGAATGCAAAACTTGCGCGGCATTTACATATTGTTGCCCAAAATTTGTGCGAAAAAACGCTGGTTAAAATGCGCCGCAAACACACGGTTGCAGATTTTTTAAATATGGTAAAAACGGCGCAAGCCCAGTGCCCCGACATTGCAATAGGCACCGACCTTATTTGCGGACACCCCGACGAAAGCGAAAGCGACTTTTTAGAGTGTATGGACATTCTACAAAAGTCTAAACTGGCATACGCGCACGTTTTCACGTTTTCGGCGGCCGACAAAACATTGGCAAAGACAATGCCAAACCAAATTCCCTATTGCGAAAAAAAACGCCGTTCAGACCTTATGCGCAAAGTCGCCAAACAGCTGCACTATAATTTTGCAAAGGCCCAGCTTGGCAAAACCGGCAAAATTTTGCTAGAAAACAGGCTAGATAACGGAAACTATTTGGGCTATACCGACAATTACATTCAGTGCGAGGTTGCAAATTTAAACAAAAACGGCCTAAAAAACACACTTGTAGAGGCAAATTTGGCAAAAATTACACCGCAAGGTAAAATCGAGGCTGTTTTCGATAAAATAATAGTCTAATAAAACTTGACCCGAACACTGGCTTGCTCCATGATTTAAGACTTTATTTAACACATTTATAGACAATTTTACAATATAACAGATGAACACTAAAATAGAAAATATAAACGACACCAGAAAGAAGGTTTTGGTTTCTTTCGACGGTGCCGAAACCGCAAAAGAAAAACAGGCCGTTACAGCCGACTTTGTAAAAAACGCCACAATTCAAGGCTTTAGAAGAGGCAAAGCTCCCGCCGCTATGGTTGTTAAAAAGTTCGAAAAAGACATTGCAGCCTCTACCGAAAGACAGCTTTTCCAAAAGGCCATACAAGCCCTTAACGACATTAAGGAATTCGACATTTTCTCGGTTGTAGACGCAAAGCCCCAGGTAAGCGAAAACGGTGCAGAAATTGAAATTACGGTAGACGTATACCCCGAAGTAAAAGTTCCCTCCGAACTTAAAACGTCGGTAGAGCTCGACAACACGAAAGCCACAAACGAAGAGGTAGACAAGGTTATGGAATACTACCAAAACCAGTATGCCAAATTTGAAAGCGTAGACCGCGAAGTTAAAAAAGGCGACTTTGTAAACGTTTCGTACGAAGGCAAAATAGACGGCAAATTGGTATCGGAAATAGTACCTAATGCCACAATGTACGGTACGCAAAAATCCACTTGGGAAGAAGCCGGCAACGAAAACGCCCCCGGCGTTAAGGCAGTTGTAAACGCCCTTGTTGGAATGAAAAAGGGCGACAAAAAACAGGCCGAAGAAACTTTTGCCGAAGACTTTGCCATAAAGGAATTGGCGGGTAAAAAAGCCGTTTACGATGTTGAAGTTTTAGACGTAAAAGAAAAGGTATTACCCAAGTTCGACGAAGAATTTTGCAAGACTTTGAAGGTTGAATCCGAACAGGCTTTGCGCGAAAAGGTTGCAGCCGACATCGAAAAGGAAAAGACCCAGTATAACGAAATCTTAAAGCGCGAAAAGGCTGTAAACCAGCTTATGGAAAAGGTTGAATTTGCCCTTCCCGAAAGCGCAATAGCCGAAGAAAGAGACGCAATCTTGTCGGAAACAATGATGCGCTATATGCAACAGGGCGTAACAAAGGACGTTCTCGAAAAGAACAAAGACTCTTTAATTGAAGGCGCAACAAAAGACGCCGAATTAAGGGCAAAAATGAGAATTTTCCTTTCGCGCGTTGCAAAGGCCAACAAGATTGAAGTAAACAACGAAGACATAAGCCGCGTTGTTTGGCAGGAAGCAGTTCGCGCAGGTATGAAACCCGACGAATTTGTGAAGAAACTAAGAGGCAACCAAGCCCTAATCAACAGAATTAGAGGCGATGCCCTTATGCAAAAAACTATTAACTTTATAGCCGAAAAGGCCGAAGTTAAAATCAAAGAAGCTAAGTAATTTAAAACGCCTCCCGAAAATTAAAAATCGGGAGGCAATTTTAACCCTTTTATAAACATATATTCAATATGAGTTATTATCCGATACCGTACGTCTACGAAAGAGACGGCAGAAGCGAAAAAACTTGGGACATATATTCGCGTCTTTTAAAAGACAGAATTATTTTTATAGGCACGCCCATAGACGACTATGTGGCAAACGCCGTTGTTGCCCAGTTGCTTTTCCTTCAGATGGAAGACCCAAAAAAAGACGTTAATTTATATATAAATTGCCCCGGGGGTTCCATAACGGCAGGTATGGCCATATTGGACACAATGAATTTCCTTAAGTGCGACGTTGTTACCTACTGCGTAGGGTTGGCGGCAAGTATGGGAACGGTTCTCCTTTCGGCGGGCACAAAGGGCAAGCGTTTTGCATTGCCCCACTCTACTGTTATGATTCACCAGCCTTCTGGCGGTGCGGGCGGCCAGGCATCGGACATAACCATTATGGCAAACGAAATTTTGCGTTGGAGAAAAACCATTAACGAAATCTTGGCCGAAAATACCGGCAAATCGGTTGCCCAACTTGAAAAAGACTCGGATAGAGACTTTTTTATGAGCGCCGACGACGCCTGCAAATACGGCATAATCGACAAGGTTATTCAGCCAAACAAACGCTAAATGGACAAAAAAAGTCCCGACATAAAAGACATTAGGTGCAGCTTTTGCGGCAGACCCGCCGACCAGGTAAAAAATATGGTGCGCGGGGCTAACAAGGCTTTTATATGCTCCGACTGCGTTGCGGCTTTAAGCGATATGTTTAAGCTTAAAGACAACCCTGCGCTAAACCAGGCTCCTTCGCCTTTAGACGACAAGAACTTTAAGCTGCCCACGCCTTCGCAAATGAAGGCAAAGTTAGACGAATACGTTGTTGGCCAAGACGACGCAAAGCGCGTGCTTAGCGTTGCCGTATACAACCACTACAAGCGCATTAGAAACGCCGATTCCGACAGCAGGCTTTTAAAAGATTTAAAAGACGTTGAAGTTGAAAAAAGCAACATTTTGCTTGTAGGCCCCACAGGCTCGGGCAAAACGTATTTGGCAAGAACTTTGGCAAAGATGCTAAATGTGCCCTTTGCCATTGCCGATGCTACAAACGTTACAGAGGCAGGCTATGTTGGCGAAGACGTAGAAAATATTGTGCTAAACCTTTTGAGGGCTGCAAATTTCGACATAGAAAAAGCCCAGCGCGGCATAATTTATGTAGACGAAATCGACAAAATTGCCCGCAAGATGGAAAATGTTTCGATTACGCGCGACGTTGGCGGCGAAGGCGTGCAACAGGCACTGCTTAAGATTTTGGAAGGCTCGGTTTGCAACATTCCGCCAAAAGGCGGCCGCAAACACCCCGACCAAGAGTATATCAGGGTAGACACCCGCAACATTCTATTCATATGCGGTGGCGCGTTTGTTGGGCTTAAAGACATTGTAGACAGACGCACAAAAAATTCGTCGATGGGCTTTTCGCAGGAAAGCGAAAGCGATAGCTTAGGCGGCGAATTGTCGTCGTCGCAAATACAGCCCGAAGACCTTGTAAAATTCGGTTTTATACCCGAATTTATAGGCAGGCTTCCCGTTGTGTGCGCGTTAAACGAGCTTAAAAAGGCCGATTTGGTAAACATTTTAACGTCTACAAAAAATTCGCTTATTAAGCAGTATAAAAAGCTGTTTGCCTACGACGGCATTAAGCTTGAGTTTACCGACAAGGCCATAAACGATATAGCCGAAAAGGCTATAGAACTTAAAACGGGGGCTCGCGGCCTGCGCTCTATAATGGAGTCGGCAATGCTAAAATACGCCTACGAAATTCCCGATATGAAGAAAAAGCCCGAAACAATTACAATAGACAATCTTTAAACCGCAAAAAACTCCGAAGAAAAACGCTTCGGAGTTTTTTTATAATAGTTTTATGGGTAGAATGCCTCTATCGACTTCGGTCGACAGAAACAATATATAATCTGTTTATAAGCAGCGAAACCGCATACGACAATATCGCCGCAACAACGCCCGCCGCAGACGCCAAACAATCCAAATAAAGCATACACATCGACAAATTATACGAAGTTGTCTTTGGAAACAAAAACATTAAATACGCGCCTATAGAAAGCGAAAACAGAACAAAAAACCACCATAGCAAAATCAAAATAAGCATTTCGGCGGAGAACTGCCTGCGCCTGCGCTCGCAGCCAATTTTTATGCAGTATACAACGCTATAGCACGGCAACAATATATTGAAAAACGGAATAAAAAAGCTATAGCCTAAAAATGCGGCACTAAACTGCGTTGTAAGCAGCGTTCGTTTTGTTTTTGCAACTTTTGCAACAGTTGCCAAATAGCGCGAAAACGTAAAAGCCGCCGAAATCGTAAAAAAGAAAATCGCATAGCCTATATATTTTTTCATTTTGGTTGCGCACTGAAAATCTATAAAAATATCGTCTACCTTCAGGTTCTTTGCAATGTTTAGGCCTTCAACGTAATCCGCAATTTTTAAAGTGTAGAACACAAAAGCGGCAATAAGGCATAGCAGCACATACACCAACGCCCTAAACGATGTAGAATATTTTTCTATTAAAAGTTCGCGCCTTGATTTTTCGCTGAAATTTAGAATGCGCAAATCCCTGCATTCCGAAATCGAAAGCGGCCTTGCCATTCCATTTTTCCACACTTTTGTTTGGCCGCCTAAAGTGCCGTGTTTAAACAGCAAAACAAGGCCGTCTGTTGTAAGCGGGCCTTTTTTATTACCGTTTTCGTCTATGTAAAACCACATGTTTTTAAAATCCTAAAAATGCTATTTGCCTATGCAAAACTTCGAAAATATCTTGTCTAAAATTTCTTCGCAGTCAACCTTGCCTACAATTTCGCCCAAGTTTTCAAGCGCGTTTCTTATTTCGCTGGCAGCAAGCTCGGCGGGCATATCGTCTAAAATAAGCTTTTTTGCCGATTCTAGCGAATTTATTGCAAATTCCATATTTTGCGCGTTCTTTGCGCTTACAAGAATGTCGTCGTTTTGAGGAACTATGTATTTTTCGGCAACGAAAGCCAAAATTGCATCTCTTAGCGTTTGCGCCGAGTGCAAGGCGTCTTTGCACGAAATTTCAACGCGTTTTACGCCGTCTAAAAGTTGCATTGCCTCGTCGTTTTGGGGCAAGTCTCTTTTGTTTAAAACAAGCAATGTGCTGTTTTGCCCAACAAGGTCTTTATACTCGCAAATGTCGGGCTTTTGCGAAGAGTCTACAACCAACAATATCATATCGGCGGCTTTTGCGGCTTCTTTTGCGCGCTCCACGCCAATTTTCTCGATTTTATCTGTAGAATTTCTAAGGCCTGCAGTGTCGGTTATGTTAAAAAGATAATCGCCAATATTAAGCTTTTCGCTTATAAAGTCGCGCGTAGTTCCCGCAATATCGCTTACAATTGCCCTTTCAGACCCAAGCAGCAAATTAAGCAGCGAAGATTTGCCAGCATTAGGTTCGCCTATAATCGCCAAATTTATGCCGTTGTGCACCGCCTTTGTATATTTCGAATTTGCCACCATATTGGATAATTTTAGGCAAATGTCGTCTATAAGGGCAACTATTCTGTTTTTGTCCTCTTCGGGAAGGTTGTCTTCGGGGAAATCTATGTAGGCTTCTACCAAAGCGCACACGTTTATCAGCGAATCGGTATAGTCGTTTATGCGCTTGCCAAGTTCGCCTGCAAGCTGCTTTTGCGATGCCGTTAAAGCCGCCTGGCTTCTTGCCGAAATCGAAAGCGAAACCGCTTGCGCCTGCGACAAATCAAGCTTTTTGTTTAGAAACGCCCTGCGGGTAAATTCGCCGTGGTCTGCCATACGGCAACCTTTTTTTACAAGGTCGTCGAGCAGCTTTTGAACTATAAATGGGTTGCCGTGCGAAAAAATTTCCAAGCAGTCTTCGCCCGTATACGAGGCGGGGGCTTTAAAATATACATACAAAACGCTGTCTACCGTTTTTTGCGAAATGTCCTTATAGTTGCCCAGACACGCAATTCTTGGCTGCGCGCTTTTGCCGAAAGATTTTTCGACAATCTCTTTGCACAATGGCCCCGAAAGCCTTATGCCCGCTATTGCGCTTTCGCCCGTGGGTGTAGACGGTGCGCAAATTGTATCGTTAAAACCGCTCATTTTTCTTTTTTAGAATACTTTATGTATAATAAACCGAGCAAAGTCGAAACAATAAAAACAATGCCCGCCGCCGTAAGCGAATTTATATATACGCTAAGTTTTGTTGCCCCCGTTTGCGCGGCAAAGTCTATATTTTGCGATTTTTGCCAATCGTTAAGGCGGCCGTAAAAATGCGTGAAAGCAAAAAGCCAGCCAATAGACGCCAAAAAAAGCCCGGTAATAAGCACCGTTAGTTTTTGCATTTTCGACATATCAATAGCCCCTCTTTTTTATCGCGTTTTTTAAAAGACCCAAATCCAGAACGTCGCCGCTTTTTATGCCGTGCTTGGCAAAAAACCCCGAGTTTGCCTCTATGCAATACATCACATTGTCTGACGCCGACTGCACCGAATCTAAATTGTGCGGGTACAAGGGTTTTACCTCAAGCAAAACGCCGTTTGCGTCGAAAAACGCCAAGTCTAGCGGTATGCTTGTGTTTTTCATCCAAAAAGACATTTTTTGCGGCGCAAAATATACAAACACCATTGCCCGATTTTCGCCCAGAGATTGCCTATACATAAGCCCCCTAGCCTTTTCGGCTTCGCTTACTGCAATTTGCGCTGTAAAGGCAGTATCGGCAATTTTCATATCAAAATAGTCGGCAAACGCAGCCGTTTTGTCTGCCGATTTTTCGGCGCAGGCGGCAAAAAGCAAAGCCGCAAATATTGTTGCAAAAAATTTATACATTTAGTGATTTATGTTGCCCGACAAAAAAAAGCGTGCAACACTTTTTTTACAATATGAAAAGAGAAATTTTGTTGTATGCAAACAGCGATTCGAGTTCCGATATGCTGTATTTTGCACAAAGCTTTATACCCGACGACTTTTTTGCCTTCACCCAAAACGGCGAGCGTTGCGCAATATTAAGCCCGCTTGAGATTGGCAGAGCAAGGAAGGAATCGGCATTTTCGCGCATATACGAGTATGCCGACGAGCGCGAAATATTCAACGAGCTTGGGCTTAAAAAATTTTTGGTGCCGCGCAATTTCCCCGCCTTTATGTTGGAAAAACTGCGCAGGGCAAAGTTCGACATTGTTGTAGCCGACGGCGAAATTTTCCCCGAAAGGGTTTTTAAAGACGAACGCCAAGCCGCCGAAATACGCAAGGCGAATATGGTTTCGGCAAAGTGCTACGCGCTTATAAGAAAAATTTTGGCAAATTCTTCGGTAGACAAAAAGGGAGCTTTAATTTGGAACGGACAACCCCTTACCAGCGAAATTCTGCGCCGCGAAACCGACTTGGAATGTATGAAAAACAACGCCTTGGCAAAGTCTACAATAATTGCGGCGGGCAATCAGGCTTGCGACCCCCACTGCATAGGCTACGGCAAGATATATGCAAACACGCCCATTGTTGCAGATATTTTCCCGCGGCTAAATTCTAGCGGCTATTTTGGCGATATGACGCGCACCTTTGTAAAAGGCAAGCCAACCGACGACCAAAAAAAGATTTACCAAACCGTAAAAGACGCCCACGATGCCGTTTTAGACACATTGCACAATGGCGTTGCCGCAAACAAAGCGCACTTTAAGGTTGTAGAAATTTTCGAAAAAGCGGGCTTTAAAACCTACTGCAAAAACGGCAGTTGGTACGGGTTTTTCCACAGCACGGGGCACGGCGTTGGGCTAGACATTCACGAAGCCCCGCGTCTTTCGACTGGCGCAAACATTCTAAAAACGGCAATGGTTGTAACCGACGAACCGGGGCTATACTATAAAAATGTGGGAGCTTGCCGCATAGAAGACTGCGTAAGAATAACCGAAAACGGCTGCGAACTGCTGTCGAATTTCGACTATATACAACAAGTAGATTAGTTTTCGGAAAAAAGAGTTGAAAATTCGCAAAAATTTTGCAGATTTATCGTATTAGTATTTTCACATCAAAAACACAGATTATGTCGTACCTAAAAACAACAATAACGTCTTCCCTAATAAAGAAGTTTGTAATGGCGCTTACGGGCTTTGTGCTTGTAGCGTTTTTGTTTATGCATATGCTGGGCAATTTGCAGACTTTTGAGGGAGAACCTAACGCAATTAACGCCTATGCAAACTTTTTGCAGACCTTGCCGTGGGAATTCCTTTGGGGTTTCCGTGCCGTAATGGCTCTTTGCATAGTATTACACCTTCTTATGGGCTATTTGCTTGTTTTGGAAAACAAGGCAGCCCGCCCGCAAAAATACGCGGTAAAGAAGTATTTGGCGGCATCGTTTGCGGCAAGAACAATGATTTATACGGGAACCGTTATAATCCTTTTTGTTGTTTTGCACTTAATGCACTTTACCCTTTTGAACATAGACCCTGTGTTTAAAAAGCTAGAATGGGTTGCAACTTCGGGTATGTACGAAGGCAAAACCATTCACGACGTATACGCAATGCTTGTATACGGCTTTAGCTGCGACATTGTTTCGGGGCTGTACATAGTTGCGTTGGCTGCCATTGCATTCCACCTTTCGCATGCGGTTTCCAGCATGTTCCAGACAATCGGTTTTAGAAACGAAAAGGTTCGCTACATTCTCGACAAAATCGCCGTTCTCTACGCGGTTGTAATTTTCTTCGGCTTTGCCTCGAACCCCGCAGCCGTTTTGCTCAGCAAATACACCTGCGTTAACATCTTCCCCCAAAGCCAGATTGTAGAACAAATCAACGCCCAAAAGAACAACGACAAGATTTTCGTAAACTACAAGGGCATTGAATGTCAAAAATCGGCAAAAGCGGCACTTTGCGTAAAAAAAGCCGCCGAACAAGGCAAATAAACAACAACTTTAAAAGAATTTAAAAGATTATGATGAATCTCGATCCAAAAATCCCCGAAGGGCCAATTTCGCAAAAGTGGTCGAACCACAAAGCGCACATGAAGCTTGTTAACCCATCGAACCGCAGAAAGTACAACATTATTGTTGTAGGTACTGGTTTGGCGGGTGCTTCGGCGGCGGCAACTTTGGCCGAACAAGGCTACAATGTTTCGTGCTTTTGCTATCAAGACAGCCCAAGGCGCGCGCACTCTATTGCAGCTCAGGGCGGCATAAACGCGGCAAAGAACTACCAGAACGACGGCGACAGCATTTACAGGCTTTTCTACGACACTGTTAAAGGTGGCGACTTTCGCTCTCGCGAAGCCAACGTTTACCGCTTGGCAGAAGTTAGCAACAATATTATAGACCAGTGTGTTGCCCAGGGCGTTCCCTTTGCAAGGGAATACGGCGGCTTGTTGGCAAACAGGTCTTTTGGCGGCGCACAGGTTAGCAGAACTTTCTATGCAAGAGGTCAAACAGGCCAGCAGCTTTTGTTGGGCGCATATTCTGCCCTTAACAAGCAGGTTGCCGCAAAGAAAATTAAGGTATATTCGCGCCACGAAATGCTCGACTTGGTTGTAGTAAACGGCCACGCAAAGGGCATTGTAACGCGCAATCTTTGCACGGGCGAAATCAAGGCATTTGCTGCCGACGCCGTATTGCTTTGCACAGGCGGCTACGGCAATGTATTCTACCTTTCAACAAATGCACAAGGCTGCAGCGTAACGGCTGCCTACCGTTGCTACAAGCGCGGAGCTGGTTTTGCAAACTTGTGCTTTACGCAAATTCACCCCACTTGCATTCCCCAGCACGGCGACCAGCAATCTAAGCTTACCCTTATGAGCGAATCGCTCAGAAACGACGGCCGCGTTTGGGTGCCCAAGAATGCTGCAGACTGTGCAAAAGACCCGAACGAAATCCCCGAAGCCGACAGAGACTACTACTTGGAACGCAAATATCCTAGCTTTGGCAACTTGGCTCCCCGAGACATTTCGTCGAGGGCGGCAAAGGAAGCCTGCGACGATGGCAGAGGCGTTGGCCCCGCAGTTGGCGGTTCGCGCCGCGGCGTATATCTAGACTTTGCAACCGCAATTAAGCGCGACGGTCAAAAGACGATTTCCGACAAATACGGCAATCTTTTTGAAATGTACGAAAGAATTACGGGCGAAGACGCATACAAGCGTCCTATGAGAATATATCCCGCCTCGCACTACACAATGGGCGGCTTGTGGGTAGACTACAACCTGCAAAGCACAATTCCCGGTCTTTTCGTATTGGGCGAAGCAAACTTCTCCGACCACGGCGCAAACCGCTTGGGAGCTTCCGCACTTATGCAGGGCTTGTCGGACGGCTACTTTGTTATCCCCAACACCTTGCCCGACTATTTGGCAAGAGAAGGCGCGCAAAACCTTACGCCCGACGGCGAATCGTACAACGAAGCTATCGACAACGTTAAGTCGCAAATCTCCAAACTTATGGGAATTAAGGGTCAATACAGCCCCCGCCACTTCCATATGCAGCTCGGCAAAGTTATGTGGGAATACTGCGGTATGGCAAGAAACGAAGCGGGGCTAAAAAAGGCTTTGGAATTGATTCCGCAAATCCGCGAAGACTTCTGGAAGAACGTAAGGGTTGTAGGCGACGCAAACAACATAAACAACGAGCTTGAAAGAGCCGGCCGCGTTGCAGACTTCCTCGAATTTGCAGAAATCGTTTGCATGGACGCCCTCGAAAGAAGGGAATCGTGCGGCGCGCACTTCCGCGAAGAATATCAGGACGCCGAAGGCGAAGCAAAGCGCAACGATAAAGACTTCTCGCACGTTTCGGTTTGGGAATATCAAGGCCCGAACAAGAAACCCGTAATGCAAAAAGAAATCATTACCCACGACGAAGTAACACCCGTTGTACGTTCGTACAAATAATATAACAGGAGACAGATTTTATGAAAATCAATTTAAAAGTTTGGAGACAAAACAAACCCAACGAAAAGGGACATTTTGAAATGTATTCGCTAGACAACATCAGCGAAGACAGCTCGTTCCTTGAAATGATGGACATTCTTAACGAAAAGCTCGTTGCAGAAGGCAAAGACACAATCGCTTTCGACCACGACTGCCGCGAAGGCATTTGCGGTATGTGCTCGATGACAATTAACGGTATTCCGCACGGCCCCGAACGCAAAACAACCGTTTGCCAGTTGCATATGCGCAAATTTAACGACGGCGACACGATTGTTGTAGAACCTTGGAGAGCCGGCAACTTCCCCGTTAAGAAAGACTTGATTGTTAGCCGCGACGCTTTCGAAGTTATACAACAAGCAGGCGGTTATATCTCGATTAGAACGGGTGCCCCCCAAGACGCAAACGCAGTTCTTATTTCCAAACAAATTGCAGACAAGGCTATGGACGCCGCTGCTTGCATAGGTTGCGGCGCATGCGTTGCGGCCTGCCCCAACGCTTCGGCTATGTTGTTTACTTCGGCAAAGGTTACCCAGCTTAACCTATTGCCGCAGGGCGCACCCGAAAAGGACAAGCGCACAATAGCAATGGTAGAAACCATGAACGCATTGGGCTTTGGCAACTGCACAAACTACGGCGAATGTCAGGCGGTTTGCCCAAAGGGAATTACTTTGGACAACATCGCAAAGATGAACCGCGACTATGCCGCTGCAAAAGCGCGTCAGGCTTTGTGCGACTAATTTTTAATTAAACAAAACACATTTGCGGCTTGGTTTTTTGCCAAGCCGCTTTTTTTTGCGCTTATTTTTTGCTTATGTTAAAAATCAAAAAACTCTGCCCAAAGGCATTGCAAAAGCTAAACAAACTAAAAAATTAGCCACCAATTAACCGCAGTTTTTAAGCCCTAAAAAAATTTTAACAAAAACAAAGAATATTTTTTATATAAAAAAGTTTTTTAGCATAATAAAACAAAATCTTAAGCTAAAAATTACAACAAAACACACAAGAAAACGCGCATAATCTATTTTTAGTTAAACAAAAAACTCTACATTTTTTTAAACCACATATAATCACCTAAAACGGCGCATTTTTTTTAAAATTGCAGTCTAAAATATTGACTTTAAAATAAATGAAACATAGATTTTTAGCGTTTTTTTAGAATTACGAGCCTTTGTGCAAAAAAAATATGCACTATCTCCCGCTTTTCCTTAAAAACAAAGGACAAAAGCCCTTTCCCAAACATAGCTAAAAACTTTTAATATAAAACAAAAAATGTTTACATTAGCCGCCCTACTTCCACTTAAACCGACAATACTGCAAACCTGCAACTATATGTTGTTGGGCTTTTGCGTTGTTTGCATAATTCTATATCTGCTCTCGACTGTTACAAACATTCTGGGCTTTTTCTTTAAAAAGTTTGTAAAAGAGCAGCCCGCAAAGCCCATAGCTGCCCCCCAAACAAACAACAACGCCGTTGGCGGCAAATTGGCTGCAGTAGTTGCGGCAGCAGTATATGTTGCAACAAACGGCGCAAAGTGCGAAATCCGCTCTATAACCCCTTCCGACAAATCTTCAAAATAAAGGCATTTAAAAATGAATAAGAAATTAAAAATCACAGTAGACGGCGTATCCTACAACGTAGAGATTGAAGTTTTAGACTCTAACGCACAAGTTGCGGCAGCTCCCGCACAAGTGGCTCAACAACAGGCTCCCCAAGCAGCTCCTTCGGGCGACGGCGCAGTATTAAGCCCCCTTTCGGCTGTTGTTGTTTCGGTAGACGTTTCGGCAGGTCAAAGCGTAAAGGAAGGCGACAAGCTCTTTACTTTGGAAGCAATGAAAATGAATACCTTTGTTTTTGCCCCCAAGTCGGGCACGGTTTCGCAAATTTTGGTAAGCAAAGGCGAAAATATTACCGAAGGACAACCTTTGGCAAACATTCAATAGCAGAGGTTTTTTATGTTAAACGACTTGATGAACCTAATATGGGACTCCGGTCTATTTTATATAGACTGGCGTATGATTACCATGTGGGTTGTAGTTGGGGTTTTGTTTTATTTGGCGGTTAAACACCAATTCGAGCCCCTGCTTTTAATACCTATTGCCTTTGGCGCATTATTGGCAAACCTGCCCACAAACGGCGTTGTAAACAAACCCGCGGGCGAAATTATTGCCCCCGACAACGGTACTGTTGCGGCGGTTTTTGCAAAAGAAGGGCAAAAACTACATTTGCCCCGCGTTTTAAAAGACCAGCCCGATGCCTTTTGGCGCATTGTTAAACTTAACGACAACGGCGAACCCGTTAACGCGCAAAAAGACATTCAAAGCTTTTTAGACAACGTTCAATCGGCAACAAAAACCGAGTTTAGCTCGGATTTAGACAAGGCCGAAACAAAGGCAAAGGGTGTTCCAAATTTGTTGGCAATTGTGCGCCCTTCCGAAAAGTCCGACTTTGCTTGGCGCGACAGCATTGTAACCGTTAAATTTAACGGTAGCGACATTGCAGTAAGGCCTTCCGACGAGCTTGTTTGGGCAAACTCTTCGGGAACCGTTATAGACGTCAATGTTGCCGCAGGCCAAAGCGTTTTAAAAGGCCAGCCTTTAATGAAGGCTTATGCCGCGCACACAGGCGGTTTGTACTACTACATTCAATGGGGCGTTTTGTTGGAATTGTTCCCGCCAATCATCTTCTTGGGCGTTGGTGCTTTAACCGACTTTGGACCTTTAATTGCAAACCCCAAAACTTTGTTGTTGGGTGCAGCTGCCCAGTTTGGCGTGTTCTTTACAATGTTCGGCGCAATTTGCCTTGGCTTTAATTGCATGGAAGCTGCCTCTATAGGTATCATTGGCGGTGCCGACGGCCCGACTTCGATATTCCTTTCTAACAAGCTTGCCCCGCACCTAATGGCACCCATTGCGGTTGCGGCCTACAGCTATATGGCGCTTGTTCCGATAATACAGCCGCCCATTATGCGCCTGCTTACAACAAAGGCGGAACGCAAGATAAGAATGAAAAGCCTGCGCAAAGTTTCGCGCCTTGAAAAGCTTGTTTTTGCGATTATTGTTTCGGCTTTCTGCATAATTTTAATTCCCGATGCCTCGGCTCTTATTGGTATGCTTATGTTGGGCAACTTTTTAAGGGAATCGGGCGTTTGCGAACGCTTGAACAAAGCGGCTCAAAACGAAATCATAAACATTGTAACAATATTTTTGGGAACTTCGGTTGGTATTACAATGACTGGCGACAAATTCCTCCGCGCAGAAACATTGTCTATTCTCTTCCTTGGCGTTGTTGCCTTTATGATATCTACTGCCGCCGGCGTGCTTATGGCAAAGGTTATGAACTTGTTTAGCAAAGACAAGATTAACCCGCTTATCGGTTCGGCAGGCGTTTCGGCAGTTCCAATGGCAGCTCGTGTTTCACATATTGAAGGCCAAAAGGCAGATCCCAGCAACTTCTTGCTTATGCACGCAATGGGCCCGAATGTGGCCGGCGTTATAGGCACTGCTGTTGTAGCTGGCTTCTTTATTGCAACGCTAATGTAGTAAATATAAAATCTTTACCAAGGGGCAAATATTAAAAGTTTGCCCCTTAATTCATATATAAACACAATTTTTAAACAAATAAAATTCAACAAATAAAATGAATTACCCAATACTAACAGCACAAGAGGCTGCAAGCCTTATCAACAACCAAGACCAAGTTTGCGTAAGCGGTTTTACGCCGGCTGGCTCTCTTAAAGCGGTACCCGCAGCCATAGCCGAAAAGGCAAAGGCAGAACACGCTGCAGGCAGACCATTTAAAATCAACCTATACAGTGGCGCATCTACAGGTCCTTCGTGCGACGGCGTTTTGGCTCAGGCCGACGCAATTAATTTCCGCGCCCCCTACCAGACAAACAAAGACCTGCGCGAAAGAATTAATGCAGGCACCGTAAAGTATGTTGATATGAACCTTTCGGTTTTGGCGCAGGAAATGCGCTACGGATTTTACGGCAAATTCAACTGGGCAATAGTTGAGGCTTGCGATGTAAGCGACGACGGCGAGATTGTGCTTACAACATCGGTCGGCATTGCCCCCACCGCCCTGCATTTGGCGGAAAAAATCATTATTGAATTGAACGAATACCACCCCGCCGCTTTAAGGGGCATTCACGACATTATAGAAATGGACAACCCGCCCTTCAGAAAATCCATCCCGATTTTCAAGGTATCCGACAGGGGCGGCTCGCAAACCGTTAAGGTAGACCCAAAAAAGATTGTCGGCATTGTAAAGACAAACAGCCACGACGAAGTTGCCGGCTTTAAGCCTTCAGATCCAATCACTCACAAAATCGGCGAAAACGTTGCAAACTTCTTTGCAGCCGAAATGAGAGCGGGCAGAATTCCCAACACATTCCTTCCATTGCAAAGCGGCGTTGGCAACATTGCAAACGCAGTGCTAAAGGCTATGGGCGAACACCCCGAAATTCCCGCCTTTACAATGTATTCGGAAGTTGCCCAAGACTCGGTTATAGACTTGGTAGACGAAGGCAGAATCAACTTTGTTTCGGCAACATCGCTTACAATTACACCCGACAAATTGCAGAAAGTATATTCGAATCTCGACTACTACAAGAGCAAGATTGTTCTAAGACCTCAGGAAATTTCGAACAACCCCGAAGTTTCGAGGCGCATAGGCATTATCTCGATTAACACCGCAATAGAAGCAGACTTGTTCGGCAATGTAAACAGCACCCACATTATGGGTCAAAAGATGATGAATGGTATAGGCGGCTCGGCAGACTTTACAAGCTCGGGGTACTTATCCATCTTTACAACTCCTTCGTTGGCAAAGGGCGGTTTAATTAGCTCGTTTGTTCCAATGTGCTCGCACGTTGACCACACCGAACACACCGTAAAGATTTTGGTTTCGGAATACGGCGTTGCCGACTTGCGCGGCAAAACACCTATGGAAAGAGCGCAACTGATAATCGAAAACGTTGCAGCCCCCGAATACAGAGACTTGCTAAGAAAATACTTAGCCTCGGTAAAGCACGGGCACACCCCGCAAACTCTTGCAAAGGCCTATGCTTTCCACGAAGCTTTTGTAAATTGCGGCGATATGCACAAAGCTGAATTCTAATTTATAAAACACCTAAAAACAAAAAACTCCGAAAGCGAAAAAACTTTCGGAGTTTTTTTATGCAAACACGCAAAAATTGTTATAAAAAAATGCGCAAAAATTTTTGCGCACACTTGGCATAAAAGCCTACCAGCTACAAAGGGCTTAATTGCTAATTGCCCTGGGCAGCAACCTCTTTGCTTTGCAGGTCTTTTTGATACTGCAGATATTTTTTTGCCTGCTCTTCGCCCATATAAACTTTTAGCAAAGAAAAATCGGTGTTACTTAGGTTAACCATTATCAAGCCGTCTAAACAGTTACCAAAGGCTGGGTCCACATTAAACGACAATATTTGCCCGTTAAGTTTCAAGTAGTGCTTAAGCAGTGTAGGAATGCCTTTGTTGTCTACCTCAATTTCCGAAATCAACGCCGAAATAAAATCTACATCGGTTTTGCACGAAACTACGCACTCTTTATCGGCGGCGTTTAGCTTAACCTTTGGCGGCTTTTTTGCCTTAACATATCGGGAAAGCTTTGGCGCAATTTTATGTTCCGATAAAAACTGCACAATCAAATCTTTAGAAACCGCGTTGTATTCGGGGTTAATGCTAACTGGGCCAAACAGCGTTTTGTAGTAGGGCTTGCGCGAAACGTAAACGCCAATGCCTCTCCACAACAACGCAAGCGTAGAACGCTTTTTTTGATATTCTATTGTTATGAACGACCTGCCCATTTCAAGCGCGGGGTTTATCTTGTCGAACAGTTCTTTTTTAATCTTAAAAAGCGTGGTTGTATACAAACCCTGCGGCCCTAGCGACTCCATAATTTTGTCGGTGCGCCCAACCCTGTAAGCGCCTACAATTTTTCGCTCTTGGCTGTCCCACATAAAGATATGCAGGTAGTACGAGTCGAATTCGTCTATGTCGAAACTCTTGCCCGTGCCCTCGCCTACAGCGCGGAATGTAATTTCTCTAAGCCTGCCAATTTCGAACATTGTGCGCTTAATTTGCCAGGCATACGCATAGTATACCGAAATTTTGTCACCCTTAATCAAAGTATTTTCTTCGGGCAGGGCTTTAATTTCGGCCTCCATTTCGTCGGGGTTAATGGGGGCAATAATTTCCTGCATTTGCGCTTTTTTTACCGGAATTATGCGCCCTAAATTCTGCACAAGGCTACCGAAGTCGAAATACGAAGTTTCCGCAGTTTTTGCCCTTTCGCGCAACATATAGGTGTTAAGCCTAAACCACGCGGTTAGCTCTTTGTCGGTATCAAAATACGACATTTTTTTTGGGCTTATGGGCTTGCCGATTTTTATTTTAATAAGCCCCTTTTTTGGGCGGCTAACCATTTCGCGCGGAAGCATTACAGTGCGCAAAATCGGGTGTATAAGCCCCATTATTTGAAACAAAACACTGTTGCAGCCTTCTATATAGACGGGCAAAACCGTGGCATTTGTGCGCCTTGCAATGTTTGCAATATTTTCGTTCCAAACGGGGTCTGTAATCTGCATTTTCTTTAGTTGCAAATGCGAAACCGTGCCCGATGGAAATGTAGAAATTACCCCGCCTTGCTTTAAAAACTTTATGGTGTCTTTTAAGGCGGTGATATTTTCTTTTATTGCGTTTTTGCCGCCAAATGGGTTTACCTGAATTAAATAGGGCTTAATAAGCTCCATATGGGCAAGCAGCCCATTTGCCATAAATTTAAAATCGTCTCTAACCCGCAGCATTAACGAGCCCAACGCTATGCCGTCTAACCCGCCGTACGGGTGGTTAGAAACTATTATAAGCGGCCCTTCTTTGGGAATGCGCTGCATATCGTCTTGCGAAACTTCTACCGAAGCTCCAAGCGAAACCAACGCCTTGTCGAAAAAGTTGCCAAGCTCCGGGTGTTCCAAAATAAAGCTATAGCAGTCGTTTACCCTTTGTATTTTAAGGAAACGTTCGAGCGGCCAGCCAAAGACGCCGTACAACGACCTAAGAAACCCGTTTTTTATGGATTTCTTAAGGTCAATTAATTTGTATTTATCCGACATTCCCTAAATTGTTGCACAAACAGTATAAAAAGGCAAAGCTATTTATTCTTGTTTTTGTCTTTTTGCAGCTTATATTCAACCGAGTCTTTTAAAGACTCCCATGAAGCTTCTATTATGTTGTCGGAAGCCCCAACGGTTCCCCAAATAGAGTCGCCGTCTTTGGTTTCTATAAGCACTCGGGTTATCGCGTTTGTGCCCGCGCCGCTGTCGAGAATGCGAACTTTAAAGTCTGTCAATTCAATGTCTTTAAGCTGCGGAAACTTGTTTATAAGCGACTTTCTTAACGCCATATCAAGGGCTGCAACCGGCCCGTGGGCTTCGGCAACGGTGTGTTCTATATTGCCGTCTACCTCTATTTTTACGGTCGCCTCCGAGCGAATGCGTTTTTCGAACTCGTTCTTTTCAACTATAACCCTGTAGCCCCTAACCTTGAAAAATTCCTTGTCTTTGTGCAGGAATTTTGAAAGCAAAAGCGAAAACGAGGCATCGGCGGCTTCATATTCGTAGCCCTTAAATTCCATTTCCTTAAGCTCGTTTAAAAACTCCTTAATTTCGGGGTTTTTGGCGTCTATATTAACACCAAGCTCTTTTGCCTTCATCATAATCGAGCTTCTGCCCGACATATCGCTAACTAAAACCCTAGTTTTGTTGCCTACAAGCGAAGGGTCTATATGCTCGTAGCTGCATTTAACCTTGTTTGCGGCATCGGCGTGCACCCCTCCTTTGTGGGCAAAAGACGATGCCCCAACATAGGGATTCCTGTTGTCGCTGCGCATATTTGCCATTTCGTCGGCAAAAAGCGAAAGCTCGCGCAGCTTTTTCATATTAGGCGAGCAATTAAGCGAAAAGCCCATTTTAAGAGCCAAGTTTGCCATAATTGTGCACAAATTTGCATTGCCGTTGCGCTCGCCTAGGCCGTTCATAGTGCCCTGCACCATAACCGCCCCGCACTCTACGCCGCAAAGCGAAAGCGCAACCGCCAAACCGCAGTCGTTATGGCAGTGTATGCCAATGGGCAAATCTATGCTTCTTATTACGTCAAAAAGAATTCTTTTAAATTCCTCTATCATTGTGCCGCCGTTTGTATCGCACAGGCAAATAAAGTCTGCCCCTGCGTCTTTTGCGGCCTTTAGCGTTGCAAGCGCATATTCGGGGTTGTCTTTGTAGCCGTCAAAAAAGTGTTCGGCGTCGTATACAACTGTTTTGTTGTGGCTCTTTAAGTAGTGCACGCTTTCGAAAATCATTTTAAGATTTTCTTCGGGCGTGGTTTTAATTACTTCGGTCACATGCAACAACCACGTTTTGCCGAAAATTGTAAGGCAGCTAGCCCCCGAATCTATTAAAAGCTTAAGCTGGTTGTCGTCTTCTACCGCAATGTTTGCGCGACGTGTAGAGCCGAATGCCGCAATTTTTGCATGCTTTAAATTAAGCTTTTTTGCTCCCTCAAAAAACGCCATATCGCGCGGGTTCGAGCCCGGCCAGCCGCCTTCTATATAGTCTATGCCGAATTGGTCCATCTTTTCGGCAAGCCTAAGTTTAGACGCCACCGACATCGAAACGCCTTCGCCCTGCGTTCCGTCTCTTAAAGTTGTATCGTATATAAAGATTTTATTATCCATTTTTAAGGCCCTTTTGCTCTATATAATTTCTTAAAGTCTGTTCGTTTGCCGGCATATTTTCGGCGATAATTTCTTTTGTTTTAAGCTCCTCTAATATGGGCGATTTAGGCTCTATGCCAATTGCCTTAATTATTAAGTCGGGGAATTTTGCGGGGCTAGCAGTCGAAATCAAAATGTTTAGCTTGCTATTGTCTATATCGGCAAAAGCGCATGCCGTATGAGGGTCTACAACGTAGCCGAATTTTTCGTATACGCTCTTTACCGTTTGCGGAATTTGCGAATCGTCCATCTTGCTAGACGAAAATTCGGGAGCGCAAAAGTTGTCGAACTTCCAAACTTTGTCGCGCTTAAACGACTGCATAATTTCGCATACCTTTTCGGCGTTTTCGTTTTCGAGATAATAAATAAAACGCTCGAAATTTGAAGCCACTTGAATGTCCATAGACGGGGCATAGCTTGGAACTACGTCGCCAAGCTTGTATACACCGCTTGTAAAGAGCCTGTGCAGAATGTCGTTTTGATTTGTTGCAACCTTAAAGCCCGCAACTTTCATACCCATTTTATAGGCAAACCAGCCCGCCAAAACGTTGCCGAAATTGCCCGTGGGCACCGTAAACAAAACGTTTTGCCTTTGCGATTTTTCTATCTTTAGGTAGGCATAAATATAGTATACGCACTGCGCCAAAATTCTTGCCAAGTTTATGGAGTTTACCGCGCTAAGCCTCCATTTGCGCTTAAATTCTACATCGCCGAAAAGGCTTTTTACCAAAAACTGCGCGTCGTCGAAAGTGCCGTCTATTGCAATGGGGAAAACGTTTTTTGCCCCAGTGCATGTCATTTGCCTTTCCTGCAGGGGCGAAACCCTGCCGTGCGGATAAAGTATGAATATGTTTACGCCCTTTTTGCCGAGCAGACCGTTTATTGCCGCGCTGCCCGTGTCGCCGCTGGTTGCCCCCAAAACGTTTATCGTTCGGTTGCTTTTTGCCAGCAAATATTCATACAAATTGCCCAAAAGCTGCAAGGCAAAGTCTTTAAAAGCCAATGTCGGCCCGTGAAAAAGCTCTAAAACATAAAGCTTTTCGTTCAGCTTTTTTAGGGGGGCTACGGAAACATCGTCGAACTTTTTGTACGATGCAAAAACAACTTTTTTTAAGTCGTTTTCGGGAATGTCGCTTGCAAAAAGTTTAAGAAATTCGAAGCACAACGAAGGGTAATCCAGCTTTTCCCATTCGTCGAAAAAGCCGTCTATTTTCGGAAAAGTTTCGGGAACGTAAAGCCCGCCGTCGGGGGCAAGCCCCTCTTCTACCGCCGCGCTAAAGCCCAATGGGGCAGCCGAACCTCGTGTGCTTACAAACTTCATTTTATTAGTCCTGCGTTTTGTCGTCTAAATCGAATGCGCTGTGCAGCAAGTTTACGGCTTCGTCGGCGCGTTTTAAGTCTATGCCAACTGCTATTTTAATTTCGCTTGTGGTAATAAGCTCTACATTAATGCCCGCCCTTGCCAATGCGCCAAAGAATGTTGCGGCTACGCCGCTGTGCGACTTCATGCCAATGCCTACCGCCGAAACCTTTGCGATTTCCGACACCGATTCGACGTGGGCTTCCTTTAAGTCGCCCGAAGCTTCGTCTAAAAGCTTCTTTGTTTTTTCGGCGTCTTCTTTGGGAACGGTAAAGGTAAGGTTTGCCTTTCCGCCGCGGCCTACGTTTTGCACAATCATATCTACTACTATGTTTGCTTCGGCCAAATTTTCGAACACCTTGGCGGCAACGCCTGGTTTGTCGCTAAGGCCTACAAGTGTTACTTTTACCTGATTTTTGTCTACCGCTATGCCGCTAACGACAAGGCTTTCCATTGAAGATACTTTAGATTTCACTATTGTTCCGGGTTGATTGTTAAAGCTTGATCTTACTTCAAATACTACATTGTGTTTGCGCGCAAATTCTACCGAGCGCGCCTGCATAACTTTTGAACCGCTAGAAGCCAATTCCAAAAGCTCGCTATACGACATTTCGTTGATTTTGCGGGCATATCTTACTATGCGCGGGTCGGCAGTATAAATGCCGTCTACGTCGGTGTAAATTTGGCATACATCGGCCTTTAAGGCTGCAGCCAGTGCAACCGCCGACAAGTCGCTGCCACCGCGACCGAGGGTTGTAACGTCGCCATCGTCGGTAGCTCCCTGAAAGCCCGCAACAACAACAACATTGCCTTTGTCGAGCTGCTCTTTAATGTCGCCGCCGGTAATTTTTGCAATGCGCGCCTTTGTGTGCACGGTGTCGGTTATAATGCCCGCCTGTTTGCCTGTGCGCGAAACCGCCTTTACGCCAACCGAATGCAAAGCTATTGCCGTAAGCGCAATGGTTTCCTGTTCGCCTGCAACAAGCAACATATCCATTTCGCGCTCGTCGGGCGCAGTTGTAAGCGATTTTGCCCTTGCAATAAGCTCGTTTGTTACGCCGCTACGAGCCGATACGACAACTACAACCTGGTCGCCTTTGTCTACATAGCTTTTTACGCGTTCGGCTACGGCCTTAATTCTAACCGTGTCTCCGACGGAAGTTCCGCCGTATTTTTGCACTATCAATGCCATAATTATATATGCCTTCCTCTGGGAAAAGTGTGAGTTAAAACAACCGCAAAACAATGCGACTATTTTGTAAAGAAATTTTGTTTAAAAGCCTTGTTCAGTCAAGCCTATATACGCTTCAAATAAAATAAAAGCCCCGTTAGATTTCGACGGAGCTTTGCGCAAAAATTTGTCTATAAATTAGTCGTTTTTGGGTTGCTTAAAATCTTTCAAGGCCGTGTATGCAACATTTCTTAAAAACTCGGCGTCTTTGTCGGCAATGCTTTTTGGCACATACTTTATCAAACGCGGGTCTTTTTCGAACATAAAACCGAACCATACGCACGCCTGCAAATAGCGGCCGCGGTCGTTAAGGTGAATAGAGTCTACATTTATGTATAAGTAGCCTTTTTTTGCCTTATCCCACGCCATTTGACCAACCAAGTCGCCGCTTTGATTTGGCAAATCGGGCCATTTTAGGGTTTTAAGAAGCGCCTTGTCGTACATCTTAAATTCGTAGCCCTGGGTTGCCCTTGCCAATTCCACAGCATAGCCAGTGGGTATTACTCTAAGGTTGGTTTCTTTTGCAAGTTTTGCGTAAGCTGCAGTCAAGCGCTCGTACATTTCCTTTTGCGAAATGCCCCACTTTTTAAAGCGCGGGCAATCTAGTCTATACGACCATGTTTGCTGAATCAATACTTCGGCCGACGGCGCGTTTTTGTTTACATAACCAATTATGTTGTTTGCATAGGGCTGGTAGCTTTCGGCCTTCCAGCTTTCGTGGCTTGCCTGCTGGATTGTAACAAAGTCCCACTTTCTGGAATTTAAGATTTCCTTTAAAGTGCGCTTGTTGTAGTTTTTTACCGAAGAATCGGATTCTTCTTCGGAAATATAACGCCAGTGGCGCGAAAGCTCGCAGCCCCCGTGGTTTGCCCTTTCCATAACAATAGAGCACCCCTCTACCGACGAGGCAACCTTTGGCAAAAACACAAACGCACTGTCGGCAAAGCTGTTGCCTATTGTAAGCAGTTTAACCTCTTTCGCCTGCAACAAAAACGCAGCAAGCAATACCAAAAAAAACACCGTTAATTTTTTCATAATAATAAAAATGTCTTATTTAAAATATTTGTTTAGTTGCCAAGACGCAAGATTTTGTTTTGCCCCTTTTGCATTTCAAACTTTAGCAACGGGCCTTTGCCAAGCTTTTCGCCCGTTATGGAGTCGAACACGTCCTTGTCGGAATATGTGTTAATTTCCACAGTGCGATGTTCTTTGTCGGCAAACTCGGTTGGCGTTATAAGAATGTAGTTGCCGTTTTTGTAAACGGCAGCGGGCGAATTTGTGTAGGTTTTAACTCCCGCTATTTCCGCCATTTTTTTGTACATTTGATACGGAATTTTTGAAGTTCCGCAAAACAGGGTTTTGCCTCTAAGCACAAGGGCGGGCTTTCCGTTTTTATAGGTTGCAAAAACAACATCGCCCTCTTGCAGTTTTGGGGCAAGCAAAGGAGTGGGGAAATATCCTTCGTCGCCTATGCCGAATGGCTTTGTTATGCCTATTTTTTTGCCTTCGTTTGTGGGGACGGCAACGGCCTGGATTTTGCCGTCTTGTATGTCTTCAAACTCAAAGCCCGTAAGGTCTTTCATGGCCTCCAGCGAAAATTCGGATTTGTCCAAATCTATGTAGCCTGCCGCCCATACGAATACCGAAGCGTTTTTCTTTGCGCGCTCTTTTATTGCGTTTCTTTGCCTTGCATTTAAAGCGTAGGCCACCGCATAAATATCGAGCTTGGAATTTGTCGGTTTGCCGAAAAGCAGGTCGCCTAGCAAATAGTGACCGAAAGGCGCGCCTATGCGGTTTAAAGAGCCTCTTGCAATTCTAAATTCCAAAGTCATAAGGCGCGAGGTTCCGCGAGCTGCCCCGTACATACCCGAAGTTTCGTCGAAAACAAGGGCAATTTCGGGGTTGTACACTAGGGGGTTTGCAATCATATCGCGCTCCATTTTGTCGAACTTGGCGTTTTGTTGCCACATATTCGGGTCGTTAAACCAGCCGGCTCCCGTAAGATCCATCCACCAAGAACCTGTATTGCGAATAGCTTCCTGCGCCATATTGCGCGAAAGAATATCAAGCGTTTTTTCGAGATTGTTTATTTCGGGTTCCATACCTGGGTACTTGCTTGTTTTTGGGGCAAGATATGTTGAAGTGTCGTCTTCGTCTGCCCAAATTTTGCCTGCCCTGCTTACGCTTTCGGTTGCGCCCATTGTGGTTTTGCCGCCGCCAAAATTCCTGTCGAAGTAGGAAATTGGCCCTGTAAGCATATCAACATCTTTGTTTTTAAGAAATTTGCCAAGCCCCAAGTGCCCAGAATACGACACCCCGTTATACATAAGCGAAAATTCGCCCGCATAGCCGTAGAAAAACACGCTAAGCTTGTTGGGAACTTTCTCCCTTACAACCTTTGCCAGACACGAAACCGTATCTACCATTTCGTCGTTCCAAAACTGGTTAAAGTCGGCAATTTTCTTTTGTGTTTTTGGGTTAATCAAAAAGTTTGGCTCTTCGCGTTCGGCAACGGTTGGTACTTTTTGCTCTGCAATTTTTGCAGACGGGTTGTTCCACGCCTTTTGCAAAGCTTGGTCGTTTTTATAGGTTTTTTTAAGCCAATTTACCCAGGCTTTTTCGGTAGATTTGTCATAGCCTTGCCAGTTTCTTCCCCAAGAGTCGCCGTAGAACCATTCGGCGGAATTGCCGCCGCCTATGTGGTAGCCCAACATATTTTTGCCGTAGTGCTTTTCGGCAAAATCTATTATCATCGACAAAGCTTTTTGCGATTCTTGTCTATATTTTTCCGACGAAATCGACGGAAATTTTCTGCTTTTTGTGCCGTCTGCAAATGTTTGGGTGTCGTCGGGGTTTTCGGCAAGCCAAATTTCCGACGGATACATTAAAGCCCTTATAATGATTTTCGCGTTGGGGTTTGCACTAGTTATATCTTTTAGCGCGCTATCCATAAGCGAATAGTCGGGTTTTTGCCCTTCTTTTAAATAAAAGTCCATAGCCCTTACGGGGAATGTAATAATATCTACATTGCCGCTTTCCTTCGCAAATTTTACCTGACTTTTTACATAGGATTTGCCCATTGGCGCATATTGAACGTAGGTTGGTCCGCCGCGATTGTCTAGCAACGTGTATTTAAAATTAAGGTTGTCGGAATTTTTGCCCGCCCTTACGCGCATATTTACGCGGTAGTTTTTAAACAAGCCAAGCTTTATATTTGGAATATATACCTGAAAAAGTTTTACGTTTTCGGACTTTTCAAGCAAGGCAACTTTTAACGCCTTTTCGCCGTCTATAACAACGTTTTTAAGTTCTACTTTTGGTTTTGCCGAAGCATCGTCGCACTTAAAGGCTATTCTAGGGTCGCAGGCTTTGCCGTCGAATTTTATGTCTACAGTTTTTTCGCCCGAATCTTTGTCTACAATCTCGAATTTGGAAATGTAGTATTCCATTGGGTTGTCGCCCGCAACAAACTGGAATATGGCAGAATCTGTGCTGTTGTAAAATTTTGCGCAATCGAAAGAAATGTCTTTGAATTGGCTTGTAAGTTTTGTTTCGTTATTGCCCTTGCCCGAAGTGTAATATAAGGGCGAAACATATAGCATTCGCGGGCGTTCTGCCTTGCCGTTTATTTTAAGCTGGGGCACTCCGTTTTCTGAACATTCAACTTTGCCTGTAAGTTCTTCGCTTTTGCACGAAACCAACAAAAAACAAGACAATAACCATATTATATGCGTATATGCGCCAACATTTTTCATTTTCATAAACGCAAACAAACCTACACAAATTTGGCAATAAAGTCAAAAAACAAATACAAAAAAACGGCAAACCCGATTTGCCGAATTTGCCGTATTTTTAAGTGCAAAACAAAAGTTTATTTGCCCGAAAATATCCTCAGCACAAAAGGCTCGGAATATACAAACGGGGCTTTTTTAAGAGCCGCGCAAACTTTTTTGATAGAGCCTTCGTCGGTCTTGTGAGTTGTAAGCACAACCCAAGCCCTGCCTGCAGTTTCGTGTTTGCGCTGCTGAAGCTGCTCTATTGAAATTTGCTCGCAAGCCAAAATAGACGCCAAAGAGGCAAGCACACCAACTTTGTCTTGAACTTCAATTCTAAGGTAAAACTCGCCCGAAACTTCGTGCAAATGCGCCAGTTTTAAGGGAACGTCGCCTTTAGTCGCAATTAGGGGGGCGCCCATTAAATATCTTACGGCGTCGGCAATGTCGGCAATAACCGCGCTGGCGGTTGCGTCTTGCCCTGCTCCCCTGCCTATGTATATTGTGCGACCTACAACGTCGCCTTCTATGGAAACTGCGTTAAAGACATCGTTTACATTTGCAACTGCGTCGCTTAAAGGCAATAGCGCCGGATATACCGAAGCAAAAAGCGCGCCGCTTTCGGGAATTTTGCGAACCGAGGCAATAAGCTTTACCCTGCAGTCGAAATCCCTTGCCCAAATCATATCTTCTAGCCTGATTCCGCGTATGCCCCTTACCAGCATTTTGTTTAGGGGAATCCAAACCCCGTGCGCCAAATATGCCAATATGCTGATTTTATGGGCGGCGTCTATGCCGTCTATGTCTAAAGATTCGTCGGCTTCAACATAGCCGAGTTTGCGCGCGTCTTTAATTATTGCGGCATAAGAGGCGTTTTCGCGCTCCATTCTGGTAAGAATGTAGTTGCAAGTTCCGTTTAAAATGCCGTAAATCATCGGGAAACGGTTTGCAATAAGCCCCTCCCTTAACGCCTTAATTACGGGAATGCCGCCCGCTACGCTTGCTTCAAAAAAGTAGGCAACATTGTGTTTTTTTGCCTCTTGCAAAAGCTCTTTGCCCTTGTTGCTAATTACTGCCTTATTTGCGCTAACAACAACTTTGCCGTTTTTAAAGGCGCGCATTGTAAGCTCGAAAGCCGGTTCTATGCCGCCCATAAGCTCGCAAACAATGTCTATTTCGGGGTCGTCTACAATGTCGTAGGGGTTTTCGGTAAGTTTCGACTTTTCTATGTCGATAGCGCGCGATTTGTTTATGTCGCGCACGCAAACTTTGCCTATTTCGAACTTTGCGCCGAACTTTGCGCACATATCCGAAAAGTTTGCAGTTAAGTGCTTATACACACCGCCCGCTACCGTGCCAAAGCCCAAAAAGCCTATTTTGTAGATTTTGCTCATTGCTTTTTTGTAAATTTATATTCGGTTCCGTTTAAGATTCTTTTTATGTTGGATTTGTGCCTGTATATTACAAACGCGCCAAGCGCCAGCGCAACGTAAAATTGCGCAGAGCCTATTCCGTAAAAGAATATGCAGCTAAAGGGTAACGAAAATGCCATTGCAATAGACGCCAACGAAACCATTTTCGAAGAGTAAAAGAATATAAGCCAAAGAATTAGCCCTATCAATATCGGATACGGCAAAACCGCGCACAAAGCCCCTATTGTAACCGAAACGCCTTTGCCGCCCTTGAATTTTAGGAACACCGAAAAGGTGTGCCCTATTATTGCGCCGACAAGCCCTATCAACGCCATATTTACGGGTGCAATTCCCGCAAAAGTGCCTCCAAAATATGCTACGGCATACGGCCAAAAAGCGGCAATAAAGCCCTTTAAGGCATCGCAAACAAAACATAGCCTGCCTGCAAAAGTGCCGCATGCGCGCTTTACGTTTGTAGCCCCCGGGTTGCCGCTTCCGTAGCTTAAAATATCTACGCCCTTGGCCGAGGCTATTATTACGGCAAACGGAATTGCCCCCAATAAATAGCCTACGGCCAGGCTTATAAATAGATATAAAATAGACATTACTTGTTGGTAAAGTCTACAACCTTAACCTTGCTTACGCTGTCGAGCGCCAACAATTCCTTAACCATTTCGTCGGTGGGAACTTCGTCGAGCTCGTAAACACTAAGGGCTTTTTGAGTGCCCGAAATGCGGCTTACGGTAAGGTTTGCAATGTTGCAGCCGTGCTTGCCCAACAACGAGCCTATTGTGCCAACAATGCCGGGAACGTCTTCGTTCTGCAAAAGCAAGAGGCAGTTTTGGGGTACAACTTCAACGTCTTGACCGTTTACATAAACAATCTTAGGTTCGCCAGTTTTGCCCATAATTGTGCCGCCAACGCAGTAAACTTCGCCGTTTTCGCATTGGGCGTCTACCTCTATAAGTTCGGCATAGTCGGTATCAACAGTGCTTTTAAGAACTTCTACACCAATGCCAAGCCTCTTGAGTTTGCCGGGGGCGTTAACGTCGTTTACCGAGTCGCTAATCTTTTCAAGATAGCCCTTTTGCACAGCCAACGAAATAAGGGTGTTGTTGCCTTCGGCGAGTTTGCCGAAGAACCTGATAACGAGCTTAGAAACTCTTTCCGAGCAAATTTGCTGCAACAAAGAACCGAGCTTGTTTGCCAAGTTTAAATACGGCGCATACTTTTTAAGGGTTTCGGCGTCTGCACAGGGTGTGTTAACCGAGCTGCTTATAGAGCCTGTTGTAAGAATGTCTTTAATAAGTTCTGCAACCTGAATGCCGCAGGTTTCCTGGGCTTCTTTTGTAGAAGCGCCCAAGTGGGGAGTAAGAACCAAGTTCTTTATGCCCAAGAGGGGGCTGTCTTTTGTAAGGGGTTCGTTTTCGTAAACGTCGAGACCTGCCGAAGCAACTTTGCCGCTCTTTAATGCGTCCAGCAAAGCACTTTCCTTAATAATACCGCCTCTTGCGCAGTTGAATACCCTTACGCCCTTCTTCATAATTTCGAACGCCTTTTCGTCGAGCATATATTTTGTCGCGTCCGTCAAGGGCATATGAACGGTAATAAAGTCGGCTCTTTTAAGGGCGTCTTCCAAAGTTACCATTTCAACGCCAATGCTCTTTGCGCGGGCTTCGGTAAGGAAGGGGTCGTAGCCTAAAACTTCCATTCCGAAAGCTTTTGCCCTTTTTGCCAATTCGGAACCGATGCGTCCCATACCCAAAATCGACAGGGTTTTCTTGTTTAGTTCTGTGCCTTTAAAGCTTTTTCTGTCCCACACGCCGGCCTGAATGGAAGCGTTTGCCTGCGGAATAGGCCTTGCGCCGCAAAGAATGTGCGTAAAAGTTAATTCGGCAGTCGAAATTGTGTTGCCCGTGGGGGTGTTCATTACAACAACGCCGTTTTCGGTTGCGGCTTTCAAGTCGATATTGTCTACGCCAACACCCGCCCTGCCTACGGCCTTAAGTTCTTTTGCCGCAGACAATATATCGGAGGTAATCTTCGTTTCTGAGCGTACTATTACAGCACTTGCGTCTTTAATGAGTTCTTTGACCTTTTCGGGAGAAGAGCCGTACGCTTCTATTACTTCAAAGCCCTCTTGTTGTTTGAGGAGTTCAACGCCTTTTGGCGATATTGGATCTGCTACTAATATTTTTTTCATACCTTCGATAAGTAAAAATTAAAGACACCAATTAAAAAGCGTCTTGTAAAAAACGCAAACATATTTTGCGCAATAGACGCGCAAAGCCCGCTTTTTTGCAAAAAAAACGCCCTTTTAAACAAAATTGTATAAATTTTTAGCAAAAACGCAATGCAACGGCGTCGACAAGCAAAAGCCCCTTTTTCGTTAGTCTTAGATTGCCGTTTTGCAAAATAGCCAAATTTTCGGCAACTAAGTCGGATATTGTGGGCATATATTTTTTTGCATCGGCCAATGGGAATCGTTTTGCCAACTCGTTTAAATCAACGCCGCGCACCATTCTTAGCCCGAAAATTATCGCCGACAAAAAGAGTTCTTCATTGTCTATCTTTTCGCTTTCCAGTTTAAAGCTTTTGTTTGTTTTAAGGGCATTGCACCAAAGTTTTAAATTTTCTATATTCTTGGAACGCACATTGTTATATTGGCTTGCCGCCCCGCTTGCAACCCCAACCCATTCGTACATATTCCAAGTGCCCAAATTGTGGGCACATTCGCACCCCGGCTTTGCGTAGTTAGAAATTTCGTAGCGGTAAAAGCCGTGTTCTTTTAGGCACAAGGCTGCAAATTCAACAAAATCTGCCTCCCTTTCTTCGTCGGCATTTGTTGCAATGCGCCCCGCGCAAAGCGGTGTTTTGCTTTCGTATTCTATGCAGTATGCGCTAATGTGGTTTAAAGGGTATTTTGCGGCAATTTCTATGTCGCGCGCAAAATCTTTTGTAGTTTGGCCATTTACCGCAAAAATAAAATCGGCGTTAAAATCGGCAAAATTTGCCGATGCAATCAAGTCTAAAGCCTCGTAGTTCTTTTTTGCCGAAACTTTGCGACCCAATGTTTGCAAAACCTTTTCGTTAAAACTTTGTATGCCAACCGAAATCCTCGAAACACCGCCCTCTTTTAAAATTTCTAATTTTTGCCTGTTTATTGAAAGCGGCGAAACTTCAACCGTAAATTCGCGCACGTTTTTTGTGTAGCTGCGCAAAATTTCCATTAGGGCAGCCAGCTTTTTTTCGGGCAAAAACGAGGGCGTGCCCCCTCCTATAAATATGGTTTCTGGAGCAAAATCTTTGTACAGCGAAAGCTCGGTTTTTACCCCCAATAGATAGTCGTCGAATGAATTTGGCGTTAAAGTTTCCTTATAAAAAGCGCAATAGTCGCACCTGTTTGCGCAAAAAGGCACATGCACATATAGCCCCAGCTTAGAGGGCGCGCGCATTTTGTCGCAAAAATGGCAATGTTTGGCTTGCATATGCATTTCAAATAAATACTATATTGGCTATACAAGAAAATATAAAGACTATGTTTACAAATATTGCAAAAAAATTCGCACCAACGGCAATAGCACTTGCATCGCTCTTTTTTGCGGCGTGCTCGTCTATAACAAACATTACGCCCGACACCGTTCCCGAAAATCCGTCGAGAACCTACACGCTTTCGATGAGCGCGTATATTAACGACGGCTCTATAATACAAAAGTCTATAGACCCCATTGTTGTGGTAGACGGCACCCCGCGCAAAATGAAGCCCGTTTCGGAACTTGAGGGCAAACGCTTTTACGAATACGAATATACAATGCCAACCGACAGGCAGGAGGCTAAATATTACTTTACCTTGAAATATAAGTCCGATATGGGCAGCAGCGGCATTGTAGAAAAGCAGATTTTCAGCCGCGATGTTTACAAATTGCAGCCCGCAACGCGCTATGTAATGTCGCTTCAATACGACAGAGGCCCCGTAGGCGCTGTTATTCCCGTTTTGGGCAGGGGCTTCGACAAGCTCGACAAAGTGTATATTGGCGGCGTTTTGGCAGACACAAAGTGCATTTCGCGCACAACGCTTAACTTTACAGTTCCCTCTTTGCAGGCTGGGCAAAGCTACGATGTTGAGGTGCGCAATAATGTAACCTCCATTTGGGTTGGGCAATTCCGCATAGATTCGGGCAACCTTTTAGTTTCGCCCACGCAGATAAATATAGAAAGCGGCTTAAGCCTTAATATGGTGTTCGACTTGGGCTTTAAAGCCCCCGAAGGCGGCTTCGAAATAGATGTAAAAACAAACATACCAAGCTCGATTGTCATGCCCGAAGTGGTTGTGCCCACAGGCAAAAGCAGCGTGGTTGTTCCCGTTAAATTCACTGTTCCCGCCAAAGGCGCACTTTATATAAACGCAAAGGGCTTTAACGAAAAAGTTGTTCCCATTAGCGTAAACGAAAGCGGCCTAAGCGAAATTTCCATAGAAGTTAAAAAAGACGCAAAAGAGGCGTTGGAAACTTCGGTAAACGCAAAGCCCGAAAACGCCTCTCAGCAAAAATCGCAGACAAAAGCAGGCAAGCCCGAAGAAATGACTGCCCCCGAAAAATAATTTGGCAAATAAAAAAGGAGATTATTGCAAATGAAAAAAAAGCGTGTTAAACAAGTTGCAAAAGCGGCAAACATTACAAGCAACCGCCTTAGCCCCAACACCGACAATATTCCCCAACCGCAGCCCATAGACGGAGCGTTTTCGAATATGTCGGAAAGGATTATGCGCATTCAGCGCGACTTGCTTTTGCCCGCAATAATCTTCGAAGAAAAAAACATACAAAACACCGTTACGGTTTTCGGATCGGCAAGAATTAAGCCCGAAAAAGACGCAAACGCCCTTTTAAAGGCGGCAAAGGCTGCCTACGCAAAATCGGCTTCGGCAAAAAATAAAAAAGCGTTGCAGGCGGCAAAAAACGCCGTTGAAATGTCGCACTACTACACTTGTGCCGAAGAGCTTTGCTCGAAAATCCAACAATGGGTAAACTGCCTAAGGCTGCCCGAAAGCGAAAAAATTCACATAATATCGGGCGGCGGCCCGGGCATTATGGAGGCGGCAAACAAGGGGGCTTGCAAGTCGGGCGGCAAAACCGCAGGGCTTACAATTTCAATCCCCGACGAACAACGCAGAAACGACTATATTTCCGACGATTTGTGGATTAACTTTAACTACTTTTTAACCCGCAAATTCTGGTTGCTGTTTTTCTCGAAGGCAATAATCGTGTTCCCCGGAGGCACCGGCACTTTAGACGAATTTTTTGAAGTTTACACGCTTATTAAAACACAAAAAACGCCATTCTATATGCCAATAATTTTGTTCGGCAAAAAGTTTTGGAACAAGCTTATAGATTTTAACTACCTTGTGCAGACCGATGTTGTAGGCGAAAAAGATCTGGAACTTTTCAAGTTGGTAGACACTGTAGACGAAGCCTTTGAATACGTAAAGGAAGGCATTTCAAAATACATTTCGGCAAAACTTGGGAGGAATGTAGAATAAACTTGCTAAAAAGACGCCTTAAAATCTTTAAGGCGTCTTTTTTTGCACACGTTTGGCTCAAAATATTTTTCTTAAAAAAAACTCTTTGCTATTGCCTAACGCAAAAAATGAAGATTGCAAAAGCTTTGTATTTGCAAAGCGTAAAGACCGTAAAAAAACTAGCACATTAGCAAAGCGCAAAAAAATGCCGCCCAAACGGACGGCATTTTTTATTTAAATATTCTAAACTTTTAGAATATCGAGAATGTTACGGTAAAGCCCGCCATAACAATGGCAACCATACTCATAAGCTTAATAAGAATGTTAAGCGAGGGCCCTGAAGTGTCTTTGAAGGGGTCGCCTACAGTGTCGCCAATAACGGCCGCCTTATGCGACGAAGAGCCTTTGCCGCCATAGTTGCCCTGTTCGATGAACTTCTTTGCGTTGTCCCACGCGCCGCCGCTGTTTGCCATAAACACAGCCAAAACAAAGCCCGATGCCAATGCGCCGGCAAGCAAGCCCAAAACGCCGGCAACACCAAATATTATGCCCATCAAAACGGGAGCTAAAACCGCCAACATTGCGGGAAATATCATTTCCTTTTGAGCTGCTTTTGTAGAAATTGCAACGCAGCTTGCATAGTCGGGCTCGGCCTTGCCTTCCATAATGCCCGGTATTTCCCTAAACTGGCGGCGAACTTCGTTTACCATTTGGTTTGCAGCTCTTCCCACTGCGTTCATTGTAAGCCCGCAGAATAAAAACGACATCATAGAACCCAAGAACAAGCCCATAAGAACTCTGGGATTCATCAAATTAACCTCGTAAACGTTCATAAAGTCTACCAACGAGGCACTGTCTAACTTTTTGCCCAAAGCGTTAAAGGCTGCAATAATTTGGTCTACCGTGGCGTTTTTACCTGCCGAGTGCATAAGACCAATGCGCAATTCTTCTACATACGAAGCCAACAAAGCCAAAGCGGTGAGAGCCGCAGAGCCTATTGCAAAACCCTTGCCTGTTGCCGCCGTTGTGTTGCCCAAAGAATCCAACATATCGGTTCTGCGGCGAACTTCTATGCCCAAGCCCGACATTTCGGCGTTGCCGCCCGCGTTGTCGGCAATGGGGCCGTAGGCGTCGGTTGCCAAAGTAATGCCCAAAGTAGAAAGCATACCAACTGCCGCAATACCAATGCCGTAAAGGCCGTCGGCCATATTCGAAAAGTCGCCGCCTGCGGAAAATAGGAATGCCATAACAGTGCCTACAACTATCAAAAGCACCGGCCAGCATGTAGAAAGCATACCCGTACCCATACCCGCAATAATAACGGTAGCCGGCCCAGTTTGCGCCTGTTCTGCAATCTTTTTAGTGGGGTTATAGGCTTCGGAAGTGTAGTATTCGGTAACCTTGCCTATCAATATACCTGTTACTAAACCAACTATAATTGCGGCCCATTTGCCCACATAGTTGGGCAAGTCCAAGAAATGCAATACCAAGAAAGACGCAACCAAAATGCAAACCGAGCTTACATTTACGCCCTTGCCTAGCGCGCCCAACAACTGCTTGCTGGAAGCCCCTTTCTTTACCCTTACGCAATAGATGCCGATAATAGAAAGAATTGTGCCAACGGCGGCAATAATCATTGGGGCTAAAACAGCCTTGATTTGAATATCGGCACTAGTGCCCATATAGGAGGCGGCTCCCAATGCGGCTGTAGCCAAAATAGAACCGCAATAAGATTCGTAAAGGTCTGCGCCCATACCTGCAACATCGCCTACGTTGTCGCCAACATTGTCGGCAATTGTGGCGGGGTTGCGCGGGTCGTCTTCGGGAATGCCGGCTTCTACCTTGCCAACTAAGTCGGCGCCAACGTCGGCAGCTTTTGTGAATATGCCGCCGCCTACGCGTGCAAACAATGCCTGCAACGAAGCACCCATACCGAATGTAAGCATTGTGGTTGTAATAACAACCATCTTATGCTGGGTAGAAACGCCTTCTACAAAGTAGTTTAAAATTATAAACCACATCGAAATATCGAACAAAGCCAAGCCTACAACAACTAGCCCCATAACCGCGCCCGAGCGGAACGCAACCCTAAGGCCGTGGTCCAGCGAGTTGTTTGCCGCCCAAGCCGCCCTGCTCGAGGCATACGTTGCGGTTTTCATACCGAAAAAGCCCGCCAAGCCCGAGAAAAAGCCGCCAGTTAAGAACGCAAATGGAACCCAGCCGTTTTGCACGCCAATTCCATAGGCCAAATAAGAGAAGAACATAGTAAGAATAACAAACACCATGCCAACAATCTTATACTGCTGTTTTAAGTATGCCAAAGCCCCCGCGCGAACGTGCGAGGCAATCTTTTGCATTAGTTCGGTTCCCGCGTTTTCGCCCTTCATCTTGGAATAGAACATTCCGGCGAAGAACAACGCTATCAGCGAGGCCAAAGGCACAAGCCAGAACAATACGTTAATATCTTTCATAATAATCTTTATACAATGTTAAAAAAATCTACAAGAAAGCCCCCCGCACAAAAACGACGCGCAAGGGGGCGTTAAAATTATTTATTCTCCGAAGGCCGTAAGCGCGCTTCTCCACCAATTAAAGTGTTTGTTCTCCAAATCTTCGCGCGAGGGCATTGGGTAATACAGCATTTCGTTGTTGTCGCCAACATAAAAACCGTTCTTTACGGTTCTATACAAAATTTCGCCGTTCATTCTGCGCACAACAACCTTGTTGTTTTTGCCCGATTTAGAATTTACCTGCGACAAACAATCCCTTAGGTGCTCCATATTCGCATACGGCAAGTCTTCTTCTATGGCAATGTCGGGGTGTTTTTCGAAGTTGCCCAGCCTTAAATCGCAAAAGGCAATTTTGGGGGTGTTTATAAGTCTGTCGGGGCTAGTTAGCCTTTTTACATATTCTGCAGGGTTAAGCGCGCTGGCAACTCTGGGTTTTACGGGGCCTAAATCTTGATACAAGTAAAGGTGAACGTTGTCTTCGGGCACAAATTCGCCCTTGTCTAGCTTAAGGGTTTTGCCGTCGCTTGTAGTTAAATAAAGGCTTTTAAGCGCGCTTAGGGGAATGTGTTCTAACACCCTGTAAACCGAAAGGTAAACCGACTTGTGCGGCGAACCGTCTTTGTGCGGTTGGCAAAGTTCGTCTATCTTGGAAAGGGGGAAATAGTCGCTTTCAAAATTCTTTTCGACTTCAAAAAATATCGCCTGCGCGTTGTTGTGGTGCGAAGTACCGGTTGCATAGTACGAACCGAACTCTTCGGGAGCCAAATTAGATGCAATTAACGCCTCGGGGATTAATGATAAGTATAGATATTGATTCATCGTCTTATTATTTTTGTTTTATGTTCGGCAAAATAACTTTCACCGCAAAGACTCTTGCATTTTTATTTTTTTCGGGCAAGCATTTTATTCTTTAAAAATTGTTTTTTTGCCCTACCATTATCTACATTTACAAAAAACCGAAAAGCCGAAAGACTTTTAATATAATATTTCATTATGGATATAAAACCGGAAATTTCCGTAGAATTTTTCCCTCCAAAAACCGAGGAAGGCGCGCGCCAGATTTTGCGCACCGCAAACAAGATAAAAAACTGCAATGTAAAATATGCGTCTATAACCTACGGAGCCGGCGGAACAACGCGCGAGCGCACGGTAGAATACGCATCGCTTTTGGGCGAAATTTTTAATTTTAATATGATGCCCCACCTAACGTGCGTAGAGCACTCGGTAGACGACCTAAGGCAAATGCTTAGGTTGTATCAAAATTCGGGGCTAACCCGCGTTATGGCACTAAGGGGCGACCCTCCAAAAAATTCCGCCGAATTTAGGGCACACCCAAACGGGCTAAAACACGCAAGCGAGCTTGTTTCGCTTATAAAAAGCGAGTTCCCGTCCTTTAAGGTATATGCAGCCTGCTACCCCGAAAAGCACTTCGAGGCAAAAACCCTTCAAGAAGATATTGCCCACTTAAAAATAAAGGCCGACTGCGGAGTAGACTATTTCATTTCGCAACTGTTTTTCGAAAATTCGCACTTCTACAAATTTATGGATATGTGCGAAACGGCGGGCATTACGCAGCCGATAATTCCGGGGCTGCTTCCCGCATTGTCGTTCGAGCAGGTACAAAAATTCTGCACAATGTCGAACGCGTATTTGCCCGAAGAATTGGCAGAAAAGCTTAAAAACGCCCCCGACGCCGAAAGCGCGCGCAAAATAGGAACCGAATGGACTTTGGCGCAAATTAAAGACCTGCTAGCCCACGGGGTAAACCGCTTCCATCTATATATAGTAAACAGGTCCGACTCTGCAGTAAGCATTTTAAACTCTCTAAAAAATTTATAATATAAAAGGAAAAATATGAACGACACCCAATTCAAAGAAAAATACGAATCGCTTCGCAAAGCTGTAGAAAACGGCATAGACAAATATCTTCCCACGGAAGACACAAGACCCGCCGATTTGCACAAGGCAATGCGCTACAGCCTTAAGGCCGGCGGCAAAAGAATACGCCCCATTCTGCTTATGGCCGCCCAGGAAATGCTCGACGGCGACATAGACCCCGTTCCCGCATGCGTTGCAATAGAGTCGTTGCACACCTACACTTTAATTCACGACGACCTTCCCGCAATAGACAATTCCGACCTAAGGCGCGGTGTGCCAACCTGCCACAAAGTATTTGGCGAACCCCTTGCCCTTTTGGCTGGCGACGCACTTTTAACGTACTCGCTTTGGCTTTTGGCAGAAAGCTATAAAGACCACCCCGAAATTGCGACCGACCTTGTGCGCGATTTGGGCCACGCCGCAGGTAGCGAAAAGCTTATAGGCGGCCAGGTAGAAGACGTAATGAACGAGAAAAACGGCGAGAATATGACCCCCGAAAAGCTCGTTTACATTCACGACAACAAAACCGCCGCCTTGATTACAAGCGCGGTAACAATGGGGGTAAGATTGTCGAAATCGTGCACTAAAGAACATTTGGAAACTGCAAGGCAAATAGGATATAACATTGGCTTGGCGTTTCAGGTTATAGACGACATTTTAGACGCAACCTCCGACACCGAAACGATGGGAAAAACCGTAAGGCTAGACGCGCAAAACAACAAGATGACCTATGCCACCCTTTACGGAATAGAAAAAGCGCGCGAAATTGCCGCCGACCTTACCAACAAAGCCGTTGCCTTGTGCGACAAAATGGGCAAGAACAACGAGTTTATGAAAGCCCTAATCGAGCACATGCAAAACAGAATACGCTAAAACAAAAATTCAAAAAGGAGACTCTCTCTAAAATGATAGTGGAACCAAAAGTAAAATCGTTTTTGTGCATAACAGCGCACCCCGAAGGCTGCGCAAAAAACGTTCAAAATCAAATCGCCTACGTTAAATCGAAAGGCGAAATTAAAAACGGGTGCAAGTGCGCGCTTGTTATAGGTTCTTCGACGGGCTACGGCTTGGCTAGCCGAATAAACGCCGCCTTTGGCTGCAAAAGCGCAACCGTTGGCGTGTTTTTTGAACGCAACGGCGACGACGCAAAAAGCCGCTGCGCCTCGGCGGGCTGGTATAACACGGCCGAATTTACCAAGCAGGCTAAAGCCGAAGGCTTGTATTGCGCCAATATCAACGGCGACGCCTTTACCGACGACATTAAAGCGCAGGCTATACAGGCCATAAAGGCAAGTCCTTTCGGCAAGGTAGACTTAATTGTATATTCTTTGGCAGCCCCGCGCCGCACAGACCCAAAAACGGGCGAAATTTACAAAAGCGTTTTAAAGACAGTTGGCGAAGAATACCACGCAAAAAGCGTAGACACCGACAAAGACTGCATTAAAGACGTTGTTGTTGCTGTTGCAACCGAAAAGGAAGTGCACGACACAATAAAAGTTATGGGCGGCGACGACTGGAAGCTTTGGATAGACGCCCTAGACAAGGCGGGTGTTATAGCCGAAGGCTGCACAAGCGTAGCATATTCTTATATTGGCCCAAAACTTACCTACCCCATTTACAGAGAAGGCACAATAGGTCAGGCAAAGAAAGATCTTGAAAAGGCAGCCGAACAAATCGACGCCGTTTTAAAATTGCACAGGGGCAAGGCTTTTGTTTCGGTAAACAAGGCAATTGTAACGCAGGCAAGCTCGGCAATACCCGTAGTTCCGCTATACATTTCGGCGTTGTATAAGGTTATGAAGCAAATGAATTTGCACGAAGACGCAATTATGCAAATAAACAGGCTTTTTGCAACCAAGCTTTATAACGACAACTTCCTTGATTTCGACGACAACGGGCTTATAAGAATAGACGATTTAGAGCTTAAAGACGAAGTTCAAAACGCGGTGTTTGCAATGTGGAACGACATTACAAGCGAAAACCTGCGCGAATTGACCGACTACGACGGCTACAAAAAGGCGTTCTTGGGGCTTTTCGGCTTCGGAGTAGACGGCGTCGAATACGGCAAAGACTCGAAAGTTCAAATAGACCTATAATTTTATGAAAAAGCTTCTTTTATCCATATTAATGTTTGCCGTTTGCGCGCTATTTGCCGACGACAAATCTGCAAAGCCGCAGTTTAGGGTTGGCGTGAACATAGGATTCCCCCCAATGATTTACGCCGAAAAAGGCAAAATTGTGGGTCTTGAGGTAGACTTTGCCCAAAAATTCTGCGAAGAAAACGGCTACGAGCTTGTTCTTATAAATATGGATTTTAAAGAGCTTATTCCAGCCCTAAACGCAAAGCGCGTAGACGCGATTATGTCGGCAATGTCATATACCGACACGCGCGCAAAACGCGTTGCGTTTACAAAAAGCTATTTAACCGTAAGCCAAATGCCGCTTTTGCACCGCATAGATTTTCAAAAATACGACTCGGCGCTTTCGGTTATAAACGCAATAGGTAATATTGGCGTTATAGAACGCTATACCGCCGAAACATTCGTTAAAGACAACTTTTACTACTGCAATGTTGTGGTTTTAAAAGATTCTAAAGACGCAATAGAGGCTTTGCTTGCAAAAAAAATAGATATGCTTGTTGCCGATTCTACTTTGGTTATGTGGTTGGCTAGCAACTTCGAAAGCTCGGGCATTGCCCCAATGCCCATAGTGCTCGACAAAGAATCGCTTTGCTGGGCGGTTCGCCAAGACAACCCCAAGCTTTTGGCAGCTCTTAACCAGTTTATAGACACCCACCGCAAAGACGGCACTCTCGACAAAATGATTAAGGCAAAAATACCCTACTACGACGAAAAAATTTATATAGAAAACTAATCTATTTATTGACAGCGGCATTTTTTAGGGTGTAGCATTTTAACGACTTTTTAAATATAAGGAAACAAAATGAAAGTTTACATAAACGGAAAATTCTACGAAAAAGACGAAGCCAAAGTTTCGGTTTTCGACCACGGCTTCTTGTACGGCGACGGTATATTTGAAGGTATCCGCCTATACAGCGGCAATGTGTTTAGACTACCCGTACATATCAATAGACTTTTTAAATCGGCAAAAGCCATTATGCTTGATTTGCCCTGGAGCAAACAGGAAATTATGGACGCCGTGTGCGAAGCTTGCCGCGTAAACGGCCTTAAAGACGGCTATATCAGATTGGTTGTTTCGCGCGGTAAAGGCAAATTGGGCATTTCGCCCTTCACTTGCACAGACCCTCAGTTGATTATCATTGCCGACGAAATTACTCTTTACCCGAAGGAACTTTACGAAAACGGCCTTAAGGCAATTACAGTTCCCACACGCAGAAACTCGCCCGCAGCTTTGCCGCCTATGGTAAAAAGCTTAAACTACCTAAACAATATCTTGGCAAAGATAGAGGCCAAGAACTTGGGCTACGAAGAATGCGTTCTTTTGAACAGCGAAGGCAACATTGCAGAATGCAGCGGCGACAATATCTTTATTGTTTCGGAAGGCGTTTTGTATACACCTCCCTGCTCGGCAAGCTCGCTTATTGGCGTAACACGCCGCAGCGTAATTGAAATTGCACAAGAACTGGGCGTTCCGTTTGTAGAAAAAATCCTGACCCGTTTCGACGTTTGGACTGCCGACGAATGCTTCCTTACCGGAACTGCCGCACGTTTGATTCCCCTTGTAGAGCTCGACTCGCGCGTAATAGGCGACGGCAAACCCGGCCCTGTTACCAAAAAATTGTCGGAAAGATACCTGCAAAGGGCAACCCAAGACGGCGTAAAAATATAATTATTACGCTATATGGCAGAGGAATCCTATCAAGTTATAGCGCGCCGCTACCGCCCCAAACAGTTCGACGAACTTGTCGGGCAAGAACACGTTGTGCGCACGCTTAAAAACGCGATAGATTCCGGCCGTATAGGGCACGCCTACCTTTTTGTAGGGCCTAGGGGCACGGGCAAAACAACGGTAGCGCGCATATTTGCAAAGGCACTAAATGCCGAAGGCGGCCCCAACTCGCACCCTAGCGACGACAGCGAAATTTCTAAAGCCATAATGAACGGCACTTGTATGGACGTTGTCGAAATAGACGGCGCGTCGAACCGTTCTATAGATGAAATACGCCAGCTTAGGCAGGACTGCAAATACGCCCCTACCCAGTGCTCGTATAAGATATACATTATCGACGAAGTGCACTCTTTAACGCAAGACGCCTTTAACGCCCTGCTGAAAACCTTGGAAGAACCGCCGAAACACGTTAAATTTATATTTGCCACAACCGAGGCGCACAAGGTTTTGGGCACTATAACTTCTAGGTGCCAAAGGTTTGAATTTAGACCAATTCCCGAAGAAAAGATTTCGGCACACTTGGCTAAAATTGCCGAGCTAGAAGGCATTAAAACCGACAAAGCCGCCCTAGACGTAATTGCGCGCCTTGCAAACGGCGGTATGCGCGACGCCCAAAGTATTTTAGACCAAATGATTTCGTTTTGCGGTAAAAACATTTCAGAGCAAGACGTAATTAACGTATACGGCCTTGCCTCTACGGCGCAAATTGCGGCAATAATTTCGGCAATGGCAAAGGGCGACAATGCCTCTTTAATGAAAGAAGTTGCCGCCTTAATAGACAACGGTTGCGACTTGTATAGAGCCTTAAACGACTTGCAGATAGAATTGCGAAAGTCGCTTATGGATTCGCTAAAAGAAGGCTTTTACCTTTTCGGCGAAAAGAAGCTTTCGAGCGAGCAAATTATGCATATGCTAGACGCTTTGCAGTCGGGTGTTAAAACATTGCGAAGCGGCCTGTCGGAAAGGGCAAATTTTGAAGTAACCTTGCTAAAGGCGGTAGAGCAAAGCCGAACAAGGGCAATAAATACCCTTATTAAGGAATTGGAAAAACTTTCCGACCTGCCGGCGGATGCGCAAAAAAAAAATAGCCCTTCTGCTTAGAGAGGCCCTATTAGAATCGTATTTTGTTTCGAAAAATTTCGAAAAAATTGTATCTAAAAAATCGGATACAACCGAAGACGAAGCCCCGGAACAAAAAGTTTTGGAAAATATTAAAACTTTTGGGGCAGACACCCCAGAGTTTAAAGAAGCCCTTTCGAAAATCCCGCAAACTCTTTGCGACTTGTTAATTAGCCAGTTTAACGCAAAACCCAAAGCCCTAAGACGCGGCGAAATTAAAGACTATAGCTCTTCGTCCGAAAGCGAAAAAGAAACACACGATGCTTCTTTAGACGAAAACATTGCAATTATAGACGAAGAGACCAACGAAGATTAGCGCGTTTATTTGTAAAGCCGCAACTTATTTACAATAAATAAAATACACAACCAAAACTCAGTTTTTTTGCAAAAAAGCTAAAGCTTCATATTGTCTCTTGGGTGGCGTTTTGCAAATTCGTCTAGCAAAGTGTCTTTTGTAAGCTCTGTATATATCTGGGTTGTAGAAAGGTCGCTATGCCCCAACATTTCCTGAATGGAAAGCAAATTTGCGCCGTTTCGCAGCAGGTGCGTTGCAAAAGAATGCCTTAAAATGTGCGGTTTTACGTTTTTTTCTATTCCGCATTGGGCGGCGTATTTTTTAATATTGCCCCAAAAAGTTTTTCTCGAAAGCGGAGTGCCGCGCTTGGTGATAAAAAGAACGTCGCTCTTTATATTTTTTACCGTGCAGCGAATGTTGCGGATATAGTCTACAAGTTTGTCGCGCGCGTCCTGCCCAAAGGGAACAAGCCTAACTTTAGAACCTTTGCCCTTTACCCTTAAAAAATTTTCGTCGAAATTTATGTCGGTGCCCTTAAGCGAGCACAGCTCGCTTACGCGCAAACCGCTAGAATACATAAGCTCGAACATTGCGCTATCTCGCGCGCCTTCGTATGTATTTGTGTTTGGGGTAGACAAAAGCCTTTCAACCTCGTCCAAAGTAAGGGCGGTAGGCACTGCCCTTTTCACTTTCGGGCGCACAACCTTTTGCGTGTAGTCGTGCGGCCAACGTTTTTCGTCTACCATAAAAAGGGAGAAAGATTTTAACGCGCTAAGCTTGCGCGCCTGCGTTGTGCTTCGCACTTTAGACGAAATAGAATCTATCCACAAATAAATGTCGTCTAAATCTACGCTTTCGAAAGACGTTTTGCCGTGCGCTTTTAAAAATTCTCCGAAAAGCGAAATGTCTTCCACATACGAAAGAACCGAATTTTTACTTAGCCCAAGCTGCATTTGCAAATGCGCCTTATAGTCTAGCAAAGTGGAGGCAAAATTATCCATTTAGGCGTCTTTTTCGAAATCCATTTTAATTTCCGACTTGGTTTTTACGCCAAGGGCAACCATTTTATCTGCAATAGACAGGGCGTTGCCCTTGCCTTGCGATATTGTTTTTAAAGACTCTTCGTAGGTTGAACTTACCGTCTTTATCTGCTCGCCCAAGCGCATATATTTTTCGCAAAAAATGCGCATTTTTTCGTACAACTTTGCGCCCATTTCGGCAATTTCCATAGAATGCTTTTCCTGCTTTTCGGCGCGCCAAATAAATTCTACGGTTTTAAGCGACGCCAGCAAGGTTGAAGGCCCAGCCAAAACTATTTTGCTTTCATACGCCGTTTCGTAAATTTCGGGGCATTCCTTCATTATAAGCGAAAACGCGCCCTCTATCGGAACAAATACAAATACAAAATCGGGGGTTTTAAACAAGTCTTCGTACTTTTTTTGCGAAAGCCCCTTTATGTGGCGTTCAACCGAAATTTTAAAGCTTTTTACAGCTTCTTCGTAGGCTGCGGGGCTTTCGGCTTTCACGCATTTTTCGAAAGAGTCTAGCGACAATTTTGAATCTATTACAATGGTTCTATTGTTTGTAAGGCTTACAATAATATCGGGGCGCAAAACAGCCCCCGTTTCGGATTTTACAGAAACTTGCTTTTTATACTCAATGCCCTCTTGCAAGCCGCTAAGTTCCAGCAAACGCTCTAGCACAAGCTCGCCCCAGTTGCCCGCCGTTTTGTTATTTTTTAAGGCGTTTGTTAAATCCTTTGCGTCTTGCGACAACTTTGTGTTTAGTTCGCCCAAATACTTTATTTGCGTTTCAAAACTCGCCTGCTTTTCTCTGGAAACTCCGTTTAATTCTTCAACCCTTTTCGAAAAAGCGGTTAAGTCGCTTTTTAGGGGATTTAATATTTGCGCTATATTTTCGCTGTTTTCGCCCGCAAGTTTTTTTTGGGCATCTTCAAAAATCTTTATGGAAAGCAATCTAAAATCGCTTTTCATTTGCTCTGATGCCATTTTAAAATTGTTTTCCCACTCTAGCTGCTTTTGTGTTAAAATGGCATCTTTTTGCGAAAGCAAAAGGTTTTGTTTTTCGGCTGCGGCAAGCTTTTCTGTTAAAGTGCCGTTTTCTAGAGTAAGCCTTTCAACTTCGGCTTTAAAGAAGGCGTTTTGGGCTTGCGCTCCAACCTTTTCGTTGGCAGCTACAACATAAAAATAGGCAAATGCCCCCAGCGCAACAAAAAGCAAAACCGCTAAAATTATGGCAGCTACCAACATTTTACCTTGGCATTTTAAGGGTTTGACCGGGCTTTAAAGCCTCCGGCGAATGCAATACCGAACGGTTTGCCTTGTAAATATCCTTCCAGCGCGATGTTGTGCCATATACCTTGCGGCTAATGCTGCTAAGAGTGTCGCCAGGTTTTACCACATAGTCGCTAACTTTGTCGCGCTGAATTTCGGGGGTTTTTGTGTTTTGCTTGTTTTTGCTTAAAATGTCGGGCTTGTCTTTTGCGGTTTGCTGCAAAGTTGCCAAAGTTGCCGCAGCTTCCGACTTTTTAGCTATATTTTTTTGGTATTTTTCAAGCTTTTCTATAGTATCGGCATAGCTTGCCAAACGCTGCTTTAGCTCGTAATTTTCTTTTTGCAGCTTAGATATAATTTCTTCAAGCTCAACATTATTCGAAAACGGCGTTAGTGGCAGCGAAGCCGCAAACCGCTTGTGGGCTGTTTCTATCATCTGCTTTACGTTGCCGGAAATATTCGAGTCGGGCTTTAGTTCTAAATACTTTTTAAAGTGATAAATAGCTGCAATAGGGTCGTTAAGCGAATTTAGATAAATGCTGCCCGCCTCCCAATGCGATTCGGGGGCATCGCGCCGTTTTTCTATAACCTTTAAAAAGCAGCCAAGGGCTTCGTTTGTATTGCCCTTTCTTAGCTCGGATTTGCCCTTGCTATATAAAGACTCTTCAACCTCGTCGACGGCGTCGCCGGTTTTGGTATCGCAACCGCCGACAAAGAGAAGATACATAAAGGCTATAAACGCTAGCGACAAGCCCATTAAAAGCTTCTCGTTAAAAACGCGCGAATATAGCCTTGAAATAGACATCTTAAATTAGTGCCTAAAGTGTCTTACGCGGGTAAACACCATTGCCATATTGTTGGCATCGGCGGCCTCTATAACCTCGGCGTCTCTAACCGAACCGCCGGGCTGTATTGCGGCGGTTGCCCCAGCCTTTGCCGCAGCAACCAAGCCGTCTGCAAAGGGGAAGAACGCGTCGGAAGCAATTACCGAGCCTTTAAGCGACAAGCCTGCATTTTGCGCTTTCCATACCGCAATTTGCGAGCTGTCTACGCGCGACATTTGCCCTGCGCCAACGCCCAAAGTGCGTTCGTTGGAAGCGTATACAATGGCATTGCTCTTAACGTGTTTTACAACTTTCCAGCCGAAAAGCATTGCGTTCCATTCCTCTTCGGTGGGCTGACGTTTAGAAACAACCTGCATATTCGCCTTAAGTTCTTCGATATTGTCGCTTTGCTGAACGAGCATACCGCCAACAACACTCTTGAACTGAACGGAGCTTGCCGACTGCTTTGTGTAGTTGGAAACCATCAAGCGCAAATTCTTCTTTTTATTGAGAATATCCAAAGCGTCTTGCTCGAAAGCGGGGGCAATTATAACTTCGCAGAATATTTCCGAAATTTTCTGAGCCAAATCCGCCTTCATCGGGCGGTTGATAATTATTATGCCGCCGAAGGGAGCTTGGGTATCGGTTGCAAAAGCCTGATTCCACGCTTCAACCAAATCGTCGCACGAGGCAACGCCGCAGGGGTTTGTGTGCTTTAAAATTGCCAACGTGGGCTTTTCGAATTCCGAGATAAGTTCGCAAGCCGCGCTAATGTCGGTAATATTGTTATACGACAATTCTTTGCCGTGAAGCTGTTTAAAGAATTTGCCGAAATCTTCGCCATACAAAGCCGCATATTGGTGCGGATTTTCGCCGTAGCGCATTTTTTGAACCAACGGCATCGAAATATTCATTCTTTCGGGCAATTCTTCGCCCAAGAATTTAGAGTGCAAATAGCTGCTAATTGCGGTGTCGTAGGCGGCGGTTCTTTTATATACTTTTAAAGCCAAAAGTTTGCGAAGTTCCTTAAGGGCTTCTTCACCCTTGTCCATAGCTTCAAGAACTTTGCCGTAGTCGTTTGCGTCGCAAACAACTGTTACGCTTGCATGGTTCTTTGCCGCCGAGCGCAGCATAGAAGGCCCGCCTATATCGATATTTTCTATCGCGTCTTCAATAGTGCAGCCGCTTTTTGCAACGGTAGCTTCGAAAGGATAAAGGTTAACAACAACCATATCTATCATACTAATGCCGTTTTCCTTCGCCTGACGCATATGGTCGGCATTGCTGCGCAAGCAAAGCAAACCGCCGTGGATTTTCGGGTGCAAAGTTTTAACCCTGCCGTTCATCATTTCGGGGAAACCCGTATATTCGCTTACCTCGGTTACGGGAACGCCGTTTTGTTCGAGCATTTTGGCCGTTCCGCCCGTAGATAAAATTTTATAGTTGTGTTTTTCAACCAAAGCCTTGGCGAAATCCAACAAACCTGATTTGTCGCTTACCGAAATTAAAGCTATTTTCTGTTCCATATATTCGTGTATTATCTCAAATATACGGCAAAATACTCAAGCATTTTTTGCTTAAAAAAGGCACAAAAACGCCATTTTTTTATCTCGGCAAATGCGTTTTTTACGAAAAGTTTTCCGACACGCCCTTGAAGGTGTCGGACGAAAGCTTAAGCAAGTCAGATGCCGACTTAAAATCGGCGTTTTTCGCCCTTATTTTTTCAGAAGTTTGGGCTACAATATCCATCGAAACCGAAAGTTTGCCCGAAATTTCGAACTGCTCGGCAATTGATTTAGACAAATGCGAAAAGCCGCTGTTTAGCTCGAAAATATACTTGTCTATATCGGCAAAATCGCCCGTCAAAGAGCTTAACTTTGCGCTTGCATCGCCTATTTTATCCACAAAAAGCGAGACGTCTGCAATGTCGAACGCCAGCGAATTTTGCAGGTCTTTAGAGGCAATTTCAACATTTTTGCCCAATTCTTTTATGTTTTGCGCAATTTTGTGTATTTCGCGCGATACCGCCGAAAGCCCCGCACTTGCCCCGCCGTCTTTTTCGGCGGCTATTGCAATGTTAAACGAAAGCATATTCGCATTTTCGCCAAATTTTTCTATCTCGGAAAGCGATTGGAATATCTGCCCAGACATTTCAAGCAAACTCTTTAGCCTGCTTGCCGTTTCGGCAGCCGAAAGAGACAAGTCGCGCATATCGCGCTTAAGCTCGGTAAAATAGGTTTTTGTGTTTTTGCTTTGGTTGGCAAATTCCGAAATTTCCCTAGACGATTCCGAAGCCGTTTCGCTTAGCGCGTGCGCCGAAAACGCGGTAGAATTAGACTGCTGGTATACCTGCCTTACAGACAAATCCTCTGTTTTTACAAAGTTTTCGAACGCGAACAACGATGCCGAAATGCGACGCGAAAGCTCGGCAATTCTGGTAGCCTTCGATTTGGAAGAAACTATAGACTCGTTTATTCTATTGATATACATTGCAATATTTTGAAAAATTTCGTCCATTTCCGAGAACGAATTTTTGTTGTTAAACGATGCGCTGCGCAAAATGTAGGCCGCCTCTCTAACCTTGCCCGACCTAAGAAGTTTTAAGGCTCTGTTTGCCGACTTAAACCCCACAAGTATGTTCGACGACACTATAAGCGAAAGCGCAACCGCGCCGATAAGCAATATAAGCGAAACCGTTAGAACGTCGAAAAACATCTTTTTAGAACCTGTTTTAACCGACAGCTTTTCGGCGACGCTGTCTATTGGCTTTGTTTTTGAAAGCGTCTGTTTTTCGGGAATGTCGCCGGCAAAAGATACGCCTATAACCCACTTAAATTCGGGCAGATAGCAAAACGCCGTATACTTTTCGCCCGTTATGCGCATATCCGAAAGCGAACGCTTTACAAAATTGATTTTTTCGCCGCTCTTTTTCGCCGCCGACAAAATTTCGCCTATGGCTTTTTGCTGGGGTTTTAAATCTAGCTCGTTAAAGTCTTTTTCTATAATCTTGCCTGTTTTTAGCCCTTTTTTTGAAACGCGCACAACCGTGTTGAACTCGTCTAAAAACTCCACAACCCAAAAGTTGCCTGTTGCCCCTATTTTGGAATTTTCCAAATTTTTGCAGATAGACTCTTTTAGGCTTTCGCGCTCCAACTCGTAGGTATCTTTGCTAGCCGAGTTTTTTAAGGACAAGTCCATAATGCGGCAAAGCCCCCTTACATCGCCTACAATGCTCTTTGCGTTGTTTTCCGAAACATTGTCGAAAATATTTTCGGCAACCCTGTCTATATTCGGGGCTTTAAAATATAGCAGGCCAAGCAGCCCCGCGCACGGCAACGCCGCCGCCAACGCGCCCGCAAAAACAACCACCTGCGTAATAGACGTTCTCATTACAAAGCACTATGTAAGCCGAAAGTACCAGCCATATCAAGCATTTTCAAATATACTTTACAAAGGCTTTTTACACTGCAAAATATTGCGGCATATATGAAATCGGTATTGATATATTCGGGCGGTTTAGATTCCACCGTTTTGCTTTACAAACTGCACGCCGACAATTCCCTTGCGGCGGCAATTAGCTTTTACTACGGGCAAAGGCACAATAAGGAAATAGCATATGCAAAATACAACTGCCAAAAGCTTGGCGTAAAACATTTTGTAGCCGACATATCTTCTTTAAAGCCCATTTTCGGCAACAGCGCACTTACAAACGAGGCGGTTAAAGTGCCGTTGGCGGAATATAACGCGCAAAATATGGCCGACACCGTTGTGCCCAACCGCAATATGATATTTCTTTCTATTGCAGCAGCATACGCCATAACCTCTAATGCCGACTCGGTAGCCTACGCTGCGCACTCGGGCGACCACGCAATTTACGCCGACTGCCGCCCCGAATTTGCCAGGGCAATGCAAACTGCAATTTCCCTTTGCGACGACAAAAAGTTGAAACTTGTTGCCCCTTTTGTTGATATGTCGAAAGCCGAAATCGCAAAATTGGGCGTATCGCTAGGAGTGGACTTTTCTAAAACGTGGTCGTGCTACAACGGGGGCGACACGCCCTGCGGCAAATGCGCAACCTGTTTGGAAAGAAAGGCTGCCCTGCAGGCCGCCGGCATAAAAAATATTGCATAGCGCGGCAATTTGCACATAATGCCACAAATTATTAACTATGAATTCGGCAAAAAACATAGCCATACTAGGTATGGGGCTTTTGGGCGGCTCGCTTGCCCTTTCGGCAAAAAAGAATATTAAAGGGGCAAAAATAAGCGTTTGGTCGCGTAGCAAATCTTCGCGCGAAAAGGCAAAACGCCTTGCCGACACCGTGTGCGAAACCCCCGCCGAATGTGTAAAGAATGCCGACATTGTTGTTATTTGCACGAATCCGTCTACAATAGCAAAATATGCCGCCGAAATTTTGCCGCATTTAAAGGAAAACGCCGTTGTAAGCGATGTTGCCAGCATTAAGGGCGCAATTTGCAAGGCTGTAGACAAAATCTACAAAGGCAAAAAAGCCTATTATGTGGGTTCGCACCCTATGGCAGGTTCCGACAAATCGGGTTCGCAGTGGGCTTCGGCAGATCTTTTCGACAACAGACCTTGCATGGTAATACCGTCTAAAAACCGCCAAGCTACATTGTTTGTTGAAGATTTTTGGAAGTCGCTTAAAATGCAGGTTAAATTTATGACCGCCCAAGCGCACGACTTGTGCGTTGCCAGAATAAGCCACCTGCCCCACATAACCGCCGCAATTTTATGCAAAAACGCAAAGGGCAAAAACGAAAGATTTGCATTAAGCACGGGCTTTAAAGATACCACCCGAATAGCGGGCGGCAACCCCGTTTTGTGGACCGACATTATCTCCGAAAACAAAAGTTCTATTTTAAAGGCATTAAGATGCCAAATAAAAGAGTTCGAAAATTTTGAAAAGCTATTAAAAAGCGGCAACGCCAAAGCCATAAAAAAATTCTTGGCTTCGTCGCAAAAATTTAGGGAGTCGCTTTAACAATGCTTATAAAAACTTTTAAAAAAGGCGTAGGGTTTTCGGCAAAGTTGCCGTCGTCGAAAAGCATAACAAACAGGGCGTTGCTTTTGGCTTCGCTTTGCGATGGCACAGTTGCTGTGCGCAATATATTGCGCTCGCGCGACACCGTAATTATGCTCGACTGTCTAAAAAAACTTGGCTTCGAAATTTCCGAAAACAAAAACGATGTTTTTATTAAAGGGCTTGGCGGAAAAATACCAAACAACAACGCAAAACTTTTTGTGGGTAACGCGGGAACGGCGGCAAGGTTTATAACCGCCTTGTGCGCGCTATCTACAAACGGCGAATACGAATTCGATTCAGACGCCGAAATGTATAACCGCCCAATGAAGGGCTTGTTGCTTGCGCTTGAAAACTCGGGTGCAAAATTCGAATTTTCGGGCGAAAAATACGCGTTCCCATTTAAGATGAAAAGCTGCGGCCTTGGCGGCGGCAAAACTATTATAGACGCTACCGCATCAAGCCAAATATTGTCGGCGTTTTTAATGGTTTCGGCAAGGGCAAACGGCGATTCTATTATCGAGCTAAACGGCGACACGGTATCGAAACCCTTTGTTGCAATGACGCTAAAGATGATGGAGCAGTTCGGGTTTTTCGCCCAAATTTGCGAAAGCGGATACTCTGTAAAAAAGCAGATTGCGCAAACAAACATTTGCGACTACGAAGTTGAGCCCGACGCTACCGCGGCAAGCTACCCTATTACAATGGCGGCGGTAAACAATGGAGCGGTTCTGGTTAAAAACTTTGCAAAATGCGTTCTTCAAGGCGACGCCGAATATTCCAACATTCTAGCAAAAACGGGCCTTATAAAAACCTCTAATGTAGACGGCGACCTGCTTGTTGAAAGCCTGCATAATTTCGACTGCAACACCGCTTTGGATTTTAACGCAATATCCGACACATTTTTAAGCTTGGTGGCAATATCGCCCTTGCTTTGCAAAAAAATAAAAATTACGGGCATTGCCCACACCCGCAAGCAGGAAACCGACAGGGTTTTGGCAATGGCAACCGAGCTTAAAAAGTTGTGCCAAAGCGTGGCAATAGACAACGATTCTATAGAAATTACCCCTTCTTTGCCGAAAGAACTTAAACAAACAGCGCAAAAGCCCGTTTTAATAAAAACCTATAACGACCATAGAATGGCAATGGCGTTTGCCGTTTTGGGCAGCCGCAACCTAGACGGGCGCGGGTGGATAGACATAGAAAACCCGCAATGCTGCGGCAAAACCTGGCCCGAATTTTTTGAAGATATGGAAAACTGGAAAATGCAATCCGACAAATTTAAGGTTGTAGCAATCGACGGTGGAGCCGCCGTAGGCAAGTCGAGCGTATCTAAGGAAAGCTCGAAAACCCTTAACTATATGCATGTAGACACGGGTTCGCACTACAGAACTTTAACGTATATTTTGCTTGAAAACAACCTAAGCTACGACAGCGCCGACAACGACATTATAAACACCCTAAACAGGCTTGAAATTTCCACAAAAATAGAGGGAACAAATCAGGCAAAAATGGCAGTTAACGGCACAATTGTAAAAGATTGCGACATAAGAACCGAAAGGATAAACGCCAACGTTGCCTATTTTGCGGCAAAACCCTTTTTAAGGGAATTTCTTAAAAACTACCAGCGTTCGATGAAAGACGAAGCCAAAAAGCTTGGCTTTAACGGGCTTATTATGGAAGGCAGGGATATTGGCTCGGTTATTTTCCCCGACGCCGACGTAAGGATATTTTTAGACGCCAACCCCGAAACAAGGGCGGCACGCCGCGCCAAAGAAGGTATTGGAGATTCGGTTGCAAAGCGCGACGCGCTAGACAGCAAGCGCAAAACCGCCCCGCTGGTTTGCCCCGAAGGCGCAATAAAAATAGACACTTCGTATATGACAAAAGACGAAGTTATACAAAAAAGCATTTCAATAATTTTACAGGCATAATGAAAACAACATTTGCATCGTTAAAAAACTCGGGCTTTTGGTACTGCGTATCGTGGCACGTTTTTTTCGCGTTCAACGATTTGCTCGGCAGAATAGAAATATACGGCTTCGACAAAGCCCCAAAGCGCAACTGCATTATTGTTGCAAACCATGTAAGCTTTTTAGACCCGCCTACAATGTCGGTTTTCCATAACGACAATGTTTCGGTTATAGCGCGCGACACGCTTATGAAAAACCCTATTTTGCGCATATATTTTTCGGCGTTAAATGCAATTCCCATAAAGCGCGGCGGCAACGATTTTGGCGCAATAAGAGAGGCTCTTAAACGCATAAAAAACGGACATTCGCTTATTATTTTCCCCGAGGGCACGCGCACCGAAGACGGAAATTTGCTTAGGGCAAAGCCGGGGGCTGCAATGCTGGCGCTTAAGGCTAAAATTCCCGTTTTGCCAATACGCAGCTTCGGGTATTTTAAGATTATGCCAAAGTCTAACAAAGTTACGGCGGGCACGCGCATAACGATAATTGCGGGCAACCCAATTAACGTTGCCGACATAGACCCCCAAAAGGGAGACCACAACCGCGCCCAAATAATAGCCGACCGCATAATGGAGCACATTGCCAAAATAGAATACAAGTGGCACTACCACGTTTAAAGCACAAAGGCTTTTTCGGCAAAACACATAATTAAAAAGCAAAAAAATCCCGAAATAATTCGGGATTTTCTGTTTGCAAAAACTGCCTTCTAAATTCGAGGCGTTTCTTGCCCTATTCAAAAATTTCGTTTATGTTGTAGTCGGACATAAACACGGCTGCGCACGCAAGGGTTAGGTGGAACAAAGAAGCATTGCGCTTAGACGTCTTGCTCCAGCCTTCAAGAGTAGCGGTTGCCCCGTCTTCAAACATCTTAAGCCAGGCGTTTTTGTCGGTCAGCAATTCGTACAAAAGGTCTTCTTGCCCGTCCCTTCTAAGCGAAGCAAACATTGGAAACGTTATAAACAAAATGCTTTTTTGCATTCTCTCTTTTTTAACCATTGCCAAAATGTTTTGGCGCGACTCGTCGTTGGGGCACAAGCCCAAAAACCAGGGATATATGTTTGCGGGAAAACTTATATGCGTGCTTACAACCGAGTCTTTAAACATATTCTTTTCCTTATCGAAAAATGCGTTTACAAAGGCATCTTTAAGCTTTGCCTCGCCCGCATATTCCGACATTCCAAGCCTGCGCGCCGTTTTGTTGTATAGCGATACCGCGCCGACATACCATGCGTTTATAACATTGTGCTTTGTGCGGCATACCTTGCCTTCGGTTACGTCTACATCGTAGTTGTCTTGCCAAGAGGCGGGCCATTCAACAACGCACCATTTGTCTAGGTTGTTCAAAAGCCCGTCCTTTTCGGCGTAGTTTTTCGCGTAGTAGTCTAATATATTTTTAAACTGCCCCATTCTTTGCCTTACAAATTCGGCATCGCGTTTTTCAAGCACGGGCAAAAGCATAAACATCATAAAGGGGTATTCGGCAATTTCCTGCATAAACGAACAGTTTGCGCACGTTACCAATCCGCCGTCTATAAAAGAGGTGCGCAAAAAGTCGTCTACCATTTTTTTCATTGGCGCATAGTCGTTTGTAAGCACGCAATAGGTAAGCATTGTGTAGCAGCCGTCGCCTAAATAGTAGCCCTTTTCCCTGTCCATACAGTCTTGAATTTGTTCCTGCACGCCGTATTTCATAGAGCGCACGCACAAATTCCAGATTTTTTCGACTGTTTTGTCGCCCTTATATCTGTTTTGAGCCTTCAGGGTAAAAGGCATATGGCGGGCAACAAGCTCGAACGATTTTTCGTCTATATCGGCGTTGTCTGCCCCAACAATTTCGGCATATCTAAACGACTTATAGTCGAATTGGTCTAAAGTGTCGCAGCCCTTGCCCGAAAGCATAAAGTGTTCTCTATAGTCGCAATTTGCCCTAAGCTTGTAGCGAACAGAGCCGTCGTCGTTAAGCTCTTGGCCAAAGCGCAACTCAAGCTTTGCGCCCTTTTTGCCCGAAGCTTTCATCTTAAAATAGCCGACATACATTGCGCCAAAATCAACAAAAATGCGCTTGCCGCGGCGTTCCACAATTTTCGGCTTAATTGTTTCAAACTGTAAATTTGCAAGCGGCGATTCAAACAAAGTATAGTCTGCCAATTTTGCAACAACTGCATTTTGCCATTTAGAATCGTCAAAATCGGGCTTTTCAAAACCAACTTGGGAGGCATTGGCATTGTAGCTTTCCATAAACTGGGTGTCGTAGCCGACAATGCCTGTGGCGGTAAACGCTTCGTGGTAGGCAAATTTAAAGGTATTGTCGCTTTTTAAAACGGTTTTGCCGTCGGCAACTATGTCGCAAATAAAACCGTGACGGTTGTCGCCGCTAACCCATACCCTGTTTATAAGCCCTTGGTAGTAGCTGTGCACTGCAATAGTGTTTTTGCCTTTTTTAAGGAATTTTGAAACATCTACCTTATTGTATAGGTAATGAAAATTGTAAGCTGCGGTTGGCCCTTGGGCTACAAACTGCCCGTTTATGTAAATTTTTGCGTAGTCGTCGGCCGAAAAATAAAGTTGGACGTCTTTAACGCTTTCGGGCAATTCAAAGGTTTTTCTAAACAAAATGTGTTTGTTGCGTATGGTCGAAAGCTTTTTTATTTCGGCGGCCCTTTTGCCGTCTAACTGGCGGCGAAACACGTTTATCTTTTGCAGATTTTCGAACATAGGCGTAGTTATCCATTCGCCCGAAAATTTGCGCTGCTTTTCCTGATTTTCGCCAAAGGCGCAAAGCGAGCAAAGTCCAATAAAAAATACAAAGGCAATTTTGCCCAACATATACATACGTTTCATATTCATGGCAAAAATGCTATTTGCCGAAAAATACAACGTCAACTATAAAGCTAAAACTCGCACCAATTGGGAGATACAAAAGTAATGCACGGTGTTGCGCTTTCGCCTATAAATTCCTTTCGGTTTAAAATGTCGGCAACATTCCTTACTGCCATAACGCCAACTTGGTAGTTGTTTTGCTCTATTCCGCACCAATTTTTTGTAATTTTTCGGCGGTTTTCAAGCTGCACTAAAACTATTTTTTTGTCGGCAACAATCTTGTTTAAGCGCAAAAAATCGCCTACATAATCGCGCAAATATAAAATTGCCTGCGGCTTTTGCGCCCTTAAAAATTCGTCGAGCTTTTCGCCAAAATTTTTGGCAGCAAACGGAACCGTAAAAGGCTCTATGCGGTTGCGTTTTTCAACCTCGAACTGCGCGCGCAAAAAGCCCGCAATAAAACGGCCGTCAACAAAATAGTCTACCTCTTTTTCCATAATAATTGCCACGCGGCTAAGCCCTTTTTTAACGCAGTTTTCAAACGCCAAATAGCTTGCGGCATATTGGTCGGCAGAAACTACTGGTCCAAACGAACTAGACGTTTTTACCCCAACCGATACAAACGAAAAATTGCGCCAAATTTCGGCAAACTTGGGTTTAAAAAACTCTCCCAAAAAGTGTCCCATAACAACACCGCCCCTTATGCCGCGCGCACGCAATGCCTTTGCAAGCGTTTTGCTGTTTAAAAGAGGGTCTGCAATCCATATTTCGTCTACAGCATAGCCAAGGCGTTTTGCCTCGCCTTCTATGCCCCTTTTATATTCGCGCAAAGTCGGGTGTGTTTTAATTATGTTTTTGTCGGCATTGGCAATTAAAAGAGCCATTGTTTCGGAAAACGCCGAAACTTTACCCCTTTTTATAGACGACATTAGCGACGAAACCAAGGGGCTTTTTTTGTAGCCCATTTTTGCCGCCGTTTTTAAAACGCGCTGTTTTGTGGTATTTGAGACCATATTAGACCCCGAAAGCGCGAAAGAAACCGCAGCTTTAGAAAGCTTTAATTTTGCGGCAATGTCGGCAATGCTAACGTTTTTGCTGTTAATGGCTGGCATATATAAGATAACAAATTTTACGCCTTTTACTTAACTGTTTAGAAAAATGCAAACCTTTTCTTATTGCAACGCAATTTACCCAGATATTAAAACGTTTCACATCAAATTAAAACACGGCTGCATGCGGCAAAACCGCGCAAAGCAGCTAGTATAAAAAAGAAACGAGAGGAAATAAAAATGTCCACAAGGCGCAAATTTATAAAAAACATTGCACTGGCTACAACGTCGCTGCTGGCAGCCCCCTACATATCAATTGCAAACAAAAAAACCGCGGGCGGCTACGAGAATGTTGACCGCTTAAAGCTTGGCATTGTAGGCTCGGGGCTTATGGGTTCCGAAAATATGCGCCGCTTTATTTCAAAGGGGCAAACATTTGCTGCCGTTTGCGATGTAGACAAAGCCTACGGCATACCCAAAGGCAAAAGCCTTGCCGAAAAAAACGCCCCTGTTTTTACCGACTACCGCGAAATGTTTTCGCAAATGGAAGGCAAGCTAGACGGCATTATAATTGCCACCCCCGACCATTCCCACTTTGCGGCTGCAATGTGCGCAATTAAGCACGGCTTTAACGTTTATCTTGAAAAACCTATGTGCCACACTTTAGGGCAAATAAGGACATTAAGAGACTTTGCAAGAACCAAAAATGTTGTAACGCAAATGGGCAACCAAGTGCATTCTGGCAATGGCATAAGAATTGCAAAAGAATGGATTGCAGCTGGAGTAATAGGCAATGTGCGCGAAGTTGTTATGTGGACATGCCGCCCCTTTAAAGGCTGCAACCGCCCATCTATGGGCTATAAGCAGTGGCCCAGCGAAAAGGTTCCCGAAACTTTGGATTGGGACAAATGGCTTAATGTTGCAGAATACGGCCCCTATTCAAGCGAAGTTGTGCCCCTTAATTGGCGCAGAGTTTACAAATACGGCAGCGGCTCGCTAGGCGACATTGGCGCGCACATAATAGATGTGCCATACACGGCTCTTGGGCTTGATATGCCAAGTTTAATAACCTCGCGCCAGCGCGGCGGCACCGAAATTTCGGTTCCCCTTCAAGACGAAGTTATATACAATTTCGACACAAGCAACCAAGGGCAAAAGGTAAAGCTAAAGTGGTATAGCGGCTTTGTTAAGCCCGACAAAAACGGAACGTGGGATTCGTATAAGAACTACGATTTGTCGTTTTTGCCCAAGCTACCTAAAGAATATACCGATACGGGCCGCAGCTACAAAGACTTATCTACTGAAGACGGAATGTTTATTATAGGCGACGAAGGCGTGCTTTACTCGCCTACAATGCACCTTTTCGGCAAGCCCGTTGTGCTCCCTAAAAAGCGGACAAAGTTTGCAATGTCGGTTCCCGAAAGCGAACCTAGAATACGCTATAACGACCACCATATAAACTTTATAGACGCAATTGCAGGCAAGGTAAAAAAAGCGGCTTCCGATTTCGACACGGCGGCAAAACTTACCGAAATTGTACAGCTAGGCAACCTTACTTTACGCGCGAACGAAAACATTGTTTGGGACAGCAAAAATATGGTATGCAAAGGCGGTTCCGCAAAGATAAATTCGTTTATAAACCCGCCAATGCGCAAAGGCTGGTACTAATAAAAACACTGAAAAAACGCAAAAAACCGAACCATTAAAAAGGTTCGGTTTTTTATTTAACGTGCAAAAATTTTGCAGCTTACAGCGTTGTACCAAGCCTTCTTTCGAAGTCGGCTTTCGAAATGCCCGTAATTTCTTCGAACACTTCAAAATCGAAATTCGGCAATGCCAAAGCGTCTTGAATGTCTTTTAGGGTTGTTTTTTCGAAAGCCGCTTTGCAGTCTTTTTCGTTCAAAAAAAGCGGCATTTTTACTTGGCTTATTTTAACGTTTGCGGGCTTGTTGAACATCATTATGGGGGCTTCTTTTGTGTTGAAAAAGCCGCAGTGATAGTTGCCAACATTCCATTTGCCCACGTTTGAATTGCCCACATTAAAGCTGCCTGTGTTGCAATGTCCCGTGTTGCATTTGCCCGTGTTATAGCTGCCTTTGTTGAAATTGCCGCTGTTTGAATGCCCTATGTTAGAACACCCGCTGTTTGCGCTGCCAATATTGTTGTCGCCAACGTTGTCTATGCCTGTGTTGTTGTCGCCCGTGTTAAAGTCGCCGCTATTTAGATTGCCCGTGTTGCGGCTGCCCGTATTAAAATTGCCGCTGTTATACGAGCCAGTGTTGCGCAAACCCGTGTTGCCGGGGCCGGTATTAAAGCGCGGCTTTTCAAATTCGCCGAATGTCGACAAGTCCAAGAAACCCACAAGGCTTTCGGTTACGTCTTTAAGCAGCCTAATTTGCGCGCAACACGCCTGCTTTTCTACACCGTTTTCGTCGCCCAACAAAAGACCTTTACATTCAACTTCGTATATCCTGCAGCCTTCTTCGTACCACATATTCCAGTAGCGCGAAACGTAGTAGCCGGCCTTTCTTATTTGAGCCTTTTCTATTTCGGGTAACCATTTGCCCGCCTTGCCGTTTTGCGGCAAATAGGGAGAATAGTCGAACTGCGTTGTGGGCGAAAACGCGTCTTTTGCCAAAACCTTGTAGTATACAACATTCATATAATTGCCCCAACTTTGGCATTGGCCGCAAAAATTTACAAACATTTTTAACTTTGTATTTTCTTGATAGAAATAGCAAATGTCCTACTATAATCGGCAAATGTTTTTTAAATATGCAAAGGTAATACTCGTAATATTGGCGGCTGTGGCTGTTCAATATTTTTGGGGCTTTGCGCAAATTGTAGAGGCTTTCGAAGAATTTGCAAAAAACAATTCCGCCACATACGTTTTTTTGCCCGTTATGGGCATAGGGTGCGCCGTGGGCGTACCGCTTTCGTTTTGCTATGTGTTTGCCGCAAGCGCATATACGTTGCCAAAAGCTTTTTTGCTTTGCATTATAGGGCTTTTTACAAGCTCGCTTATAGGTTTTTTTATAGGCAACGTGTTTTCGGAACTGCCCTATGTAAAAAAACTTAAAAACGAATTTTTGCCAAAGCATGCCGAAGACGCCATATATTTTAAACTTAATTTCTTTATAAGGGCAATTCCCGGGGTTCCCTATTTTGCGCAAAACCTAATATTGGCTTCGCTTTCAAAAAAAGTGCAACTTTTTACATATTTGCTTATAAATATTTGCGTGCAAGGGCTTATTGCGCTTGCAATGATTTTGATTTTCAACGCGGCTTTTAGGGAAAAGTTTTTAATTGCCATAACCCTTGTTATTGCGCTAATTGCAACCTATGTAGTTTTGAAAAAAAGATGCCCAAGAATGTAAAAGAATTTTTTTGCTCGCTTTGGTTTTGCATGGGCTTTGTAGTTTTCGGCATTTTGGCAATACCCGCCGTTTTGGCCTCGGTTTTGGCGTATATTATTTTGTTTTTCGACAAAGGTTTGCGCTGCAGGGCAATTTCAGCAATAATACAAGCTGCAATGAGGCTGTATGTATTTTTTGCGCTGCCTAAAATGGGCGGGTATACCGTAAAAATTTGCGGCAAAGAAAACCTTAACAAAGCCGATATTTATGTGGCAAACCACACCTCCTTTATAGACCCCTTTATAATGCTGGCTCTAATAGGCGATGCGGGAATTTTGGTAAAGACAAAATACAAAAGAAACCCCTTCATTTTGATTTTCTTTTACATATTCAATTTCGTGTCGATTTCTAAAGACGACATTTTGTCGGTTCAAAACTCCTATAGAAAATGCGCCGAAGTTTTAAACGAAAACCACCGCCTTATAATATTCCCCGAAGGCCAACGCAGCCGCAGCTGCCAGCTTGCAGACTTTAAAAAATCGGCATTTAAGCTTGCAAAAGAGCTAAATAAAACCGTAGCAACCTGCACAATTCGCTTTAGTGACAAATTTATGGCAAAGGGGCAAAAAAGTTTCCGCCCAAAGTTTATGCAAACGCTTACAATTTGCATAGGCAAACCCATAAGCCCCCAAAACTGCCGCAACGCCGACGCAATTTCGGCAAAAGCCTACAACGAAATTTACCGCAACATAAAAAGCATAGACGCAAATTTAAAAAACACAAAATAACCACAATGGACAAAGAAGAAATTAAAAAGCTGCTTTTGCACAGAGAACCCTTTTTGATGGTCGACAAAGTTATTTCGCACACCGACACGCAAATAGAATGCGAATTGTTTTTAGACGAAAATTTGCCGTTTTTTAAGGGACATTTTCCGGGGCAGCCCATTATGCCTGGAGTGCTTACCTGCGAAGCCCTTGCCCAAACGGGCGGAATTTTGCTTGCGCTAAAAAATGCCTCTCAAAACAAAATGTTTTACTTGGCATCGGCAAATATGAAATATTTAAAGGTTGCCCGCCCGCCCGAAACGTTAAAACTTTGCGTAAAAATTGTGCGCAGCTTTAACGGGCTTTATCAGTTTTCGGCTACAGCCTATGTTGACACCGACAAAATTGCAGAGGGTACCATTGTTTTGGCGGCAGCAAAAAACGCGCAATGAAGTTTTTAATATTAAGAGGCAACCCGCGCAAAACCGGCCTTAGCGAAAAGCTTGGCAACCTGTTTAAAGAGGGCTTAAAAGACGCAAACGCCGAAATTTTCGACATAGATTTGGCAGCGCAAAACATTGCACCGTGCAAAGGCTGTTTTGCGTGCGTAAAAACGGGCAAATGCGTGCAAAACGACAATATGCAAAACATTTTGTGCCTTTTAAAAGAATGCGACGCCATTGTGTGCATAAGCCCCGTATATTTTTATTCTACAAGCTCGCTTGTAAAAATATTTTTCGACAGATGCTTCCCCTTAATAGACGGATACACCTACAATGCTAAAAACAATGCGGTAGAAAATTCTACCGCGTTAAAGGGCAAAAAATTTATCACCATAAGCTGCGCTCTTGGGCGCAAAAACTCGGCGTTTGGCGTTATAGGCCAAACATATTCAAGCATTGCAAGCGCGCTAAACCTAAACTACATCGCAAACATTTGCCGAGGCGAAGCCCCCTTGCTAGGCGAAAATTCGCAAACATCTTTAAGGGTAAGAAAAATATTTGCGGCCTTCCGCGAAATGGGCAAAGAGCTTGGCGAAAAAGACGAAATAAGCCAAAGTTCAATAGATGTAGCCGAACTTTATCTAAGCTTGTCGGACGAACAGTTTGCCAAAAATGCAAAAATTTTTTGGGATATAGAAAAACGAAGATAGCGCGTTTTTTTTAATTGTCTTTTAAACAAAAAATGCGGCTTGTAAAAAATATGCCGACTTTTGCCCAATTTTTACGCGTGCGAAATTAGCCCGCCGTCTACAACAAGGCACTGACCCGTAATATACGAGGCGTCGTCGCACGCCAAAAACAAAACCGCCTTTGCAATTTCGGCTGGGTCTGCAAAACGCTTTAATGTAATTTTTTCGCACTGGGCTGCGGCTATGGCACGGGGTATTTTTGCGGTCATATCGGTCTTAACAAAACCGGGAGCTACCGCGTTTACGCGAATGCCCTTCATGCCGCCTTCGGCAGCCGCCACGCGCATAAACGAAAGCATTGCGCCCTTGCTTGCCGCATAGTTTGCCTGCCCTACAACGCCAGTTAAGCCCGACACCGACGAAACAAACACAACGCTGCCCGATTTTTTTGCATACATTTTGCGCATAACCGCCTTTGTCCACAAAAACGCGCCAGTAAGGTTTGTGTCGATAACGCTTTTAAAATCGCATTCGCTCATAAGCATTATGTAGCCGTCTTTTGTAATGCCTGCGTTGTTTACAAGAATATCTATCTTGCCGCGTTCGGCGCAAATTTCGTCTACAATGCGCGAGATTTCTTCGGGGTTATCCTGCCCGCATTGATACGCTTTGCCGCCTATTTTTTTTGCCAAATCTTCGGCAAGCTGTGCGGAAGACTTATATGTAAAGCAAACAAACGCGCCCTCTTCGGCAAAAAGCTCTGCTGTGGCAGCCCCTATACCGCGCGAACCGCCCGTAATCAAAACCGTTTTACCTGCAAGTTTCACTATTGCTCCATTCCGTTTTCAAGGCTTTTTGTCATTACGCACGGGCGCGAAATTGTAGAAATATCGCCCAAATTTTCGCTTGCCTTCGAGGAAAATTCGAAGCCCGCCAAAGCGTATTTGCGCTTAAAAATAGCCATTCCCAAATTGTCGTTTAGCGCATAGCTAAATTTGCTGCAAACAACGCGCCCTACGCTTTCGCCGTCGGCAAAAATTTCGGCGTTGTCGGCAATATTGCCCTTTACGCAAACTACTGGCATTAAAGATTCGTCTTTGCGGTATCCGAATATTTTTTCAGAGCCCGAAAACGATTCCTTGTCGAAATCTACCGCCCACAATAGCCCAAGCTGCGCCATATTGCCTACTTTTGCACCTTCGTTTCTGGCGCAGTAAAAGTTCGATTCCATTGCAGCCAAGTCCAACGCCTTAAATCCGCCAAGAGTGCCTTTTAAACTTTCCACCGCGCATTTAAGCTGTTTAAAAAGTTTGCCTGCAACCGCCTTGGGCGCAAAAAACATATAGCCAAATTCGCCCGTTTTGCCGCAGCGCAACAAAACAACCTTTTCGCCCTCGTAGTCGTACGTTTCGCACGACATAAACGAAAGGTTTAAAATGTCGGAACCAAAAACCTCTTTTGCCGCCTTATACGCCAAAGGCCCGTCTACCGAAAAAAGGCAGTGGGTTTCGCCCGCGTCTTTTGCGCCGTTTTTTAAAGCCGAAATATCGGCATTTTCCAAAGCGTCGGCAATAAGCAAAACAAAGTCGCCTGTGTCGGCAACAAAAGTTTCGGCTGCAATATTTCCGTTATTGTCGGCAAAAAACGAATCTACAACTTTGCCGTATCTAAGCTTTAATATGTTCGAAGTCAACACGGCGTCGAGATTGTCTATTGCGTCGCTTTCGGTATAAATAAAAGGTTTTAAATACGACAAGTCGCTTAAAAGCACGCTGTTGCGCAATGCCGCATATTCGTCTTTAAGCGACTTATACACCGCAACAGCTTCGCTGCCCACCACGCAGGCAAACTCTTCGGCATTCGCCCAATTTTCTTTTAAAAGCATAGTTTTCATTTAGTTGCCAAAATATAGTCTACCAAAGTGTTTATCGAACGCAGCTCGCCAAGCCCCGATTCGGGCATTTTCACTCCAAAATTGCTTTCTACGCAGCTTACAACTTCAAGAATGTCCAGCGAGTCTAACCCAAGGCCAAGGCCCACAATGGGAATATCGTCGGACAAATCGCTCGGCAAATAGGGCAAATCCAAAGCCTCTATAAGTTTGCGTTTCAGCTCCGAACAAACGTTGCGTCTTTTCTCAAGATTTTCGTTGTTGACTATCATATTTTAGATACCTTTTATAAAAAAATTACTATTGCTTTTATATAAACACTATTCAAGCGCAAAAAGTCTGCCTATGAAAATCTGTGCGGTAATTGCCTGCTACAACCACAACAAAAGCCTAAACTACGTTGCCGAAACCGTTTCGCGCAACTTTTTTACCATTGTTGTAGACGACGGCTCGCAAACCCCCGTAAGCTTTAAAAACCCCAACTCGCTTGTTATAAGGAATAAAAAAAACCTGGGCAAGGCGCAGTCGCTAAAAATTGCGTTTAAAAAGGCTTGCGCGCTTGGGTTTACACACGCAATAACTTTAGATGCCGACTTGCAACACCCGCCCGAATTTGCGCAAAATTTTGCAAAGGCTGCCGCCGAAAATAAAAATTGCATCATTGTGGGAGTAAGAGACTTTGAACACCCTACAATGCCAATTCCACCAAAACGGCTTTTTATGAACAAATTTTCCAACTTTTGGTTTTACAAAGAAACAAAAGTAAAGCTTGGCGACACGCAATGCGGCTATAGATGCTACCCGTTAAACGAGATAGAAAAACTAAAGCTGAACTTTTCGGGCTTTGTTTTTGAAACCGAAATTTTGGTAAAAGCCTGCTGGGGAAACATAGCCTTAAAAGAGCTTAAAATACCCGCCGTATATACCGAAGAAAGCATAAAAAATTCGCACTACAAGCCCTTTTTAGACACGCTTAAATTTTCGATTATGAATACAAGGCTATATTTCGAGAGTCTCTTGCTGCCAAAATGCATATTAAAAAAGCTGGCTTTAAAATAGTTTTATGCGCATAAAAAACCTAGTTATTTTCCTGATTGCGGCAGTGGCACTGTGCGTATTTGCCGCATTGCGCCTTACAAACGCCGCTTTCGACGAAAATCCGTTCGACATACTTGCCGTTGTAAACGACTCTATCTTATCGCAAAAAAAGGCAGCCGAAAATCTGGATTTTTCGAGAAAGGTATATTTTAACGTTTCGGGCAAAAACGCGCTTATGGCCGCCGAAAATTTGGCAAAAGAGCTTGAAAAATCGGGCGCAAAAGTAAACCGCCCGAAAATTTCGCCCGAAAATTTCGAAAATACAATAGACAACATAACATATTCTTTTGCCTACATATTTAACGCAAACCGCGAAAACTTTTTAAACGGGCTAAAAAAAGAGGAAACAAAAAAACGTTTGGCAGAATTTAAAAAGAAAATGCTTTCGCCCGAAGGCGCTGTTGCAAAAAAAATCTTGGCAAAAGACCCCTTCGGAATGTGCAATGTTGTTTTCGGCTATTTGGCGGAATTTAAAGACCCAAACTGCGAAATAAAAAACGGCTTTCTTTGCAAAGACAACAATATATTGCTTGTTGCCACGGTAGACTTTGCGCCGTCTAACACGAAAAAGGCGGCCGAATTTTACGAATTTGCAAAAAATACGACGCAAAAAATAGACGAAGAATTGGGAACTAAAACGGCATTTAGCGGCGGCTGCATTACCAGTGCCGAAAACGCAAAAATTTCTAAAAGCGAGTCGTCTAAATCGCTATATATAACGGCGTTTTTGTTGGCGTGCATTTGCGCGGTTGCGTTTAAAAGAAAGCTTAACCTTATATTTGCAATAGCCCCCGCTTTGGCGGGCATGGGGGCTGCACTTTGCATTTTAACTTTTGTGTATGCAAAAATTTCGGTAATTGCGTTGGCGTTTGCCGCAATAGCCGTAGGGGTTGGCATAGACTACGCAATACACATAATCTATGCCATAGAATCGGGGCGCGAACCGAACAAAATAGTAGCAGATTTTGCAAAGCCCATTTGCATTGCGGCGGGAACAAGCATTGCGGCGTTTGTCATAATATTTTCCTTTTCTAACACGGGCTTTGCGCAGCTTGGTTTTTTTGGGGCTTTTGGCATTTTGCTTACCGCAATTTTTACGCTTTGCCTGCCATTTTTATACAAAAAATCTAGACTGCAAAAGGTAACAATTTTCGAAAAATTGGGGCAAAAAATTTACAACATTCAAAGCCGTTTTGGCAAAGCGTTGTTTTTTGGAGCTGCCCTTTCGATTTTGCCTGCTGTGTTTTTTGCTTTTAAAATAAATTTCGAAAGCGACATAAATTCTTTAAACGGAATTTCCGCCCAAAGAAAGACCGACTCGCAGCTTATTACCAAGCTTTGGGCAAACGCCCTTTTCAACGACACCTACGCCGTTGTGTATGCCGACACGCCAGAAGCTTTAAGGCAAAACAACGAACTTTTAGCAAAATTTTTAAAAACGCAAAATTTAAATTTTAAAAGCGCAAGCATACTATGCCCTTCAAACAAAAGCGCGCAAAACAGCCTAGAAAATTGGCAAAAGTTTTGGGTATCGCCCCAGGGCAAACAGGCGGTGGCAAACTTTTTAGAATCGGCAAAAGAGCTTGGCTTTAAGCCCGAATTTTTTAAAGACGCAATATTAAACGCACAAAACAAACACGACATAAAATGCCTGCAAAAAACGCCCTTTAGCGACTTTGCCGAAAATTTCATTTCGCAAAAGGCGGCCCTTACAATAATAAAGAATGTAGACGGCGAAAAGTTCGAAATTTTGGAACGCCAAATGAAAGAATTTATGCCGGAGGCAAGCCTATATAACGCAAAGGAATTCGGCAAAAATATGGCAAGTCTTTCTAAAATTTGGACGGCAAAATTTGCGTTCTTTGCCGTATTGTTTGCCGCAGCCTACCTGCTTGTTATGTTCAAAAGCATAAAAAAGCCCCTTGTTGTGATGCTAAGCGTATTTTTGGGCATTTTGTGGGCGGCAGCCATTATGGGCATATTTAAAATTTCAATAAACCCCATAAACGCAATATTTGTAATCTTTGCAATATGTTTGGCACAAGACTATGCCGTGTTTACAATTTGCGCAAAAGACAACAACCCAGCAAAAACTCAGGCGTGCGTTGCGCTTTCGGCACTTACAACAATAATCGCCTTCGGCTCTTTGGCGTTAACACAAAGCCCGGTGCTAAAAAGTTTGGGTTTGGCTGGCGCTATATCCATATTATGTGTTTGGCTGGCGTCTTCTTGCATAACATATCCGCTCTGTAGAATTTTTATTAAAGACAATGCAAAACGTTAAATGGAAAGGCAAGTCGTACGGAGGCTATTTCGGCAACTGGTGCTTTGCAATGCTGCTAAAAGCGGGGCTTTTGCCCGCATATTTGCTACTTATGTTTGTAGCGTTTTACTTCGCCTATTTTAGGCCGTCGGTAAACGCAATTTCGCGCAACTACCTAAAAATGGTTTTCGGCAAAAAACCAATGTACTTTTCGCCAAAAGTATATTTGCACTTTTTAAATTTCGGCATTTGCCTTTTAGACAAGGCCGCCTACCACCTTAAAAGCAAAAAAATAAAAATCGTAAATCTTTGCGGCAAAGAAATTTCTGGTTTTATAAAAGAAGGCGGTTCTTGCATAGTTTTAACGGCGCATTTTGGCGGCTGGGCAATTTCGGCAAACACTTTAAAACAATATAACCGCCCCGTAAAAATTTTGGGAACCCAAACCGAAGACGGCAAAATTGCATCTTTGTGGGAAAAATCTAGTAAGATAGACGCCCTAAAAAGCGTGGGCGGCTACGAAGACGAATTTGCGTCGCTTGCAGCGTATAAAGAGCTTAAAAACGGAACTATTATTGCAATACATTCCGACAGGTACGCCGGCGGCAAGTACATAGAAACCCCGTTTTTGGGCAAAAAAATAAAGTTTTCTATTGCGCCTTTTGCGTTGGCAATGGCAGCCCGCAAGGGCATTATACAAACCCTTTGCGTAAGAAAAGGCCTTTGCCAATACCAAATGGTAGAGCTATGCCATGCGCAATCTTTAAAAACACACGCCGACATAAACGAATTTGCCCAAAAGTGTGTAAGCGAACTTGAAAGCTATGTAAAAAAATACCCCTACCAATGGTTTAATTTTTACGACTATTGGGAATAAATGCTTGCCTATAACCGCGTTGTAGACAAGTATTGTGCCGTATTATATGGACAGACAAGACTTGATTGCAGACATAAAAAAGAACTTGGCTTCTTCGCTAAACATTCAGCCCGAAGACTTGGATTTTGCCGACGAAAACACCCCTCTTTTCGAGGAGGACGGCCTTGGACTAGACTCGGTAGACGCGCTAGAGCTAATCGTTATGCTCGAAAACAAATATAAAATTTCGGTAGACGACAAAGACGAAGCCAAAAAGATTTTCGCCACAATGGGCGCATTGGCAGATTATATTTTGGCAAAACAATGAAAAGCCAAAGCATTGCCGTAGTTTCGCACGGGCTTTGGTGCGCAAACGCCCGCAACCCCAACGAAGCCTACAACTTGGCACTTTCGCAACAGCGTGCGCTAAGGCAGCAAAATTTGTTCGAAAGCGAAAGGTTTGCCGACAGGTTTTCGGGGCAAGCCGAAATACCCGAGCTTAAAAATGCTTCTAAAATTTCAAACTGCGGCAAAATGCTTTTGGCGGCTTTAAACCAAAGCCTTTTAAATTTTAACGCCGAAATTCTTAAAAAATATAAATGCGGCGTTTTTTTAGGAACAAGCATTGGCGGCATTTTTGAAACCGAAAACGCCATTGTAGACAACCTAAAAAACGACACAAAAAACCTTTCGGCACTGCGCTATTACGAATGCAGCACTTTGGCGGAATTTGTGGCAAAAAGAACGGGGGCTTCGGGCGAATGCTGCGCGTTTTCCACAGCGTGCTCAAGCTCGTCTATTGCGCTAGATGCCGCAGCCTGCGCCATTGCCTGCGGCGATTTAGATTTTGCAATAGTTTGCGGCGCCGACAGCCTTTCGAGAATAACTTTAAACGGGTTTGGCTCGCTTTTGCTTTTGTCGAAACAATTTAGCAAGCCCTTCGACGCAAACCGCGACGGCATAAATTTGGGCGAAGCCGGAGCCGTTTTAATTTTGGCAAGCCAAAAGGCTGTTAGCGAAAATTCGCTTAATGTTTTGGCAAATGTTTCGGGCTGGGGGTCTTCGTGCGATGCGCACCACGCAACCGCGCCAGACCCAGAAGGCAACGGAGCTTTTTTGGCAATAGAAAATGCGCTTAAACTTTCGGGCAATGCCCAAGTTTCGTTTATATGCGCGCACGGCACGGGAACTGCCGGCAACGACGTTGCCGAAATAAAAGCCCTAAATAAAGCGTTTGCAAACATGCCTAAATACGCGTCTTTAAAGGGCATTTTCGGACACACACTAGGGGCAAGCGGTCTGCTTAACGCCGCAGTGGCAATAGAGGCAATGCAAAATTGCAAGGCCTTTGCAAGCACCGGCTTTTCAGACAAAGACCCCGAAATTACCCCGCAGCCTGCAACCGAAAATTTTCAGACAAATCTGGGAAATGTTTTGTCGCTTTCGCTGGGTTTTGGCGGCAACAATTCGTGCACAATATTTTCTAAAACGAATTCCGCAAAAATAGATTTTTACGAAAACCCTTGCTACATCTACTCTGTCGGAGCTTTTTCGGATTTGGGCGAAAACTCGGCGCAAATTTTTGAAAACTACGGCGATTTAAACAAACGCCAAACATTTACTCCGCTAAAAAGCATATCGCCTTTAAAAAAGCGCAGGTGGTCTAGACACCAGCAAATTTTGCTAAGCGCAATGCAAGAATGCGCAAACGCACTAGGTACCCAAATCGACGCAAAAAGAACGGGCGTATGCTTGGGAACTGGACTTGGCATGACGGGCGAAACCGAAAACTTTTTAATGCCTATTTTAACCGAGGGCGAAAATTCGGCAAAGCCGCTTTCCTTTACAAATTCGGTGCACAACGCCGCCTCTTCGCTTGCCGCGCTAAGCTACAAATTAAACGGCATAAATTTTGCGGTTTCGGCAAAGGAAATTTCGTTTGAATGCGCGCTAAAAACCGCCCTAAACAAAATAAAGACAAATGCAATAGATGCCGCCTTTGTAGGCTCTAGCGACGAGTACAACCACTTTGCGCAAGAGTTTATGAATGCGCACGCCATATATTCGCACGCAAAGCCCAACCTAAGCGAACAGGCTGCAACCTACTATTTGTCGAAAGAGCTAAAAGGCGTTATGCCCCTTGCAAAAATAAGCTTATTAGACATTTCAAAACGCGCGCAAAGCCCGCTAGCCGAGGCCGAACGCGTAGGGCAAATTTTGGCAAATGCAAATTGCAAAGATTTTGTAAAATGCTTTTCGCTTTTGCCGCGCAATAAATTTGCCGAAAAAATCATTGGGGCAATTTCCGCAAAAGTCGGCAAATTCGAATTTTTAGACGAAGTGCTTTCAAGCTCGTATTCGGTTTCGGCATTCGGGATTTTGGCTGCTTTAAAAAACGGCTCTAAGGGACGTTATATGCAATATGTGCTATCTAGCACAAACAAGGCGGCAATTTTTGTTTTCGAAATTCTATGAAAAAATTTTTTTGCATAATTTTAACTGTTGGCATTGCAGTGCACGGCTTTTGCAAACCCAAAGCCGTGCTTATAGAACAGACAAAAACCTATGCAATGCTTGGCGAAAAGCTGGCGTCTAAAGCCGTTGCCGTAAGCGACGGCGAAAACGTACGCTGGCAGGTGATTAGCCCATATAAAAGCATTCTTATAATAAATAAAAACGGCGTATTCCAATTCGAAGAAAGCAACAATACCCTAAGACAGATAAAAAACGCCGCCCCCGAAAAGACAAAGCAAATCACAAAAATGATTTTGAATATGATTTCGGGCGACTTTTCGGAATTTGAATGCAAAACCGAAAGCGGCAAAATTTGGCTTACCCCCAAAGACGAGCTTGTAAAAAAATTTGCGGCAAAGATAGAAATTACACTAAAAGATAAAACACCCATTAAGGCCGTTGTTTACGAGCAAGACTCGGACACAACCGAAATGCTTTTTTCGGAAAAAGAGCTGGGTAAAAACGCCGCAAATTCGGCTTTCGACGAAACAAAACCAGAGCTATTTAAACTGAACTAAAAGATGAAAATATTCTGGGCTTTGCTTTTCTTTTTTGAGTCTTTTGCGTGCGTTTGGGCAACGCCGTATATGCACAATTTCGGGCTTTGCGGCAAAAGCTATATGCAAAGGGGCGTGTTTAAATTCGGCGAAACCGAGCTTGTTTTAAACGTTTTTGTAAAGTCGCAAAATGGCTGCACGCAAATGTCTATAAAATGCGAAGGGGCAAATTTTGCTTCTGTAAAAGTTTCAAACTCTGGCGAAATTTTAGAAGTTAAAGGTTCGCAATTTTTGCCCGAATACCTCGCAAAAAAATACGCCGCAAAAGACTTTCTTGTTTGCTTGGGCTATGCCGCGGCATTCCCGCAAAGGTGCACAATTAGCGAAAAAAATGGCAAAACCACGCTTAAAGCCCCAAACAATATTTACGAATTCGAAAGCCAAAACGGGCAAATAAAAAGCGTATATATAGAAAACCCGAACTACAAAATAACACTTAAAACAGTAAAGATATTTTAGATATGCAAAGCGCAATAACTGGCATAGGAATAATTTCGCCCATAGGCAACAACTGCAACGACATTTTAAAATCGCTGCGCGGCCTTAAAGACGGAATCGGCAAAGTAACAAAAATTTGCACACAAGGTATGCAAAGCGATATGGGCGGCCAAGTAAAAGACTTTAATGCGGCGGCCTTTATGACAAACGGCGAACTTGCCGAATTTACCGACCCTTTTATAAGGCTTGCAATATGCTCGGCAAAAAGCGCGCTACAAGACGCCAACACAAGCCAGTTAGACAATGATTGCGCGGTTGTAATGGCTTCGTGCAATGCAGGCATGACATCGGGCGAGCGCGAGTATTTGCAGATGTTCGGCAAAAACGAAAAGCCCTTTACCAAAAACGACCTTGAGCAATACGAATATTGCGCTTTGCCGCGCGCAATGGCAAAATCGCTTAACACAAGGTGCCCAATGTGGATGATAAACACTGCGTGTTCGGGGGCAACCGCCGCCCTTGCCTTTGCGCAACTTTTGGTAAAAAACGGCAAATTTAAGCGTGTGCTTGCCGGTGGCGCCGACGCATTTGCCCTTGCAAACTATGCGGGGTTTTCGGCAATAAAAGTAATGAGCAAAGAAAAAACTGCGCCCTTTTCCGACCCTGTTGGAATGAACATAGGCGAAGGCGCGGCGTTTTGGCTGGTAGAAAACCTAGGCGAAGCCGAAAAGCGCAACGCCAAAATTTACGGGAAAATTATAGGGCATGCCACTACGGGCGACGCCCACCACCCCACCCAGCCCGACCCGCGCGGCGAAGGCGCATACAAAACAATGCTAAAAGCCGTAAAAGACGCCCAAATAGAAATTTCGCAAATAGGCTGCATAAACGCGCATGCCTCTGGCACTTCGGCAAACGACAAGGCAGAATCGAAGGGCATTGCCAAATTCTGCAAAGACGAAATTTATGTAACTTCCACAAAATCGTATACGGGACACTGCATGGGGGCAACTGGCATAATAGAGGCAACCTGCCAGTTGATTAGCATGAACGACAACTTTATACCGCCTACATTGCGCTTTACAAATTTGCGAAGCGAATGCGACAAAATTAAAGTGGCAGCTGGCAACGGTGTAGAGCTAAACTACAACTGTTTTTTGTCGGCAAACTATGCGTTTGCGGGCAACAACGCCGCCATTGTTGTGGCAAAAAAAGACTTTGCCCCGAAAGCTGAAAGCGCATACAACGCAGCCGCAAAGATTGTAATAACGGGCTATTCTTCGATGTCGTGCTTGGGGCTAAATTGCGCAGAACAGCTTGAAAACTACGAAACCGACAAAAGCTGCATAGGCTCTTTAAACGGAAACTTTGCAGGGAAAATACGCACGCTTACAAGAGGCGACTTCGACAGGCGCGTAGATTTTTCGGGTATGAATTTAATAAGCCAATTTGCCACAATTTCGGCAAAAAAGGCTTTCGACAATGCGCAAATAAAAATTTCAAGGCAAAACGAAAACGACATAGGCATAGCCGAAACCGTATCTAGAGGCGCGCCCGACACCGACCATATGACAGGCGTTTTTAAAGGCGAAATTCCGCACGGCGACATCTCGTGTTTTTCGAACGTAACGGCAAACTCTACGGCGGGCTGGGCTACAAAAGGCTTGGGCATAAAAGGGTCGAACATAACGCTTACAAGCGGTTTCGATTCGGGCATTTTGGCGATGGACTACGCCGCCTATATGCTGCGCGAAAATTCGGCGAAGCAAATGCTAGCGCAATCTACTGACGAAATATTTTCAGGGCAGATAAACGCATACAAAAACGCCGGAATGCTTTACGACAATTTAAGCGACTTTAAGTTTTGCGGCAAAGACGAATTTAAAAGCGTATACGGTGAAGGCTCTTGCGCCTTTATTCTTGAAAGCAAAGAAAGCGCCCTTGAACGCAACGCGAAAATCTACGCCGAACTGCTGGCGTTTGAATCGTCTATGAACATAGGGACTTTCGCCTCGCAAAATCTGGAAAGCGAGGGGCTTGAAAACACGCTTGCAAAAGCCCTAAAAAGCGCGAATTTAGCGGCAAAAGACATAGACTTTGCGGTATTTGCCCCAATGGGCAATATGTGCGACATAAAACTTAAAGAAGTTTGCGAAAAATATTTTGGGAATGCAACAAAGGTATTTACTTCGCTAAAAACGGGGTACTTGCAAAGCGGCTCTAGCCTTAATGCCCTTTCGCTTTTGCTTTGCGCTTTAGAGACAAAAAGCTTGGCGTTCGGCGCAAATGAATTTAAAAAGGAGTGTGCAAACATTGCGGTTTTCGCCTCGCCTAGAACCTTTAACAACTACGCCATGATTTTAAGGGCGTTTTTATAGCAAGTCGGCATATGTTTGGCTTTGCGGCTTTTGTGGCGAATTTGAATAATCGGCATCGGTAAACGCTTTTGTGTTGTTCCATTCCAATAAAACGCTGCCCCACGAAAGCCCAACGCCAAAAGCGCACAAAACAACCTTCATTTTGGGCTTTAGCCTTTTATTTAAAACGGCGTCGCACAATGCAATGCCAACGCTAGAGCCCCCGCAGTTGCCTATGTCGTGCATTTTATAGTAAACTTTGTCGGGACTTATTCCAAGGCGTTTTGCCGCTCCGGAAACTATTGTCTGTCCAGCCTGATGGAATACAAACAAATCGATGTCGGAAACCTTAAGCGAATTTTTTTCGAGCAAAGCCGAAACGGAATCTGCAATATTTTTGTAGGCAAAGGCAAAAATTTTAAAACCATCTACAAACATATCAACGGGGCGGCGCACATTCATATTTTCGTCGCAAGTTTCGGCATAGTCGGCGGGATATTTAGGCGGATTTCGCATGCTAAAGGCGCGGCATAGAATCGAGCTATACCCTTCGCCGTCGCTGCCAAAATTAAAGTCTAGCAATTCGTCTTTGTCGCTTTTTTCAAGCAAAAATGCGCACGCGCCGTCGCCGAACAATGCAACCGAGCTTTTATCGTTTTTGTTCAAAAGCCTTGTGGGGGTGTCGCCCGTAAGCACAAGCGCCTTGTTTGCAAAGGGCGACGCCACCCACATTGCGGCGTTCGCCAAAGAATATATAAATTGCGAGCACCCCAAATTTATGTCGTAGGCTGCAACCTTTTTCGGCAAATTAAGCCTTTCTTGCAAAATACAAGCGGTAGTCGGCATAATATAGTCTGGCGTTTGGGTTGCAAAAGTAAGCAAGTCTACCGAATTTAAATCCAAAGCAGTATTGTCTATTATAAGCTTTGCCGCATTATACGCAAAGTCTGAAGCGCATTCATTTGGAGAGGCAACCCTACGCTCTAAAATTCCGCTAAACTTTTCTATTTTTGCAACAATGTCGGCACCAAAACGTTCGACAAGCTCTTTGTTGCCGAGGATGTTTTTTGCAAGCGAATATGCAATGGCTGTAATTTTTACATTCAATTAAACAACACAAACACAAACGCCGCATTATGTCGAGTAAAAGAGCAAACGCTAAAAATGCTTGCATTTGCTCCGTTAATCTTATAGCTTTTCTCCAGTTTAACAATTTTAGGCTAATTATATGAAAAGTGTAGACACAAAGGCAAAAAAGAGGAATTTCGAGTTGCATAAATCTACTCTATTTCAAGAATTTGAGGCAGAACGGCAGGAAATCTTGAAACACAAGTGGCTCGAATCCGAAAAAGCCGGCCACGATATCGGCTTTGAAACGGCTCTTATTGACTGGATGCTAAACCATAGGGAAAAGTGGAGGAACGCCCGCAAAAAGGCCTTAAAAAACAAGGAAAAGTAAAAAACTAGCCGATTTCCATTTTTTGGAATCGGTTTTTTGCGCAAAAAATTTTGAGCAAACACAAAAACTGCCGTAAAACATAAAATTAGCCTACTGTGGCAATTCGGGAAGCTGCGTTGCAGTTTGTTTTTCCATTTCGCGCTTTAGAGAAAAATAGGTTTTTATAAGCGCGGAGCACTCGTCGATTAAAACGCCGCTTTCTATCTGCAAAGTATGGTTTAAAGTTTTTACTTCGTTTATATTTATAGCCCCGCCCAAAAAGCCCATTTTTGCATCGGGCAAGGCAAATACAACTTTGCCTACCCTGCTCATTATACAGGCCCCAGAACACATTGGACACGGCTCTTTTGTAACGTACAAAACGCAGTCGTTTAAACGCCAGTCGCCCAATTTGGCGGTGGCCTTGCCTATCGCCAAAATTTCGGCGTGGGCTGTGGCGTCGTTAGTTTGCTCTACCATATTGTGCGCCGAAGATAAAAGCGCGCCGTTGCACGCAATAACCGCCCCAACGGGAACTTCGCCCGCCTTCCACGCCTTTAAAGCTTCGTTATACGCCAACGCCATAAAGTATTCGTCATTTCGGTTTAATTCCGACAAAAACATTGGCTTAAACGGACACTCTGGAAAAACTTTTTTCATTAATTATTCTTTATGAGCTTGACTATGATGAAGAAAAAAGCCGAAATTACGAGATATATTTACATATAAATAAGCAAAAAAAATAAACATGGCAGATTGCGTAGTTGAAGTAGAAGGCAAAGTTATAGCCGTTCTCCCCGGAACAATGTTCAGGGTAGAACTTTCGAATGGGCACCAAGTTTTGGCCCACATTTCGGGGAAGCTTAGAAAGAACTTCATTAAACTTACCACGGGAGACCGCGTTAAGATGGAAATGACACCCCAAGACATCGAAAAAGCCCGCATTGTATATAGAATGAAGAACGAAGACGTTACACACAACGCTCCCATTCGCAGCTACGGGCCGCACCGCCACGCTCCATCAAGACCCGCGTCGAGGTAGTTTTTTATGAATTTTTGCAGCAAAAAAGCCATGTATTTATTTGCGTGGCTTTTTTTATTTTTGGCTGGGGCATTCTGCATTTTTGTGTTTTTTGGCAGCTTTAAAACTCCGTTTGCGGAAAATTTAAAAGCCCTTGCCTTTTGCGGCGACAACGAAAGCATAAGCACACTTTTGTGGCAAATACGCATACCCCGCTTTTTGCTTGCGGTTTTGTGCGGCGCAATGCTTTCGGTTGCGGGCGCAATTATGCAAACTCTTTTTAGAAACCCGTTGGCAGACCCTTCTATTACCGGCGTTTCGGCCGGGGCGGCATTGGGGGCGGTTGTCTACATTTGTATTGTTCCGCAATTTTTTATGGGGCTGCAAGTTTTTGCATTCATATTCGGCATAGCCGCTTTCGCCGCCGTATATAAATTGGGCAGAATAGACAACAATGTTTCGCCCTATTCGCTTTTGTTGGCAGGCATTGCAATAAACGCGTTTTGCTCGGCTTTGGTTGCGTTTTTTATGTATTCTGCGCGCGATATGGGCGTTAGGGGAATTGTTTTTTGGTCGCTGGGCAGTCTAAACTTTGCGTCGTTAAACGAAATTTTGCCGGCCTACATTTTGTGCATTTTGGTTTTTGCATACGCAATAAAAAAATCAAACGAGCTTAACATTTTGCTTTTGGGGGCAAATCAGGCATATTGCGCTGGGGTAAACGTTGGGCGTTTGCAGTTTTTAATGGCTTCGGCTGCAGCCCTTGCAACCTCGGTTTGCGTTTCGCTTTGCGGAACAATAGGCTTTGTAGGGCTTGTTGTTCCCCACATAATTAGGCAGCTTATAGGCCCGAACAACAAACCGCTTATAATGCTTTCGGCAATGACGGGCGCGGTTTTAATATGCTATGCCGACATTCTTTCGCGAATAATAAACGCAAACGACCCAATGCCCATAGGCGTTATAACCGCCTTTATAGGCGCGCCATTTTTTGCATATATTTTAAGAAAATGCTCGAAGTAAACAACATATTGTTTTCCTACAAAAATGCGGAAATTTTAAGCGGCATTTCGTTTAAAATGAAAGACGGCCGCGTTTATTCAGTTATAGGCAAAAACGGCTCGGGCAAAACCACGTTGGCAAAACTGCTTGCAAACATTTTTTCTCCCAAAAGCGGTAGCATTGTTTTTAACGGCAAAAATATCTGCCAATATTCTCCATTAGAATTGGCAAAGTTTCGCGCCTACGCCGAGCAAGAGCAAATGCTTGCATTTAACTACACAGTAAAAGAGGTTATAGAGCTTTCGCAATTTGCAAACCAAAATGCCAACGCCGTAAAAAGTGCCGTTGAACTTATGCAGGTAAAAAGCCTTTTGCAGCGCAGCTACCCGACGCTTTCGGGCGGCGAAAAAAAGCGCGTAGACATTGCCCGCTGCATTGCGCAAATATATTCCGAAAATATGTCGGGTAAGCTCCTTATTTTAGACGAGCCTGCCGCCAATTTAGACCCCTTTTACTCGCTGCTAATAATGAAAGCTGCAAAAACCCTTGCAAAAAAAGGCGCAATAATTTTTGCCGTTATGCACGACATAAATTTGGCATGCCTATATTCCGACAGGGTTTTGGCGTTAAAAGACAAATCTTTATTTTTCGACAAGGCAGCCTGCGACGTAATAGACAAAAATTTGCTGCAAAGTTTGTACGACAGCCAATGCGAAATTGCCGACTTAAACGGCAAAAAATTGGCGTTTTTCGCCTAAAAAATCTTGAAAGAATAAAAAACAGGCGCAATAATCCGCCTCGGAGATTTTTATATGGAAATTGCAAAAAAATACAGCGCACTCGAAGAGGTTTTAAGCTCTTCAATACACGGTTTTGGGGCGTTTTTAGGCGGAATAGAGCTTACGGTTTTAGTTACGCTTTCGTCTATATACGGCAATGCGTGGAATATTGTTTCTACCGCAATATTCGGAGCTTCCATAATTTTGCTATATACCGCCTCTAGCCTATACCACGGCATTCCGTTCGAAAAGGCCAAGCGCGTTTTGGAAAAGATAGACCACATTGCCATATACTATTTAATCGCGGGCAGCTACACGCCGTTTTTGCTTGCAAATATGCGCAATGCAACGGGCTGGATAATGTTCGGCGTAATATGGGGGCTGGCCATTTTGGGTACTTTTTTGAAGATTTTTATAGGCGCAAACGGCTCGAAACTTTGGAGCATTTTGCTGTATTTGGCAATGGGTTGGCTTATAATTTTCGCATCGGGCACGCTTTTTAAAATTTTGTCGGCAACGGCTATAACCTTTCTTTGTTTGGGAGGTGCCTTCTATACTTTCGGCGTAATTTTTTACGTAAAAAAGAATAAAAAATATATGCACGCAATTTGGCACTTGTTTGTATTGTTGGGCACAATTATGCACTTTTTTGCGGTGCTGTTTTCCTGCGTAGTTGCCAAATAAAAATTTAAAAAACTTTGCCGCAAAAAAACCGAAGCTAAAGCAAGCTTCGGTTTTTGCGTTTTTGTTTTTAGGGAAATATTACCGCCCTTTATTTTTTAAAATATTCGGGACAAAGCGGCGTCATACCGCTGTCTATCGGACAACCCAAAAACGGCTTTATTGCAAATTCAAATTTAAACTGGTTTTGCAGGTTTAGCCTGTATTTATGCTCGGGCAAGTCGCCGCAGGAGTTGTTGCCCAAACCACAAACTTGCGCCGCAATTCTCAGCTCGTAGTTTTCGGGTGCGGCAGGTAACAAATAGGTGTGCTTTGCGCTCTTTATTTCGCTTTGCGTGTAGGGGAAATATGCAACGGGCAAAGGCTTGTTGGGCATACTAAATACCAAGCCCGAATCTTTGTTTTTATCTTTTACGGCAAAAAAGCGAACCTGCTCCCTGTTGCCAGTATCTTGCGGCCAGGTAAAGTTTTCGTAGAAATCGAAAACGTTTTGCGTGTAAAAACCTACATCTGAGCAGGCAGGCCTATCTACATAATTTGCCCATGGGCCTTTGCCGAAATATTGCGCCGTGGCATAATTTTTGTCTATGCCCATTTTTACGCCCAAGCGGGGCAATATCAGGTCGTTTTTCTGCAAATGGTCGTCGAAACTATTTTTATAGATTTTAGGCAGCTTTGGCAGGTTTAGGCAGTCTACAGTTATAGAAACTGCAACCGAGCCATTGCCCAAAACGGTATAGAGAGTATTTATTTTAAAGCCCTTGTTTTCGACGGTTAAAAGCTCTTTTGCAAACACAAGCTTTAGGCAGTCTTTTTCGGCATTAATGCTAAAGCTTTCGTTATGGGGCTTTAGGGTGTCCATCTTATAGTTTTCGTAGCTTATCTGAAACGACTTGCGGTATACGTCCATCCATGCGCTCGAAACATCGAAAGTAATGGGCTTTGTAATTATTGGCTTTCCGAATACCGAATACGAGACTAGTTCGCCCTTCGATTTGTCGAACACAATTTCGGCATTGTTGGCTACCACTTTTACAAACTGCCCGTTTTGCGTATAAGTTGGGGCAGTTTCAGACTTTTCGCATTCGTAAGCATTCTTTTTTATAAAGAATTGTTCGCGGGCTACTTCAAAGCCTGTAGCAGAATATAAAGTTTCGTTCTTGTCTAAAAACTTTAATGTGTAGAAATATTCGCCGGTTTCTTTGTCGCTAAAATACGGCAAGTCTATTTTAACTTTTGCGGTTTGCCAAGGGGCTAAATCTAAAGCTTTTAGCTGCTTTTTGGCAATTTCAACACCGTTTCTTTCAACACACACAACAAAATTAAATTCGTTCAGGTTGCGACTTGTAAATTCGTTTTTAACTTCTACAACGCCCTTTTCTATTTCCTTTAACTGAATGTTTTGGTATACGCGCTTTACTTCGTAATATTTGGCGGTTAGGTTTCTGTCTGCCAAAATTACGCCGTTTTGCGAATAGTTTCTGCGACTTGGCAATGTATTCCAATCGCGCCCGTCGGACACAAATTGGGCGTCTTTGTCTTTCATATAAATGCCCTGGTCTACCCAGTCCCATATAAAGCCTCCGTTTAATGCCGAATTTTGCCTGATTAAATCCCACATATCTTTTAGCGTGCCCATCGCATTGCCCATTGCATGTTCGTATTCGCAAAAGAAGAATGGGCGCGTTTCGTTCTTTAGTGTAAGGTAAAGCTTCATTTGCCCTATTCCGTGATACATGGGGCTGTAGAAATGCGAATCATCGGCAGTGGGAACGCGGCCTTTTTTGCTGTCGCGCGTTTCGGCTTCGGAATGTATAAATTGGTTGTTTGCGTACTTCCTAATTTCCGTCTTAATTGCCTTTAACATCAATGCATCGCGCATGGCAGATTCGTTGCCAACCGAAAATATAAATACGCATGGAATGTTCCTATCGCGCATTACCATACTTTTTGCCCTGTCTACGGCAGCAGGAACAAAGTTTTCCAAATCGGCGGCACTTACAGTTTCAGTTGGGGCAAGCCATTCTATAAGCCCGTGCATTTCCTGATTGGCTTCGTCTAAAACGAACAAACCTAGGCGCGAGCAAAGCATATAAAAACGGCTGTCGTTCGGGTAGTGCGATGCTCTTACAGCATTCATATTCGCCTGCTTCATTAGCATTACATCTTTTAGCATCCAGTGGAAGTCTACCGCCTTGCCCTTGTCGGGAGACCAATCGTGGCGGTTTACACCCTTAATTAAAAACGGCTTGCCGTTGAATACAAGCGAGCGTTTTTCCTTGTTTATCTCGAACTTGCTAAAGCCAAAATCTGCCTTAATCGCTTCGTAAGAATTTTCGTTTTCCAATGCAAAAACTAGGTAATACAAATTGGGGTTGTCGGTATTCCATAGTTTTATGTCGCGTACTGTAGCATAGTCTTTAACTTCGGCTTCGCCATTTTTAGCTACATCTACCTTTTGCGAGAACATCTTTTTTACAAGCTTGCCCTGCCCGTCTAGCAAATAGGCGGTTAGTTTTACATCTTTTGCGTCGTTGCCGCCATTATTTTTTACCTTAAGCGTTATATTAACTTTTGCTTTGTCCAAGCTATCGTTTAGCTCGTAGGTGGCGCGATAGTCTTCTATATACACCGGGTTTCTGGCAATTAAAACGACATCTCTTATTATGCCAGAAACGTGCGGCATATCCTGCATTTCGTAGTAGGCACCCGTTGTATATTTAAATACTTCTACGGCTATCGTGTTTTCGGAGGCCTTTTCCACATACTTTGTTATGTTAAATTCGCCGCTTGTAAAGCTGTCTTCGCTATAGCCTACATATTTGCCGTTTATGTATAGGTTGTAGCCAGTTCTAACGCCGTCGAACCTTACAAAAATTTCCTTATTGCCCCATTCTTTGGGCAATTTAAATTCCCTGCGGTATATCCCAACTTGCTGGTGGTCTTTGGGTACAAAAGGCGCGCTTAAAGCGGGAGGGAAAGCTCCGTTTTTACCGTATTTAAAGGCGTCGTACCTATTGCCTTCGTAGTCGAAGAAAAACTCTGCCGTTGTGTTGTCGTAAAAAACCCTGTCGAAACCTTTGCACTGCCACGACATTGGAACGGGCATTGTATACCAACTTTTGTCGTTAAAGTTTTTAGAGAAAAACTCGTCTTTAACCTCGCCGTGGTTCTTGGCAAACAAGAACTTCCAGTTTCCGTTTAGGCTTTGGTAGTTTTCGCCCACATAGATGTTTTCTATATCGTTTATGCTCAACGGATTCGAAGCTGCGTCAAAATTTGTGTGCACCGTAAAAAACGCGTGCGGGGCTTCTTTATTTATTGCAAATTGCGAAATGTCGTTCCAAGCATTGTTGGGGCTTGCAAAAGATGCCCCCGCAAAAGCCAAAAATGCAAAAACCCAGCCCACTATTTTTAAGAATGTTTTGTTTTTCATAAATTTTAAGTTCATCATATAATACCGAAGTCGAAAAAAACTAATCTAAAACCATATGCCCTGTAAAGCACATAGTTAAGCAAAAGCAAACGTTTTTTAACTATTGACAAAACACGCCAAATGTAAAGTATTGTGCCTTTTCACAGATAGAGGAAGTCTAATGTTAAATTTCTCCGAGCAATGTATGGATATGGCGCGCTCGATATTGAGCCGCAACTTGGGTGCCGTAAACGAAGACGGCACCATAACTCCCGCCGAAGGCGAAATGCCTTTGCGCGACGAACCCGGCCACGCCGCTTTGGCCATGGGCGAATTTTATAGAGCCACGGGGCTTACCCAGCTCGAAAATTTCGACACTGCCGACTTGTGCGCAAAATGCATAACAGCACAGGCAAATGCCGACATAGACAGCGAAGACGGCCTTGCATATTCGGCGTTGGGTTTATTGTCGTTCAACCCCTCTAAAGAGCGCAACCCCATTTGGGAAAAGCTTAGCGAAGACACGCGCAAAAACCTCGACAAACGCTTGCTCGAAAGAACCGACTACGAAAACAGCTTTCAGATGTACAACATCGCCAAAGCCGTTGCAAGATTCAGCATAGGGCTAAGCAAAAAAGACGAAACCGGAAAGCTTATAGACCGCTTTGTAGAACGCATAGAGCAGTTCTCTACCGGCAAATATTTCGACGACAAGCCCGCAAGCGGAATGGACGGCATTTTCGACATTACGGGCGTTGGCGCATTCGTATTCATCAGGCAGGCATTGCAGTTGCACGCAAACATACATTTGCGCGACAGGAAAATTCCCTCTTTGCGTACATATGCCGAAAAATATCTTAAGATATTCCCCGACTTGGTTCGCGCCGACGGCCTTGGCTGGGCATTCGGCAAAAAGATTGGCGCATACGGGCAAATGCACCTAATTAGTATGATTTTACAGTCTATGCGCGACAACTGGATTAGCGAAGACAAAATCCCCGACTATATGGATATTTTAAGAAGGCTTTTCCAGTTCTTCTTTATGACGTATATAGACCAAGAGCAAGGCGCGCTTATTATAGAAGACGCGGAACGCTCGGCATCTAAGCTAAAGACAACGCGTATGGCGAATTTCGACGCGGCGCGCTATCTATGCCAATGGTCTAGACTTGCACGCAGCGTAAACCGCCCAATGCAACCGCGCACCACCCCAGCCAGAACGGGGTGTCGCTATGTTTCCTTCGACAGAACCAAGGTAAAGGAACAGGGCGTGCTTATCTATCAAAACATAGAAACGGGGCTTCATGTAAGCATTCCGCTAATCGCCCCAGGCGACAGTCAGGAAGACTTAACCTCTACTTTGGCGTTCCCGCATATGCCCGGCGTTTTCGACTGGCCGTCGAACAACTATTTGCCGATAATGATTCCCGAACTTACTTTCGGCGACAAGGTAACAATTCCCTCTTTCTACGGCAAAAACTGCGTAACAGGCATAGGGCTTAGGAATTCGTACACATTTAAATACGACCAGCCCGAGCTTACCACAAAAGACGGCGAAATTGTAAAAAATTTGGCGTCGTGCAAAGTTTGCTGGACATTCGACAACAACAAAATTACGGGCGACTTTACCTACACTGTAAAAGTGCCCACCACCCTCGACAAAATGAGGCTTGTTGTTGCCATTGCAGCCCCCCATAGCGAATACAGGGCACCCGCCTCGTACACCATAGGCGAAAAGGGTTTGGGCATTGAGGTTGAAAAAGACGACTTTCAGGCAGAATGGAAAGACACCGAAGTTGTATCCGACGACCCGAACTACAAAACCTATTGGGGCAAAATACACTATTTGCAGACATTGCAGCGCGACCATGCGCTTATAATGCGCCCCGGCATACAATACAGGCTGGTTATTTCCTTTAACCCCGACATTGTTTTTGTAGGATAGTTTTTGCAATGCAAAGAGCGCAACACCAGCAATCGGAGGCTGCAATACCCCACAATTTTGCAAAGTTCGACGCCAACTTTAAGGCGGGCGAAACCTATGTGCATTCTTTGCCCGACATGCAAAACGAAAAGACCGAAACCGAAGGCCTTAAACCCATTCCCATAATTCAAGTAGGCATAAACAACTTTAAGTTGCCGCTAAACATTATGGGAGCAGATTGCGAAATGCGACAGGTTCAAGCCTCGGTTACGGGCACGGTTTCGCTTGCCGCCCAAAGCAAAGGCATAAATATGTCGCGCATAATGCGCACATTCTACCGCTATTCTGAAAGGGTTTTCACCCCCGATTTACTCGAAGAAATTTTGGCGCAATACAAAAAGGATTTGGAGACATCTAGGGCGAGAATAAAAATAAGGTTTTCGTACCCGATTATGCAAATAAGTTTGCGCAGCGGACTAAAAGGCTGGCAGTACTACGACTGCTCGTACGAAGGCATTATAGACGACCTAAACCGCTTCAGAAAAATAGTTTCGTTCGACTTTATATATTCTTCGGCGTGCCCCTGCTCTTCGGAGCTTAGCGAACACGCGCGCAACACGCGCAACATATATTGCATTCCGCATTCGCAGCGCAGCAAGGCAAGAATTACTTTAGAGCTTGAAAAAAACTCGCATATGCCTATCGAAGACATTCACGCAAAATGCCTTAACGCCCTTAAAACCGAAACCCAAGTTATGGTTAAGCGCGAAGACGAACAGGCTTTTGCCGAAATGAACGGCGCTTACGTAAAGTTTGTGGAAGACGCAGCCCGCCTTTTACATAAAGAGTTCGACTGCGACACGCGCGTAAAAGATTTTGAAATAACCTGCGTACACCTCGAAAGCCTGCACTCGCACGACGCGGTAAGCGTTGTATGCAAAGGCCGCCCCGGCGGCTTTACAGGCAGTTTTTCAGACTTTTCCAGTTTGGTTTGCTAACAATTTTTTTATATGGACACAAAAATTACCCTTACAAAAGAGGAAGTTGCCGAGGTTATGCCCCAACAATTTCCGTATCTGTTTTTGGAAAATTCGGTTATCGAAAAAGACAAAGTCGTTTCGTCGTACAAAATCAGGGGCGACGAATTTTTCCTTAAGGGCCATTTTAAGAACAATCCCGTTTTCCCCGCTTCAATCACTATAGAGGCAATCGGGCAAATGGGCTTGCTGTATCTGCTAAAATCGGGAGACGAACGCCTGACAGACCCTGTAGATTCGTCTAAAATTTTCTTTACTTCGTGCGACGGCATTCGCTGCGTAAGAATTTGCAAGCCTAACGAAACCATTGATATGGAAATAAAGGTTGTGGCAGTAAGACACCCTCTTATGGTGTTTTCGGCAAACGCCTATGTTAACGGCGAAAAAGCGGCGCACGCCGACAGAATTTGTTTAACATTCGACTATAAAAGATAATGAAAAACGTTGTAGTAACGGGTTTGGGATTTATAACAAGCATAGGCAACGATAAAACCGAAGTTTTAGACAGCCTTATAAACTTGAAAAACGGCATAGAACTATACCCCGATTTTCAGGACGATAAAATACCCGTAAAATGCGCGGGAACTGTAAAACACTTTCAGACAAAGGGAACAGACCCCGAAGACTGGGTTTGGCCCAAAGATTTATACCCTATTAAGCGCGAAGTTTTAAGGGGTTTTGCCCCGCACGTTTTGTATGCCTATTGCGCGGTATCGCAGGCGTTAAAAGATGCAAACCTTACTTTAGACGACATTGCCAACAATTTGGACACCGGCATGTATACGGCTTCGGCGGGCTCGGCTGGAATGCTGTATGCGCATATGCAAAGAATGGATAAATTCGGCGTTTTGCGCTGTCCTCCCATGGGCGTAGTTTCCTCTATTGTAGGCACGCTTTCCTACAATTTGGTTTCGGCGTACAAAATTAAGGGTGCTTCGTGCGGGTTTGCAAGCGCGTGCGCAAGCTCTACCCATGCCCTGGGCTTTGCCTACGACGAAGTTGCAAGCGGCCGCCAAAAAAGAATGTTGGTTGTAGGCGGCGAAGACGGCGATTTTCGCACAATTCTTCCCTTTGCGGGAATGCGCGCCCTTAGCATGAATAAAGACCCAATGACGGCTTCGAGACCTTTCGACAAAAAGCGCGACGGCTTTGTAGGCACTGCGGGAGCCACTTGTATGATTATAGAGGAAGAAGAATTTGCAAAGCAAAGAAATGCCCCTGTCTACGCAAAAGTTTCTGGGTTTGGGCAGGCAAGCGACGGCTATAACGTTGCAATTCCGCACCCCGATGGCGAAGGCTTGGTAAACGCCATAAACAGAGCGTTGGCTTCCTCAAACACCCAGCCCGAAGAAATAGGCTACATAAATGCCCACGCAACTTCAACCCCCATTGGCGACGCTGCCGAATTAAAAGCCATAAAAAAGGTTTTCGGCGAAAACACAACAGCCTACATAAGCAGCACAAAGGCAATTACCGGCCACGGGCTTTCGCTTGCTGGCGTAATGGAAGCAGCATTTTGCGCACTTTCTTTGAAGGAAAATATAGTTCCTGGCTCGGCGCACATAACCGAGATGGACGATTGCGCAAAGGGGCTAAACATTCCGCAACAGACGCTTATAAATACGCCCGTAAAGAAAATGATGTCGCTAAGTAGCGGCTTTGGCGGCGCAAACGCGGTTGTTGTTTTAGAGCACGCCTAATATAATGTTCATTTGGTTTTACAGGCTTATATTTTTGCCGGCATTTTTAATTGCAATGCCCTACTACGCCTTGCGAATGATTAGGCGTGGCGGCTATGCAAAAGACTTTAAGCACCGCCTGGGTTTGCATAAAAATTTACCAAAGCCCAAAAAACCCAGAATTTGGATTCAGGCGGTTTCGGTTGGCGAAACCGAAGCCATTGGCACTTTGGTTAAGCTTTTAAGCGAAAGCGGCAAAGTAGAGCTTGTAATTACCACTACAACTAGCACTGGCTATAAAATTTTAAAAGATAAATACGACAGCCTTTGCGTATACACGGGCATATTCCCGTGGGACTTTGCGCCATTCTCGTCTATGGCATGGAACGCAATTAAGCCCGACTTGTGCGTTTTAATGGAAAGCGAAATTTGGCCCGAACATTTGCATCAGGCTAAAAAACGCGGCGTAAAAACCTTGCTGGTAAACGCCAGAATGTCGGACAAATCTTTCGGCAGATATTCGAAAGTCGGCAAAATTGCAAGGGCTATGTTTGCGCCTATTTCAAAGATTTTAACGGCGTCGGCAGCCGAGGCCGAGAGGTTTAAAAAGCTTGGCATTGCCGAAAGCAAAATTTCGGTAATGGGCAACCTTAAGTTCGACACAGTTCCCAGCAAATACCTTGAACCAAGCGAAAAGACAGAGCTTAAAAAACAAATGGGCTTTGGCGAAAACTCGCTTGTAATGATGGGGGCTTCTACCTGGCCTACCGAAGAAGAGGTTTTGCTGCAGACTTTGGCAAAGATAAGAAATAGCAACATAGCCTGCAATTTGCTTATAATACCGCGCCACGAAGAACGCCGCAACGACATAGAAAACGTACTTAAAAAAACGCCCTATAAATACAATTTTAGAAAGGCGAACAAAGTTGCAGATTTCCCGTGCGATATTTACGTTGCCGACACTACGGGCGAAATGCGCATTTTAAGCCAAGTTGCAGATTTTGCCTTTATAGGCAAAAGTTTGCCGCCAAACAACGGCGGGCAAACACCTATAGACTGCGCCGCGCTTTCTATTGCAATGACATATGGGCCAAATATGACAAACTTTAAGGCGGCATGCAAAGGCTTAAAAGACGCAAATGCCGCCCTACCCGCAAAAGACGCAAACGAAGTTGTAGACAATTTGCTTGAGTTTGCAAAAGACGAATCTTTGCGCTTAAAAATAGGCAAAGCCGCCAAAGATTGGCATACGTCGAACATAGGCGCGTCTAAAAGGTGCTTTAACGCGATTTTAGAAACGCTAAATTTGCAATAAATTTTGCAAAAAAATTCTATTTTGTATCTGCTTGACAGAGCTTTTTTAGATAAATTTAATCGATAAACAAAAATTTTATTTAGTTATATTTTTAAATCTAAAAACGGCAAATTTAAGTAAACAATGAAAAGTATGCGCAAAGTATTTTTTGCGGTTGTTCTTGTAATCGCAAATATGCAACTTTTTGGGGCGGAAATTTTAATGGATTTGGTTGCCCAAAAAGACAAAGTTTTAAATCTCTGCAAGCTCTACAAAAGCGAAAATGTACAAGAAACAAAAAGCGGCTTTGAATTTACGGGGCAAGACTCGTCGTATATATTCTACAACACGCCGCAGCTAAACGAATCGTTTGCGGTTGCAATGCTTGTAAAGCTAAACGAATACCCCAAAGACCGCGCAACATTTTTTGCAAGGCGCGGCTACAACCATATGCTTGGCTGCGACAAAGATGGGCGAATTTTTCACGAAATTTACGAAATCGGGGGAAAAACAAAGTTTTTTGTAAATTCCGAAACCAAAATGGAGCTTGGCAGAAACTATCAAATAATTGCCGTGTTCGACACTTCCAACAACCAATATGGCATAAAGCTATATGTAAACGGCATTTTAGAGGGCGCTTCTAACCTGCTGCAAAAGCCCTTCCCCTATAAAACCGATTTTATTTTGGGCAATGCAAACCCAAACGGCCGCTTTAGCCACCCAATGTGCGGAGCAATAAACCACATACGCCTATGGCAAGGCGTGCCCAGCCAAAAAGAAATGCAGGCATGGCAAAACGAATCGGCAAAGGCAGCCTCGCTTACTATTAAAAAAGGCGGCACAGTTTCGGTTAGGGAATTTGGGGCAATTGCAGGCGACGGCCAAGACGACACTCAATCGGTGCGCCGCGCATTAGATTTTGCGCTAAAAAATGGGGCAAAAAAGCTAGTTTTCCCAAAAGGCATATATAATTTTGCGCAGGCAAAAGGCGGTTTATGGGAACCAAGCCACTGGCTTTTTTGGCTAAAAAACGTAAAAAATCTCGAGATAGATGGCCAAGGTTCGCTCTTTATTTTTGAAGGCACGCAATGCTTTGCATATAGTATAGACTGCGAAAATGTTGTATTTAAAAATTTCAGTGTAGACTACGAAAAGCCGTTTTTCACCCACGGCAAAGTTTCGTGGATAAGCCCCGACAAATCGGAATTCGACTTAAAATTCGACAACACAATTTACAGACCCAAGGGCGGCGAAAGCGTACCTTCGTGGTCTGAAGTTTACGGCGAAAGGCTTTTTAGCGTAAGCGGAGGGCTTTTTGTAAACTATCAAGTTTCGCAAACGCGCCTAATTGCTCCAAATTTAATTAGGGTATCGTGCACGCATTCAATAGACCCCCTAAAAATTGGAATGGAGATTATGCTGCGCCACCACACCTACAGCGGTTCTATTTTCAGGCTGCACCATTCTAAAAACCACAAGATAGAAAATGTAAACATATATTCTGGAATGGGTATGGGCATTGTCGGGCAATATCTAGATTCCATAGAAATTAAAAACGTAAACATTGCCCCCGCTCCCGATTCAAAAGTGCCCTATTCGGTAAGTTCCGACGCGATAAACCTGCTCGGCTGCTACGGAAAAATTTTGGTGGAAAACTGCTATGTAAAAGGCTCTAAAGACGATTCAATTAACGTGTTTAGCAACTACTATAAAATTAAAAGGCAAATAGCCCCCAACAAAATTCAGCTGCACAGCCCCAAATTCAATTCGGGCGAAATGCCGCAAGACAAAGCAGGCGACACTTTGGTGTTTATGCGCAAAGACCTTAAAAAATATGCCTATCGCAAAATAAAAAGCATAACGCAAAACTGGCAACAACGCTGCGCCGAAGTAGAGTTCGAAGAAGCTTTGCCAAAAGATGCAGACATTGCCAACGACATAATTTCCACAACAAAGCAGCCCAGCGAAATTGTTATGCGCTTTTGCAAGCTCGACAGCGAGGGCCGCATTTGCTGCCAGGCGTCGAATATGCTGGTTGAAGATTGCGAGCTTATAAATTCGGGAGGATTTCAACTAAACACCTGCGTGCAGCCGTGGTTTGAAGGCGTGCCCAGCAGCAACGTTGTTGTGCGCCGCTGCAGCTTTATAAACAGCAAAATTAACGGACATAGAAACCTGCCCGCCGTAATAATAGTTTCGGCCGAAGGCGCGGTTAAAGAGATTAACGACGGCCTGAGCCAGGGCGAAGTGCTAAACTGGCCCGTGCACAGCAATGTTGAAATTTCCGACAACAAAATTTTGGGCGGCGAAAATAGCGCAATGTTATTTGCAAACGTTAAAAACCTTGTTGTTAAAAACAATTTTATAAGCGACTTTTGCACAAATACAAAAATCAAGCCTTGGCGCGTTCCAACCAGAACTTGGAACGCAAACGTTGTAAACTTTGTTTCGGGCATAGAAAACGCGGTGTTCGAAAACAACACCTACACCGATAAAAACGGAAAACCTGGCGTAATTGCCGTAGGCTTAGACATTCCCGAAAGCCAGATAGAATTTAAAAACAACAAGGGCTTTGTTGTAGAGCAAAAAGATATGTTCCCCGAACGCAAAAAAGGCGGGAAATAACCAAAAGCCTACAAAGGATTAACACCCCAACAAAAACGCAAAACGCGCCGAAACTAACACGGCGCGTTTTTGCTTTATATGAGAATAAAAAAGGGGAAATTCTACAAAACAAACTCTCCGTTCGGGTAATATTTTTTGGCATTTTCAAGCGTAATTACGCCCTTTTGCACCAGACGCGCATAGCTTTCTTTCATAGTAAGCATACCCATATTAGACGATGTCTGCAAAACGTTTTGAATCATATTCGTCTTCGATTCCCTTATAAGATTTTTTACCGCCGCGTTAGAAATTAAAAATTCGAATGCCGCTTTGCGCGTAGAATTTTTTGCGGGAATTAGCGACTGAATTAAAACGCCCAAAAGAACGTCCGACAAAACCGTTCTAATTTGCCTTTGTTCTTCGGGAGCAAAATAGTCTATTATTCTTTCTATGCAACCCGACGAACTTGATGTGTGCATTGTGGCCAAAACCAAGTGCCCGGTTTCGGCAAGTTTCATTGCAGCCCTTACGGTGTCTTGGTCGCGCATTTCGCCAATCATAATAATGTCGGGGTCTTCCCTTAATGCCGACCTTAGCCCCGAGGCAAAGCTTTTTGTATGCAAACCAACCTGCCTTTGGTTTATAAGGCATTTTTTGCTTTTAAATACATATTCTACGGGGTCTTCTATTGTAATTATGTGCAGGTTGCGTTCGTTGTTTGCAAGCTCTATAAGCGAGGCTAGCGTTGTGCTTTTGCCCGAGCCGCTTGCACCCGCAATAATTATAATACCGTTTGCCCTGCGGCTTAAATTAACCAAACCTTCGGGCAGCCCAATTTCGCGCGGCGTTAAAATGTGTTTGTCTATAATTCTTATTGCAACGTTGTCGCCGGTAAAATCCCTAAAGGCGTTAACCCTTAGGCGGTTTTGAGAAAATTCAAGCGAAAAGTCTATTTCGCTGCCGTCGGCATATGTTGTTTGCAGTTTTTGGCGGAACACTTCGTTCGGCAAATACGACAATATTTCCTGAACAATTTTGCTGGAATTTATAGGCGATTCGAACGGCGAAACAATGCTGTTGTCTATTCTATATCTGACAACTTCGCCGTTGCATATGTGTATATCGGAAGCCCTGTGTGCAATCCCGTATTTTATTATTCCGTCAAGTATCTCGTTCATATTTCGCCAGTATTTATATCGTTAAAAAGCCAATCATCAATAACATTCCGAAGAATATTCCGAAATTCTTAAAATTTTTGCACCAACTTTAGAGTTTGAATTGCCGGAACGCCTGCGCGAACCCGAACTGCCTCCTTTTGTTCTTGAATTGCGCTTTGTGGACGTTTGCGACATAGAGCTTTTTGGCTCTTCGCCATAGTAGGCGCATAACTCGAAAAACGCAGCCCCGCGCGAAACTTTTACCGAAATTTTAAGCAGCGAGCTTTCGCACGCAAAACCGTTCGACAAAAATTCTACGCCCCTGTTTTGCAAGTCGCTAAAATTGCGCACCCATGTTATGCCGTTTTCTACCGATACTCCTACGCCCTTTATAGCGTCTATAACCGAGGCGTCCAGCTCTTTGTCCTGTTTTTTATAGAAGCTTTCTATAATGAACGCCGATGCCGTGTTTACATTTATTTTTTCGAAAAGCTCTAAAGAGGTGTTCTGCACAAACAATTTATAGTTGTCGTTTTCGCGCCCGTTTTCGTCAAAAAAATATTTATCGAAATTTTTTATAAATCTTAATTCGTAAAAATCCCTTATGTTTCGGTTTGGCGGCTTTGGGGCGTTGCGGTCGTAATCGTCTGTTTCGGCCCCCTTTAGGCGCGGGTTCGAATCCGAATCTACCCAGTCCATAAAGCAGTCGGCAAGCTCTATGGCGTCGCTTTCGGGAATGTCCATTGTCTGGAAAAGCGCGCTTAAAATTTCGGCATTTGCGTTCGGCAGCGAAAGCTTTGCAGACTCGTCTGAAACGCTTACAAGCACTTTATTTTCGCTTAAAAATTCTATTCTGTTTTCGCTTAAAGGCAAATCCCAGCCCTGCTCTGCGGCAAAAATTCCGCCGTCTAAATAGCGGTATTCTTCAATAACCGCAATGGCGGCGTTTAGCGCGTTGTAGGCGTCTATTCTAAGCTGGGCGTTTTCCAAGTCGCAAGCTTTTGGGGCAACCGAGCTTTTTACCTTGTCGAAAACCAATACAAACATTGCCGACAACAACGCCATCATTCCCAAAACGTAAACCAAAAGCGAAGCCCTTTTATTCATACTGAACAACCCCCCTTCTGCCGCTTTGCCTTTCCCTTGCCGACGCCTTTTTTTCGCCCTCCAAAAACGAGTATAGGGGAATATACCTTGTAAGATTTTTACCCGAATCGGAAAACACAATTTTTATATAGTGGGGAATAAGCCCCGCGTTGTCGCTGCTTTGCGAAATAGTTTCCTCCTCTTGCCAGCCGTATTCTTCCGAATAGAACATATACGAAACATCTGCTACGCAGTCGGAAATTTTTGTTTTGTAAATTGTGCGCTCGGTTTTTTCGTATTCTAAATCAACAAACGTCCATATAACAAAAAGCCCCGTATCTTTTTCGAATTTAAGCCAGCAAATTTTTTCTTTTGCAAAGCCGTCGGCAGCCAAAAACAACGGGTGAAACCTCTCTATGCCGAAGCATAAATTAAGTTCCTCGGTATCGGTATTTTCGGGGTACTGCCCAATTCTAATCGTTCCCGTTGTAGTGTGCGTGTTGCCTACAAGCTCTTCGGGCATTCTTTGGGGGAAAGACGAATTTACAAAGGCGCACCTTAAAAACTTTTCGGCAGAAGTTGCCTTTTGCAAAAGTTCGGGCGCATTTTCGGCACTTTCCGACAGCTTTACCATTGAAAGGAAAAGCCATACGCACGACATCATTACCATTGCCGCCACAGCCAGCGACATTAAAAGCTCTATAAGTGAAAATGCGCGTCTTTTCATTTTTTATGCCTTTGCGAATAGTCGCTTATGCGCTTTTGTTCCAAATAATCGCGCCTGTCGTCTATAAGAGTTTGGCGCGTGTCGGAATTTTCGTACCACGAGCTTCTTATTACATATAAATTTTCGGTATACGAAAATTCCTGCGATTTAACCGAAGCGGTAATCAAAAACAAATCGGGTATTTGGGTTTCCTCTATTTGGCATACAACTTCGGCTTTTGAGGAATCGAACAAGTCGCACTCTATGCCCGATTCCAAATCGTCACGTGAGGAAATTTCCAGAATTTTGGTTCGTATAAATTCGCGCTGGGCATCGAAATCGGGATTCTTTTCGGGCAAGTCTACCAAGCATTTTAGGTTGTATACCGCACCGCCTATAGACGTTGCCATAAGCACAAAAATTGCAAGGGCTGCAATGGTTTCTACCAAAGTAAATGCGGCTTTAGTTTTCATCTTTTACAAGCACCCCCGAAAATGTGTCGCATTTAAACTCGTAATTTTCGTTCTTATAGCCGAACAAAATTTTTGCCGGCGTGCACGTTCCGTCGGGGAAAAACGAAAGCTCTCTTAGCTCTTTAAGCTCGCCGAAGGTATGCTGCGAAATATTTACCGTTTCCGGATACACTGGCTCGAAGGTAAGCGATATTTCGCTTTGGGGAAATTTATAGCGCGCAATTTCACGCATAGTTTCGCCGCAGCAAAGCACTAGGTTTGCGCTTTCGGTGTCGAAAAGCAAAACCGTTTTAGTTCCATTTTCGGCAGCGCAGTTATACGCCCTTTTTACGGCGTTTGCCAAAACCTGCGTTGGCGACTGCGAATTTACCGAATTTAAAAGCGAGTCGAAATTCGCCGAAATTACACCCACTAACACGCATATTATTGCCAGACACACAACCGTTTCCAGCAACGTGAATGCGCGGCGCGGTGCGTTAAAATACATAGGGCGTTATTCTTCGCTAACCCAGTTGCCTATGTCGTCGTCGGTACCGTCTTTGCCGTCGGGGCCGGCCGACCACAAGTCGTACGAGTCTTTATTGTGCTCGCCAGGACACGCATACATATATTTATTGCCCCAAGGGTCTGGCTGCAGCTGCTTAATATAGGGGCCATTCCAACGCGAGTCTTCTTCGGGCGACTTTACAAGAGCTTCCAAACCCTCTTCGGTGGTAGGATACCTGCCCATAGAAATTTTATACGCCATAAGCGGGGCGGACATTGTTCCGTTTACAAAAGTCTTTGCCACTTTCGACTGACTTTCGGAGTACAGCCCGTCGAGATTGCCCACAACAAGCGACATAAGCAGCGCAAGGAGGGCAACAACCAAAATTATTTCCATAAGCGTAAACGCTTTGCGACTTTTGTTTTTACGAAATTTCATAATATTGGTTAAACGCATTTTTTTAGAATTTGTTTCGGATTAATTTTTCTTTTCTATAAAGCAGGCAATGTCGTATTTAAACGCAGCAGTTCTAAGCTTTAAAGTGCCTGCATTGTCGGTCTTTAACACGCCCGAAACTATTTCCTTGCCCAAATACGAATCGAACCAAACAATGCGGTATTCGCTGTTTGCGTCGAGATTTTCTATTGCATATTCGAAGGGCTTTAGGTCTGGGATTGTCTTTTTATGCAAGCCGTATTTAAAGAAGCCCCAGCTGTTTGTGCCTGCCCTTTTAAACCAAAGAACAGTTTTTGCTCCGCTTTTTGCGCCCAAAACCGAAACTTGATTTACGCCGCCTGCCGAGCCAATGCCCGCAAATTCTATCGAGGCAATATCGGCATACGACGGGTTTTGCCAGTCTTTAGATTTTACTTCTAGCGAAAGTTTGTGTTTGCCAGCGGGGAATTTAAACGAAACCTTTTCGGCGCACATAATTTTTTGCGCGTCTTCGTCGGGCAAAACTGTGGCGTTTGCATAGCTTGCCGGATTTATCGTTTTTGTAGCCGCCAAAACATCGTCTACCATAAACGACAATTCAAAGGAATTTTCGGATTTTTTTACCGCGTTTATATTGAAAGTAATTGTGCCTGCCGCCGTGTTTTTGTCGATATTTATAACCATTGGGCAGTTGTCGGTAAGCCTGCCTGCCAGCGTATTTTTAACCAAAACACCGTTGTTTATTTCGGCAACGTTCAGGTTTTCGTCGGTCATAATTTCGGGGTGGGTTGCGCCGAAGGCCGGCAAAACCTCCAGTTTGTTTTCGCCCCTGCGCTGAAAAAGAACAACGCCCTTTAAGCGCAACGACTGCATTTTTGAATAGTCTAATTTTGCCAAATCGGCAAATGCCCTAACCGCCTTATAGTTGTAAAACGCCTCGCGCTTTACAAGCATTTGATAGTCGTCTGGCATAGGCAAAATGGGACATTGCGACATAAAGCCGCCCCACAAGGCATCGTGAAAATGCATCATTTTTAGGTCTAGGTGCCCGCTTTTGTTTTTGTCCAACCCAAGAGATGCAAAAAAGGCAGGCTTTGCATATTTCTTTGCAAAAAATTCGCACTGTTCGTTTACCGCAAAAGCGTAGTCGCGCAAATTTGCAGATTCCATAGCCACCATTGCCGAATATTCGCCAGCCCAAAGGGAATCTAACACCGAAGAAGTAGCCGCAGTAGAAAGGTTCATTCTTTGGGTAATGTCTATTTCCTTTATTGTGTTGGTCATTTCGTCCAACCACATAATTTTGCCTTCAATGTCTTTTAGCGAATATTTGTCGATTGCAGAATATAAATTCCACGCCAAAAATTCTTTTTGATAGCCATACCTTGCAACAAAGTAGCGTATAAAATCTTTAAAGTACGTCTTAGATTCTTCGCTTGCCATAAACTGCTTTATGTCTTTTGCAGTTTTTGCGGGGAAAGACGCAATGTAGTTTTGCCCCTTAAACGAATCGTCGCTTAAAAACGAAATTATAAGTTTTACATTGTTGTTTTTAGCGGCTTCAAAAAGGCGGTCTAGAGAGTGAAAGGCGTCTTTGTTAAAATAGCCGTCTTTAACTTCGTAGGCCAAGTCGCTGGAGGCATCGACAACGGGCTTGCCCATATTGAAAAAACTCCAAAAATCGGCAAACGAAATTCTTGCTATGTTGCAGCCGTTTTCGGCAAGCGTTTTTATTTGCGAAATTGTTTCGTCTACATTCGAGCCTAAAACAATGTTTGCGCCAATGCCCCTAAATGCCGCCGAATTTTCGTCGAACAAGGCGTAATTAGAGGTTTTTGCGGGCTTGTATATTTCGCTAGAAATGTCGGAATTTGCAACCGTAAACGAAATTTCTTCGGAATCTTGAAAGCCGTCTTTTGCCTTTAGGTTAAATTGAACCTTGCTTGCCCCCGAATGCAAAAGCGGGCATTTTAGTGTCCAGTAGGAAATGTCGCCCTTTTTGCCTGTAAAATACAAAGGCCAAACATAGCTTTGCGAGCCGCATGTTATGGTAGCGTCCAAAGCAATATCGCCAGAATTGAAGGGGTTTTCAAATTTCTTTTCGATTTCTACCGTGGCAAACAAAACCGAATTTTTAGAAAGGGCTTCGTGTTTAACTTCGGTTTTAAGAAACGGGCCTTCGGGCTTTTGCGGCTGGGCTTGCTCCGGTTCTTGGGGAACGTCTTCAAAAGTTTCGGCAACTTCGGCCGCCTTTTGTTCGGGCTTGTTTTGCTCTTCTTTTTTGCCGCAGCCTGCAATCAGCAAAAACGCCGCAATTAGCGAAATAAGTTTAAAAAAGTTTTTATGGTTCATTTAGGGTAATGGGTTGTTGTTAATCTTTAAAAATTTTTGTAAAAAAGCTTTGCGCCCTACAATATTTTTTCGAGAGCCGCCATAACGCCGGCGTCGGAACTAGTTTCGGCAACAATGTCTACAGGCATTGAATGTTTGCGCATTCTGGAGGCCGTCGTTTCGCCTATGGCAACCGTTTTTGGTTTTACCGCGCTTTTGTCGATTGCAAAGTTTTTTATGTCGGCAAAAAATGCGTCTACCGCCGAAGGGCTGCCGAAAACAATAGCGTCGGCACCGAATTTTACAAAGTCTTTCATTGCCGCCGAAATATCGCTTTCGGGGGTTTCTTCGGTTTGGTATACCACAAACTTGTCTACAATTGCCCTGCCCTTGCTTTCCAGAGTTTTCGAAAGCTCGTCTTTAGAAAGGTTACCGCAGGCAATCAATATTTGCAAATTGTCCAACGACTCGTGCTGCATCATTGCCTCTGCCATAGAAATTGCGTTTTGCTCGGCGGGCACAACGTCGCTAGCCAAGTGGAATTTGTCTTTAAGCGTTCTTGCGGTAGATTGCCCTACGCACGCAATTTTGCACGCGCCTATGCAGCGAATGTCGTCGTAGCGGCGGAAAAATTCGTTAAAGAAACCGTTTACGCCGTTAGAGCTTGTAAAGCAAAGCCACTGATAGGTTGCAATGTCGTCTAGCACGTCTGAATTGTCGGGGTTTGAAAGCACAATGTGTATTAAGGGCATATCTATAACGGTTGCCCCCTTGTCTTTCAACAGGGCTTTTAAGTCGCTATTATCGGGGCGTGTAAGAACTATTCTTTTACCTTTTACGCTCATAATGTTTTAATATTCAAAAGTATCGTTTTCTTTAAGAGTTTTTGCAAACGCCGCAATAAGGTCGGCACAGGCCTGCAAGTCGCGCAAGTCGCAAACTTCGCTGGGAGTGTGCATATAGCGAAGCGGTATGCCAATCAGCCCTGTAGGAATGCCGCTGCGCGCCATTTGTATTACCCTGGCATCGGTGCCGGTCGGGCGCGCTTCGGCGTTTATCTGGTAGGCAATCTTGTTCTTTTCGGCACATTCAACAAGCCTTTCAAAAACAACGGGGTTCATATTAGGCCCTCTCGAAATTACCACGCCGCCGCCCAATTTAATGTCGGGGTTTACGCCAACTTTTGCGGTTGGGTAATCGCTTGAATGTTCAACGTCTACGGCAATGGCAACAGTGGGGTTTACCCCAAATGCCGAGGTTTGCGCGCCGCGTGTGCCTATTTCCTCCTGCGTTGTGGCAACCGCACACACTGTATAGCCAAGCTTTTTTTCTTTAGAAAGCTGCTTTAGGGCGTTAAATACGCTGTAGCAGCCAGCCTTGTCGTCTAACGCTTTAGAGGCCAGCCTGTTTTCGGAAAGCTCTACTGGCGAATATTCAAAAACCGCGCTGTCGCCAATCCTTACAAGCTTTTGGGCTTCGGCTTTGGTAGACACGCCAATATCTATCCACTGGCTGCCTATTTCGGGAACGGTTTTGCGTTCGGCCGGCGTCATTAAGTGTATTGCCTTTTTGCCTGTTACGCCCTTTACAATGCCGTTTTTGGTAAGAATGTTTACCCTGCGGCCTGCAATCATACAATCGTCGTGGCCGCCAAGTTTGTCGAAATACAAATACCCGTTTGCGTCTATAGAAGTTATTATAAAGCCTATTTCGTCGCTATGCGAAGCCAGCATTAGCGTTTTTTTAGAAGCGCCTTTTAGCGTGGCAATTCTGTTGCCCAAAACGTCTTTTTTAAAGTCGTCTACAAAGGGTTTTACATACTTTTCGACAACGTCGTTAAGCTCTTTTTCGCAACCCGTGGGCGAGCGTGTGTTCAACAAGTCGTTTAAAAATTTTTTGTCCATAATTTTTTACATTTCAACTCTTAAATCTTCTATAGAAATCCCCGCAACGGCCTCGGCCAATTTGCCGAGCTCGTATTCCGAACCGCTAAACTGGAACACTCTTTGAATGTTTATTTGGCTTTTTTTTGCCCCAAGCTTAAGCGCGGGCGAATTTGTGGAAATTTCGTAAAACTGTCCTGCCGCAAGCGATGTGTCGTTTGCAGGGCCATTGTTGTAAACGCTAAGGGCATCGCCCGCAAATTCGTTGTCGCTGCGCTTCCAAGTGTTGCCAACATATGCCTTGCGCGTTTTCGGCATAGAAAAGCTTACAACAACAAGTATGCGTTTGTCGGCATTGTAGGAAAGCGCAACGCCCTTTGCCCTTTGCTGCAAAACGCCTATTTCAACCATCTTTTTTGCGTCTGCCCTAAACCTTATAAATTTGGGCGAAACAAAAAGCCTAAATTCGTCGGCAGGCTGAAAATAGTTGTCGCTGACAACATTGCCCAAAGTTTTTACGTCGCCTTCTTTGTAGGGAATAAAAACGTAGGTAGATTTGCCCGCATTAAAGCAGCTTTGCGAAACCGCGGCAATAAGCCCGGTGTCGGGCTGCCATTCTTTGTCGGAAGTGTTGGTTATTTTGTCGGTGGCGGCAAAAGCCACCATATCTACACTGTCGGGAATCTTTGCCGACAGCACCTTTTCGGCGTCTGACTTGTTTAAAGACACAATCTGCCTTTCAACCTTAAAATCAAATTGGGCCCCCTTTGCGTTCTTTACGCTTGCCGATTTTTCCAAAGCAATTCTTGTTTTATCGGCAAAAACAAGGTTCCACTGGCTTGCGCCCAAAAATTGTGGGGCTTTCCACTTTTCGGGAATCATTAAGTCGCCCGAGCCGAAAAACAGGGCGTATTGACCGCCTTCGGGGGCAAGCGAAAACCTGTTTAAACCGCCTATTATGCTGCGCGAAGTTTCCGTTATGTCTTTTTTAGCAACCAAGTTGCGATTGTACCAACCAAGGCTTTTGCCCGAAGCTCCGTCTAAAGTGGCAACCATTACCCTGCCGCCAAGCTTTGGCGAAACCGCTATATACGCGCCGTTTTCACCCAAAATTTCGCAGTCGGCATAGGTTCTAAGCAAAGATACGTCTTTCCCGAAAGTCCACTTCGATGCCTCGTTTTGGCGGTTTTCTTCTATAACGCCGCAAGCGCAAAGCGCAATGGCTGCCGACAAAACGGGTGCTAATTTAAGAAAATTATTCATATATGCAAATTGTTGCATAAATGGGAATTTTCTTCAATTCAATTTTTATAAAAATAAAGCAAAAAAAACTTTACAAATTCAAATAAATATATTTCATTGTGTCTTTTATCTTATACAGAAATGCAAAAGACAAAGAAATCGATAGTTAAACGCTTCAAAGTAACCGCAACCGGCAAGCTCCTTCGCAGAAAGCCCGGCAAGCGCCACTTGCTCAGCGCAAAAAACACTAAGCAAAGACGCAGAATGAGCCAGGACCAGAAGGTATCTGACGGACACGCGGCCGCCCTCAAAAAGGGTATGCCCTTCGCATAATAAAAAGCAAACATCAACAGGCTGAAGGGGTGTTTTTTTAGGCGACCCCAAGGCTACATAAAACAATAATCGGAGATTATATAACATGCCAAAAGTAACAAATGCAGTATATACCCGCAAACGCAGGCGCAGCGTATTAAAGCAGGCCCGCGGGTATTTCGGTAACAAGTCGCGTTTGTATCGCTATGCAAAAGACGCGGTTCAACACGCTGGTAAATACGCTTATAGAGACCGCAGGGTTCGCAGGCGCGAATTCCGCAAGCTCTGGATAGTTCGTATTAACGCAGTTTGCAGAAATTGCGGCTTTAAATACAGCCAGTTTATGAGCGCGTTAAAGTCGATGAACGTACAACTCGACAGAAAACAGCTTGCAGAATTGGCTATTAACGACGAAGCAGCATTCAACGCTCTTGTTGAAAAGGCCAAGGCTCAGATTGCCAAGTAATAAACCTTTATAAAATTTAAAAGAGGGGCTTTTCTAAGCCTCTCTTTTTTTGTGCATATTCGTTCCCAATTTTCGCTCTATAACCATTTTTACCTAAAAATAAAATGCGAACTTTTTTGCGCGTATATAAACCCCATTTTCTGCCCTACTTTTTAGAACTTGTCTTTTAAGAAAAAACTTAAGCTAATTCCATAAAAACTTTGGGTGCTTACACAAAAAAAACGCAGGTCTTTTACGACCCGCGTTTTTTGTTTTTTTAGCAAAATTTGCCTAGCCTAAAATCTTTTCAAGCTCGGCAAGCTTAGATTCGTATTGGGCAAGCTGTTTTTTTGCCCCTTCTATAACATTTGCGGGAGCTTTCGAAACAAATGCCTGATTTGCAAGTCTTGCCTTTGTAGATGCAATTAGCGATACAATCTTTTCCTTTTCCTTTTCAAGTTTCGCTTTGTCTTGCGCCGACGATTCTTGCGAAAGAATAAGGTATATTGTTGCCGCTTTTGCAACGCTTACGGGCGACTGTATTTCGCCCGAAATTTCGGTTAGAGTATCTAACCCTATAAGCTTTTTAAGCTGTTCGCTGTTTAAGGCAAGCAACTGCTTAGAAGAAGCTTTTGCAATGTAGCTCATATTAACGTGCTTATTTGTTGCAAGCTTGTATTGCGATTTTAGCGCGCGCGCTTGGGCAACAAAGTCTTTAAGCATTTCTACATTTTCCAACGCCGAAGCGTTTAGCTTTAAGGCAGCCTTAAACTTTTCGGCGTCTAGGTACGGATACACATTTTGTATATATTCGCCCTCTTTGCCGAAGCCCATACTGTGCCACAATTCCTCGGTTATAAACGGAGTAAACGGGTGCAGCATAAGCAAGGTTTGCCTTATGCACAAATCCTGTATGGCAAGAATGGTTTTCTTTGCGTTTTCGTCGGCCATTCTCGACTTTGAAACTTCCAAATACCAGTCGCAAAAATCGTTCCAGAAAAACGAATATATGTCTTGCGTGATTGCATTAAACTGGTATGCCGAATAGTCTTTCTTTATAGATTCTGCCGTATTTAGCAGGCTTAAAATAAGCGCTTTGTCGTTGTCGTCTATAATCGAAGTGTCTATTCTCGAAACGATTTCGTCTACACTAGAGCATTTGCCAAGCTCGCCTTGCATTTGCCTAAAGCGGCAGGCGTTCCACAACTTGTTGCAGAAATTGCGGCCAAGCTGAACTCTGTCTTCGCTAAAGAGAATGTCTTGCCCTTGCGGTGCGCAATTCATAATGCCGAAACGCAGACCGTCGGCGCCGTATTTTGCAATCAAATCCAGCGGGTCGGGCGAATTACCCAAGCTTTTCGACATTTTTCTGCCCTGCATATCCCTTATAATGCCCGTAAAGTATACGTTTTTAAAGGGAATGCGGTCTTTTTCTTCGCCTTCGGTAAATTCCAAGCCCGCCATAATCATTCTGGCAACCCAGAAGAATATGATGTCGGGGCCGGTTACCAAAGTGGAAGTTGGGTAATACCTGTTTAGCCCCAATTTTTCGGAATTTTCCTTGTTAGGCCAACCGAATATGCCGAAAGGCCACAACCACGACGACGCCCATGTGTCGAGCGAGTCTTCGTCTTGAACCCAGTTTTCGGCATCAGCGGGGGCGGTTTCGCCCACATAAACGTGTTCGGGGTTGTTAAAGTCTATGTTGGCAACGCCCTTTTTATACCAAACGGGAATTCTGTGCCCCCACCAAATTTGGCGGCTTATGCACCAGTCGCGAATATTGTCGAGCCAGTGCAAATAGGTTTTTTCCCAGCGTGCGGGCCAAAACTTTATAAGGCCTTTTTCTACAACCTCTTTGGCTTCCTTTACATGCGGGTACCTCATAAACCACTGGTCGGAAACGCGCGGCTCTATGGGAACCCCGCCTCTTTCCGAAAAGCCGACGTTGTTTTCGTAATCTTTTACCTCAATTAAAAGCCCCATTTTGTCGAGCTTTTCAACCGCCTTTTCGCGCGCTTTAAACCTGTCTAGCCCTACAAAGTCTTCGCCCGCCAACTCGTTCATAGTTGCATCGGGGTTCATTACGGTAATTACTTCAAGGTTGTGCCTTTTGCCTATTTCAAAGTCGGCGGGGTCGTGCGCGGGGGTTACCTTTAATACGCCCGTACCGAATTTAATGTCTACGGCTTCGTCGCCAATAATGGGAATTTCCTTTTCGGGGAAAGGCCTAATGCACTTTTTGCCAACCAAATGCGCATAGCGCGGGTCGTTGGGGTTTACGGCAACGGCCGAGTCGCCCATAATGGTTTCGGGGCGCGTTGTGCAGATTTCAAGATAGCCGCTTTTGTCGGCAAGCTGGTATTTCATCTTGTAAATCTTGCTCTTTTGGGGGGTCATAATAACCTCTTCGTCGGAAAGAGCCGTAAGGTTTACAGGACACCAATTTACCATTCTTTTGCCGCGGTAAATATAGCCTTGCTTGTAAAGTTCAACAAATGCCTTAATTACGCCTTTCGAATAGTCGTCGTCTAAAGTGTGGACAAGCCTGCTCCAGTCGCACGAAGCCCCAAGCTTTTTAAGCTGCTCTATAATTATGCCGCCGTGCTTGTCGCGCCATTGTTTGGCAACTTCCAAAAACTTGTCGCGCCCAAGCTTTTTTGCCGAAAGCCCCTCTTTGCGAAGGTACGCTTCTACCTTTGTTTGGGTTGCAACACCCGCGTGGTCGGTGCCGGGCACCCAAACCGCGCTTTTGCCGTTTTGGCGCGCATTGCGTATTAAAATATCCTGAATGGTGTTGTTTAAAACGTGCCCCATTGTAAGCACACCCGTAACATTCGGGGGCGGCATTGCTATTGAATACGCTTCTTTAGTAGGGTCGCTAGACGGCTTAAAACAGCCGTTTTCAACCCACTGGCTATACCATTTGTCTTCTACTTTTTGAGGCTCGTAGGCCTTTGAAATATCGCTCATTACTGTTTAAACCTTTTAAATAACAAAGTTCCGTTGTGTCCACCAAAGCCCAAGTTTGTGCTAATGGCAGTATCTACCTTCGCCTGCCTTGCAACGTTGGGAACGTAGTCCAAATCGCAGTCGGGGTCGGGGTTTTCGTAGTTTATTGTGGGCGGAACAATACCCGTTTCTATAGTCTTTGCGCAAATTGCCGCTTCAAGCGCACCTGCAGCCCCAAGCAAGTGGCCTGTCATACTCTTTGTAGAGCTAATCATAAGGTCTTTTGCGTAAGGGCCAAACACCTTGTGTATCGCCAGCGTTTCAAACTTGTCGTTGTAGGGCGTCGAAGTTCCGTGCGCGTTTATATAGTCTACGTCTTGTATCGAAACTTTTGCGTCGTCTAAAACCCTTTCCAAGCAGTGGGTTAATCCCCTGCCCTCTATGTCGGGGCTTGTAATATGGTAGGCGTCGCAAGTTGCGCCGTAGCCCGAAAGCTCGCAATATATTTTCGCGCCTCTGGCCAATGCGTGGTCTAGCCTTTCAAGCACCAAAACGCCCGCGCCCTCGCCCATAACAAAGCCGCACCTGTCGGCGTCGAATGGCCTCGAAGCCCTAGAAGGCTCGTCGTTAAAGTTTGTTGCCATTGCCTTCATTGCGCAAAAGCCCGCAAAGCTTAGGGGGGTTACCGCAGCTTCGCTGCCGCCCGCCAAAATAATGTCTTCTTTGCCAAGCTGCAGGTGAAGCATAGCCTCGCCTATGGCGTGTGTGCCGGTTGCGCACGCGCTTACAACCGAAAAGTTTACGCCTTTTGCCCCCAGCGCAATTGCCACAACGCCCGAAGCCATATTCGCCAAAAGATTTGGTATCATAAACGGCGAAACCCTGCGAGGGCCCCTTTGAACGAAAGCGGTTGTCTGCTTTTCGATGGTATCCATACCGCCTACGCCCGAACCGATTAGCACGCCCATTCTGTTCATATCCATCTTTTCAAGGTCTAGCCCTGCGTCTTTTACCGCAAGCTTGGCTGCCGCCATTGCAAAGTGGGTGTATCTGTCGCTACGCTTTGCCTCTTTTGCGTCCATATAATTTTCGGCAACAAAGTTGCGGCATTCCGAAGCCACTTGGCAGTTTAATTGCGAAGCGTCGAAAAGGCTAACCGATGTTATGCCGCTTTTACCTTCGCATAGATTCGACCACAAAGCATCTATGCCGTCGCCGAAAGTCGAAATTACGCCCAGACCTGTAACAACTATTCTCTCTTGGCTCATAACGTATCCTAACTAACTGAAATTAACAAAGTTATAAAAAACCAGAAAACCCGTTAGAAGCAAAGCCAACTAACGGGTATTCTACAAAAATTATCTAGTTATAATCTTGCAACTAATTGTTGGCCTTCGATTTTTCTTTGATATAGTCGATTACCTTTCCGACAGTTGTAAGCTTTTCGCCGTCGGATTCGGGAATTTCTTCTTTAATATCGTCCTTAAATTCTTCTTCAAAAGCCATTATAAGCTCAACCTGATCGAGAGAATCGGCACCCAAATCGTCAACAAAAGACGCTTCGGGGGTAATTTGCTCTTCGTTAACTTGGAGCTGTTTTACTATGATATCTTTTACTCTTTTTTCAATGTCTGACATAGTTTTATTTCTTATGGTTATTCGTGTATAAACTTATGTTTATAATTATGGTTCAAATAATGTACTCTTTTGCGGTTTTGTAAAGCTTTTTTTTATCTTAGGCGGCTTAGGGCACTAGCGGCGTCTTCGTTGCCAAGCGAGGCTGCCTGCTTTAAAAGGCGTATGGCTTCGTCTCTATTTTTGGTAACGCCAATACCAATAGCATAGCACGCCCCAAGGTTGCCCATTGCCTCGATGTCGCCTGCGTCGGCGGCCTTTTTTAGATAGTGCACCGCCTCGGGCACTCTCTCTTTGTCGGAATCGTCTTCTAGCAAAACGGCACCCAAGCGGCTTTGTGCTTGAACAAAGCCCGAATCTGCCGCCTTTTTTAACCATCTTACGGCTTCGCGGTTGTTGCGTTGGCCGTCTAGGCCCTCAAGCTTAATTTCGGCAAGCATTGTTTGCGAATACGCGCTGTTTTTATACGCGCTTCTTCTATAATACCTTGCGGCCTCTTTAAAATCGCGCTCGGTTCCAATTCCGTAAAAATAGCAGTCGCCCAAATTGTCCAAAGCTTTTTCGTATCCGTTATCGACGGAATTTTTAAAATATTCAAACGCCATTTTTGGGTCTGTGCTTGCACCCGAAATTTTGCCCGAAAGCATTAAGCCCGCCGCGTTCATAGCTTCGCCGCTGCCGTTATACGCCGCCCTTTGCGCCCAATACAACGCCTTGTTTGCGTCTTTTTCAACCCCGTTGCCATCTAAATATAATTTGGATAACGCCAGTTGCGCCTGCGGATATTGCATAGTTGCCGATTTTTCGAACCACAAATACGCCTGCTTTGGGTCTTTTGCGCCAAAGACTCCCTTTAGGTAAAAAGTTGCAATATTGCATTGGGCTATGGCATTCCCGCTATTGCCGGCCTCTTTTAAAAGCGACAAAGCCTCTTGCAAATTTTTTTCTTTGCCCTCCATTTTGCACATTGCAAGCGAAATTTTTGCCCTGACGCTTCCGGCCTTTATTGCCTCGTTAAACAATTCTTCGGCTTTTTGTTTCGATTTTTCAACCCCTAGCCCCTTAAGGTGGCACACTCCCAAAAAGTTTAGGGCTGCAGCCGAAGTTTTTGCCCTTTCAAAGTACTTTACGGCATTTGCCGAATTTTGCTTTAGGGCAATACCCTCCATGTAAAAATAGCCTACTGCAGCCAAAGCGTCGGCGTTGCCGAATAAAGAGGCGTTTGTAAAATATTTCAGGGCTTCGTAGTTGTTTCGTTCAACTTTGCCAAGCCCCCTAAAAGACAAAACGCCCATGCAATACATTGCGTCGGCATCGTTTGCCGAAAGCTTTTTTATGTTTTCGACATCGCTTTTGCCTATTTCGGGAAAGCCTGTATAGTCGAAAGTGTTTTTTAGCAGGTTATATAAATTTGCATCTACTGCAAAAGCCTGCACGCAAAAAAGGAATATAAGCCAGAACAATTTCATATGCCGCATTCTATTTTATAGAGCATTTTACAAAAAGTTCGGTCATAACCGATTCGTCGGAAGCCGCGCCCCTTGCAATAAGATTGCGGAATGCCTCAACAAAATACATCTGAAAATTTATAAGCCTTTTTAGCGAAAATTTCAACGCTATGGGACCTAGCTTGTTGCATACATACCACGAATTCTGCGAAAACACGTTGTAGGGGGTTTTGTTAGAAGCTCCGCCAAAATCGTCGGCCATTTGCAAAGACAATGCCTCGAAAGACGCCTTGTATATTCCCGTAGAAGATGCCTTAAGCATACCGCTATCTACCAAAGCCTTAATTTGTATTAAAATGGAATTTTGGTTTACCAAGCCCGCCAATATTTGGCGCGCCGATGCGTTTTTGTCGGTAAAAAACCTGCGGTGCAATGCCGACAACGCTGCAGGCAAATCGCCGTCGTAAAAGGCGGTGTTTATTTCAAAAAAGTCGCCTTCGCCGAAAACGGGAACGTTTTGTGAAACAATTTGCTCGGTAATTGTGCCTTTAAAACCCAAATAGGCGGCAAGCCTTTCGGTGTCGCTAACGGCCATTCTGGGAGACGCGGCCACTGTGTTTACAAGCGCATATAGCGCGTCTTCTTCAATTTCAACCCCGCATTTTTTGCATGTTTGCAAAACAAGCTTTTGGCACGCCTGAGCTGCGTTCGACGCCTTTAAATCGCTAACTTCGGCAAACGACATAAGCTCTTTTAACGCCTTTTTGCGTCTGTCTGCCCCGCACGCACTAATTACAACGCCAACGTCTTGATTGTCGGCAAGGCTTTTGGCGGCGGCAACCAGCTTTTCTACCGCTTCGGCTGCGGCCTGCGACTTTGCCGCCCTATTTTCCGAAAATATATTGGCGTTTCTAATCCAAACATTTTTCTTCGGCGAAAACATCGAAACTGTCATCATCGACTCTATTGCAGCCGTGCACGCCTTAACGGCTTCGTCGGCTGTTGTGCACATAGCCTCTATAATTTCGTTCGAATATTCGTCGTCTACTTTTTTGGACAATTCCGAAAATATCGATTTTGCCGCATTGTCGGCTATAAATTCGTCGTCTGCCAATACAAGATATACCATACAAAAATACTCTCAACAGCCGCTTTGCCTGTCAAACTATTATTGTTGCATTGCACGCCCTTTTAGAACAATGTTTAAGCAAACAACATATGCCGCAAACACCCCCAAGCAAAGACCTATCTAAAAACACGTTAAACAATGCCGTTTTAGTTGCGGTAAGAAACCTTACCGAACCCGTTCAAAACGCGCAAAGCCTTATAGACGAGCTTGAAGAGCTTTGCAAAAACCTTGGTATTTTTTGCTGCAAAAAAATTGTTGTTGCCGTGCGCGAATTTTCGCCCCAACTGCTTATAGGCTCGGGCAAGGCAGAAGAAATAATAAAAACCGCCGAAGAAAACGAAGCCAAATTAGTTGTATTCGACAACGAAATAAGCCCAACCCAACAACGCAACTGGGAAAAGCTTGCCAACATTTGTGTTATAGACCGCCACGAAATAATTTTGGAAATTTTTGCCCGACGAGCCAAAACCAAGGAGGCGACGCTTCAGGTAGAGCTTGCAAAGCTGGAGTATTCGCTGCCGCGCCTAAAGCGCGCCTGGAACCACTTTAGCAGACAAAGGGGCGGCGGCGTTACCCAGCGCGGCGAAGGCGAAAGCCAACTAGAGCTAGACCAACGCCGCATAAGGGAAAGAATTGCGGCTTTAAAAAAGCAGCTATTAGAGGTAAAAAAACAGCGCAACACCCAACGCAAAAGACGTCAAAGGCTGCCCATGCCAACAGCAGCCATAGTAGGCTACACAAATGCGGGCAAGTCTTCGCTTTTAAATGCGCTTTCAAACGCCGGCGTTCTTGCCCAAGACAAGCTTTTTGCCACGCTAGACCCAACAACGCGCAGGCTTAAACTTTCGGGAGGGCAAACGGTTTTGCTTACCGACACCGTGGGCTTTGTAAGAAATTTGCCGCATCAGTTTGTAGAGGCGTTTAAGTCCACTTTAGAGGAAGCCGTAAACGCCGATTTTTTGATACATTTGGTAGACTGCAGCACGCAAGACGCCTTCGAACACATACAAACTACAAACAACGTTTTAAAGGAACTTGGCATTGCAGACAAAGAATCGGTGCTTGTATTTAACAAATGCGACAAGCTTAAAGACGACTTTTTAAAAGCACAACTTGCCGCAAGCTACCCGAATGCAATCTTTATAAGCGCAAAAACCCGCGCAAATTTAGACGCTCTTTTGCAGGCAATAGAGCACGCCGTAAACAAAGACAGCCGCATTATGCGCCTAAAAATTCCGCGGCAAGACTATTCTGCAATTGCCGCCCTACACAAACTGGGCGCAATACGCAAAAAAAGCGACCTAGACTACTGCGTTGAACTTACAGTAAAACTCCCCGCTTCGAAGGCCGCAGCCTTCGAAAAATATTCGACATAAACAAAGCAATATAAGCTTGAAAGGGAAACGCTTTTTGCAAATATTATTCGCTAAAAAAATGAACGAAGAAAATAAGAAAGTTGTTTTAACATGCGCACAGCCCACCGGCAAACTGCACTTGGGCAATTACCTTGGGGCAATTAAATATTGGGTAGATTTGTCGAACAAAGAGGAATGCTATTTCGGCATAGCCGATATGCACGCAATAACCGTGCCCTACACCCCGGCAGACCTGCGCAAAAACGTATACGACTGCCTTGCGCAATATCTGGCATGCGGGCTTAACCCCGAAAGCGCAATTTTCCCGCAAAGCGCGGTTCACGGCCATTCCGATTTGGCGTGGGTTTTGGCGTGTTTGTGCCCCGTTGGCGCGCTCGAAAGAATGACGCAATTTAAGGATAAGGCAAAAAAACAGACTTCGTTTATAGGCAGCGGGCTTTTGTATTACCCCGTGCTTATGGCTTCCGACATTCTGCTTTACAATGCCGACATTGTTCCCGTTGGCGAAGACCAAAAGCAGCATATGGAATTGGCGCGCGACTTGGCACAAAAGTTCAATCTAAAATATTCCGATACATTCAAGATTCCCGAAGCTTCCATACCAAAGGCTGGCGCAAGAATTATGTCTTTGCAAAACCCCGAAGCTAAGATGTCGAAATCCGACAAGAACCAAAACGCGGTTGTATATGTTGTAGACGAGCCTACCGCCATAAAAAAGAAGCTTATGAGCGCGGTTACCGACTCGGACTCGTGCGTAAGGTTCGACGCCGAAAACAAAAAGGGCATTGCAAATTTAATGAACATATATTCGGTTATAACCGCAAAAAGCTACGCCGAAATAGAAGACGAATTTGCGGGCAAAGGCTATGGCGACTTTAAAGGCGCGGTTGCCGACGCTTTAATAGCCCATTTGGCCCCCGTAAGGGAAAAATATTTAAGCCTTGTAAACGACAAAGCGTATCTTGAATCGGTATTCGAAGCGGGCATACAAAAGGCGCAATATAGGGCAAACAAAATTTTAAGCAAGGTTTGGAGAAAAGCGGGCTTTTACCAAGCCCCAAAAAAATAACAATACTAACAGGAGTTTTTTAAGATGAAAAAATCGCCGCCGATTTGGGCATTATACTTGGCCGACGCCCTGCAAATTTTGGCCGTTTTGCTTATTGTATTTTCGTATACGGCAAACGATATGGTTATACCCTTTTCGACGGCGGCTTTGTGTATGTTAATGACGGCTATTGCCGCCGCAACTTCGCTTGTGCCGTTTTTGTTAGACTACAAATCTTCTAAATTCCAGGCAAACGCCGAAAGCCTTAAAAAAGACGCCAAAATAGAAGAGGCCTTCAATATTCTCTTTAAGGAAACAAGCTCTATTAAAAGCGCACAAACGGCAACCGCCGCAAATTTGCAGGAAACCTTTTCGCAGCTTTGCGAGCTAAAAAACCAACTTGCCGAAAAGTCGGTTTCGCTAAAAAAATGTGCGTCGGAAATTAAAGAGCTTGCCGACAGGTTGTCGCTTTTAGAGGAAAATGCCCCGCAAGGCAACGACGGAGAGCTGCAGATATTAAGAGACGAATTAACCGAAAAGATAGACGCCCTTTCTGGCGATGTAGATTCGGCTTTGGCAAGGCTAGATGTAGTAGACGAAAAAATTTCGTCGGACGAAAAGCACCTTGAAAGCGCAAACCAAAGCGCACAGCAGGCAAACACAAAAACAGACGAGCTTGCCGACAAGGCAAACATTTTGTCGGACAAAACAAACGAGCTTTCGGGCAGAGCCGACGAACTTTCAAGCAAGGCTGCCGAATACGAAAGCAAGCTTAAAACGCTTAGCGAAAGGCTCGGCTATATAGAAAACCGTATAGACGAAACCGAATACGACGAAGACGCCGGCGAAAGCGAAGACGAAGTTGAAAACCAAGACCAAGAAGACAACGATATAACACAGGAACCCCCCGAGCAAAACGAAGACAAAGGCGCATTGCCCGAAGAACTTTCGGGCGTATTGAAAAAGGCAATTTCCAATTCGCAAAAAAATTCGACAAAATCTTTTATAGGCAAAATGCTTGATAAAGGCGCGGTTGAAGCCGAAGCGAAAGAAGAAGATAAAAAACCAGCCGCCATCGAAAATCCCGAAAGCGATATTGGCATAGAAAGTTTTCCCGAAAGCGACGAAGACGCCGAAAGCAACGGCGGTATTTTGCCCGTTTTCGGCAAAGATGCGGTTGAAATTAACCCGAATATAGACGACTTTTCGTTCCTAAACGACAATAACGACTCTAAAAAAAGCGACAAAAGCATTATAGAAGACATTTTAAATTTGCCCGTAAATGCAGAACCCGATTTTGAAGAGGAAAAAGAAACCACAGAAACTGTAGACAAAAAACCGGAGGGCGAAAAAGCACAAAAGGAAAGTCCGCAAACTATGCTTTTTGACGACTTGCCCCCCGCCGAAAAGAAACCAAAAAAGGCAAAGGAAGGCAAAACCTGCCTTATAGTAAACGCCCTTGTGGGCATAGGCAACAAGCCCTATGTAAGGAAAAACGGCGAACAAAAAGGCGTGCCCATGCAGTTTTTGGAAATAGGCAAATGGCAATATGCCCCCGAAAATTTCGACGAGCCCGCCAGACTTTCGGTTTGGCTTAACGACTCGGTTATGGCAAACGAAGGCGACATATTAGTAAACCCCTCGGAACAAATAGAAATAAACGCAACTTTTAAAAATGCTTAGTGTAAGAATTATCCCCTGCCTAGATGTAAAGGCAGGCAGAGTTGTTAAAGGTGTAAACTTTGTAGACCTAATAGACGCGGGCGACCCTGTAGAACAGGCAAAAACCTACGAAAAGCAGGGAGCCGACGAGCTTGTGTTTTTAGACATTACCGCCTCTAGCGACAATAGAAACATTATGATAGACGTTGTTGAGCGCACCGCCGACGTATGTTTTATGCCCCTTACGGTTGGCGGCGGGCTGCGCACTACCGACGACATACGCAGAATGCTCAACGCGGGGGCAGACAAAGTTTCGCTTAACACAGCCGCAATTTTAAACCCCAAACTTATTGCCGACGCCTCCGAAAAATTCGGCAACCAGTGCATAGTTGCCGCCATAGACGCAAAGAAAATAGGAGACGGCAAATGGGGAGTGTTTACCCACGGCGGCCGCAAACAAACCGAACTAGACGCAGTTGAATGGGCAAAGAAAGTGGAAACACTTGGAGCTGGCGAAATTTTGCTGACTTCTATGGACGCCGACGGCACAAAAGACGGCTACGACCTGCAGCTTACCAAAGCCATTACGGAAAACGTTGGAATACCGGTAATTGCTTCGGGCGGGGCTGGCACGCTAGACCACCTAAAAGACGTTGTAAAGCAAGCAGGGGCATCGGCAGTTTTAGCTGCTTCTATATTCCACTTCGGCAATTACACAATTAAGCAGGCAAAAGAATTTTTGGCAAAAAATTCCATACCCGTAAGGCTTTAAAAATTAGCCTACACTTGCAAAAAATAAAAAGTTCGGGAACGATAAATCCCGAACTTTTTTGCATTTATAAAAAACTTGTTTGGCAAAAATTTTATACCAAACCCAAAATCATCTTGCCCTCTTCCGAAATCATATCCTTATTCCACGGGGGATCCCAAACAATGTTAACTTCGGATTTGTCTACCCCCGGCATTGCCTCCAGACGCATTTTCAAATCGTCGGCAATAACGGGTCCAAGCGAGCAACCGGGGGCGGTAAGGGTCATATCCACCTCTACATTGTTTTTGCCCTCAACGTCGGTATAGGCGTCTATTCTATACACAAGCCCCAAATCTACAATATTTACGGGTATTTCGGGGTCGTACACCGTCTTTGCCAAGCTCCAAAGCTCGTCCTTTTCGGGAAGCGCAAATTTGTGTTCGCTTTCTACAGGCTGCGTCTTTGCCTTGTCGGGGTTTTCGGGTATGGGCTCGCCCAAAGCATCGGCGTCTATGCCCTCTATTCTGGCAACGCCAAAGGGGCCTTTAACCGTAAAGTTTCCGCCCAATCTATGCGTTATAAGCACGGGTGTAGACTCCGCCAAGCGCACTTTTACGCCCGAAGGAATAAGCATTGCCCAACAAGTTCTCTTTAAATTTATTTCTTCGCTCATAGCAAAGCAAGGTTGTCTCTGTGCACCGCCACTTCGCTTGTAGAGGTGCTTTTGCTTTTCATAATTTCTTTTGCATCGTACGAAGCCAAGCCCCTTGCAACCAAAGCCGATGTGCCGCTTAAAACTATATCCACCAAATCGCCCGCCTTAAAATTGCCGGCAACATCTACCACGCCGGCCGCCAAAAGCGAAGCCCCGCGGTTTTTAAGCGCGTTGGCAGCGCCCTCGTCTACAAAAAGTCTGCCCATACTTTTGCCGAAATGCGCAAACCAGCGTTTTTTAGACACGGGCGAACCTTTGCATGGCTTAAAATATGTGCCCAAATTTTCGCCGTCTAATATTGTGCGCGATACCACATTTTTAATGTCGCCGCTTGCAATATAGGCTTTGCATGCGCTTTTTGTGGCAATTTCGGCGGCTCTAAGCTTGGTAACCATTCCGCCCGTACCGCCTACGCTTGTAGAGGTATTTGCCATTGCCTTTACTTTGTCGTCTACCTTGTCTACCTCTTTAACGATTTCGTTTGTGCCGCGCATATCTATAAGGCCGCCTGCGGTAGACAAAATAAGCAGAACATCGGCCTTAACTAGGCTTGCAATCAATGCGCTTAAAATGTCGTTGTCGCCAAATTTCACGTTAAGCTCCGACGCGCTAATCGGATCGTTCTCGTTTATTACGGGCACAATTTTGTCCGACAAAATTTCGTCTATAACCTCTTTTAGGGCGCAATGCCTGTGGTGGTTGTCTACATCTTCGCGCGTTAGCAATAGCTGGGCAACCGGCAGGTTGTATCGGGCAAAGCTTTCCTCCCATTTTTGGATTAAAATGCCCTGACCTACCGCCGCGCATTTTTGCTTTGCGCTAAGTTTTTTTGGCTTGCTTGCAAGCGAAAGCCTGCCCATACCCAAACCTACCGCGCCGGAACTTACAATGGCAACTTCTATTCCGCTTTCGATAAGTTTGGCAACGTCGGCAACAATGGCGTCCATTCGGGCAACGTTAAGCTCGCCCGACTTTTCTATAAGAACGCGCGTTCCGATTTTTATAACTACCCTTTTGGGCTTTTGCGCCATAAAATTATATCTGCTTTATATCGGCTTCCTTGTCGGCAAGGTCTTTGTTAATGCCGTTAATTGCCTTGTCGGTAAGGTTTTGAACGTCTTTTTCAACGCGCTTTAAATCGTCTTCAGTAATAAGGCCGTCTTTTTGGGCCTTTTTGAAAGCGTCTAGGGCGTCTCGGCGAACGTTGCGAACGCGAACGCGGCCTTGTTCTGCCATATCGTTGCAAATTTTAACAAGCTCTTCGCGGCGTTCTCTTGAAAGCGCGGGAACGGGGCAGCGAACTGCATCGCCCATAACTGCGGGGGTTAACCCAACGTTTGCAGCCAAAATGGCCTTTTCTACCGCCTTTAAAATGCTCTTGTCCCACGGCTGAACCCTAATTGTCTGCGGGTCGGGAGTAGTGATTGCGGCAACTTCCTTTAGGCGCATATTCGAGCCGTAAACTTCAACAACAACGCTTTCTACCATCGAAGTCGAAGCCTTGCCTGTGTGCACTGTGTCGAATTCGTTCAACACATACTGCGAAACTTTGCCCATTGCCTCTTGTGTTTTTTTCAATTCAGCCTGTATATCCATATATTTTCCTTTTTGGTTTTCTTAAAAAAATTTGTCTACCTTATAAAAATTTAGCATACCAAAGTGCCTATCTGCTCGCCGCAAACGGCCTTTTTTATGTTGCCGTATTTGTTCATATCGAATACCAAAATGGGGATTTTAGTATCTTGGCACATCGAAAACGCGGTTGAATCCATAACCGCCAAACGCTTGTTTATGGCGTCTTGGTAGGTAAGTTTGTCGAACTTTACGGCATCGGGATATTTTACGGGGTCTTTGTCGTAAATGCCGTCTACTTTGGTTGCCTTAAAAATGCAGTCGGCCTGAACTTCGGCGGCGCGCAAGGCGGCAGTTGTATCGGTCGAAAAATAGGGGTTTCCCGTGCCCGCTGCAAAAATAACAATTCTGCCCTTTTCCAAGTGCCTTATGGCCCTTCTTACGATAAAGGGTTCTGCAACCTTTTCCATGGGTATTGCGGTTTGCACCCTAACTTCAACGCCCTCGTTTTCAAGCGCGTTCATAAGCCCCAAACCATTTATAACGGTGGCAAGCATGCCCATATAGTCGCCAGTAGTTCTATCGACACCCCTTTTAGAGGCGCTTAGCCCCCTAAAGATATTGCCGCCGCCTACAACTAGGCATATCTGCACGCCCATTTCGCTTACTTCTTTTAGCTCTTTGGCCAAGTTTTTTAAAATTACCGGACAAAGCGCATCGCCCTTTTCAACGTCTTTTAGGGCTTCGCCGCTTATTTTCAAAACAATTCTCTTAAATTTGGCATTCATAAATTGCTAAAAAGTATCCCACATTTCGGGCATTATTCAACCTTTTTTTGCTTGGGAAAAATTCTAACCTTATAGGGTTTTGCAATTATCGAATCTGCCGCGTTTTGAACGTCGTTTAGCGATACTAACTTATAGCCGCTTAGCACGGTTTTTGCCCACTGCGTTTTTTCGGGGAACGCCTGCGAATACGACACTACCGAATCCAGCCAATAGGCGTTGCTTCGGCGCATTTTTTCTATCTGTTTTATAAGCGGCTTTTTTGCCCTGTCGAATTCGTCTTGGGTTATTTTTTGCGTTTTAAGGCTTTCGGCACATTCAAGCAGCAAACTTTCAACCTTGTCGGCATAAGACTTTTCTACAACGCTTGCCTCTATCAATATGCCGAAATTGTAGGTGCGTTCGGAATTGTTGAAAGCAAAGGGGCTATATACCAACCCAGACTGCTCCCTTATTTTAATTCGCATTCTGTCGTCTAACACGCTGGCAAGCAGGTTCGCAGCCCTTGCCTTGTCTATGTCGCGCATGGGGCAGCTTTTCCATACCAAAGCCGAAATGCCCTTTGGCAGCTTCGAATTAAAATCTATCTGCACTACTTTTTCGGGGTTTGCCAGGTTAACCTCGTACATTTTTTCGGTTGCGTTGCAGCTTTCGCTTCGCTTTTCAAGCGTTCCAAAAACTTCGCCAAGCATTTCCAATGCAGAATCGTCGAAATCGCCTACAATCGAAATTTCGGCATAGGACTTTTGCAGCAATTCTTTAAAGAAGTTTTCAACGTCTTTTTCGTTTATAGACATCAACAAATCTTCGGGAGGAAATCCGAAACGCGCATCGCCCGCGCAAATGCGTTTCATTGTTTTCGACTGGAATGCCCCTTCTGGGGTTGTGTCGAACTTAATGTAGTTTTCCTTCACCGTCTTTTTTATGCGGCTTAGCGCGTTTTTACGGAAGGCCGCATTTGTAATATAAGCCCTTATAAGCAACAACTGGCTTTTTAAATCTCTTTTCGAGCAAACGGCGTTTAGCGAAAAACAGTCGTTGTCGGCGACAAATTCAAGCGACATAGTTTTGCCCGAGAATATCGAAAAAATATCCTCGTAAGTGTGCGCGGTTAAACCGCCCTGAACGATTAAATCGCCCAATTTTGCAATTGCCGCTGTCTTTTCGTTTGCAATGCCCATACGCCCGTTGCCGAACGAGAATTTAACCGCAACGGTATCGGCGGCAAATTCAGTTTTTTTAAGGTTTGCGCGAACATTGTTTGCAAACTTTACCTGCAGCAAGTCAAGCTCGGCAATTTTGTTTTTTTCTACAATTTCGTATTTGCCCGAAATATTCGAATATGCAAATTCCTGCGTTTTAATTTCGGCATTTTTTGCAACCTGCATATTTGCCGCGCTTTTAACTTCGGTTGATATGTCGAATGCGCATGGAACCGCATCGCTTACAAACACAACAAATTTTGAATCTGCAAATTGGCTTTTAAACAAATTAAAAACCTCTTTTGCGGTTGTTTTTGCATACAAATTCTTAGCCGCCAAATAGTCGCTTTCGGGCGAAGTTATAACGTTTTGCTTTGAAATTCGACCAGCCAAATCGTTTGCAATTTCGTTCGTTTTTTTTGTGAGCTTTGTTTTTACAAGCTGCTCGTAATTATTTAGATAGTAGGCTTTTGCCTCGTTTATTTCGCTTTCGTCGAACCCGAATTTCAACGCCTTTGCCAATTCCTGCAAAGGCAGCAAAAACGCATTTTTAGTGAGGTTTTTAGGGGCAGTAATATCTAGGCAGGCAACGTCTACGGCGTCGAACAAGTCCATAGAATAGGCGTCTCCCGCCGTAAAGGGCGAATTTTCTTCGCCAGAAAGCCTTTCTAGCCTGCGGCTAAGCGCATAGTTTGCAAGGCTTAGCACGGCAAAATATTCCCTTTTTTGCAAAGAGTCGCCCGCAAATTTGGCGGGTTTAACCGACATAAGTTTTACCGACGAATTTTTAAGCTCTTTGTTTGTATATACATCTACAATAGCCCTTTCAAAAAGCTCTTTATAGTTGCAGCTTGCCTTTGCAAAATTATAGTTTTCTGAAACTGTTGGGCGCACAAAGCCCCTTGCCTTTTCGCCACCCAAATACTCTTTTGCCAAGGCTTTTACATAGTCAAAATCAAAGTCGCCTACAACTAGCAACGCCATATTTTCGGGCGAATAGTTTTCGTTATAAAACTTTACAAAAGTTTCGCGCGGGGCATTTTTTATAACGTTTTCGTCGCCAATTGGCAGGCGTTTAGAATAAACGCTGTCGGGCCCGAAAATCGCATTCCAGTAGGCGCAAAATTCCAGATACGAAGCCGATTCTCTTGCCGTCTTTTCCGCCAAAATAACGCCTCGTTCCGAATTTATCTGCTCTAAGGGCAAAAGCATATGGTAGGCGTAGTCGCCCATAAGAACAATGCCGTCTTTTATATGGGTTTTGTCGGCGTCGGGAATGTCTATTTTATATACGGTTTCCTCGAAAGACGTATGCGCGTTTGTGTCGGCACCAAAAGCCATACCTATGCGCTGGAAATACTCTACCATTTCGCCTGCCTTAAAGTGCTTTGTGCCGTTAAACGCCATATGCTCTAAGAAGTGGGCAATGCCGCTTTCTTGGGCACTTTCGTTTGCCGAGCCCCTTCTTACAACAAGCCTCATCGAAACCCTGTCGGGCGGCTCGGAATTTTTAAACATATAAAGCTTAAAGCCGTTTTCGAATGTCGTTTCGCACAACCTGTTGTCGGCCTGCAACCCATTTGCATAACCCGATATATTCATAAGCATAAAAAATAGAATTATAATTTTTTTCATAATATGTCCCTTATTTTTTGAATACCCAAAAGCGGCAGTCGTCGGAAAATTCGCGCACGGCCGCGTTTTCGTTGGCAATGCTGCTTCTCCAATCGGAAAACACCTCGCTAAAGCCAGCGTCTTTAAGCGTGCTTCTTACCTCGCCTTCCATGGGAGAGTGTATAAAAAGTTCGCCGTGGTCGCTTCTATAACATATATCGCCGTATTCGTCCAATTTGGGATTGTTATTTGCGTTTTGCCACAATTTTTTTTCGTTCTCCCAATATTTTTCGTTGCGTTTTGCGCTGCGCGAGTGCGTTGTAAAAATAAAATAGCCGTCTTTTTTTAGAACTCTAAAAATCTCTTTTGCGCAAATAAGCCTGCGACTTTGCAGGGGAATTTGCATAAACCCGTTAAAGCAAAACAAAACGCCGTCGTAAAAACAGCTTTTGCGCTGCGACAAATCGGTTGCGTCTTCTACCGAAAGGGGCAAGTTTACGCGTTTAAATTCGGCTATTGCTTTTGCGCATTCTACCATTTTTGACGAAAAGTCGCTTGCCGACAAATTTTTGTAGCCCAAAAGCGCAAGGTTTATACCCACGCGCGCCGCGCCGCACCCCAACTCTAATATTTGCGCCGTTTTGGGCAGATATTTTTCTATTATAATTTTCTCGGAATTCCAAAGACCAACTCTGTCTACCGCAAAGGCATATTCGTCGGCAACTTCGGGAATTTCAAAATATTTTCTTACGTCGTCGGGATTCATGAAAACTAGACAAGCAAAAGTTTTTCAAGCAAAGTGTTAAACTTTTTAGAAAGCGGGGCTAAAACCTCTATTGCGCCAAATTTAGACTTTTCCGAAAACGATATTTTTGCCGAGTGTATTGCTATGAAAGGATACAAAGGCCTTTCTTCGTCGAACTTTTTGTAGCCCTTTTTTAGAGACGAAAGTTTTACAAATGGCGTTTGCGAATACAACGGGTCGCCCAAAATTTTAAGGCCGCCGGCACTGGCGTGCAAACGTATTTGGTGCCTGCGCAAATATGTGGTTTTTGCGCTCCAAAGCTGGAATTGCCCGTTTTCTTTTACGGGCGCAAACTGCGTTGTGCACTTTTTGCCGAAATTGTGGGTTATAACCGCCTTTTCCTTCTTGTAGGGGGTAAGAATTGGCAAATCTACCTCGAAAGACTCGAACGCGCGTTCCGACTTTTTGCAAACAAGCAAAAATTCGAATGTAAAGAGGTGCGAACCGCACTCGTTTTTAAGCAAAGACGCCGCCTCTTTATTGCAGGCAATAATGCACGCGCCCGAAACATCGCTTGATATAAGCGAAGATGCCGTCGGCAACTGCATTTTAAGGAATTCCAACTCGGGCTTTTGCAGATTTTCCCTTAGGCTGGTAATTACCGAGCCGAACTCGCGCGAAGCGGGCGTATCGAAATCTACCCCTGCGGGTTTGTTTAAAACAAAAAATTCGCCCTCTTTATGGAACAATATTTCAGTTCTTAGGGCATTTTCGCAAAGCTCGCCGCTTTTAAAACCTATTTGTGGTAAAGTTTGCATACAACAAAAAAGACCTTGTCCTAAAAAGGCAAGGCCTGCAAACAAAATATTGCGTAAAAAAGCTTAGGCCTTTTTGTTGATCGCCTTAGCCAAGTTGCTCTTGATTTTGTTGGCTCTGTTCTTGGAGAGCTTGTTTGTTTTTACGGCCTTGTCTAAAGCCGAAGCCAAGTTGGCGGCGTTTTTCTTTAACGATTCTTTGTCGGCCGACTGCTTGGATGCTTTAACAAGAGTCTTTAGGCGGCTCTTGGCCTTGCGGTTAGCCTCTGTACGGGTCGCCGTACGGCGGATATCTTTTTCTGATGATTTGTTATTAGCCATTGCTGTATATCTTTCTTAAAAAATTTAAATGTTGATAAAAGCATATATGTCAGTGTTTGTAAAGCACTATTTTCTAGCTTTGTTAAGCTAAAAAGCAAAAGAAGGCGCAGTTTATACGCCCTCTTTTTGCATTGTGGCAACTACAGGTCGCTTTTGGGCTTTACAACAAACGAATATTTCGAGTTGTATTCGGGGTGGTTTTCAACCTCCAACACAAAGTCGAAGCGCGATACCTTCGACATATCGGGAAGTTTAAACACGGCCTGCGGCCCGTAGACGTTGCGGTTTGTGCCTGCTGCCGGACAATTCCAAGTCATTACCTTGTATTTTTTGCCGTTTATAACAAGGCTGGCTGTTATGTTCATTGCATTCAGCTTCTTGTAGGAATCGTTTAAAAGCGACAATTCCGCCTTGAAATAGTCTCCCGTATACCAGTGGAATTTGGGGAACCTTGCGCTTGCCAAAACCGGACGGCACGAATCTTTTATGGCGTAATAAGCGGGTTTCCTGATTGTTGGATACCCAACTATTGAGTTGTTGGCAACGGTTTTCCAAGAATCGTTGTAGCACCAATTTATAACCATCGAGCAATGGGGTTTTTGGTGACGGGCCTCTTCGAACATAGCTTTGTAGCCTTGAACCTGCAAAAAGTTTGTTCTTTCTACCATATCCTCAAGCGATTTTACCTTGTCGTTAAACACAAGCTCAACATCGGGGAGGCAAAGCCATCTTTCCCAACCATGGGCGTCGAAAGCATGGTGGTTTATCCACGATTTTGTGGGCTTAATCGGCCACCATTCTTCTGGCGGTATAACGTCTTTAATAGTTTCAATAGACGAAAGCGATGGAACGCCGAATTCAGTGTAGGCCACGGCGTTGTAGTGCTGGAAGTGGGATATCATTGTTCTTTTTGTCTTTGGATGATAGAAGTAATACGGCCCGTGAATTACGCCATTCATCGGCGAAGTGTACAAAAACGGGGTTTTTCTGTCGTACTTATAGCAGATTGCATTTAAAAGCCTTAGTGCGTGCGATTGGTCGTTCATTCTCGACCAGCCTTGGAAAAGCTCGTTGCCGCCGCACCACATTGCCAAAGACGGGTGTCTGCGCACGCGTTTTACTATTGAAACGGCTTCCTGTTCCAAAATTTTAAGGTATCTGTCGCCGTTTTTATATTCGTTGCACGCCAGCGGAAATTCCTGCCAAACCAATATGCCGAGCCTGTCGCAAACTTCGAAAAACGATTCTTTATTTACCAAAGCCCCGCCCCAGCAGCGGAAAATGTTAAAGTTTGCCTCTACGCCGTATTTTACCAGAATTTCGTAGGTTTCTTTGGTGATTGTGCCGTTGAACATTTCAGGATTAACCCAGTTAGAGCCCTTTGCGTAAATTTCCCTGTTGTTTAGCATTATCTGCATAGGGTAGCTTGGGCGTTCGCCCCTGCCCGCAGTTTCGCCCTGATATTCGTTCGCGTTTAAAACAAGTTCCAGCTTTTTAAAGCCAACCTTTTCGGATATGCTTTGAACCTGCTTATTTTGCGCGTTAAACAATTTTAGGTTGAAAGTGTATAGATACGGCGTGCCGTGATCGTGCGTCCACCACAAATTTACGTCTTTTAAAACCCCCTCGTTGCTCGAGGAAAAGTTGTCGGACTCTATTTTGCCCGATTTTTCGGCAACTTTTTTGCCCGAAGCGTCGAGCAATTCCCATTTGTAGGTGCAGCCCTTTAGCTCTTTGCCCGAAAATTCCAAAGCTAAATCTGCTGTTTTCAAGTCGTCGGAAAGTTTGTACGACAAATATTGGTCGGCTATAAACGACTTGTTGCGGATTTCCAAACCGGTTTCGTCCCAAATGCCAAGGCAAACCATACGGGGGTTCCAGTCCCAACCGTAGCTTACAGGCGGCTTTACGGATTCGTCGGCCTGCATCCTAAAGAGAGCCGCGTTTCTGAATTTGTGGTCTTTGCCGTATGCTTTGGGGGCGGGATATATCAAAACCTGCAAATTGTTTTCGTCTTTAAGCATATCGGTTAGGTCTATGTTTACGGGCGTAAACATACCCTCTTGCGAGAAAAGCTTTTTGCCGTTAAATATAATGTCGAACTGATAGTCTATGCCTTTGGAGACAAAATAAAGTTTTTCGTCGGCGTTAAGCTTGGGCTTTTTAAACGAAGTTTTGTATGTAAAATAGCAGTCCTCCAAAAACTCGTACTTTTGGGTGTTGTCGGCATAGTCCATTTTAGGCATATTCTTTGCCTTGCTTATGTCTATCTGAACCGCCCCCGGAACTGTTGCGGGGTAAAATTCGGCGGGCGCTATCCCCTCTTTTTCGGAATAGCCTATTTGCCAATTTAGCGGGGTTATTTTGGCCTGCGCGCACAACGCCGCAAAAATGGCAACTGCGCCAACGGCAATTTTCTTTATGTCTATCATATATATTTTTTGTTGTTGGTTGTTGTTGTTGTGTAAAAATCCCTAAATAACAAAAAGGCGTTTGACGGTTTATTTTAGCCAAACGCCCCAAAAAAGCTACATAAGCTCTATCATTTTGTCGGCAAACTGCGAACACTTAACCTCGGTAGAACCCTGTATAAGCCTTGCCAGGTCGTAGGTAACATATTTGCTGGCGATTGCGTTTTCAAGCCCCTTAATTACAAGGTCGGCGGCCTCGTTCCAGCCCATATACCTGAACATCATTTCGCCCGACAATATAACGGAACCGGGGTTTACCTTGTCCAATCCCGCATATTTGGGAGCAGTGCCGTGCGTGGCTTCAAAAATAGCGTGGCCTGTAAGGTAGTTTATGTTTCCGCCCGGGGCAATGCCTATGCCGCCAACTTGGGCAGCCAATGCGTCGGAAATATAGTCGCCGTTAAGGTTTAAGGTGGCAACTACGTCGTATTCGGCGGGTCTTGTAAGTATTTGCTGCAAGAAAGCATCGGCAATAACGTCTTTAACTATAATGCCGTTTGGCAGCTTGCACCACGGGCCTTTGTCGATTACTTCGCCGCCGAACTCTTCGCGGGCAACCTTGTAGCCCCAGTCGCGGAAGAACCCTTCGGTGAATTTCATAATATTGCCCTTGTGCACAAAAGTTACGCTTTTGCGGTTTTGCTTAATAGCATATTCTATTGCGCTGCGAACAAGCCTGCTTGTGCCCTCTTGCGAAACGGGCTTAATGCCCAGCGAGCACGAGTCGGGAAAGCGGATTTTCTTGAACCTGTCGGGGAAGTTTTCCTTCAAAAACGCCTTTAGTTTTTCAACTTCGGCACTGCCGTTTTGGAATTCTATGCCGGCGTAAATGTCTTCTGTATTTTCGCGGAATATAACCATGTCTACCAACTCGGGGTGCTTTACGGGGCTGTCTACCCCCTCGAAATAGCGCACGGGGCGTTGGCATACATACAAGTCTAATTCCTGCCTTAAGGCAACGTTAAGCGAGCGAATGCCGCCGCCTATGGGGGTAGTTAAAGGCCCTTTAATGCCAACTAAATATTCTTTAAACGCCTTAAGCGTTTCTTCGGGAAGCCAGTTGCCAAACTTTTTAAAGGCCTTTTCGCCCGCGTAAACTTCAAACCATTGAATTTGCCTTTTGCCGCCGTATGCCTTTTCTACGGCCTTGTCTAACACCCTGCGAGCGGCAGCCCAAATGTCGGGGCCAATGCCGTCGCCCTCTATAAAGGGCATAATGGGCTTGTCGGGCACGCAAAGCTTGCCTGCGGCAACAGTTATTTTTTCACCTTGTGGAACTTTTATTTCGCTCATATTCTGTATATGTAAAATTTGCAGATACTTTATAAATATATGGGGCGCTTTCAACACTTTTTTGCGGGCTATTTTTTTTGGCAAACGCCCTTTTGCAGAAAACTATGCCCATTTATTTTGTTGCTTTGCAAAATTTTTACGTAAAAATATGCAGATATTAACCGAAAATACCCATGGCAAAACAGCGTCAACGCTTCGACAAAAAATACGAAATACCCAACCTAATGCGGGCGTTTGAAGTGCTTGAATATGTAGCAAAGTCGCCAAAGCCGTTAAGCTTCCCCGAAATTTTAAAGGCGTTCGATACTGGCAAAACCACAATGTATAGAATTGTTGTTTCGCTAAAAAACGCGGGCTTTATTGAATATTTAGAGGGCGAAAAAAAGTTTGCCGCTGCCCATACTACCATCGGCATTCCGCAAATTGCCGCCGTGCAAAAGAGCGAGCCCGACATAGATATTGCCTCGGCAAGCGAAAAGATTATGGAAAGCCTGCGCGACAGCTGCGGCGAAACCGTTATGCTTGGGGTAAGGCACCAAACAAGCTGCGTGCTTGTTAAAAGGGTTTCGGGCAACGACGAATTTATTTTTATGGGCAATATTGGCATGAGCTCGCCGCTATATCCCTCGGCACAGGGCAAGGCAATTCTTGCCAACTACGACAAACCCCAAATGCGCGAGATTATCGATAAAATAAACGCCATTAGGCCGTCTAACAAGGTAGATTTCTACAAAGCTTTGCCCGAGTTGGAAATGATTGCAAACCAAGGCTACGCCGTAGATAACGAAGAATATATAAGGGGCATAATAAGCGCCGCCGCCCCCATATTCGACGCCTCGGGCAAGGTTAAGGGGGTTTTGTGGGTTTCGGCGCCGTCGGCAAGGCTCGAAAAGTTCAACGAAATGGTTAAAGGCACAAAACAGGCGGCAACCCTAATTTCTAAAAAGCTGGGCTATAAAAAATGACAAAGTGGCTACCCGTAGTTCTTTTGCTTACAATTTCTAACGTGTTTATGACATTTGCGTGGTATGGGCACCTAAAGGCAAAGCAGTGGCCCATATGGCTTGCAGTTGTAATAAGCTGGGGCATAGCGTTTTTTGAATATTGCTTTCAGGTTCCCGCCAACCGCTACGGCCATAAATATTTCGGCGTAGCACAGCTTAAAACTATGCAAGAGGCAATAACCTTAACGGTATTCATCTTCTTTACCATATTTTTTATGAAAGAAGAAATAAAATGGAACTACCTTGTAGGCTTCGCCCTAATGATCCTCGCCGTCTTTTTCGTATTCTATAAAAAATAGGCGGATTGTTTCCGCCTATTTCTTCAAAAGTTCATCCATATTTAGGGTTTGTTTATTTTATAAGATGTATTATTTGCACTTTTTTCTGGAACAATTCCCTCTTCCGGTACATCGAAGAATACATTAATTTTAGAATAATGACTTCTATCAAAACTATCTGGAAACATTGGAATCAGCCTCTCACGAAATATTTTTGCGACAGATTCTTTTCCTTTAACAAGAGCCAAATCTCTGTACGACACGCGTTGTCCAAGCTCAAATAATTCCTTAGATAATTGTCCTCCCGGTTTTGTATACTCATTACAATCAGCGTCAAGATTATCTTGACTTACAGTTAGACCTCTAGTGTTTGACCTGCGGACAGACTCATATGATACAGGCGATCTTAAGCGCAATGGTTTCATATATATATTTAACATCGATCCACTTTCCTGTATAACTACCTCATCCCAATCTACATAATATTGAAATATTGGAATGCACGAAAAAGTATAAATACCCGTCGATTTCCATTCATACCAATGGTCTTTACCATATTCCTTAGATATACTTCTATCTGCACTAAAAGATCCTGTAATTTCTGCTACAACATGATAATCTACCGATCTTGCATCAAGTTTTGCTATATTGAGTACTTTTTCTTTTGTTTCAACATATTTGCCACATGAAACTAATTTACATAGAAAAAATCCAACAACTATAATTGCAATCATAAGCAACATATAGTTCAAATTTTTTACAATATAATTCATTCTAGAACTATTATTATTTTCAGCCATTGTAATTTACTTTCTTTTTATGAATTTAAAAACAAGATATAAAACAAATCCTGAAATGCCGACTTTAGGGATGCTAGGACCAAAGTCCTTAGTGTCGCCAAAAAACACATCTTTTATGTTTTTCACACACAAAAGAGCAATTAACGACAGTATTATTTTTACAGGCAAACATAGTACAAATTTTATTGGATTAAAATTGCACAAAAACAAAAACCTTACGGAAGGATATATCAACCACGCCAAAGTGCCTAACACATCGCCAGTAATAACATAGCATAAAAGCGCACCCCATACGCAAATAATACTAAGAACCAAGTCAATTACTCCGCCAAACAAATATATGCGCTTATCCATTTTTTGACCAAATATCCTTATTTACAGAACCGCCTTTTGGCTTTTCAAAAAAGTACATTACAAAAGCTACAACTATCATTATTGGGAAGGAGAACGAAAAGATTGTCCACCCTCCCAATGGAAAAAACAAAGCAAACGAAACCGATGCAATGAAAGAAAATATTAACTTCCATATCAACGGTATTGAATTTTCGCCATTGCCCGAATTCATAAAGCCCCCTGTAACGACGGCAAACATAAGCAATATAGGGAATGCAAACTTAAAAGCAATCTCACCGCACAATGGTAAAAACAAAAGCACCAACGAAGCCGCCAATGCCAATATACACCTAACAACTAAACCTTTCATTATAATCAAAACAGTTATAATGCTTATTTCGCTATAAGGAAAAATTTCTTACACAGTAAGTATAAAATTTATTTTAGGCTACATGTTTTTTACCTAGCTTAGTAGTTTATGCGGGCAAGGCCGTCGCACTTTACGCCGTCGTAGGTTCTAAAGCTGCCGCCTATTATTATGTTGCCAGATTTCTGAACCGCTACGCTTAAAACTTCGTGGTCGGCTCCAATTTTGCTGTCGAAGGTTGGGTCTACAGTGCCGTCGGGGTTAAGGCGCGCCACCCTATTGCACCTTACGCCGCCTACTTTTGTGAAATCTCCAACTATAATAATTTTGCCGTCTTTGGGGTGTATAAGAACATCGTTTACTTTCCCGTTCACATATTTTCCTGTTACCGTAAAACCTTTATCCAATTCCGCAGTATTTTCGTCTATTCTTATAAAACCGCCTGTTTTGATAAACGAACCTTTTCGCCCGAAGGAAGTAAAATTACCAGCCAACAAAAGCTTGTCGGGGGCTTGTTTTACAACTTTCATTATTTCGTCGTCTGTGCCGCATTTTGTCGAAAAATTTTCTACCTTAAGCAAATTGCCGCCGTCGATAAGCGAAATTTTTGCCAAATTAACACTGCCTGCCATGCTTCGCATATATTTTTTTGTATTATCTGCAAAGGGGTCTATATTTGTCTTTTTTAATGAAGTTTGGTTTTTGCCCGCGCTTGCAAACGGGTCTTTGCTTGTATGCAAAGTGTTAGTGTTGCTTGCAAAAGGGTCTGAATTTTGGGGGATAGATGTTTCAACAGAATTTACGCTAACTTCTTCGGTGACAGTTATGCCCCTAAATAGGCCGCCAACATACAATGCATTGTCGAAAAGTTGCAACGTGCTAATGCCGCCACCAACGCAAACAGGCAGACGAAATTGCCCGTACAAATCGCCATTGTAGCTACATCTATAAATGCGCCCACGGCTTCGTATCTTGCCCTTCTTTTTGCTAAAAACAACGTTGTTTGTAGCAACAAAAATATTCTTTTCGGTTGCAACTATTGCTCTCACTTCGTTTTGACCAGCATCACCGGGTATCGGCAGGAAACTTCCCATTCTATCTTCGCCAAACAAAACAATATTACTATCGTAACGGTAACTCTCGCTAAAGGTAGTAAAAAAGCTGTTCTGTGGAAGGGGAAAGATGCTAGAAATCTGCCCACTCCCATACCGTAAATTAAATTCGTAAGGACGTTTAACCGTACCATCTTTTTCAAGCCCAACCAACGATGTTACGGAAATACCGTCTATTTTCGAAATAGAACCGCCAACTACAACGTTGTCGTTTTCCAACACTGCAACACATTTAACACTGCCTACAATGCTATGCGCCTTAAAGGTTTTGTCGTAGCCGCCTATTTTTACGCTGTCTTCGGCCAAACATATTGTCGATAAAAGGCATATTATAGAAACTGTAAACTTCCTAATTATGTGCATATTGTATATTCCTTATTTCGCTGTTGTATTTAGTAGTTTATTCGGGCAAGGCCGTCGCATTTTACGCCGTCGTAGGTTCTAAAGCTGCCGCCTATTATTATGTTGCCAGATTTCTGAACCGCTACGCTTAAAACTTCGTGGTCGGCTCCAATTTTGCTGTCGAAGGTTGGGTCTACAGTGCCGTCGGGGTTAAGGCGCGCTACCCTATTGCACTTTACGCCGCCTACCGTTGTAAAACGCCCAACTATAATAATTTTGCCGTCTTTGGGGTGCACAAGAACGTCGTTTATAGTGCCGTCTATATACATTGGCGTAACTTTAAAAGATTTGTCTAGCATACCTGTAGTTGCATCTACCCTAACAAGCGCGCCCGTTCTTATGTTCGACTCTTTGCCCGCGGCATAGCCCGAAAAGCGGCCAACCACCAAAAGATTGTTGCAGCCTTGGCTTACCACCTTAAGGATTTTGCCGTTTGCCCCGCAATGGTTAAATGGCGAATCGAAAACCGCGCTGTGCGTTGTAGGCCACAAAAGCCTGCCCAAACTTTTGTGGGTTGTTTTCTTTTCCCTGCAAGGGCTTGCTCCGCCAAAATAGCCGCCAACATACAAAACTTCGTTAAACAAATGCAAAGTATACGCTTCGCCCGAAATTTTTATGTCGTCTCTTACAGTTTCGTCTAAAGCACCGTTGTATTTTACCTTGCAAATTTTTGTTCTGTTTTTGCGGTTAAATGCCGTAAATTTGCCAGCAAGCCAAATGCCGCTTTCGTCGGCTTCTACGGCGTATATTTCGCCGTTTGCCCCTGGTGCAGGCGAAAAGTCGGCATTAGAGCCCTTTTCGTCGAAAACCGCAACATATGCGCTGGGCTTATCTTTAATTTTTAAAAATTTGCCCGTTACAACAACTCTGTTATCTGGGGCTGTAAAAACCTTATAAACCGTTTGCACTGGGCCTAGGCCAACATCGTAAAACATCTTAAATTCGCCGTCTTTTTCAAAACTCATAAGGTTTTGCGAAACAGTACCGTCTACAGTAGAAAGAAAGCCGCCAACTACAATGTTGTCGTTCTCTAAAACGGCAACCGTTTTAATTTCGCCCATAATATCGTGCGTTTTAAAAGTTTTGTCGAACCCGCCAATTTTTACGTTGTCTTCGGCAAAAGATACCGCAGCCGAAAAGCACATTACACTAAAAAACAATTTTTTGAAAATATTCATATTACCTTTTTCGCCGGCATAAAAAATTTCTTACACAATAAGTATAAAATATTGCAGATTTTTTTGTGTTATATTATGTTGTCTAAACAAAAATATCCCAACAAAAAAAGCTTGGCGTTAACCAAGCTTTTGGGCAGGTTTGCAAAACTGTGCGCAAAAACAATGCTACTCGTCTAAACCTTGGGCTTTTCTTCTTAAGCCTTCTAGCACAGATGCCGCGTAGTCGTCGCCCAAATTCGAGGCTTTTGCCAAATACGAAATTGCCTTGTTGTAATCCTGTTTTACGCCCTGCCCGTTTAGATATATAACGCCAAGCATTGTTGAAGCCCTTGCAAAGTCTTGCTTTGCCGCGGCCTCAAGCCAAACTATTGCATCGTTTATATTGCCCTTATCGCTCAGCAAAAGGGCGTATATAAATTGAGATTCGGGCAAACCTTTTGTTGCGGCTCTCTTTAGCCACTTTTCGGCTTCGTTAAGGTCTTTTTTAACAATTTTTCCTTCAAAATACAGCCAACCAAGCGCGCCTTCCGAATAGGCATAGCCTAGTTGCGCGCCCTTTTTTGCAAGCTCAAGAGACTTATTTATATCTTTCTTAACGCCGCGGCCTTCAAAATATAAATTGCCAAGCATATGCATAGCTTCGGGGTTGTTTTGCTTTGCGCTTTTTCCCAGCCATTGGGCGGCAAGCTCGTAGTTTTGGTCGGTACCATCGCCTTTTAAGTACATTTCGCCGAGCACGCATTGGGCTCTATCGTTGCCCTGTTTTGCCGCTTTTTCGTACCACTTAAAAGCCTCTTTGTAGTTTTGCTGGGTGCCTTGCCCTTTATGATACATTAGCGCTAGTGCCGATTGCGCTTTAGCCAAGCCTTGTACCGCGCTTTTTTTAACCCATTCAATTGCCTTGTTGTAGTCTTTTTGCACGCCAAAGCCTTCGTAATACATATTGCCAAGCCAATATTGCCCCTCGGCGTCGCCTTTTTTTGCGGCAATTTCCAGCCACTTAAACGCCAATTTATAGTCTTTTTCAACCCCGCGCCCTTTTAGAAAACAAAAGCCCGCCATACTTTGGTCTAAAACATCGTTAGAATTTTCAGCCAAAAATTCCAACCACTTGCGAGCGTTATTTTTGTCGCCGTTGTCGCCGTAATACTCGTAAAGCGCATACTGCGCGTGTTTGTTACCCTGTTGTGCGCATTCTTCAAAGCACTTTAGAGCTTTGTCTACCTTGCCGCTATCTAAAAAGGCAATGCCCTGCTCGTACAACGCGTTTTGGGTGTCTTTTGCCGAATTTTCGCCAAAAGCCATAGTGCACACAAAAAATAAAATCAGATATACAGTTTTTTTCATCTCAAACAAAAAAATATTAAACCAAGTATATAACTACTTCGTTTTTAAAAAATTATTCTTACAAAATTTTGCAATAAATATACGCTAGCGACGCATCTTTTTGCTGCGTTCAAAAAAGTGCATAATTAAAGCCACAAACGTTAGCAAAAGAAACCCAACCGCAAAAATCAGCTTACCGTGAAACGGCCATATGGCGGCAAAAAGCCCCGTTCCAAAAAACGACAATACAATTTTGCCTACTAGCCCAACATTGTCTTCGGGGGTTTCAGAACCCACAAACGCGCTGGAAACTACCGCAAACAACATTAAAAGCGGAAGCGCTATGTTAAAGAACTTCCAGCCGTCGTTCTGCATAAAAAGGGGGAATAATATGGATACGCCAAAAGCCAATGTAGCGCGAATTGCAAAAGATTTCATACTAAAATATTTATTCGCTAAAAAAGCGGCTTTCTTACATACTTATACTAAGTGGAAGGCAAAAAATGGCAGTAAAAGATTGGCGGCGTTTTAAATATGCAGCTTTTTTGTTTGCGCAAATGCTTGGCAATCTATAGCGTATTTTACCATATGATGAAGCGAATTTTTACACTTTTACTTATGTTTGCACTTTTTGGAACTTTGCACGCAAACATTCTAAAAAACGGCGAATTAAAATCGCGAACGGGGCTGCCCACAGGCTGGGGGTGGTATGTGTCGGGCAAAGCAAACGCCAAAGCCTTTTACGACGACGAAAGCGAAGCTTTTACCATACAAAACAATTCCGACAAATACCCGAATGTGTATGCAATGCTTTTCCAAAAAGTTGCGCTTAAACCCAATCAATACTATTTGGTTGAAATAGACGGCGAATATTCCGGCGAAGGCACCCCGCTTATTGTATACGGCGAAAACTGGCGCATTAGAGCCGCCGTTAAGGTTGTACACAATAAAAGGAATACTTCGCTTACAACAATTTTGCCAAAAGCCAAAGATTTGGACAAAAACGGGCTTTCTACCTTCAGAATTTTAATAGACGCAAAGGCAAAATATACCATACACAGCATTTCGCTTACCGAATGCAACGCGCCCGTAATAACGCAATCGAAACCTAATTTGCAGTTTTACAACGAAATGCTTGAAAAGTGCAAATGCTATGCCGCAAAAATAAATGCGCTTAAAAGCGAAGCTTGCGGTATTAAGCACCTATATTTAAACGCGGCAACAAAGATTTTAAGCGACCACATAGCCTTGGCAAACTTGCGCTTGACCAACGCCATAAGCTTGGAGGGAAAGCAGTACTATGCAGAAAAATTTAATATGATTATTCCCGAGCTAGACGGCGCAATTTCAGACGCACTTGGCACTTTGCAAAAGATAAAAAGCGGTAAAGCGGCCGAGTTATACACCACAAATTCCGACGAAATAAAAATTGTAAACGGCTGGCCGTATAGCACTTGGGTAGACAAAGACGGCAAAAAATTTCCCGACCGCCCCGTGATATATGCGGGCTTTGGGCATTTCGAAAAAGTATTAAGCGACCTGCCCATTATGCAGGCGATTGGAGCGAACATAATACAAACCGAAATTGGCCCAAACAGCGTGTTCTTGCGCGAGGGCAAAAACGCCGAATTTGAGGCCGACTTTGCCGCGTTCGACAAAAAAATCGGCAATGCGCTGAAAACCGCCTACGAAAACAACGTTAAGGTTATAGTTTTGCTTTCGCCGCACTACCACCCCAAATGGTTCGCCCAAAAATACGGCTTGGGCAACTACAAAAACGGCTTTTTTAAGTACGATATAGAAAGCCCTGCCGCCCAAAGAATGCTGGACGCCTTTTTTAAGGCAATGGGGCAACGCCTGCAACAAAGCCCCTACAAAAGCGCAATACACAGCATTTGCATTACAAACGAGCCGCTCTATTCGGCAGGCTATTTTAATAACCCCAACATAAAACCGCTTTTCGAAAAATATTTTGCCGCAAAATACGGCGACATAAAAGACTTTAACCCAATTGCAAAAACTTCGTTTAAAGACGCTAGCGAGCTGCTTGAAAACGCCGACGCAAACCGCGCCGCAAAATACGCCTTTTACGATTTTTGCAAACGCCGCTTTGCCGACTGGCATTTGGAAAATGTCAAAAGGCTAAAAAGCACCCTAAAGGCCGATATTCCCTGCCACGCAAAACTTATGGCAATGACTTCGCCCTTCCACTTCGACGGCGGCATAGACCTTGAATATATGTCTGAACTTGGTAGCTACAACGGCAACGACGACATTTTTTACCCCGAAGGCAAATGGGCAAGCCAGTGGGATATTTCGACTTTGGCGCACGAAATACAGACATCGGCAAACAACGCCAGCGTAGTAAACAGCGAAAACCACATTATTAGCGATTTTGAGACGCGCCCCATAGACAACCTGCACATATACGCAAGCCTTATGCACCAGTTTGTAGGCGGCGTTAGCACGCTTGCAACCTGGGTTTATCAAGACTGGTTTTACCCCAACGAAAAAAAAGACCCCTCGGGCTGCCTTGCGGGCAACATATATTTGCGCTGCGGCAACCTTGTATACCACGCAAAGGCCTACTACGACGCCCTGCGCAACGCCGAATATCTTGAAGCCTTTATGCGCCATAAGGGAAGTGTTGCGTTCCTCTTTTCGCCCACAAGCGTAATACACGGCAAAACCGCCTATTTTGAGCACAACAAAACCCTCTCGCTAAACGACAACTACGAAAAAGACCTAATGAACACCTATTCTAAAATATGCTTGGCAGGTTTTAAACCACAAAGTATAACCGAACGCGATTTGGAAAATTTTGATATAAAAAATGCAAAGGTTTTGTTTGTGTCTTCGGCAAAAACAATTACGCGCAAAGCGGCGTTAAAACTAAAAGAACTTGCCGAAAGCGGGAAGCTTAAAATATACGCAAAAGACGACGCCCTTAAATACGACGAATTCGGCAACGAGCTTGGCTTTAAAATTCCGTTTTTGCCCGAACCTAAAGACGGCTTTTTAAGCGAAATTTCTAAAACGGTGCAGCCGCTTTTAAAATTTACGGTAAACGGCAAAAGCGAAAACGAAGGCGTGTTTGTGCGCGCAGTTCCTCACAAAAACTCCGTAATTGCCTTTATTGCAAACTATAACAAAAACGACGCCGAAATTGCGCTTGATACCCAATCAAAAATATACGACCTTATAGACGACAGCCCTACCCAAAATTCGTTTAAGCTAAAGCCAAGGCAAGTAAAATTATTAAAGCTAAATTAACTTTGGCAAAAACCGCAAAAAAATGCGCTAGAGAGAATTTTCTCTGCGCATTTTTTTCGTATAAAAAGCAGCCTTATTTTTTAAAATTAACCGCGTTTTTCAGAATCTTCAAAATAGAGTCTTTCAACGCCGACTGTATCTTAAAAAAGTGCTCGCTGTCGTCGTTGTTCGACGCCCTGTAGGCGAAGGCGGCAATGCCATCGGTGTCTACGGGTATACTTTTATATTCGCTTTTGTCTATGCTAATTTTAAACTCTTTTGTTGCCGATTTTGCATAGCTTAAGTTAAGCAGATTTTCTATAAAGAAAATTGCATTGCGCGTAAACTTTATTGGCAGCTGCGAATTTGCGTTAATCTTTGCGGTAATTTCGGGCCTTTTTGTAAGGGGCAAAAGCGCAAACACTCTTTTAAAAATCGAAGCTTCCTTAACTACAATTTCGCCCTCGGCAAACCTGCGAAGCGGCATATCTATTTTAAGCCCCGTATATTTAAAAAGCTCTAGCAGCCTTTTTCTGAACGCCTTTTCGAATTCGGCAACCTTTTCCGACTCTTTTGCAATCAATGCATCTCGCTCTTCCTTTTTAGACGAAAAGCCCTCTATTGGTGCTGTACTTTTTATTAAAACAAACTCTTTAAGCGAGTTTAAAATCTCCAAAGCCGCCCCGTTTAAATAGGAATCTAGCAGTTGCATTCTATTGCTTTGCAAGCCGCCAAAAGCCTTCTTTAAATCGGCATCGCCCATTACGGTGTTCGAGTTTTTCATTTCGTCGAGCAGCTTTATGCAGTCGCCCAAGTTAGATTTAAAAGCGTCAAAGCAAAAGCATTCTATGCGCCTTTCGGCAAACTCGTTTTTCCACTGCGCCGTGTTCGATTCGTCGGTTTTATTTATAAGCCCGAACAATACGCACTTTTGCCTTATGTACGAAAGCGAATCTAGCAAAAGCTGCGAAGTTCTGCCGAAAATATTGTCGGCGTTAGAGACAATCACGCAAATGTCGGCGTCTAAAAGCGCCTTCATAATTTCGCAATCGTGCCTGTATTTTAAGTCGGTAAAATTTTGCAAAAACTCGGCCGGAGGGAAAAGCCCCTGCATTGCCGAGCTTCTAAAACTTTTGTAGACCGCCTCGGGGTGTTGCAAACCGGGGGTGTCTATAATCTCGACATCGTTTTCGCCGATATTTAGGCGGCGCGGCTCTATGCGCTTTGTTTCGCCCGGCATGGGCGAAACGGCAATGTTGTCGTCGCCCAAAAGGTTGGCAAACACGCTAGACTTGCCGTCGTTGGGGCGGCCTATCATAACAATTCTGTAAGTTTTGCCCATATGCTAAAAAAGTTTTAAATTGCGCGTGCAAACCGAATTTATCTTCCTTTGCCACCACGATTTTTCAACCGCCAAAGGCTCGGCAAAAGACGATTCGTTTGAATTGTACCTGCCCAATAAAATTATGTTTACAAACTTATTCGGGTAGGCGTTTACAATGTTTTCTATGTTCTCGAAAACCTCTTCGTTGTAGTCGTCCGAAAAACAGGCAAGGTTTATTGTTTTGTATTTTTGCTGCTCTTTTTCGAAATTTTCGTCGCCGAAAACGTCGCTTAAAAAGTCGTACTTAAACACGTTGCACGAAGGCACCTGCGCTTTTGCCGCAATTTCGTTCTTTATGGCGGCTGCAATTTGCAGCATATCGCTTCGCAGCATAAGCATATTGTCGCAATCGGCGTCGGATTTAAGGCTTTGCCAGTCGTCGGCCGACGAGCTGGAAACCTCCATTCTCGAAAGTATTTCGTTTATCTTTCTATCGTTTAAAAGCCTATGTTTGCCAAAGCACCGCGAAATTCTAACTTTTGTTATAACAAAAACAAGCCCCCTTAAAACAATGCCGTAGAAAAACGCACAAAGCAAAAAGAAGCGCGCCCAAATTTCGGAAATATCGGCGTTCGAAAGCGGGGCATTTTCCGAATTGCCGGCGACAGCTTCGGGTTGTGGAGCTGCTGTTTGCGAAGAGGTATTTTTTGCGTCTTTTCTGCACAAAGCCACCTGCTGAGAAGTAGGATACCCTATCCCTTCGCCCCAAAACGCAGCCCAGGGCAGCGCCGCAATTTTTGACGCATTGTAAACCGCATTGTCCGAAACAAAGCTAGGCAGTGTAGTTTCTAAATTGTATTCGTATTTTTTGCTCATTTGGTTCGAAAGCTGCGTAAAAAATATTCCGCAAACTATGCCCAACCCAAAATATTGTGCGCAAAGCGCGCCCTTCAAAAAAATCCACTTTCTGTTTTGGCAAAAGGCGGCGTAAACTGCTCCTTTTTTAAGTATTTTAGATACAAGCAAAGCCGCAAGCTTGTCTAAACAAACGCCTATTTTTGGGGCAACAAATATTGCCGAAAAAAACAAAACAAGCGGGACAATTACGCACGAAAACGCAAAAATTATAATGTTTACGGACACCGAATTCGAATCTATGCCGAAAAACCTGCCCGCCATACCGTAGCCAAACAAAATGCCCACAAGCAAAAGCACAGCCGAAAAAATCCTTAAAAGCCAGTTGCTTAGCATTCCAACCGAAAACGCATTGCCCCTCATTTGGGCAATCCAATACCTAAGCAACGCCGTGTGGTTTGCCTTTGCATAGTCGGGAGCCTTCGAATAAAAACTAAAATCTCTGGACTTTTTATATTCAGCCGATTCCTTTTCGTCGTCGGCTATAAAAACTTCCAAGTCTATAATTTCGTCTGTTTTTAAGATGTTTGCCATATATTCTTGCGCTTTTATTAGACTACATACCCGCAAATTCCACAAGATAAAAATAAATATGTTGAAAAGACGGCAAATGATTGTAGGCTGTTTACCCAACAATGAAAAAAAGCGCAAACGAAAAACAGGCAAGCTGGGGCGGCAGGTTTAAGGAATCGCCCAGCGATTTAATGCTTAAATTTAGCGAATCGGTCTCTTTCGACAAAAAGTTGGCCTTTTTCGACATACAAGGCTCGAAGGCTCACGCAAAAATGCTGGGCAAATGCGGCATAATAACCAAGGCCGAAGCCGCGGCAATAGTTGCTGGGCTAGACAAAGTTGCCAAGCTTATAGAAAAAGGCGAATTTGTTTGGAAGCAAGAGCTTGAAGACGTGCATATGAACATAGAGCAAACGCTTACGGCAATGTGCCCTCAGGCGGCAAAACTGCACACGGCACGCAGCCGCAACGACCAGGTTGCAACCGATATGCGCTTGTATTTTAAATGGGCATGCACCGACATTATTGCAGAGCTTAAAAAACTTTTGCTCGTGCTTGCCGGCTTGGCCGAAAAAAACAAAGACGTTCTGCTTGCGGGATACACCCATATGCAAAGAGCGCAACCCGTGTGCGCCGCCCACCACATTTTGGCGTGGGCTTCGGCGATAGAGCGCGACATTAAAAGATTCGAAAACGTCTATCAAAGCGCAAACGTTTCGCCTTTGGGCAGCGGGGCTATTGCGGGAACAACATTGCCTACCGACAGGGAATACGAAGCCAAACTTTTGGGCTTTACCGATACAAAGGGCAACGCAATCCTTACGCAAAATAGCATGGACGGCGTTTCCGACAGAGACGTGTTTATGGAATTTGAATCGGCTTGCGCTATTGTGGGCGTTCATTTTTCGAGAATAGCAGAGGACATTATTATTTGGAATACCTCGGAATTCGGTTTTGTTAAACTGCCCGACACATTCACAACGGGCTCGTCGCTTATGCCGCAAAAGAAAAATCCCGACTCTTTCGAGCTGCTTAGGGGCAAATCGGCAAGGCTTATAGGCAATGCCTCTACAATGTTTACATTGGTTAAGGGGCTGCCGCTTACCTACAATAGAGACTTGCAGGAAGACAAAATTCCCGTATTCGATTCGAAAGAACAAACTACAATTTGCATAAAGGTTTTATATTCGGCGTTAAAGGGAATGGAATTTAACAAGAAAAACTGCCTAAATGCAGTATCCGACCCCCTTCTTTTGGCGACAGACTTGGCAGACTATTTGGTTTCCAAAAAAGTTCCGTTCAGAAAAGCCCACCACATTGTGGGCGAACTTGTTGCGCTTTCGGAAGAAAAGAATGTGAAAATAAACGAAATCTCCGATGAAGACGCGGCAAAAATTTCGCCAGAACTGGGCAAAAACTGGCGCGAAGTTTTCGATTTAAAACGCGCAATGAAATTGCGAAAAGGCGTGGGTATGCCCAATGCCGAATGCATAAAAAAGCACATTGCCAATATTAGAAAACTTGCAAAATAAAAATCCTGAAAAATGGGAAAATTTAGCGACACCTATCGAATTAGAGTTGCAGACCTTTCGTTTTCGGGAAGGCTAAAAGAGTCGGCTTTGTTTGCAATGCTGCAGGAGGTAGCCTGCGAGCACGCCGACATTTTGCACGTTGGTATGGACGACTTGTCGCCTAAAAACCTCGGTTGGGCGGTTTCTAAAATAGACCTTACAATTTTTGCACTGCCCGAAAAGCGCAGCCGCATTGTGATTGAAACTTGGCCAAGCGGCAGAAGCAAAGCATTTTGCGAAAGAGATTTTAGGGCAATCGACCAAAACGGCAAAGTTCTTTTCGAGGCGCGCTCTATCTGGATTTTGTTCGACCTGGTAAAACGAAGAATGGAAAGAACCTCGGTTTTGCACGAATGGGAAAATGAGCCCGAACGCGTAGCGGGCGACTGCTCCGAAAAACTTTTGCCCGCCACCGAGGCGCAGTTTTCGAAAAAAGTTGTTTTACGGCGCGACGACATAGACGTAAACGGACACCTAAACAACTGCGTGTATCCCGCACTTGTAATAGATTCGCTGCCCGAAAGTTTTTACGCACAAAAAATGCCGCGCCGCATAAGAATTTCGTTTTTGTCCGAAATGAAAGATTCGGACAACGCCGTTTCAAATTCGCAAATTATAGGCGAAACTTCGCTACACAGCATTTGCGACGCCGAAACAAATAGGGAATTTGCCCGAATAAACATAGACTGGAGAAACATTTAATGACACTTTTGCAATCTACACTGCTTTTATCGCTTATGTTGGCGGTTTTGGGAATATTTTTCCTTAGGGGCGAAAGCTCTAAACAAGCTGCCTTTAAATTTTTGCGCAGCAAAAACGCCGCCTACATATTATACGGGCTTGGCGGGCTTTGGTTTGTTTGGCAGCTTTTCAATTTGGGGCAATCCGACTTTGGCGACATAAAACACCTGCTTATTTTATTATTCGGCGGAGCTTGGTTGCTTTCGTTTAAACACTTGCCCGACTTCTTAAGCGTAAGGGGATTATGCGTGGTGCTTTTGCTGTTGTCTAGGGTGTTTTTAGATTCGGCATATATGCTGGACATTCCCGCAAGGTATACACTGGTATCCATAACATACGCCGTAATTGTAGCTACAATATATACGGGGTGCCTGCCCTACCGCCTTCGCGACTTTTTTGAATGGCTTTATGCAAAAAAAATGCGCGCGCAAATTTTCGGCGCGGTTTTAATTGCGCTTTCGGCCGCGCTGGACACCTCAATTATCTTCTACTAAAACATTTTTATGAAAAGAAATTTGCTGATAGTTTTAAGCGGCCCCGCAGGCAGCGGCAAAACAACGCTTTGCGCAAACACAATGAAGTGCGACCCCAAATTCGACAGGGTTATTACCGCCACTACGCGCGCTCCGAGGGCGGGCGAAGTAGACGGCAAAGACTATATTTTCCTTAGCCAAGACGAATTTTCAAACAAGCTGCAAAACGGCGAATTTTACGAGCATGCAACCGTACACGGCAGAATGTACGGCACGCTGAAAAGCTCCATACAAAAGGCCTTTGCAGACAACAAAGACCTCTTTTTGGTGATAGACGTGCAAGGCGCAAAAACCTGGCGCGAAATCGCGAAAAAAGACCCTCTTATAGGCAACTCGCTGCTTAGCGTATTTATTATGCCCAAAAGCATAGACGAGCTTGTAAGCCGCCTGCACAACCGCAATACCGACGACGAAGCCGAAATTGCACTGCGTATGAAAACCGCCCAAGAAGAGCTTAAATTTGCAAAAGACTTCGACAAAATTCTATATTCTGGCACAAGGGAGGAAGACTTAAAATCCCTTCAGGAAATCATAACCCAGGCAAGGCAAGGCTAAAAAAATCTCCATCTTATGGGCATTCTTTTCGGCTCAATTTGTCAAGTTTTATAAGCGTTTTCGGCTCAATGGTGAGCCGTATTTCATATAAATATGGCGTTTTTTGAGCCGAAAATTTGAAAATTTTGCTCCCATTAAAAGAAAAAATGCGCACTGCAACTAATTACAAATGCGCATCTTACAAAGTTTAAAAGCAAAATATCCCGCAAAACAAAAAACACTTTAGGGTTTTTTAGCCGATTTTCGCCAAAAAATTTTCATTTTCTATAAATCTTTGCTTCTGTCGGCGGGCAAGCGGTAGTTGCGCATAATGCGCGGCATTGCCTTTTTCATTTTCTTTACGTCTAAAATTATGGGAACTTCGTAGTCGAAAACAAAGGTTACATAGCCGTCGTTTAGCGAATCTATTATGCGGGCTACATCTTTTATAGATTTTATTTTTTGCCCGTTAATTTCGTAGAGCCTGCTGCTTGCATACGATTGATAGCCTAAATTTACCTCGTCGCCCAGCACAACCGAAAGAACTACAACTTCGTCTTCCGGCGAATCTTTTTCTTCATCTATAAGCCTGCTTAAATGTTCGGGCGGGTTTTGCTTTGTCCATTCCGACAAATAGCTAAGCGAAAGAGTTGTAAACACAAGACCGCCTGCAACATACATTTTTGGAGACTTGTCGTACATCATAGGCGAAACCATAAAATACGGCTTTTTTGGATACATTTTTACTTCAAGTTTTTTGCCGTCGCGCAAAATGCCAAAATTTACAAATTCGCCCATTTGTTTTGAATCTACAATGGTCGAAAAATGGCGGTTTTCGCCGTTGTCGGCGGTAATATTGCCGTTGTTCATTATGGTTTTGCCGTCTATTGTAAGCAGAACATCGCCCTTCTTTACCGGAGGGTTTTCGCCCGCAAATTTGCGAACCCTGCATACCAGCACGCCGCTTTGGGTTTCGGACATTTTAAGGTATTTGCGCGTGTCGGGGTTTTCCAGCGTAATTATGCTAATGCCCAAGTCGCCAAAGCCGTCTACAGTGCCGTCTTGTATGTCTTTTAAAAAGTGGCGTATAACGTCGGTATGTATCATATAGCCAAGGCCTTGCCTGCCCTTGTAGCCCTGAAATGCGATGCCAACTACCTTGCCGTTATACAAAATGGGCCCGCCGCTGTTGCCTGGGTTTATAGCGGCGTCTAGCTGCGCTGCCAAAAAGCTGTCTAGCATAGAGTGCGAATAGGCAACCGCCTCTATGCGCGAAATTATGCCCTGCGTTATAGAAAGCCCGTCGCCCCCCAAAGGGTAGCCAACCGCCAAAACCTGCGTTCTTACAGGCGGCGTTTCGCCTATCTCGAAAGGCGTAATGCCGTCGAAAAACCTCTTGTCGGGAACTTCCAAAATTGCCAAGTCGCACTGGTGGTCTATTGCAACAACCTTTGCCGAAACGGGCGACCCGTTGTCTTTTTTAAGCACCGAAACGTATGTGCTATCCGACACATTGTGGGCGTTTGTTAAAATTCTGTTGCCCGAAATTACAACTCCCGAACCGCTGCCCCTGCTTTGCCCCTTTGTAAGCCACGGCAAAAAGAAATTGGGCTTGCACGAAACCGTCTGGATTTTCACTACCCCCGAAAATTGGTCTAAAGGCTGGGCAAATGCGGTCAATGCCAAAACCGAAATTAAAAGCGAAATTGCTGTAAATTTAATTTTCATATCAATGCAAATTCTATTTTTTCAAAACAAAACTTGTAAACAAAATTTTTGGCAAAAAAGCGGCTTGCGCCGTGCAAAAAATACCGTGTTTAAAACGCAAAAAAACAGTTGCTTTCAACAAAGCAATTCTTAGCTTATATAACAATATGGCACTTGAAAAGATTGAAAAATTTGAAGGACAGGGAGTATACCTCCCCGAAAACGACATCGACACCGACAGAATTATTCCCGCAAGGTTTATGGTGTGCGTAACATTTGAAGGCCTCGGCAAATACGCCTTTTACGACGAACGCAAAAACGCCGACGGCACCGACAAAGACCACGTTTTAAACAAGCCGGAATACAAAAACGCAAACATCATTTTGTCGGGCGCAAACTTCGGTTGCGGCTCGTCCAGAGAGCACGCGCCCCAGTCGCTTTGGCACTACGGCTTCCGCGCAATAATAGCCGAAAGCTTCGCCGAAATCTTCTTCGGCAACGCCACAACTTTGGGCATTCCCTGCGTAACGGCCTCGCACGACGACATCAAAAAGATTGCCGACGAAGTTGTAGCCAAGCCCGATTCTAAAATTTTGATAGACCTAAAGGCTAAGAAAATAACCTGCAACGGCGTTTCGGTAGATTGCCAAATGCCAGAAAACGCGCGCCAAGCCCTTATGACTGGAACGTGGGACCCAATCGCCGAGCTTATGGAAGCCGACACCGACAAGGTCTACAATTCTCTTTGCTACACAAAGTAAATGAACTTTATTTTTGAAGGCATAGGAATATTCGCATACCCCTTGGGGCTGTGCTCGCTTTTGGCTGTATATATAGCAATAGAAAGGCTTATATCGCTGCGCACTTCAAAAATAATACCCGACACAATCTCGAACGCGCTTGTTTCGGGCAAAGACATTCAGGCCCTGGGCGACTTAAACTCGGTTGCCGGCCGCATTGTGTGTTTCGAAAAAAGCACTGGGGCAGATGCCGACGCCCTAAAAGCCTATGCCGAGCTTGAACTTACCAAGCTAGAACGCGGAATGTTTTTGCTTGATATTGTTGTTTCGGCAGCTCCATTGCTTGGGCTTTTGGGCACGGTTGCGGGCTTAGTAGAGGTTTTTTCGGGCAGCGGCGTTCCCGAGCCCGAAGTTATCGCAAAAGGCGTTGGCCTTGCGCTTTCTACAACCATAGTTGGTTTGGCTATTGCAATTCCAGCCTTGGCGGTAGACTCGTATTTATACCGAAAAATCGACACACTTTCGGCAAAGATAAACATTTGCGTAGAACGCCTGCTCGACATAAAAAAGTAAATGGACATACGCCAGCGCTCGAAGAAAAGAAGAAAACCTACCGTAAACATTGTACCTATGGTAGACGTGCTTACGGTGTTGATTTTCTTTTTCCTTATTACAATGCAGTTTAAGCAGGTAAACGCGGTAGACATTACCCCGCCTACAATGCAGTCGTCGGAAAACGTAAACTCGAAAGACTTCCCCAACATAATTGCCGTAAAAAAAGATGGCTCGTGTTTTTTGAACGACAAAAAAGTTTTGCCCGAAAAACTTGTTGACGAGTTTAAAACAATAGCGGCAAGCAACAAAAACGCCTCCTTTATTTTATTGTCCGACAAAGACACGCCCTTTCAAGCCGTAGCCAACGTTATAGACAAAGCTGCCATTGCAAAAATTAAAAAGCTTTCGCTACAGGCAAAAAAAGAAGATTAAAAACTTTGCAAACAACGCTTTTATTTGCGCCGAAAATGGTTCGGCGTTTTTTTGTGCCCGAAATTTCGGGATTTTTGCGTTTATTGCGCAACGGGTTTAATTTTGCAAAATTATGGCGATATAGCTGTAGAACAAAATCAAAAAAAAGGAATAAGAGAATGAAAAAATTGATTACACTTGCGGCTATGTTTGCCGCCACTTGTTTGTTTGCACAAGATAACGCCCAGCAAAACGCGCCGCAAAATGCTGGCACTGCCGCGGCATCCCAACAGACGCCAACTGCCGACGATGGCGCCGTTGGCGTCATAGAGATTGTTGAAATAAGCGCAACAGACACCTGCGGCTGCACCCAATGCGACTCCTGCAAGGGAAAATTCTGCAAGTGCGACCAAAGCACCCCGCAATGCGCAAAGTGCTGCAAGGCAAAAAAAGGCTGCAAAACCGCAAAAAATTGCGACAAAGCCAAAGCCTGCAAAGCCAGCGCAAATTGCGACAGAGCAAAGAACTGCCCCGACGATTCGTGCCCTAAAACGGCAAAATGCAAATAATTTTTGTTGGTTGTATATAGATATAATTCAGACTCCGCCCAGATTTTGCGGGGTCTTTTTTTTGCAAAAAAACATTTGTGCGTTCCGACTATTCGGCACAAAAAAAGCGCAACCTAAAATAGATTGCGCCATGCAAAAAAACTATACGCAAATTTTACATGCAATATTTTACCGCCAAAAAGCCCAAAACAAGCAGCACAAAAAACGCGACTGTAAGCAGGTTAAAATATTTGTCTATAAACTCTTTCGATTTCGGGCCCACTACCCTGATTATCAAACCAACAAGGAAAAATCTGCCGCCGCGCCCTATAATAGAGCCCAAAATAAGGTCGTATAAAGGAACGTCGCACACCCCGGCTGTAATGGTAAAAATCTTGTAGGGAATGGGGGTAAATGCCGCGGTAAATATGGCAAGCAAGGCGTTGTCTTTATACAAATTTTTTACATAGTCGAAATTTTCGGGCGTAAAGCCCGGAACATAATTAAAGAAAAAGTCCTTAACGGCCTCCCAACTTGCGTAACCAATATACCAGCCAATTACGCCGCCAATAACCGAGAACACCGTGCAAACCAGCGCAAAATACCACCATTTTTTTGGCTTTCCGTAAACTAATGGTATAAGCAAAACATCGGGCGGAACCGGGAAAAACGAACTTTCGGCAGCCGACAAAAGCGAAAGAGCCACGGTAGACTGGGGTTTGTCGGCCCAAGATACCGTCCAATCGTACATTCTCCTGATAAAGTTTTTCTTTTTTTCGGGGGTACTCATATAAAAATAAATTTGCGCATATAACACCACATTTCGCCAAACAGTGCAAGCCTATATAAAACCAATTTTTTTGACAAAAAACTTTCCGCAAAAAAACATATTTTACATTGACATATTTTTGCCGGCAAAAAAACTGTATCTTAGCGCATAGTATTTTATGAGCTTTAAAGATTTATACCCGCTAACTACAAACGAAAGTATAGGCAAGCCCATGTTCGGCCTGCTTGTGTATGTAAATAAAACTCCCTCCGAACTTGTTTTGCACGAGGGCGGAATTTCTATAGTTAAAAACTTAGACAATTCTGTAGAACTTATAAATTTCGAGCAAATAGACGTTTTGTATGCAGACTATTTTATAAAAAAGGTTGAAACAATTGCGTGGATTTTTTCGTCAACTCAACAGCAAGACGTATATTTTATAAATCTGGAATATCGCAAAGGCAATATGCCCGTTAAGTGCTGCATATACCTACGCAAACGCGAATGCATTATATACAATGCAAACATTCTAAATAATTTTATTGAACGCTATTACGCCCAAAAAGATATCTTCGGAAATCTGGTAGACTTGCCGAAAATAAAATCTAAGCAAGAAGCTTTGGCTTTTGCAAAAAAGCTTAATGCCCCCGATAAACGCTATTTGTTAGAGATAAAAACGTTGCGCGTAACAGGCGTTTGCTTGGGGCTATTTTTTGTAGTTGCCCCATTTGTAGGGTTAAGAGATGTAGACTGGTTGTTTTTTGCGGGGCTACTTATATATTTCGTCGCGGTTAAAGATGTGCTTTCGGGCTATATTTTCCTTATGATTTTATTTTTGATAGGGCTATTTACCACAGTAGTATAGCGACAAAAAAAGTAAATCTTTTGCTTTTGGAAAACGATTCAAAAATTTTCTTTCGCAAAAAATTTTATATACTCACAAAAAAACCGCGCTTTATTGCGCGGTTTAAATGTTTTTGCAAAGCATTCTAGCGTTTTTTGGGGGCATACAGCACTTGCCCTTCCTTCTGCAAAATGCGGGTTAACGCCCACATATCAACATCTTGCACAGCCTTGTCGGCGTCCATACACCAAACGGCGGCTGCCGCTGCCGAATGCCCCAAAATCATAAACACAGGCTCCATTCTTAACGAGCCATACGCAATGTGCGAAGCCGAAACCGCGCAAATTACATACAAATTTTGACAGTCTTTGCGCTGAGGAACAATTACACCGTACGAAATTTGGTAGGCACCCGTGCGGCTAATCGAACGCTGAACATCGCCTTCGTTTTGCACAAAGCCGTTTTCGTCTATAAAGCGCGAAGTATTGTGCGAGTCTAGCGTGTACGAGCCCATACCTATGGGTTCGGGCGAAACCTTTGTGTTTTGGCAATCGTGCTGTGTTAAAACATATTCGCCAACCAAGCGGCGCGCTTCGCGTATATATAGGTAAAACGGCCAATTGCCCGTATCGGTAAATTCGTCTTTGGGCAGCCCCAAGTTTTTAATTGCATCTTTAAACTTTGCGGGGGTACGCGGGTCGGTCATCCAAAAATAGAACAGCCCCATTGTATAGTCTTTATGCGCTTTTGCAATCTTTGCGCGCTCGGCATACGAGGCTTCCGGGTAATTGTAGTTTTCGCCAATAAAGTCGGTAGAAAATGCCTCTTTGTTGTTAATATCGGTTTTATGGTTCGGCATTTTCGAAATTATAAGAGGGAAAGCATTTGGATACGCCTCAAACCATCTGCCGCACAATTCATAGTCGGCGGCGTTGTAATTGTCGGGTTTTGTAAGGGGAACCTTGTTCGGCTCGTAGTCGGTAAAGCACAGGCGGTAGTTATAGGCCTGAACCTTGTTGTCGGCAGAGCCGTCTTTAAGAGGCTTTTCGCTGGAAATATATTTTAGCAGACCGCTGGATTTTTTGCCTTTAATTTTATAGGGGTCTACCTTAACGGTAAAGTGGTGTCCGTTTTGGCGCAAAGTGTTGCGATAGCCGTTAAAATCTTCGTTATATTTTTCGTTGCTTTCGCGCCCAACAACATATTGGCAACCTGCCGACGCCATTAAGTCGCCCTCGAATGTAGCATCTATAAACATTTTTGCCGAATACTTTTTGCCGCTTAAAGTTGTTATCGACTTAATTTTTTTGCCGACTTTTTCAACCCCGTTTTCGCGGTTTAAGTACTCGCCGCGGTGCACTATAATATTCGGGTATTCGGCAAGCCATTTTTTGTATACTTCAAGGGCTATGCGCGGCTCGAAAATCCACATAGTTTTGTCGTCTTCGCGAATTGCCTTTGTGCCCTGCCCGCTGCCCGAAAATTCGGAACGCTTTTCGGCATACCAATTCGAGTCTTTTTTGTATTCGGCATAAACCCTTTTGTAGAATTCGCGCGAAAGCCCGCCTATTGCCGCGGTGTTGCCCGAATCGGTCATACCCAAGCCCGAGCTAGACATTGCCCCCAAGTTTACATCGGGAGATACCATATAAACTTTTTTGCCAGATTTTGCCGCCCTTATTGCCGCAACAACCGCGCCCGAAGTGCCGCCATATATAACAATGTCGCCTTCGTAAACCTCTTGCGCCTTGGCGTTTGCCGAAAGCGCAAAAGAAATTGCCATAGCTCCCAAAAATAGTTTGCGTAAAAATTTCATTCCCAAAAGCTATATTGGCAAAAATTTTCAGTCAAAACAAAAATTTGCCAATATTTAGCCTTGCGTAATGTTGGGGTTTACTCGCTATTTGTTTAATATCTGTTTTGCCAATTTTGCGATTTCGTCGTTTGCAATAGACGACATAGGATATATATCTTTTGCGTTTATGTAGGCAAGCAGTGCCGCCCAGTTGTCGCCAGAGGTTTTTGCCTCGTTTGCCTTTGCAATGGCGGCGGCAAACGCCGAAGCTTTAACGGTTAAATCGGCTCGGATTTTGTTTAGTTGCATATCTTCGGGAAACTGCATATAAACTTTCTCAACAATCTCCCAAGCGGCAAAGTTATTCTTTAACCTTGCAAGCTCTTTTGCCTGTCCTATCGAAGTTTCTATAATTTCCATTCGCTTCATTATTTCCAGAAAATCCTTGTTGCGCGTTTGGTCGGCCGCCAAAGCCGCCGCAAATCTAAAGCGGTCGTTAAAAATGCCCCTGTAGTCTTTTTGGGCAAAAAGCCTGTCGAAGTCGGAAGTTGCAACGTCTTTTAAATCTACGCGGCCAATCATAGTCTTTAAAAATTCCTGAATTTTAGGGTTTGTAGGCCAAAAACCGACAGCCTCTTGCAATGCGCTTTCAACTGCCGCCTGATTGCGCGTTTGGGCTGCCACAAGCGCCTTTTGCAACGCCAAATCGCTAAGCTGGCGCGAAGTTTGGATAAACGCCTCTATTTGCCCGGAATCGAAGTCTTTTGTGTAGCTTTGAATTTCCTTTAAAATTTCGGCAGCTCTTTCAACATGCTTTACTTTAACGGCGTTTACAAGCTTGTCGCAATCGCGCAAATAGCGCATAATTTCGCGCTTCGAATCCATCGGGAAAGTTTTTACGCACGCCAAGTTTTCGCCCACAAAAAATGCCTCGAGCATACGCTGAGTTGCCGAGTGTATTTCTCCGCGCGAAATGAGGTATTCTGCGGCTTTCACAGCCTTGTCGGCATCGTTTATGGCCTCTTTGCAAAGGGCATCTATAGTAGAAGTTGTAAGTTTTATGTCTACCCCACCGAACATTTGCCCTTTAAGAGAGTCTATGCCTTCTATTTTGCCGTCTTCGGCCGCAAAAAGATAGCGGTAAAAATCGTTTGCAATCATTGCATGGTAGTACCTGCGCTGAAGGAAAAACTGCACAATAAGACTTTGGAAATCCATCTTTTGATTTACCCTTGAAGATGCCTCGTACGATTTATTTTCCTTAATTTTTGCCTCGGTTTCCTGAATGCGTTTTTTTATTGGGTCTATCTCGTAATCGCGCGAAGGCGGCGGAGTGGCATCTTTACCGCGCATCATTGCAATAAATTCGCGCCTGTCCATACTTGAAATCATACGCATTCCCGACTCTTTGCGAGTTCTGTCCTGCTCTAGTTTTTCGTTTTGTATGGCAAGCTTTTCTATCTTTTTTGTGGTTTGCCAAAAGTTTACAACCTTGTCGGCAATGGTTCGGCAAAGTTGGTCGTCCATAGGGTATTCCTGCGCGTTAAACAGCATTCTCCAAGCGTCTAAAGTGCGCTCGGCGTCGCTACCGCCGCCCTTGCCCGCCAAACGCTGGCTTATGTCTACCAAAAGCTGGTTGTAGGCCAAGTCTTCGCTGCTGGTAGCCGGCGGCGAATTTAAATATTTTTCGAAGCGCGCCCTTATGATTTTCTGTTGGGCATCGTCTACCTTTTTGCCCGAAAAATCCACAAGGTTACCCTGATTTTCTAAAAGCGAAATAATTGCCGAGTTGTCGCCGCCGGCAAACCCGCCCAAATTTATAGGCAATGCCGCAATATTGCCGTTTGTTGCGTTTGCGCTGCTGCTTTCCGAAGCCGCCTTTTTAGATTGCTCCGGCAAAGAGTTTTTTGCTGCATTGTTTTGCGTTGCCTGCCCACTTGCCGTGTTAGAAGGTGTCTGCTGTGTGCTCTGCAAATTTTGCGTGGCTTGCTGTGCATACAACCCGCAAGCTGCAAATATAAAAACATATAACAAAGATTTATTCATACTACATCTTTCTAAAATCTGTCAGCAACAATTTGCCGCCTTCGTCTATGCGAACGCTAAAATTATATCTTTGCCCTACCGACGGGTTAAAACCTTCAAGTTTGGCGGGAACAAGCAAAGGCAAAGACTTGCCCGAATTTGTTTTTATTAAAATAATGCGCCCTGCACTTTCGGAATATGCAAGCTGGCTGTCTACAAAAGCGCAAATAGAATATTCGTTGCCCGCAAACAATTTGGGCTGTTCGCAATATTCGACTACGGGCAATTTAGTGCCGTCTGTTGCGCCAGAACCGTTTTTGCCGTTTATGTATAAAAAGCCGCCAACAATAAGCACCGATAACACCGGTATTGCGGCCGCAATGATAACTGAACGTTTATCTTTCATATGTTGTACTTTATAATATAAATTTTTTTGTGTTTAACAAGAATATAATGGCGCACATAAAAAGTAAAATTATGTCTCTTATTAATGTCCAAACAGTGTCTGAAGTTGAATTGCCAAAGCATCCGCACGAAATATCCAAATTGCGCCACATAGCCGACACTATTGCCCCACTAAAAACAAGCAGCATGGCAACAATTAAAAGAAGCGCGCTTTTTTTATAACTTTTTATCAAAATAGTTGCAGCGCACACAAATTCCAACGCGGGCAAAAAATATGCGGTAAGTGCCGCAAAAGATTCGGGCAAAATTTTGTAGTTTAAAACTGCGCCATAAAACTCTTGCGGGTTTGCCAACTTTGCAACGGCGGCCCATGCAAAGACAACTGCCAAAGTTGCGCGCAATGCAAATTCGGTTATCTTTTTTGTTCTTTCCATTTTCGCCAATCTTCTTTAAGCACAAACACGTTTTTTATTTTTAACTCGTTTTTCAACTTATGGGCAACGCTTGCTCCGTCATTTGCAGAGCTTGTTTTGCAATATACCAAAACGGCATATTCTGGTTGCCACACGTCCAAGAAATCGCCCAGATGATTTTCAAAATCGTCGGCAGGCAAATTTACAGCATTTTCTATATGCCCAATTTTGTACTCGCTTTTTGGACGCGCATCTACAACAAGCAGCTTATTTGGCAGCAAATCCGCTTGGGCAAACGTAATTTCGTGCGGGTTAAATATTATGCGATTACAATTTAGCATAAAATTTGCAAAGGCCAAAACCAAGCTTAAAAACAGAATAACAAATATGCCTTTAATTGTTTTCATATTCTCCCAAGAAAAGGCTTGTCCAATTAGGGATATAGTCTCCAACGCCGTTAAGCATTATAACCGAAATGCCGGGATTTTTTTCGGAAATTTCCGTCCATTTTTTGCGGTTGCGCCAGTCCGAAAACATACCCAAATAAACGCTTGTGTTTTCAAGCTTTAAATTGTCGCATTCGTCGCTAAGCGGCACATTTAATAGAACTTTTTTGTCTGCGTTTATCGAGGAAATTTCGCCGGCATCTTTTGCCTGACATATTAGCGCAGTTTTAAATTTTGCGTTTGGCAAGGTGTCGCAAACAAGCACTGTAATGTTTTTTTGTTTGCAAAATTCGGCAAGCTCGCGGCCAAATCTAAGCCCCAAAGATTTTTCGTCGGGCGCAAAAAGAAGGTATTCTGCCGTATCTGAACCGCCGCAAAGAACGTTGCCGTTTTCGTAAAGCTTAAGTTTATATTGCCTAGGCAATGCAATAGACACAGCACAAATTGCCGAAAATGCAGCCAAAGTTAGCACAACAACCGACAAATAAAACCTGCCGCACAACAAACGCCTTCGGTTGCATACAATAGCCGCAACAAGCACCGCCAAAGGCATTATCCACAAAACCCAATAGTTTGCAACATTGCTAAACGACGCACACAACCCAAAACACAGCCATGTTGCAAACGCGCTAACGCAAAATAGATTGCCCGAAAGCGTAAAACTTATGCATAAGGCAAAAACCCAAAAGGCAACATATGCAATTTTCAAATATAAATTATGCCCGCACATAAATTCTAAATGCGAATTTATAAGCGATAGATACTGCGCGCTGTCGTCTGGGTCTTGATACCAATTTGCATACACTTGCGATGGAGATTTTTCGCCCGTGCCGTTCGGAATATCGGTAATCATTTTCAAGCCCGATAAATATATCTGGGCCCTGCAGTTTGCCGACGAACTTTGCAAAGTGGCCATATTAGTCATTCTTAGCGAAAGCGTGCTGTTTAAATACATAACGCCAGCAACTAAAATAGCCGCCGCAATAAAAAATGCGCGCCATTTATTGCGCGTAAACCCGCGCAACAAAACAAAGGCGACGGCAGAAATTGCAAGCCCAACAAATGCCCCGCGCGACTGCGTTTGCAGCAAAAAATTAAACAAAACAAGCGATGCAATTACGCAAATATAAAAGCCTGCTTTTTTGAAAACTGCGGCAAACACCCAAACGGCAAAAATGGCACAAGCAATAAACGCCGCAGTGCGGTTTGCGCTGGAAATACCGTAGCCAAACCAGTCTAGCCTTTCGGGAATAATTTCAAGCAAAAGATTCATTTTTCTATTATTGTCCCCCAAGCCTTTGCAAGCGGCTTTGTAGGCAACGAAACCATATACTTTCTGTCGGCAACGTTACCCACTGCCGACTCTACCGGATACGCCACCTGGTTTAAATAGTCTCCAACATATATTGGGTGGCGCAAAAGGTAAAATTTATCTATTGGGGGCGCAACCCAATTTGGATTGCTGGCATCTGGAACAAAATTTATCAAATACTTAAAAAACTCTAAAGAAAGGTTGTCTATTTGTGCGTTTGTTGCGTGCCCCAAATTTTCGCCCGCCTTAAAAATTACGGCGCAACCTAAATCTATCATTCTTTCGTAAAACCTTTTTGCCGCCGAATAGCCATATTCAAGTTCGCCCGTTGTTACTAGCCAGACAATGCCCTTTGCGTTTGCGTTGGGGGTATCGTAGCTAGAATTTACATGAATGTGTATGCCAGAAAAATATTGCGGTTTGCGCATGGCCATTCTGTGTGCAATTTGCGCGCCGCCGCTAAAGCCGTATAGCATAACTGCGTTTTTAGGCAGCACAAATTTGTTCATAACGCGCTTAAAACCCGTTTCCCATTCCGACAACCTGTCGTTAAAAATAAATTCGTAGTCTTTAACCTGCCTGGTGCTCATTTCGTCGGTACTTACCGAAGGCGAATATCCGCCAAAGTTAGACCATGTTAGCATAGCCAAATTGTTTTCGTCGGCAAATTTTATAAGGTGCTTATAATAGCTTTCCGAATAAGTAAGGTTGTTCCTTAAATCGTTAGGCAATTTGTTCCAAGTGCATATTGCAATAACACCCCTAACGCATGGGATATTCGTTTTTTTTGCGTTTTCAAACTTTTCTTTAGTCCAAGATTGCGGCATACGCACAACATAGGTTATTTCCTCCAGCTTGTTGCGCTTTTTCCAGTTCTTTTTGGCTACCTGCGTTTTTGCATCGGTACGGTAAACGCTCATAAAAATTCTGTCGCCTTCAACTACATATTGCTCGGGCGGCGGCATCTGAGTGAATGCAACAAGCGGCAACCCAAGCAAAAATATGCGCAATAAAAGCCTAAAAATCATTGTTCTTGAATCCTTCTCCAAGTTTCAATCAGCTCTTTGCTTCTAAACGGGCAATACATTTCCGATTTGTCGTTAAAAACAAATCCGTCGTCGTCGGAACTTGTAATGTCGCAATAAATATCTTTTTGCGGTTTTTTGTCGCCACGCCAAACGGCAAGTTCTTCGTCGAAAAACTCGCGTATAAATTTTTCGAATTTCGCGCTGCGGTTGTGCCCTGTATTTGAAATGCTAACCCATATCCACGGGCGTTTGTCTCGGCGCCCCTTGTAGTAGTAGGCAAAGGTTGGCTGCCAACGCATTCCGTCTTTTTCGCCACAGGCAACAATGCCGCGCGCTTTTGTAAGTTTTGCGCCGCTTTTTGGATAATCCCAAAACTGGGCCGAATATGCGCACCACGCCAAAACTCTATCGGGGCACCAGTCTATAAACCTGCTTACAAAATGCGCCCCGCCCGAAAACCCGTATAATACCAAGGGCAAATCTTTGCCGTATACGCGTTTAACTTCGTCTAGCAAAGCCTGCCCCGAACCGTATTGCGGCCAGTAGTAGCCCGTTTTTGTTTCGTATAAATCTTCGGTGGCAGACCAATAGTTTAGGGCTATTATCCCCAAATTGTTTTTCTTTGCAAAATCAAGCCACGGGGTTTCTTTTGTAAAAAATTCGCCGTTTGTGTTCATACCCGGGGCAAGCACCAAAACGGCCTTTGGGTTTTCGCAAACAACATTGCAAAACAAAAACTTGCTGTTAGCCCTAAGGGATATAGAAGCAAAACACAAAATTATTGGCAGGTAAAACTTTGGTACAAAACAAAAAATTGCCTGTTTTTTGCGGTTTAAACAAAGGCAAAAACGCCAAGGCATGCCCAAAAGATTTTTTATTTTGCTTATGTTACCAAACCTCATACGCAAAACAAAACATACATTTGCAAAACTTGTCAAGCGTTTTTTGTGATATTTTTAATATTTTGCAACCATATTTATAAATAGGCATATTGTTTACATAATTTTGGAAATTCTTGTTTTATTACAAAAAATAAAGCCTGCAAATACACCGCATATTCTTTTATGCAACAGCCTATGCGGCAAATTTTTTAACTTACTTTAATGCTTTTTCAAGCTTTTTAGCTAGTTGCGACATTTGATAAACGCTATTTCTTTTTAGGTCGAAAACCGTTGCAGATTCGGGAATTTCCAGCATCATATTTTTAGAAATCTTAGCCTTGTCGGTTATGATTTTATTTATTTTTATAATTTCGCTTGCATATAGTTTGGCATTGTATGTATCGCCATTTGCGCTTTTGTTTATGGCGTATAAATTAACAACTATCTTGTGCGGAATGGATATATTGGCTCCTTCAATTTGCTTATATTCGCTATATAAAATTTCGCTTATAACGGGCAATTCAATTTCGCGTTTGTCTTTGCCAATACTAAGCAAACTTGTTGTAGCGCGAACAGGATAAATTTTTCCAAAAATTTCCTTTAAATAAAGCCTATATAAATCGTAAACATCAAAAATTTTATCTGGGCTTTTATTCTTATATTTGCGTATGGTCAAAACCGCCGAACCGTTTTTTGCCGTATAAGATATGTCGGAATTTCCCGCATTCAAAATTAAATTCTTAATATCTACAAAGTTTACGCCCATTTTTTGCGTATCGCTAAATGCCGATAAGTAGCTAAAAAGAAATGGGTCTCTACCATTGTTTAAATCAAAGTCTGCAAATTCAACCAAGTCGCGATTTGGTATATAACGCAATTTTTCGCTTGGCGAAATGTAGTATAGATATTGCGAATCCGATGCGTCTTTTGCATTTTTAGGATACAGCCTATTTATGGAATACAAAAAACAGCCCTTGCCGTCTGCAAACACTTTACATTTTGCATTAGGCGTATACAAAACCTGCTTTTTGGCGTCTATATCGGCACCTTCTACAACCCTTTCGTATTCAATGCAAATGGGCATATTCGCAAGCCCAAACTTATTTTGCAGCAATTCAAAAACTGCCTCATTTGCAAACAAATTGCACAGCGGTAAAGCACAAAACAAGATATAGCCAAGAATAAGTTTCTTACCTAAAAGCCAAAATTTAAACCGTTTCATACAAATATTTTAAAGGCGCTTAGCACTTTCAGTCAAGAATTATGCGCCATATTTTAATATTTTTGGGCACTCCTATAGCCGACAAAAAATCTATAGCAAACTTTGTTTGCGGTTATAAACGCAAACAAACTGGTTTTTCTTTGTAAACCTTACAATTGCGGCATTATTTTATGGCTTTTTAGGACATCGTCAAAAGACGACTCAAAAAAGACATTCGCAATTTGCATATTGCCATTTGTGCCTTTCACAACATAGGTATATCTAAACCTGATTTCGTTTTCTTTTAATCCAATTTGTTCTACAACAACGTATAGTGGCGCAAGCGAGATAATGCCTACAACTTTTGTATTGTTTAGTTGTCTTCTAGTTTTATATTTTGCGCCAAATTCGAACACATTCATATTTATTAGTTCCCCGACTTTGCGCCTTGAACTTTCAGAGCAAAAAGATGTTACCAAATCTACATCTCCAGAAATTCTTGCCTGAACAAACGCATTATAAAAACCTAATACATCTGGTTGTTCTTTCAAAAAATTCATCTTTTTAAAATCAAAACCATTCGGGAATTTTAGTTTTGGCATTTCCTTTTCGGTGTCAATTTGCGTAAAACCAAACGCCTTGTAGCTTTCAGACTTATAATAAGTCGCTAACGAATACGCGCACAAAGATTCCATCGCGTCGCATGGCTTGACAAGCAGCTTGTAATTTCCATCTAAAGCTTTTTTAAATGTAAGATAAGATACCAATTTTTTGCCGCTTGTTTTCGGGTCGTTAATTTCGTAAAAAACTTTAAATGTGTCTTTAAACTTAAATACATCAAGCAAGTGCACCGATTTAAAATCCAGCCCCGACAACGAGAACTTCTCCAACATTTTTTGAACTAAAATAGATTTTCCGTCTAAAGACATATTTTCTACTGAAACTTTGTCTTTAGCATTTAGGGCGGCAAAAAAATCGCGCACTGTTTTTGCCGGTAAATCGCCCGCCAAAAACTTGTTTTTTAAGTCGCATACCCCTAAATTTACCGGAAAACTATTTATACAAAAACTTGCACTTGTCTCTAAGGGGCCTGCATCTTCCAATTCAAAATATAGCGGAACTTTAACCGCCGCATATGCACTAGCGCACATTGCATATACGGCAAACATACACCCAAGCAAAAAACTTTTCATTTTAACCTTATTTAAAGAAAATTTCAGAATCTACACCCATAATTTTTGCATTCTCGATAGCCGCAATCTGAATGGGATTAAATTTTACAAACTTATGTTCGATGTTTTTGCCGTCTTTATTAAAAACAATGCTAAGCGAACCGCTATTTTCTACAATATCTGCTATCTTCTGCAAAGTTAGCGTCTTAAAATCAACGCCGTTAATTTTCAAAATTTCGGCAGTTAACACACCCTTTTTTGCAAAATCTTTATATAAATATTTAGACCATTCTTTGTTTAATTCTATGCGGTTTAATAAAATTTCTATTCCGTAATAGCCCTTGTTTTTTTCTGTTTTTAATTTGTAGGTTATGGGGTCAAAAAATTTATAGTCTGCAAGGGATATATGCTTTTTGTTAAACGAGTTTTCCACTTTAAACTTAAAATTTAAATTCGGAACATCAATTTGCAGATATTCAAGCATATCGTTTTTTGCCAAACTTGCCTTAATAGAAAACTTGCCGTCGCATATAACATCTATCTTTTTATTGGAAAGCAATTGCTTTATGTTGGCTTTTACCGCCTCTTTTAGTTCTGCTACAACTGCGGTGTTTAGTCTTGTACGGTAGTCTTTTGTCAACTCGTCAAGTATAGACGAAATATTTTCTACACTTGGGCACAAATAACGCTGCACATTCGGGTAAGTTCTATTTTCTGTAAACAGTCTTGAATATTCGTCGCTTGTGTATCTGTCGTTTTCCGAATTTTTACGAAATACGCCGGCTTTGGAATATATTTTGCGCTCATTATATTTTTTTGGCATAGCGGCGGCATTGGCTTCCATAACTTCCGTATTCTCAAGAACGAAAGCTTCGCTAGCATTTACGTTATAGGTTATGGAGCTTTCCGCATACCAGTCGTTTGAAAAAGATGCTTTTGTTTCTACAAACTCTATTTTTGCATCGTTCAAAATTTCGAAAAACTGCATAGATTTAACATCGTTTTTTAAAGACAAATGCTCGGCAAGCCCTTGCATTGAAAAGTCGCCTGCATACATCGCCCCTCCGCCAATTGCAAAGACAAAAAATCCAACTTTTAGAACAAACTTTTTTGCACAAACAAATTTCATAACACTCTTTCTTTTGTATCCATTGGTAGAATAAGTTTTAAGGCAAATACAGTCAAGTATTTTTGTGATATTTTCATGTCAGCGCTTTTGGTAAATCGGTATAAGTTATTTAGCAAAGCAACTTCATTTTTCTTTCAATTTTGCCGCATAAAACGCGGGATTTTCCGAACCATTATATATAATGACTTCGTTTTCAACAAACTCTACACGCCCCATAAAAAAATCCTTCTTTGAATCAAAATCGATTCTCTTGCCAAACTTATCAAACAATTTAAGAGCTGCCAAGTTAAACACGCGTTTTTTTATAACACCAGAATCCTCGTCGACAACTATAATTTTATAATTACGCGTTCTAGACTTTTCGCTAACAACAAGCACTTTATTGTCGATATTCCAACCCGTTGAGCGCAAATATATCTGTTTTTCTATATTCTCAACAAAAGTATTGTACGGCAAGTCTTTCGAGTATTCTAAGTTTGCATTTTCCGGATAAAAGAACTGCATTACATTTGCATTTTCAATAGTTATATCATTTATTTTGCAAAAATTGCCATATATCCTGTTTTCAGACGGGGGTTTTTCCAAATCGTAAATCATAATAAAATCAGAAGTTGCTTCGCTTACTGCCACTCTCGGATAAAATTTTTTAAATATCAGATAACGCCCCGAAGGAGATTGCAACATTGGAACGTCGTCAGACAAAGCAAAATGAAGCAATATATCAATAATTTTAAAGTCTTTTGCATCTACTATTATCGTGATTATTCCAAATTGCGAATCGCCCGAAAAAATCAGTCTGTTTTTATAAGCCGAATACCACAACAAACGCGAAAATGCCGAAGGAACTTTTAGCAACTTTTCACCGCACTCGTTTTCAATATACCTTGCAACATTTTCGGGGCACTTATCGCATTTAGATTCTATTAATTTATATTCGGCTCTTTTATTGGCAAACTTTTGTTTTAAATGTTCTGCCTTAGGGAACACCGCTTGCATCTTGCAATCAAACACGACTTCGTGTTTAAGATTAAAACCAGCACTGGCAACCTGCAGCAACCCAATAAAAAGCAATATCATTCGCATAATTCGGCCAGACTTACATTATTTTTTTCTTAATTTTTTTATAAAAAGAGCATTGTCGCCCAAAGCAGTATTAACTTTTTCACATTCGCCCAAATAAAAGCTTTTTGGCATTAATGCCCAATCTTTGATTGAAAAAGGATAATCGTCTACAAAATTCTTATATAAAGCCGCTATTTCCAACAACTCTTCGGGCGAAAACTCTATGAAATTTGTCATATAGCAAATCCATTCTCTTTTTGCAGCCTCAGTCAATCCATTAAGGTGCAACCTAATCGATATTTTTTTAGCATCACTAAGGCCCAACTTTGAACGCATCTGATATATTTCGTGAAACATAGATGAAGTTGCATATTGCAGAAGAAAATCCGTATTATTCGGAAATGAAGAATAATCGCTTTTTATTAACGCTGTAGATTCGTTTGCAAACAATTTATATCTTATGCCAGAATTCTTGCATTCTATTTTTACAAAAACTACAATACCACTCAACAGCGAATTCTTATTTATAATAAGTTGTCCGTCTTTTGCAGATTTTGATGAAATTCTTAACATTAAAGGCATTTTTTTATCTGCAAGCGAAAGCTTAACTTCAATGTCTGACATACTATTTATAATGTCTATATACTTAGTTGTAGCATTGCCCCAAAAGGCAGAAAAACACAATAAAATCAAGATATAGTAGAATTTTTTCATATCAATTACATGTACATACATTTCCGTTTACGGATTTAACATCTTTTTTATCTTGGATTGCATGGCTTGTTCTACAATGCAAGTTTTTCTTTTTCGGGAACGTAGCTTTTGGCAAGAGCAAGCCACTGTTCTAAAACTTCGCCATCGAGAACGATTGGCTTTGAGTACACCGTCAATTTATTGGGATCTAAGCCTCTAATTTTCACAAAATTCTTTAAACTGGCAGATATTTCAATTGCTTTTACTTTTTTGGGGTTTGTATTTAAAATATTATCTTTTATAACTTCCAAAAGTTTTTCAACAAAGCCATAAACCAAAAATTGATTCTTTAAAGCATTGCCATATGAACTTTCAACCCCACAGCTTATATAGTTTACATTGCTGCATTCGCGAATCATTACACTTTCGTTGTCATTCGCTCCCACTACACTAGCACATACAGAAACATACATAAAGTTTAACGCATATTCATTGAACGAAATTTCGCGCAAATCTTTGGATTTATCTATAAAAAGCTTAAACGGCGCACGCAATTTTGGTTCTACAACCAAGCGCATTTTAAAGTTGTCGGCAAAAAACTTTAAATCGTCTGTTGTGTCTGCCACGGCACACAACCCCAACATAAAAGACATGCAAATTATAAGTTTTTTCATTTCACTTTAGGCATACGCTAATTACAAATGCGTGCGGTGGAGCTAGTTTTCTTCACAATATGTTGCAATTTTGTTCTTATTTTTATCATAAACTGTACGAAATATCCCCGCAACTGACGCTAATTTAGTTTTAACCACATACTTTCCATCGGCAAAAATAATTTTTTGTGTCATCTCGCCATTGCTTTCGTCTTTTTTTAAAATCTCTATTTTGCCGTCGGGCAAATGCTTCATTTCGTATATCGTTTCGCCGTTTAGCACTGTTTTTACTTTTTCAAACTTTTCGTTATAAAAAAACTCCCTTACATTCCCCTCCGAATCGCTTTCTCTTATTATGTCGCCGTTGGCGTTAAATAGGCGTGTAAGTTGCGTTTTCCATTCCTTATCGTTTGCAGACATCTTTTCGATTTTCCTTACTTTCATAGACGCTTTGCCCGGGGCTCCTATATACATTGTCCGTGTCTTTTCGCCTGTAGATGGGTTTTGCGTTATTTTTATCGCCTGTCTTACGCTATAGTCCCATATCTCGGCGTAGCGGTTTTCTGGCTTTTTGTAGGCTATAGTTACTTCCATTGTGCTGTTGTTGCGCCTGCGGTCTGCCTTAAATTCGCTATTATTATATTCGGGGCTGTCTTTGTCGTACAATGGGTTTCTTACTGCATATTCGCCGCCGCTGTCGGATATTATCATACCGCTGGTTGCGTCCCCCACTCTATGTAGCCACTAAGCCCACTGTTTTTATTAACTTGTTCAACCCTATTGGCAAATACGTTTAGCTGCTTGCTTTCCTCTTTTGTAAGGCACTTGCGGCTTTTCTTTTCGTTGCAAGCTTTATAGGTATATTCAAGGCATTCGCCGTCTGTAAACTTTATAGACGATACCAATTTGCTGAGCCCAGCTACCCCGTTTTGCCCTATGGTTTTAAATTCTTTATAAGATATTTGAACCGACTTTTTGTCTTTTATAAATCTTATTTCAGACAACAACCCCTCGCTATTATACGCAAATTCTACCGCTATTGCTCGTTTTGTTTGGTTGTATATTACCGACGGAAAGCCATTGTTTTTATACGACACTCTAAAAACGTCGCCTCCCTCGCCTACGCAAAATTCCGCCAAACAACTGTTTTTAAATATAAACTTGTTTTTCGGATCTCGCACATTCGAGATATCTATTTGCTCGTTCTTGGCTATGTTCAGTTTCCAAGAGGCGTTTGTGTTTAATATATAGCTTTCCTTATAACCTCTTTCTGTTGTGGGGAGTTTATTAAATGTATATGTTCCGTGGTTGGGGCTTTTCCATAAATATCTGCTGTTCGACAGTTTTACCGCCTTTGTCTCTATAAAAGCTATGCTCCAATATTGCCCCATATATTTGGGCTCTAAATATGGCGCCGTGCAAAACTTAAAAAACATATCTGCTCTGCGACCGTTGCCCAGGTCTAGTTCGTAAAAAACCTTGTCCATTCGGGCAAAGCCGTTGCTGTCGGCATTGCCTATGGGCGACTGCCGCGGCGAACGCACAAACTGCGCATTTGCCTGCAATGCAAACAACGCGCAAAATGCAAATGCAAGTTTTGCCGCAAAAACAAACACTTTGCGCAGCGTTCCCATATTATTCGCCAAGCTGTTGCGGCATATTGTCTTCGCCAGGGTTGCCGCTGCAGCCTTTGTCTCCGGGTTCGCAACCTGCACAATCATCTGCCAACGCATTAAAAGACGCAAGCGTTATCATAAGCGCAAATATTATTTTTATAATCTTAGTTTTCATAACAACACCTCTTTTGTAGTTGTAGGTAGAATAAAAATCCCGCATAACACAGTCAAGATTTTTGTGATATTTTTATATTTGCATACTTTTAACAAATATAAATAGCGTTTTATATACATATAATAAAAATGTCTTTTGTCCCTATAGACAAAAGACATTTTGCGTATAAAACAGACAATTTGTCTGGAAAATTTATTGTTCGCTTTAATAGAATTTTACAATATCGCCAACGTCGAATGCAGTTGAATTTATTTCATCTATAAGCCTTGTATCTTTCGGTAAAGATACGCATGATTTTTCAGCAATTTTTTGTTTGTCGGCAGAAATTTCTTTCACGACAACCGTTTGCCAAAATACGCGCTTTTGCCTAACCGACAAAATTTTGCCCTGCTCGTCCATCTTCGGGGCAATAACATTCATATTATAGACTATCTTTTTGGGAATTTTAACGCCGTTTTTTATTTTAGCAAAATCCGAATATATGTATTCAGCAACTACGGGACTTTCTATTTCGTTGCCAAAAAAGTCTGTCAATAAAAAGCGGTGCTGAATGCTCGCTAAAGTTTTATCGGTTTTTGTGCCTATAAAATTAAAAACGTACATATCCATTATCTTTATGCGCTTGTCTACAGCGTCTCTTTTGTCGACATAAAACGCAGCCTTAAAGCCATTTTCGGTTGCCGAAAAAACCAGCTTGTTGCCGTCTAGCCTAGACATTTGCAGTAGTTGGGCAAATGTTTTTGTAGGATATGTAAAATCGTCGTCTGGCACTTTAGCCAAAAAATCCATATAAGACTGACGGCCTATATAAGGAGAGACTTCTTTTTTCACAACCGCAAGCTTTCTAGACGGAACGTATGTAAGCCAAATTTTGTCTTTTGTAATCGCGCGAATATAATTTGCATTTACTTCGGTTGGCTTTTTATATGACACATAAAAAACCTGCCTGCCCGATTCGTCTACAACATATTCGCCGTAAAAACTTGGCGTTGAAAACTCTACTTCTTTTGGATTTACGCCTTTTGCAACAACCCCGTCAGATTCGCATTCGAACGAAATATATACGGGGATTTTCAGCGAATTAAACTCGTTAAAAAGGCTAAAGGATTTGTCGACAATATTTTCGGCAAAAAGCCCAACCGAAAACGCACAAAAAAGCGCAACGGCAAAAACTCTTTTAAATATTTTACAATTACTTGATTTCATAACACACCTTAATGTTGCCTATTTTTTTGCGAAATTTTAAAGATGTTGTCGCTTAAATTTTCGCTCTTAAAACTTTCTATAACAGTAATCCGAATTTTAAATTTCTTGTCGTACACTCCGCAAATATCCGCCAAAATAGTCGACAAATATACGTCTTTATAGGCTATGTAATTGCGGAAAATTGCCGTATGCAAAATTTTATCAGCGTTGCCGCGCCCATAGGTTTGCATAGATTCAATAAAAGCAAAATCGTTTTTGCATTGGTATAAAGATCTCGTGCAAATTTCCCCATAGCCTGTTAGTTCCGCAAAGCAATTTTGTTTTTGTTTTTCGTATTTAACGCTTACGCCATCAGGACCTTTTATCATAAAATTAAGGTACGGATTTACCAAAAAAGTGGGCACTAGGGGCGACTGCGTATATTTTTTGTCGGCTTCGGAAGTCGGCCATTCGTTCAGAGATTTTCTCGTTTCGCTATAAACACTCACAGTTTTGCCGAATATGCAAAATTCGTCGCCAGCGCACATGCCAGACTCGCTATTTGCGCTCTCTTTTAAAGAGTGCAAAACAGTTTTTATATCTGTATTGCGCAAACAAAATGTGAATTTTTTATCGGAATAAATTTGGGCGATATTTTTGTAGGAATTTGCCAACTGCAAAGCCGAATTATTACCCGAACAAGAATCGGAAAAAAGCGGCAATGCCTCAAGTTTTTCGAAAAGTTGCCTAGCAGAAGGTTCGTCTAAAACAAGCTCTAAATTTACACCCGTTGCCACAACGCCCGCGCCGCGCATTTTTGCGTATTTTGCAACGGAATTTTCAAGCGGGCGGTAAAAAGTGTCGCCCGTTATGGCGCAACTAGCGCACAACAATAAAAGTATTGTTTGAAATATACAAAATATACGTTTTATAGGCATTCTACTCATAATATCTAAATGATTATTTCTTAAGCTCGATATACGGCAAAGGCGCATCTTTATTGTCCTAATTATAGATACAGTTTTGATATTTTTGCAAGACTTTTATAGTAGCTGCTACAAGTATATACAAACGCAAAAAAAGCGCAGGGGTTTAGCCCTGCGCCGTTGTAAAAGCTTTTAAGCCGAGATGCCGTTAGTATGGGAATTCGTCGTTAAGCATAAATGTTCTGCGGTCTATCTTGTTCGAAAGCGTAAAGGGAACTTTGAACGTATTTTCGCCGCATTTAAGAATTATACGGGGGGCACTGCCGTCTTTTGCCACGTTTTTAAGCGACAATATTTCGACGTGGCGCTTTTCGTGCGCAAACAGCGTAAACTTGCGTTTTACAATGCTCTTATAGCCAGAAACTTGAACGTCTAGCTCGCATTCCAAATCCTTGTCGGAATTGTTTATTATGTATGTAAAAAAGTTGTTGCGGAAAATATTTGCATAGGGAACAACTTCTACGGGCATTTCGTAGTCTATAACTGCGCGACTGTTAGACGGGAAGTTTTCTACCACCAAATATTTGCTGCCGAACACGTCTTCTATAGACGACTTAAGGGTTTTACCGTTTACGCTAATTTTCGGGTTAACTGCGCAAGGCGGCATTAACATTCTAAGTTTTGTTTTGTCGTGCTTAGAATATAGTGTAAACAGAATTTTGTTTTCGGGTTTTTGCCATTCAAAAGAATAGTCTACAAACGCATCCGAAACGGGGTATTTTAGGAACACTCTCGACTTTCTTTCCTTGGTATAAACAAATCTGGGCGAAAGCGTTATGTCTTTAAAAAGCTTACCGTTGTCTACAACGCCAGCCAAGCCGCGCGTTTGCGCATACATCAATTCTGCGCCAACCCAGCCTCTGGGCCCGCCGGCAGTGTCGTTGCCTGCATAGTCGTACAAAAACGAAATTTTGCCGGTTTTATATACTTTGTTGCCCGTGCGCATTAGTATGTCTACGCCGTAGTCTTCCATACCGTTTTCGAACGCGCCCACCGCAAGCTGGCCTGCAACATAAAAGCCCACTCCGCCGTTGGTATACCTGCCTGCTTTGTAGCCGTTAAATACGGGGAAAGACGGGTCTAAAGTTCTAAAGTCGTCGTAAAGCCCGCCATAGTTTTCGCGCATAAGGCGGTACGTTTGCAATATGGCGCGACATTGCTGGGGGCTTGCCACATTTCTGTTTAAGTTGTACGAATTCGACAAGCTAAGCTGGTTTGCCAAGTCTACCCCCAAGTTTGCCTTGTCCAGCTCTAGGTAGTGCTTGTAAAAACGGCCATTCCACAAATGCTTGTTTACGTTTTCCTTAAACTCGTTATACTTTTTGTTCCACTTTTCGGCGGCTGCTTTGTCGCCCAAATGCGAATACATTTGCCCCATTAAATACATTGCGTTGCAAAGCCCCGTATTGTCGCCGTGCATTGCGCCCATTGGGTTGTCGGGCATAATGCTTCGGTCTAGGCCGCTGTAGGGAGCGTTTATAAAGTCCCAAGTGTCGATAGTATAAACCCTTTTTGCCAAGTTATGCGACTTGTCCCAACGGGTGGGGTCTGTCATAATATAATTAAGCCCCTTTTCTAGTTTGGGCATGGCCTTTTTAAGCCAGTTGTCGTCGCCAGTTGCCTGCCAAATGTAATAGGCGCCCTCAACACAAAGGTATTCTATATCGGCTTCAATCTCCAAGCGCGTCAGACCAAAGCCCGTGTTGGGCAAAATCTTTCTGAACTTTTGCGGAACAATGTCGTTGCCGTGAACGTCGCTAAGCGAAGTTATAATTTCGTAGAAAAACCCGTCTGGCGTTTGCTCGTCTAGCACAAGGTCATAAAACGACTTTATTTCGGCGTCGGTATAGCGGCGGCTTTTCAAGATAAGAATATAGTCGCGCAGCCAGTGCACGTTGGCGTGTATAACTTTGTCGCCCACAATAAAGTTGCGTTCGTTCCAGTCTAGGCCCGACTTGCATATATTAAAATAGTAGTACAGGGGCGCGCCCATATAGGCTGTGCTGGCATCGGGAATATAAGAGCCCGCAATAAAGCTAGGCATCTTATCTTCGTTAACCTGGCTTTTATATTCCTGCCCGAAAATCGGCGCGGCACAAAGTGCTGCCGAAAACAAAACAATTTCTTTCATCATATTCATAATAGTAAATATTTTAACATTTTAATTTTATATTATGTTGACAGCCTTAACAAGATAAAAATATGGTATGCAAAACATAAAAATTGGTATGCGCAAAAAATCGGAATATTTGTGGACTCTTTCGAACGAAAATTTAACCGTGTTTTGGACAAAGGAAACGTCGGAGGAATATCTTAGTTGCCCAACTATTCTAATGCCGAAATATCTTGTTAACGATAAAAACACAAAAAAGATAATCGCGCCAAAAAAGACCGCCCCGCAAAGCTTTTTAAAACACGGCATAACCTATGCGGGATTTTCGACAAAGGCAAAGGGCTACTTTCACGTTTTCGGCAAAACCAACTACACAAACCTTGTATTGATAGAAAGCGGAACTATTAGGCTGCGCTACGCAAACCGCGTAAGCACACTGAAAGCGGGCGACATTCTTCTTATTTCGCATAATAAAGAAAACGTGCAAATTTCGGTTGAAAAGGGAAAATCCGTAATATTTTGGTGCCATTTCAACGATTCCTGGAATGGCGTTTTGCGCGATTTAAACGGGGTTGCATACTACCCTTTCGAAGCGGCTTCGCAAATTTTATGTTTGGCGCACGCCTACCGCAGCGAAATATATTTAAACACCCCATCGGTTGCCGTATGCGAAAGTTGCGCTACCGCCATAGCCGATATTTTCAGACGCCATTTTGCAAAAAAATTCGGCGTAGCCGTTAGCTACGACAAATTTTTTGAAACGCATTTAAACAAAATAAAAAGCGGCAAAATTCTGCCCCAAAGCGCAAAAACTTTTGCAAAATCGCTAAAAAAGTCTTCTGCAAAGCTCAGCAAATATTGCGAATGCCGCAACGGCAAAACCCTTTCGCAAACGCTGTTCGAAGCCAAGATGAACAAGGCTTTGCGCCTTTTAAATTTGGGCAAAAACGTATGCGAAACCGCAAAGCAAACGGGCTATGCCAGCGCGTTTTCGTTTTCGCGTGCCTTTAAACGACACTTTAGGCTTTCGCCAAGCGAAATTTGCAAAAACAAAAAACAAAAGTAAAACAAAGCGTTCCCGCTGGGAGTCGAACCCAGATTTGCGGTTCCGGAGACCGCCGTTTTATCCATTAAACTATGGGAACAAAAATTTTAAACAAAAGCCGCCCTATTTGTTCGGGCGTTCCTCGCCTACATACTTGCCGTCTACCAGCTTTATTATGCGGTCGGCAATGTCAAGTATGCGGTTGTCGTGGGTAACTAAAACCACGCTAACGTTAAGCTCGCGCGACATTTTTTTTATGAGTTCAACAATGTCTCTGCCGTTCTTTTCGTCTAGCGAAGCCGTGGGCTCGTCTGCCAAAATTATTTGGGGTTTTCGCACCAAAGCCCTTGCAATGGCAACTCTTTGACGCTGCCCACCCGACAAGTGTAGCGGCTTTTTGTGCGACTGCGTGCCAACGCCAACAATGTCTAGCATTTCCTGCGCCGCCTTTTTAGATGTTTGCGCCGTGTGACGTTCGTCGAAAGCCAGCGGCAGCTGCACGTTTTGCAAAACGTTAATGGAATCTAGCAAATGGTGGCTTTGAAATATAAACCCAACCTTTCGCCTTATGCTGCGAAGCTTGCTTTGAGTTGCCCCGCTAAGTTTTTGCCCGTGTATTTCTATTTCGCCGCTTTGTATTGTTAATTGCGCACCTATAAGCTTAAGCAATGTAGATTTGCCCGAGCCGCTGGGTCCCATAATTATAACGATTTCGCCGGGCATAAAATCTAAAGTAATGCCGTGCAAAACCTCTTTTATGCCGTCGCCTTCCTTATAAGAATGGCGCAAATTCCTTACCTTTATTAAAGCGTCCACTTTTCATAGATTCGTTTTTTAAAGTTTAATTTTCAATAATAAAATTGAAATCCTTAAAAAATTTTCAATAATCTGTAGCTTATGAAAAAATACATTCTTTGCGTTTTGGCGTCTTTAACGGTTTTCTCGGCATATGCCGACATAGACGCAGTTGGTTGCAAGGGCAAAATTTCGCCCGACGGCACTGTATATAGGGTGTCGGCGGCAAACCCGACGGCGGCGGCAACACTGCTCGGCAAGCTGTGCGTAAAAAAAGGCGACTTTGTAAAAGAAGGTCAAGTTATTGCCCAGCTTAAGGGAACCGACAAAGCCCTTTTAACGTTAAAAAGCTCGGCTGCCGAACTTGAACGCGCAAAAAGCCTTTCGGCATTAAATATTTTAAGGCAAAAACAAAATCTTGAAGACCTAAAGGGCAATTTTGAACAAAACAAAGAAGTTTTAGAGAAAAAAGACCCTCCGCGCAGAGAAAGAGAACAGCTAGAGTTTGAACAGACCACCCTTAAACGCCACATAGCTTTTGCCGCTGAAATGCTAAAGGCAATTACCGCCAACGAAAACGCAAATGTAGAGGCCGCCACCGCCGCCCACGAAGAGGCAAAAGCCCTTTATAACGAATATTTTATAACATCGCCCATAGCGGGCGTTGTTGTGGAAACCTACTCTAAGGCGGGCGAAATGGTTGCAAGCGAAGGCATTTGCGAAATTGCCGATACATCGGCTATGTATGTAGACGCCGAAGTTTACGAAAGCGATGTAGAAAAAATAAAGGTTGGGCTAACAGCCCACTGCAAAAGCGATGCCAGAAACGGCAAGACATTGTCGGGCAAAGTGGTTGAAATTTCGCAATATGTAAAGAACAACAATTTGTTCTCTAGCGACCCGAGCGACTTTACAAATTCAAGAGTTGTTCCCGTAAAAATAAAGCTCGACAACCCGCAAGATGCGAAAGCTCTTATAGGCTCGCAAGTAGACGTAAGAATTTTACTTAAGTAAAAGTTTATAATCCCCACAAAAAACAGCAAATTATGCCGCATTGCAAAAAATCGCTATTCGAAAGGATATTTCCGCTACAAATTCCCCTTTCGTGGCTTCAGCTTACAAGCGAGCGCAAAAGGTTTTTTGTGGCAATTGCAGGGATAACTTTTGCAGTTACAATGATGTTATTCCAAATGGGCTTAAGGGGCGCGCTGTTTAAGCAGGTGGTTGCCCCCATTCTTTTGCTAGACGGCGATGTTTTTGTTGTTGGCTATAACTACGAATATTTCGGGGTTGGCAGGGGGTTCCCAAAAGTAAGACTTAATCAATGCTATGCGGTAGATTCCGTAGAATCGGCACAGGCGGTAAAGCTTGGAGGTATGTCGTTTAAAAATCCCTCTACGGGGCAGGAACGCGATATTTTTACCATTGCATTCGATCCTTCTAAAAAAGTTTTTTCAGACCCCGAAATTCTTGCCAACCAAAACGTTTTAAAGAAGAGCAACTATGTGCTTTTCGACAGGCTTTCGCGCGACCAATATGGCGATATTTCGGAGCTTTTTGCCAAAAACGGCGTTGTAGAAACCGAATTGTCGGGAACAAGAACAAAAATTGGCGGGCTTATTTCCATAGGGGCAACCTTTGCCGCCGACGGCAATGTTTTGATGAGTTTGGCAACTTTCGACAAAATAATGCGCGATACTTCGCAAACCGTAAATGTAGGCGTTATAAAGTTAAAGCCAAACGCCTCGGCAAAACAGGCGGTAAAAGACCTAAAAAAAATATTCCCAAAAGACGCCGTTGTTATGACCCGCAACGACTTTATTGAAAACGAAAAGGAATATTGGGCGGTAAGAACCCCAATAGGCTTTGTTATAGGGGCTTCCATGGCGGTTGCAATTTTTGTGGGGGCTGTAATTGTATACCAAATTTTGTATACCGACGTAAGCGACCATATACCCGAATATGCAACGCTTAAGGCAATAGGGTTCGACGACGGATTTTTTGTTAAAATAATATTGCAAGAATCGCTAATTTTGTCGTTCTTGGGCTTTATACCAGGGGCGGTTTTTGCCGAAATTTTATATTATTTAACGAGAACATTCGCTTATATGCCAACGTATTTGTCGGCTGAAAACCTCGCCATAGTATTTTGCCTTACGCTTTTTATGTGCGCTGTGGCGGGCTTACTTGCAACGCGCAAACTAAGGTCTGCAAACCCAGCCGACATATTTTAAAAAAATGCCCATATTCGACTTTAAATGCTCTAAGTGCCAAAACGTGTTCGAAGCCATAACAAAAACGGCTTCGGAAAAACCGAAATGCCCGAAATGCGGCTCTAAATCGGTAAAAAAACTGCCAAGTCTTTTTGCCGCCGCAAAAACGCAAAATCAACCCCACTGCCACTGCGCCTGCGAAAGCCATCATAGCCATTCGGAACATTGCAATTGTTGCAGCTGTCGAAACCATTAGAATGTATAGACTTTTTGCAATTTTTGCCGTTATTACCCCGCTTTTGTTTTGCGCGTGCAGTTCTACCGATGCAAACAAAAAGCCCAAGCGCGTGCAGTCGCTTTCTATGGCAAAGATAGAGCTTTTTGAAATTTTAGACGACCAAAAAGCATTGCTAGACAGCGCAAAAAAACACTCTCTTTCCGAAAAAAGCGGCGAGCTTGCCGACAAATACCGCAAACTTAACGCCCGCTGGAATTCGTATATAGACCGCTACGAAGACGACCTGCAAGCCAAGATTTTATACGGCAAATTTTTAAGGAGCATAGGCGAAGACCTGCCCGCCTACAAAATATTTTTGCAGGTGCAAAGCCAAAACCCGAACATTGCGGTAGTTAACCAACAGCTAGCCTCCTACGAGGGCGACTGCGCCATGGCCGAAAAGGCGTTGCAACACATAAAAGAAGCAATAAGGCTAGACGGCGAGTGCGCAATATATGTATATCAATATGCGGAACTGCTTTTGGCGTTAAAAGAGCAATACATTGTTATTTTAAACACAAGCTACGGCAACCTAAACAAAGAAATTACCGATTCTTTTAAAAAGGCGATTTTGCTAAGCCAAAACAACAGGCAAATAAAAAAGCGTTTTGCGGAGTCGTTTTTTGAAAAGACCGACGCCGACTGGCAAAACGCTCTACCCGCCTGGAACGACTATATAAAAACCTGCACACTTAATCTTGAAAAACAAACCGCCCTTTTGGGAAAGGCAAGAGTGCTTGCCGAGCTTTATAAAGACAAAGAAGCCCTGCAAACTTTGGCTTTGGTAGATTTGCCGCAGCTAAAAAGCGAAAGGCAACGAATAGAAAATATTATAAAAGCAAAATAGTTTTATGGAAAATATGGCCCACATTTTATCGGAAAGCGGCATTGCATATATTGCATTGCTTATGGCGTTAACTGTTCACGAATTCGGACATGCATACGCCGCCGACCGACTAGGAGACCCTCTGCCGCGCCTAGACGGCAGGGTTTCGCTAAACCCGCTTGTGCACATAGACTTGCTTGGCACGGTAATTTTGCCGCTACTTATGATAATAAGCTCGGTTTCGTACGGAGGCGGCTTTATGATTTTCGGGTGGGCAAAGCCCGTAAGAGTTTCACTGCCAAACCCCAAACACCGCGTGCGCGACGACATTATCAGCACTCTGGCGGGCCCTTTTATGAATCTGGTTTTTGCCGTGGTTTGCCTGCTTATTACCGTTGCATTGTATGCCGCGGGGCTAAAAAGCTACGCTGGGCTGCCCGCAATTATAATGGAAATAAACATTGTATTATTCGTGTTTAATATGCTGCCGGTGCCTCCCCTAGACGGCTCGCGTCTTTTAAAGCACGCCTTGGGCATGAGCGAGTTGGCCTATGCAAAGCTTTCGTCGTACGGCTTTATTATAATTTTGGTTATGATAAACTTTGCCCCAATAAGAAGGTTCATAAGCTTTTTGATTGCCGCAATAATGTCGGCACTATACTTTGTAGGCGACTTAATTTTAAACGCAATAAACTAAAATGCCAATATATACATATCAGGTTGTAGAGCCCGACGGCTCGGACGGCGAAATCTTTGAAGTAGAGCAGTCTATAGACAGCCCCGCCCTTACCCGCCACCCTGAAAACGGCAAAAAAGTGCGCCGCATATATTCAAGGGTAAACATAAATTCCGAATACACAAAAGGCAGAGAAGACAAACTTTCGCAGATAGACTATATAAAGAAAAAGGGATTCGAAGTTCTGCAAAAAGACAAAATTTCGGGAAATTACTATAAACTTTAAATTTGTTTTGACCAACTTGTTATATTTACAGTAGCATTGCAACGTGGAAAAAAATATTAAAGACGGTGTTTTGTCTTCGAACCTGGAAGACTATCTTGAAGCCATTTCGTGGCTGTCGCAAACGCAGGGGCACGCGCACCCAAGCGAAATTGCCGAATTTATGCGCGTAAAAAAGCCGTCGGTTACAAGCGCACTTAACACTTTGCTTAAAAAGGGCTACATAGAATACGAAAAGTACCGCCCCGTTACCCTTACCGAAAAAGGGGCATGTATTGCCGACAACATAAGCTCGAAACACCACGTTTTAAAGGACTTTTTTGAAAACATATTGGGGGCAGACTCTAAAAAGGCAAACTTGGCCGCCTGCGAAATGGAGCATTCGCTAGACGACGACCTTATGGAAAGACTTGTGCTTTTCATAAAAAACGCCAACCAATGCGCAGCGTGCGCGGCAAACAAAATTTGCGACAAGGACTGTCCGAACAAAGAACAGCTTTGCTCTTTAAAGGAAAACGAAAAGGCAATAGTTGTAAAAACGCCCGACAAAACCCTTAAGATTTCGGAGGGCGACCAAATTAAGATTTTAAACCCGAATTTCGACGGCCGAATTTTGCTTAAGATAGGCAATGCCGAACTTGCGGTAAAAAGATCCGACGCCAAAAGCATTTTGGTTAAAAAAATTTAGGCGCCTAAGCCTTTTTTGGGGGAATAATATTTTGTTGCAATGAACACCCCCTTTGTTAGATTTTACTTTATGTTTATTTTAAGGTTTGCAGTGCCGTTTTTTGCGTTGGTTTTTGCGTGCACGTTTGCGTATGCAAAAACAAAAACGCCGCCTTTAATGGATTCGCCCGCGCAAATGGGCACATTGCAAAAGGTTAAGGCCGTTGCCGCAAAGGCCGCCCTCGAAAACGGGCTTCCAAAACTGGCGCAAAATATATGCGAAAAACTGCTAGAAGACCAAGCTTTGGCAGACAACGCCGAAATTAAGCTGGTTTTGATGGACTCGCTTTTAGGACAGGACAAGTCCGACGCCGCCGAAAAACTTATGGCAGACTTCGACGGCGATACAACCGGCAAAATGTATCTTAGAAGAGCAGTTCTTGCCCTCTACAAAAACAGGCTGGATTTGGCGCAAAATTTTTTGTCGAAATGCAACGTTGCAACCCTCTCGCCAAACGAGGCAAGCTGGTATTTTCTATGCAGGGGGTTGTCTAGCAAGCTTTCGGGCAAACTAAACGAAGCAAAATCGTTTTTCGAAACCGCAAAAAAGAATTCATCGAACGACATCGTTATAACTGCCGCGCAGGCTAATATATACGAATGCGAAATACAGTTTGCAAAAGACCCCGAAGAACTAAAGGTAATTGCCGCCTCTTTGCGCGACAAAATAAACCTTAACAAAAATATTGAAGACGGCTTTTTGCTTGCAAAGGAATATGCAATTACCCTTTTCGCTCTCGGCAAAAAAGACCAGGCAAAGGCGGTTTTGCAAGAACAGCTAGATATTCCCCTTGTTCCCGAAATCGTATACGACGATTTTTCGCTTTTGCTGGCAATAATGGATTCCGACGCCCCAGACGCAAAACGCGCAAGGCTTTCGGCGTTGATTTCAAAAACAAAGTCGGTTTCTGATATGGAAACGGCGTTGCTTTTGCTTAAAAACTCGCTTACCGACAAAGCCGCATTGCTAAAAGAGCTTTTGCTTATTTTGGAGAAACCCAACTGCCCCTTAAAAGACAGGATTATGCTAGAATGCGCCCACATAAATTTAGACTTGGGCAACACAAGCAAGGCGGTAGAGCTTGCAAACGAGCTTTTAACATCGTACCCGGCTTCGATTTACGCCGAAAATGCCTTGGGCGTTTTGGCATGGAGCGCGTTTTCGTCTGAAAACGAAACACCTCAATATGCGCAGGCAGGCAAGTATCTCGAAAAAATGGCGGCTATGACAAAAAACGAGAAAAAGGCCGCCGAAATAAAACTTATGGCCGCCGACTGCCTGTATCTTGAAGGCGACTACGAAATTGCAAGAATTTCGTACCAAAATCTTTACAAAAACAAAAACCTAGAGCGTTTTAAGGGCACAATGCTTAACCGCCTTGTAGACTGCCTTATAAAAACGGGCAAGGTAGACGAGGCCTACCGCCTTATATACAACGCCATTGCCGAACGCAAAATATCTGCCGACGATATTTGGGCTGCGCAATGGAACCTTATAAATGCCTACAAAAAAGACGGCCGCTACGGCGACGCCCTGAATATGCTAGAGCACTTTATAAAGGCGTCTATGGCGAATACCGACGGCATTTTGCAGATAAGAATGCTGTGGGCAAAAGCAATGCTTTGCTTTGAAAACGCCAAGAAAAACGAATGCATTTCGCTTTGCGACGAGATTCTGCAAAAGGCCGAAAACCTGCCCGACGAATATATGTCGCTAAAGATTTTAATTTCCAGCAACACAATGCTTTTAAAGGGCAAGGCGCTATCGCTTGCGGGCAAAATTTCGGGCGAAAACGGAGCGTATGCCGTTCTCGAAAACCTGCGCCACGTTTTCCCAAAAACAAAGGCGGCATTGGCATCTTATATAAGCGAGGCAAACATCTTTGCCAAAGAGGGCAACTGCCTTAAGGCGGCTTCGCTTTGCGAAGAACTTTTCAACACAAACCCAGATTCCGAATACGCGCCCTACGCGCTTTATCAGGCGGCGCAATACTATGTAAAAACACAGGCGGAATCGTCGTACAAAAACGCGCTGTTGCTGCTCGACAAGCTTTGCGAAAAATTCCCCGAAAACCCGCTGGCTTTCCACGCAAGAATTTTTCAGTGCGAAACAATGCGCTTATTAAACGCCTTTAACGAAGCGAAGAACCTTTACTTAGACATAATAAACAAATACGCAAACAACCCCGAAATAGACACTGCAAAACTCGGTCTGGGCGACACATACCTAGCCCAGCCCAACAAAGAGGGGGAAGCTGCAATATACTACGAAAAGCTTTGGGCAACGCCGTCGGCAAAAACCGAAATCAGAGCCGAGGCCGCCTTTAAGCTGGGCTTTGCGCTAGACAGAATTGGCCGCAAAAAAGAGGCGCGCGAAGTTTGGTGGATTGCCGCCAACGAGCTGCTAAACAGCGGCGAAAGCAACGGCAAAGCCGATTATTGGATAGGCCGCTCGCTGCTATATTTGGCGCGTTCGTTCGACGCCGACAAATCCCCCGCGCAGGCGCGCAAAGTTTACGATTTATTGATAGAAAAAAACCTTCCCGGAAGCGGCGAGGCTAAAATAAGACTTAAAAGGACAAACTAATGGGCGACATTATAAAAACAATGCAACTGGGCGGACCCGTAATGATTCCGCTTTTGATATTGGCGTTTGCGGGCTTCGTTATCTTTGCCGAAAGAATGTTATATTTGCACAAAGGGCAAATTAAGGCTGTTGAATTTTTAACGGGCATAAAAAGCGCGCTAAAAAATAAAAGGCTTATAGAAGCCCTTACAATTTGCAACGAAGCCCCGGGGCCTGTGGCAAGAATTGTAAAGGCGGTTTTGCTGCACTGCGAACGCACGCCCGACGAAATGCGTCAGGCCGCTTTAAGCGCGGGCTTGCTTGAAATACCCCTTTTGCAAAGGCGCATTCCAAGCGTGGCGTTAATAGCAAAATTGTCGCCCGTAATTGGGCTTATAGGAACGGTGCTTGCAATGCTAAAATGCTTTCAGATTATGCGCCAAAGCGGTCCTTATGCCGACATTACCCTGTTTTCGGGGCAGATATACAACGCGCTTATAAGCACCGCAGTAGGCCTTATGTTCTTTGTTATATTTTGGCTTTTCTACAATGTTTTGCACGGCAAAATGAGGGCAATAATTCATGATATGGAATGGGCCTCGGCGGAACTTATCTTGTTTATAGCAAAAGGTATGCCGCAAAACGAAAACATATATCTAGACGGCGATGACCAAGCAAAAAACGACAAGCAATAGCGGCGGCTTTTGGGGCGTAGACCTGCTTTCGAAAGTCGAAAAAGAAGGCATTTCGCTAAACGGAGCGGCGTTGATAGACGTTGCCTTAGTTACCATTATGTTTATGGCGTTGTCGTCTAAATTCATACTTGCTCCCGGGCTTGGCATAGACTTAAACGGCGAGCCGAAAATGCCGACTATAGACGCCAACGATGCCGTGTTGTGCAACTACGACGCCGTTGTTTTGCACATACAGGGCAAAAATATGTTTATATTCGACGGCAAAATAAACACTTTTGAAGCCTTTAAGAAAACACTTAAAGACAAGGGCGACTTGCTAAAAAACCAAACCTTGCTGCTTAAAACCGACAAAAATTGCGATGCGCAAACCATAATAGACGTTTGCGCGGCGGCAAAAAGCGCGGGGCTTAAAAGCGTGCAAATTGCGGCCTGCCCCGAAAAAGAAATTAAATGAAAACATCGGCGGGCATTTGGACGGTTTCGGTTTTGTTCGGGCTTTTTGTAAGCTTTGCCCTTGTGCTGTGCCTGCCTAAAATTAACTGCAATACCAAGCCGGAAGCCAACACCGCTCCGTTTGTTTCGATAATAGACCAAGGCAACTCGGTTCGCTACGAGCAAATAAGAATGTACGACGAAGCCCCGCTGTTTTTGTCTACAAGCGTAAACAACAAAATTTCGCGGGTAAGCGAGCGTTTCGATTTCGAAATTCCGCTAAACGACAAGTCGCTTAAGCTAGATTATAAGGGAGCTGTAATATCGCGCCCAAAGCCCGTAAAAACAAGCGAAAAAAGCGCAATGTATTCGGGAGCGCAACAGTTGTTTTCGGTTTTCGGCGGCAATGCCGAAAAAGAGAGGCTACCCGCCGACACGCCTATTTCGTTCGAAATATTCGACTTGGCAAACGGGCAAAGCCTGCAAAAAAAATATATGAAAATAAACAACAATAAAAGGCTGTTTGCGCCAATCGAAGCCTTTGTTGTTGTAGACGAATTTGGACAGACCGAAATTTCGGCAATATCGGGCGGAACAGCAAACAGCGAGCTAGATACCGAAATTCAAAAATCGCTAAACAACATTTCGGGCACCGAAAACCTCGAAAAAGGAACATACAAAATTATAGTAAGCCCCTAAAAATTTCTAACACAAAAAAATCACTATGGATAACAAACCCGAAGTACTAGTAATAATGGGAAGCGCAAGCGATTGGGACACCATGAAAGAATGCGCAAAGAAACTCGACGAATTTAAAATTTCGTACGAAAAACACATAGCCTCGGCGCACAGAACGCCCGCATTGGCTGCCGAATTGGCGGCAACCGCGGCAAAAAGAGGCGTTAAGGTTATAATTGCAGCCGCAGGCGGCGCGGCGCACTTGGCTGGCGTGCTTGCCTCGCAAACGGCTTTGCCCATAATAGGCGTGCCAATGAAAGGCTGGGCTTTGGACGGCTTAGACTCGCTGCTTTCGACAGTGCAAATGCCAAAGGGTATGCCGGTATTTACACTTGCAATAGGCAAGGCTGGGGCCGTAAACGCCGCCGTTGGCGCGCTGCAAATTTTGGCGTTGTCTAACCCACAAAAGGCCGAAACTTTGGCAAAATTCAGAGCCAAACAAACGCAAGATGTTTTAAACGCAAAGTTCCCCGAAGAATAAAATTTTACCTAAGAATGCGTAAAAAAGGCGGCAAATTTGCCGCCTTTTTTTGCAAGTAAAAGCCTAGGCAAAAACAACCTAGTTTACGGCCACTGGCATTTGCATACGCGCTGCAACCTTTTGCCAGTCTACAATATTCCAAAACGCCTTTAGGTAGTCGGCGCGGCGGTTTTGGTATTCCAAATAATAGGCATGCTCCCACACATCTACGCAAAGCAAGGGCGTTAGGTCATCGTAAAAATTGCGCGTAATAACGCTATCTTGGTTTTGCGTATTTACAATTTCAAGCAATCCGCTTTTGTTCAGACACAGCCACGTCCAACCGCTGCCGAACAGCGACAATGCCGAAGTTTCGAACAAAGTTTTAAAGCCCTCCATATCTCCAAACGAAGCCTTTATTTTTATTGCCAAATCTTCGGGGATTGCCGTGTGTTTTGGACTTAGCGAAAGCCAGTAAAAATTGTGGTTAAACAGCCCGCCGCCGTTGTTGCGCACTGCCATTCTAATCCTTTCGGGAATATCGCTTAAGTTGCCCAAAAGCTCTCTAACCGTGTCTGGCGGCCTAAATTCGGGCATTGTCTGCAAAGCCGCCTCAAGCTTTTCGGCATAGGCAAAGTGATGCTTTTCGTAGTGGGTTTTAACCGTTATTTCGTCTAAATACGGAGCTAACTGGTTGTATTTGTAGGGAAGTTCTATTACTTTATATTTCATCAAAAAACATATCGGAACTTTTTTATAGAACTTGACAAATTTGCCGCACAAAAAAGACTAAAAAACAAAAAAATTAACTATGGCTACAAAACTTATATTGGCTTCGCTTAGGATAAAAGGCGGCAAGGAAAGCGAATTTTTCGAGCTGTTCAACCCAATTGTAGATGCAACCCGAAAAGAGACCGGCTGCATTAGGTACGACATTTTTAGGAATACGCGCAACGACAGAGAATTTATGTTTGTCGAAGAATATGTAGACGAAGCCGCCTACCAAAGCCACCGCCAAATGCCCTATATGACGCCAATGCGCCCCAAAAGAGACGCCATGGTAGAAAAATATTTGGGCATTATAGAACGCTAACTTGGACTTTGCATTCCGCAATAGGCTTTAAAAAAGCTCCATCTGTTCGGGCGCACAATTTTCGGGCTTTAAGCCGCCTAAAAACTCCGAATATCTTTTAATCCAATCGTTTAGCTTGTCTAAATAATAGCTTTTCGAATAGGGATAATTTTTTGCGTCGTACAATTCAACGGGGCGCGCGTTTTTCCAGTCGGGCTGGCGTTTTTGCGATTCGGTTATGTAGTAGGAAACCTTTTCGCCCGTATGCGGGGGCACAGCAAGCATTAACGCCGCCTGATACGCCGCCCTTTTTGGCTTTTTATTTGTTTGCACTTCCTTTAAATAGTTAGCAAGCGAGCCCGTTAAATATTCCGACTTTGCCAAAAGCGAAATATCGCACTTGCCGCTTTTAATCTTTTCGGTAAAGTCGGCTACAATGCTTTTCATATCGCCCTTTTTAGCGCCAAGCATTATCGACACAAAGTCGCTTGTAAGCATTCGCAAAAACGGCTCCATTGCCCTGCTCTTTAACGCCGAACCCTTAACGGATATTTTGCCGCTTTCGCCATCTAGCAAGGCATAGTTTTTTGCCTTGTAGCAAAACATTGCGCCAAAGCTGCCGTCGTGCTCTAAGCTTACGCCTTCGGGCAAAACATTGCGCGAAGATTCCAAAAGCTTTTCGGGATTTGCAAAATATTCGCGGCTGGAAAGGTAAATACCGTCGGTATCTACCTCTAATATAAGGCAGCCTTTGGCTTTAAAAAGAGCAATTAAGTCGCCCAACAAACGCCTGCCAGTAGACGTAATTTTGTCTGCCAAGGCGCAGTCGCCAAAGCGCGCGCTAGAAAGCCCCAAATATCCGTAAAACGAGTTTATCAAAATCTTGTAGCTTTTTTGGCGCGCGTCGTATTCGGTTTTTAGGTCTTTGTCGGAGCTTTCTTTTGCAAGTTTTTTATATTTTAGCCTATATTGCCTAAGCTCGGCCAAGCTGGTTAAAAAAACATTCAGATAGTCGTTTGCAGGAGGCGTGTTTAGCGAAAGCAGCAAGCTTGGGTATAGCGACGCGATGTCGTAGTGCAAAACGTCCTTAAAAACGCCTTTTTCAAAAATCTCCGACATCGCCCCCGATATATAGCTTTGCTGCGCCATATCGGGCAACTTTGCCGAAGCCGAATAATATTTTTCAAGCAACAACGCCTCTACCTTTACGCCCGAACCCCTAAGCATACACTCTTGAAATGTCATCGGGAAATTTGCACACTGTGCAAAATAGGTGGGCAACAATAAATCGGCCAAACCTTTTGTTTCGCGCAGGTCGTCTAAAAGGTATTTTCTAAAGCTTTCTTTGTCGGTGCGAAAGGCGTCTTTTATATGCGCGCCTTCTATGTAGGTTCTTTGTGTTTCTTTGCTAATGCCGAAATATAAGGCTGCGTTTTTAAGCGAATACGATTCCAACTCGCGCTTGGAAACGTCGAACATTTGCAGCAAAATGTAGGTGTCGGCAACGCTGCGCCCCGCAATGTCGAATCGGGGGAAATCGAATGTGCGCTCGGCAATGCTTACCCTGCTTTTGCGCATTTTTACAGAGCCATCGAACCTGCCCCATAGGGGCTTTACTTTTAAAAGTTTGCACCTTTTATACAAATAGTCCAAATCGAACTTAAATATATTATGGCCTTCTATTACGTCGGGGTCGAACTCAGCAAAGGCATCGTTTAGGTCGCTTAAAAGTTTGCGCTCGGCGTTGTCAGAAAATTCGGATAGCTCTAAAATTTTTGTCTTGCCGTTGCACGAAATGCCTATCGCCAAAACCCTGTCTAGCGGGTTTTCGGGGTTCGAAAAGTCGCCCGTGCAGTCGGTTTCAATATCAAGCTGCATACGGCGCAACTGCGAAAATTTCATACCCGAAAAAAACCTTGCGCAATTTTCGGTTAAAAACTGGTTTTCTAAATTCGCCAGCCTAAAAGACGAATATTTGTTGTCCTTTAAAAACGCTTCGTAGTGCCTTATGTTGTCGAAACTTGCTTGGGTGTCTAAATAGGAATTTACGGGACCTTGCAAAGGCTGCATTTTTGCGTTTTGTAGGTTAATTGCATCTTTTGCGTTTACCCACAAAAATGGGGCAAAGCCCGCTTTGCCGTAGGCGCGCGAACCGTCGGGGTTTGCCGTGCAAATTTCGGCAATGCCTTGCGGCGAAATATAAATTCCGCACAGATTTTCGATTGGAGCGTTCATTGCGAATATACTTGAAAACTAATCGGAAATTTACAAACTATTTTTACTTAGATGAAAGAGCTAAACATCATATTTTTGGGTGCGCCCGGAAGCGGCAAAGGCACAAGAGCCTCCGCTATGAGCGAAATCTTGAACATTCCGCAAGTTGCAACTGGCGATATTTTCAGAGAAAACTTGAAGAACGGAACCGAACTGGGCAACAAGGCAAAAGCCTATATGGACAAAGGCGAGCTTGTACCCGACGAACTTACAGCCTCGATGGTTAAAGACCGCCTTCAAAAAGACGACTGCAAAAAAGGCTTTATACTAGACGGTTTTCCCAGAACTTTGCCGCAAGCAGACCTTCTCGAAAAAATGCTGAAGGAAATGAACAGGGCTATTACAAACGTAATTTATATAGACGTTTCGGAAGACCTTATTTTGGAAAGACTTACAGGCAGAATGATTTGCACAAAGTGCCAAACCCCCTACCATGTAAAGTATAATCCGCCAGCGAAAGCCAATGTTTGCGACAAGTGCGGCGCGCCCCTTTATGTACGCGACGACGACAACCCCGAAACCATTAAAAAGCGTTTGGCGGTTTTCGAAAAAACCACAAAACCTCTTGTAGACTTCTATAAGAATCAGGGCAAACTTTTCACCCTTTCGGGCGATGCCGACGTATCGAACATAAAAGAATACGTTAAGGGCGTTTGCGCCGAATTGAAGTTTATATAATGCGAATTCTCTTTATTGGAGACATTGTCGGCAAGCCCGGGCGCAAAATTTTGTCCGAGCTATTGCCGAGCATTATTGCCGACAACAAAATAGATTTGTGCATAGCCAACGGCGAAAATTCGGCGGGGGGCAACGGCATTACAAAAAATATGGCGCAAGAGCTTTTCCGCTACGGTATAGACGCCATAACTTTGGGCGACCATCTGTGGGACCAGCGCTGTTTGGAATCGGAAATAGACACAATAGACAACCTTTGTAGGCCCGCAAACATACCGCAGGGCAACCCCGGCAAAGAGTATGTTATTGTCGAAAAAAATTCGCTAAAAATAGGCATATTTTGCCTTTTAGGGCAAACCCTAATGAAGCTTAAGGCCGACTGCCCCTTTAAGTGTGCCGACAGAATTTGCGCCGAACTTAAAGACAAGTGCGACATTATATTTTTGGATTTCCACGCGGAAACCAGCTCCGAAAAAATCAGTATGGGCTGGTATTTGAACGGGCGCGTACAGGCCGTTGTGGGCACGCATACGCACATTCCAACAAACGACTGCCGCATTTTAGACCAGGGCACAGCCTTTATGACCGACGCGGGAATGACGGGTCCTTGGAAATCGTGCTTGGGAAGAGCTGTAGACCCTATACTTAAAAAGTTTTTAGACGGCCGCCCCCGCAATTTTATTATGGCAGAAGAAGACCCTCGCATTTGCGCCTGCATAATAGATATAGACGAATCTACCAAAAAGGCGGTTAAAATTGCGCCTTTTGTAACGCCTGCGTTCGAAAACGGGCAAGCTGCAGAATAAAATTTTTAGCCGCAAATAAAAAGCAAAAATGCCGCACTTTTTTTAGTGCGGCATTTTTTTGCGGTCGTTTAAAATTTGCCGCTTGGCACACTATGCGCCAAGCATTCTTTTTAGGCAGTCTTCGCGCGAAATTTTGCCTTCCGATAACATGCAAAGGCTGCCCATTATGCGAAGCTCTACGCCGTAAACCGACTCGAACATTTTGCAGATTTGTATGGTTTCGAGCCCGGCGCACACACGGCCGTTAAGCATTTTCACGGCTTCGGCGGCACTATAGCCCATACCCATTCTTTCGCCCGTAGAGCGGTTGCGCGAATCGGGGCTCATGCAGGTTGTAAGCACATCGCCCAATATGGCCGATTCTTTTATGAAAGATTCGCTCCATGCGCCGAGGGCGGCGGCGGCTCTGTAAATTTCCTGAAAGCCCCTCGCCATAATTATGGCCTTTGTGTTTGCGCCAAGCTTCATACCGTCGCAAAAACCGGCGGCCAAGGCAACAATGTTCTTTAATGCCGCACCAATTTCCACACCCACAACATCGTTTGAAGGACGCACATTAAACGTGTTTGTCGAAAATACCGCAGCCGCATCTTTTGCGTCGGAAAAATCGCTCAGGGCAATAACGGCTTCTGCATAGCTGCCGCGCGCAACTTCAAACGCAATGTTCGGGCCCATTATCGAGCCGAAGGAATGCCCCTTTGTAAGCTTTTCCTTTAAAATTTGCGAGGGGCGTTTCCATGTGCCTATTTCTATGCCCTTGCCTGCATTTATGTGAATTGAACCCTCTTTAATGTAGGGCGAAAATTCTTCGGCAACTTTCGACAAAAATTGAATGGGAACCCCCCAAACGACAATGTCGGCGTCTTTTAAAGCTTCGGCGGCGTTGCCCGTAAAGGCCACATTTTGCGGAATTTTAATGTCGGGCAAAAAGCGTTCGTTGCAACGCCTTTCGTTTACCGAGGCTACAACTTCGGGCTCTCTAGCCCAAACCGAAACGTTTTTCAGGTTTTTAGACAGTATTATGGAAAGCGACGTTCCCCAAGCCCCCGCGCCTATAACCGCGGCTTTTTCAAAAGTTTTCATTTTAATGTATTAGCAGTGTGTTAGTGTGTAGTATAAAAAATACGACAATATCGCCATATAGACAAACCACATAACGATATGCGCCTTTTTTACCTCTTTTCTGAATATTTTCATAAAAAAATTTACGGCGTCTACTTTATACGAATTTTCGACAATATCAAACCCGAAATTTTCAATATAATGGCTCTGGGCATTTTAGAGGCCAAAAATGCGCCCAAACGGTTTATAAAACCTACAATGTAAAAACTTTTGCCGCAAGCAAAGGCCTTTAGCGTTTGTTGGGCAACCTCCTTTGCGGTATGCCCGTATGAATTCGGCAACGGCCTTTCGCTAAAGCCAGCGTTTTTGTAGAAATTTGTGGCAGTTGGCCCCGGGCATATGCACAAAACTTCTACATTTTTGCCCCTAAGCTCGTAGCTAAGCGACTGCGAAAAGCTGCTTACATATGCTTTTGTTGCGGCATATACCGACAAATACGGGCACGGCTGAAAGGAGGCTGTGCTTGCAATGTTTATAATTGCCCCGCCCTTTTCCTTTAAAACAGGCAAAAATTTGCCGCACATATAGGTTAACGCCCTAACGTTTAGGTCTATCATTTCGGCATTGCGCGCCGCATTCGGGGCGGGAAATTCTCCGTATGCGCCGAAGCCCGAATTGTTTATCAACAAAATTTTTTTGCCTTTTTTTAGTTTTTTAAAAACGTTTTCTTCTAAATATGAGAAAGTTGCGTCTATTTCGCAAATATTCGTTAAATTTGTGGGAACATTTATAAGGGTTTTGTTGTCGAAAAAAATATCCGATTTAGTACGAGAAATGTTGCAAATAAAAAAGTTTTCATCTACCATTTCGGCTATGGATTCAACGAGAGCCTTGCCAATTCCAGAACTTGCGCCGGTAATTACGGCGGCTCCGTATTGTTGTAGTTTTTGTTTAAGCGAATTCATAATAAACCAATTTTTTAAAATTTCACCTGCAAATAATAATAGAAAGGGAATAAATGAACAATAACGAAATCATAATCTCGGGCAATAATCTTGAACTCACGCAAGCATTGAAAGACGACGTGATAAACAAGATGTCCAAGATATTCACTCACGAAGACAAAATCATCAGACTGAGGATAGATCTCGAGTATAGCCCGAACAAACGCAAAGAGAACGAATTTATAGCCAAGGGGCGCATAGAAATAAACGGCCCCGATATGATAGTGAGCGCGCAGTCGAACGATATGTATAAGTCTATAGACGAGCTGGCGGTTATGCTTGCCCGCAAAATCCGCCGCCGCCACAGACTAAGCCGCATTAAGCGCGACACCGTACAAAACATCGACATTCCCGCCGCCATCCCCAAATCGGCAAAGTAAAATCATCTAAAAAAACCTGTAAAAAAACAAAAACCTTTCGGAATACGAAAGGTTTTTTTGTTTGATGGGAGGGGGACATAATTCTATGGAAAATATATAAACACACATCCTCGCATGCCAAATGTATCGTATTAGATATCTATTCTAATAGTCTCTTCATCTCTATTTTGAAGCAAGATGAATTTATTTTCATCAGAACAATCTACTGTACCCCTATAGAAACGACTTGCATCCTTTATAATTGGATATTCCTTCTTATATTTAGAGTATCCGTCATTGCTGATAACTGCAGAATTTTCTTTCGTACTCGCCTTTTCCAAAACTAATATATCGGCCCGAAATGGAGCCTGAGAATAATGCCTTTTATCTTTTATCATTTCTTCATATAAATTTTTATCATCTTCAGATTTTAATATGTGAGGACTTTGGATATCAAAAAAAACTTTATAGTCTAAGTCATGTTCTTGCAGGTAATCTACTATCTTTTGTATATAGAATAGAGTCGGAATTTTATCCCCATTCCAATACATCATATTTGTACCATCCAAAATAAATAAACTTCTTTTCTTTATGTTTCTTTGCGCCGATAAGGATTTAGTTGCATTCTTAACCTTAGCAGGTTGACTGTCATCCACTGAATGCCGCCCAAAGTTGTTTGTATCAACTATTGGAAAAATATCCGCATCGTCTGATATAGGCCGCCAACGACTCTGCTTATCAATTGGCGCTATACGAGGCTTAGGAGGCATTGGAGGGATTGAAATTGGAGAGGAATTTTGCTTCGAAGAAGATTTATCTACAGATTTAAGCTCAACCGCTTGATTATCATTCCCAGTCGACGGACATAATTCATTTTCAGCAACAACAGGAACAACGTCAACATCGTCTGCTACGCTATGCAAATTTCTCTGCCCATCAATTGGTGATATACGACGTTTAGATGGGAAAACATACTTGGGAGTTGGTACTGTAACAGAAATATTCTTCTTATCATTATCCTTTTCGTTAATTTTTGGTTCAGATAATGGTTTATGAATTATTTCATCCAAAAAACCAGGAACTTCGCGTTCTTCGATATTTTTTTGCCGATATAAAGGCTTAATAGTAGATTTAGAAGGAATAGGCAAAACACCATCTGCAGACTCATATTCTAACTCGATGCCAACGTCATTTTCATGCTTATTTGTATAATAATCTTTGATAATTTCCTGTGCCGACGAAAGATTCGCCACGCTAAATGAGTCCTGCAAAATGTTTTTTACAGATTCACGTTTTACCCTAGAAACAAAAGTATTAGGGGCTTCATTGTAATCTTCTATAATCTTTTCACAAACGCTTGCTGAAACAAAATTCCATTTCTTATCCGTAAAATAATTTTTATGTATATAATTAAAAAAACTATTCGTATTTACATGGTTTTCTGGAAGTTTCAAAAGTTTTGTTTGTATATCTCGAATATAAATATAGGATACAAACTCATCTGAGTATTTATAACATATTCTATATTTTTTAGCCCATTCGTCGTATTTTCCGAAAATAAAGCGTGATTTTTCGCTATCAAATCTTCCGTTTTCTTTTTCTTCCATTTCTGCAATATCTGGATTATCTTTGAGAAATGCACAATAATATACTCTCGGAGAAATGGCGCATCCTTTCATTATATCTATTGTAGTAAAAAAATCCCTGCAATACCTTGAGCCATACACCGTTTTATAAGCGTATATTAATCTATGACACATAAATGAATCTGGCGCATTAGAAAACAAGGATAATTCTTTAAAGTTAAAGAAGGGAAGACCACTCCTTCCAGTTAATATTTCTACCATTCTCTCATAGTCCCCCCCTGGGACGAGATCTATTACTCTATTTACATAAACATTGTATATCATAACAAAAAATTATATAACTTTATTGTACTCACGATAAAAAGATGATACAAAATTATCATCTATAAAATCCGGCTTGGGAATCAGTAGCATTGGTTGCGATGTATCTTCTTTTTTCGCAGAATCACTATACGTTTTATATGAACCGTGCTCACATGTACCCCGACAGCTCCCTTCGCAATCCCCATAACAACCGTGTTCACAATCTCCTTTGCAACTTCCCTCACAAGAACTATAGCAACCATTCCGACAACTACCCCGACAACTCCCTTCGCAATCTCCTTTGCAAGTACCATTACAAGAGCTATAACAACCATTAAGGCAATTACCTTTGCATGTTTGGTAGCAACTAGAATAGCATCCCATACTGCAACTGCCATGGCAACTACTGCTACAGTGCCCTCTACAACTTCCAAAACATTCGCCGGAACAACTTCCATAGCAATATCTGTTCTCAAATGGTTTCACAATATAAGAGCGAGTTTCAAGATTCTCGTATTTCTCAATGTAAGAAATAAGCTTTAAATCATCTTCTGTTAAATCTATCATATTATTTTACTTGGTTAAAAATTTGCTTGTTTAATTTTTTTATATTTTTTACACCGCATATTTCTTCTGCAGACAGCTGTTTTCCTTGCATAATTTTTCTCTTTACCAATTCAATATGTAAGTATGCAACTACTTCCATTTGTATTTTAAACAATCTACAAGAGCATTTGTCTCGTTTGGAAATGTCTCCTCTATCTTTAAAATTAAATCCGTAGCATGTCGGGCATATATCAACGTACGAACATGATAGACATTCTTCGGAAGTAAAACTCGCGTTTTTTAATTCCCTTTTAACTGATTCAGGCATTTTGCGCCCCAATACAACCGAAGTGAACATATGACATGGATACGATGCCCCATCTACATCGTAGGCAATCATGTTCTTTCCACTACCACAATACTTCCTGTGCTCATGCATACAATCAACGTAAATCAATTTATTATCAAATAAATTGCATATGCTTATATCGGGATTTTGTATATAAAAATTCGATATTTTAAGCAACTCGCTTCTGAAGCACAAATAATCCTCTTCACTCCAATATTGCCCAAAAGAACATGTTGCTATGAATTCATAGCCGTTTTTGTGCAAAGAAATTATGTCTTCCGACAAACTCTTTACCGAATATGGAGATATAGTTACCTTCAAAGGTTGAAATGGATATAAATTGAAAAAATAATCTATATCAATGACATCGTTTTTTGTTCTATTAACTTCCTGTGAAAACTTGCCATCATAGCTAATACCAACGACAAATATAGATTTGTTCTCTTCTAAATATTCTTTTATTTCGTTGTTTATGAGAGTCGCGTTTGTGGTGGCAAAAAATATATACGGAACATTTGGATTTTTACCAACAACGTAGCTTATAATCTTTTTTATTAAATCAAACGAGCAAAAAGGTTCTCCCCCCATAAAATCAAATTCAATTTCGTCAAAATCTTTAGAATTTTCTACAAACTTGAATTCATCATCAATAATACGTTTTGCTGTATCAAAATCCATTTCGCGATTGGATTTGAATTTTTCATAACAATAGCAACAGTTAAGATTACACTTGTGAGTTATAACCAGTGTGCAAATGCGTCTTCTTGTGTTTCCTTTTTCCATATATGAGAACTATTCCTAAAAAATAAGCTACCTATAAAAGGCTAGCATTTGTTTATACAGATATAAACACCCATGAAATATAGAGGGAATCTATACCCCCCAGTATTTCATGATCTCAAAATTAAAACGCACTTATGAAAATATTCGGGTAAGGATTATCGTACAATAAGTACGCTCCAAAACCTAAATGCTTTCATCGGCAACACATATTACCGCTTTGTTTCATTAAAAAACAATAAAACGATAATAACTCAAATTCGATACAGAACTCTAACTAAAACTTTAACGTTTGAAAATCACTATAGCCATTATTTAGCCACTCACCTTCATAACATATTCTTAAAGAAGACTTATGGTTAAAGTTGTATATCGCAGTACCTACAATGTTTTTTATACACTCCTCTTGTTTGTCTTTCCCTTCAGAGAATGTAGCATTTCTCCTTATTGCGCCACTCAAAAATCCCTGAAATTCTTTAATTCCTTCTTCTCTTTTTTCCTTTTTTGTTAATTCTTTCATTCGTAATTTGTATTTTTCCATTTATAAGAACGGCTTATAAACTATGTCTGCGAGTATGGTATTTAGAATACCATATGCTGCAAAATTTATGCAATACCCTGATAATCAGACAAAAATATTTATTGGGATATTGATTCTTTAAAAGACTATCCTTGAAATAGAAATCCTTGAATTGTCAACAAACCAAACGGTACAAAAGTTTTTTGGATTTTGTTGTTGACAATGGTATTCTAAATACCATGAACAATGAATTGATATCGGCGAGAGCTCTTTTAAGGGGCAAAAACATTAGCGTGTTAGATGCAGCTAGGCTTATTTGCAATATTGCAGATTTTATGCCAAAAAAATCTAAACTTACTACCCTTCAGTTTTGCGCCAAAGTAATTGAAATTGGCAAAAATAACTTTAGGCAAAACAAAATGCCTATCGCCAAAGGCTTTGATATTTATTTGCAGACTAAGCAAGATTTGCGCAAAGCTTCGTTTAGCGACATTAAATATTTGGGCAATAAGTTGTTAAAACTTAAGCCAGAATTTGCAAAACGCAATTTCTCGGAGTTTAGTGTATCGGAATGCGAAGAGTGGCTAAGCTGCACGTTTAGCACCCCAAGCCAATACAACAAAGGGCGCGCTATGTTGCATGCCTTTTTTGAATTTGCTCTTCGCTACGAGTGGTGTGATAAAAATCCCATTAAACAAATTTTAAGAAAAAAGGTAATAGAAAAAGAAATTTTGCCGCTAAAGCTACGCGAAATTAAAAGAATTATAGCCAATGCTAAAAAGGAGAATAACGGCATATATTTGCCTGCCGTAGCCCTATTGGTCTTTGCGGGAATACGCCCGCGCGAAGTTAGGCGTTTAACTTGGCAAGATATTGATTTGCAGGAAAACACAATAACGGTACGCTCGCTGTGTTCTAAAACAGGCGGGGTGCGCCAAGTAGAAATTATGCCGCAACTAAAGCGAATTTTGCTAAGCTATAACCCGCAACTCCAGCAAAAAATATGCCCTGTAAACTGGCAGCGGCGTTGGCAAAAAATACGCAACAATTCGGGCTTTAGCGGTTGCTGGGTTCAGGACGTTTTGCGCCATACTTTTGCCAGCTTTTTTGCCAAACGTTTTAAAGATTTGCCGCGGTTGCAGCTAAATATGGGCCATAGCAACCAAATGCTCCTGCGAAGCCGCTACATAAACATGCGCAACATCTCCCGCCTAGAAGCCGAAATGTTTTTCAACTAAAAACCGCCTTTGTTTTTTACTTAAAGTCTAGCGATTTTATTAGTTTAAAGTTTTCGCGAAGGCGGTAGGCGTGGTTGGAACATACGCGGTCTGCACCCATTTTGGCAGCATATGCTAAGTCGTCTAGGTTTTCTACCTGCCAAAATCCCACTTTAAAGCCCTCGTCGTGCAGGCGTTTAACGTAGGCTGCGTCTATTTTGCGATAGTTGCCTATGGCAATTTCGGAAGCCTCGGCATGCTTTGCGCGGCGAACCAAGTTGTTTATTGTGTCGGTTTTCGGATTATAGCTTATTATAAGCTGCGTTTTATATTCGGGATATTTCTGTTTAAAATCCCTAATTACGGCGGGGTCGAAACACGTTATTAAAATGTTCCAATAATCAAGCCCTGCCTCTATGCGTGCGGCTTCTACCTTGTCGGCAAAATCTTTGCCGTAGTGCTTTATTTCAAGCTCGAAACGCCTGTTTTTGGGTATTACCTCAAGCACGTCTTTTAATGTTGGCAATTTGCAGTTTGCGTATTTTTTGTCGTATGCCGAAGGGTTTACCAAACGCGCATTTTTAATTTCTTCGTTGGTAAGCAATTCGGGGCTTTTGTCTATACCCCAAAATTGCTTAAGCTCTTTTTGGGTGTGCACGCAAACAAAGGTGCCCTCTTTTGTAAGCCAAAAGTCGGTTTCTATCATTTCGCTGCCCATATCGTAGGCAAGTTTCATTGCCTCTACCGTATTTTGCGGGGCAAAATCGGTTTCGCCCCTGTGCGAATGTACGCGAATTTGCGCAAACGAAACTAACGTTGCAAACACTGCAAAAGCTGCAAAACAAAACTTTTTCATATGGCCATAGTGTATCGTATTACCAAAAATTCTGTCAAAAACTTTTTAGGCAACAAAACTAAAAACATTGCGGCACTTTGCTACTTTTTAAGCAAAACGCCAAGCTCGAACAGGAATTTTTCGAAAGATGCCACGCCGTCTTTTATATTAAAGACACTCTGCGAAAGCTCGTTTATAACGCCTATGGTTTGAGCCGCCTCTTCGGTTTGCGAAATTGTGCTGCGCGATATTTCGCCAAAGCGCGCATCTTGCAAGGCAATGCGCTCGGTTATAAGGTTTATTCTGTCTATAATAAGGTCTAGCGCGTATACGGATTTATCTATTAAAAGCAAAAACTCGCGCATATCTGCCGCCGACGCCGAAATTTTGCCGCTCATTTGCGACAGCAAAACTTCGGTAAAATCTGCCGTTTGCTGCGTTTTTTCGGAAAATCCCGTTGCGCTAAATTCGTCTTTAACGTTTAAGGCCCCTGCATATAGTTTGGCGTTTGAAGCCAGCATTTTTATGCCGCTGCCCGACTCCGACAAATATTTTAATTGGTAGTCGAGGTTGTCCAGAATTTCCCTCGCCAACGCGAACCTAGACGCCAAACCTGCCCCCAAGTCTTTTAGGCGTGTCGCGCGTTCTTTAAAAAGCCTAAGGTTGTCGGCGTGTGCCCTTGCAAATTTAAGAGCCTCTTTCGAGCGCAAGTTAAACTCGCCGCTGCTGATTTTTAGGGTTTCCGACAATTCGTAGATATTGTCGGCATACTTTACCGATTTTGCAGTTTCCCTACACTGTTCTTGCGAAAGCGAATTTAAATGCGTTGTATTTTTAGACATTTCCGAATACGCCTTTTCGAGCAAAGCCGTGCCGTTTTGATATGCGCTATCCAACGCCTGTGCCGATTTACCTATGTCGCGCAAAGACTGTATTATACCCGAAAACTCGGCTATAGACGATTTAAACAATTGCAAATCTTCGCCTTTTTTTGCCTTAAGCATACGGTTTATTTTGCCGACGTTACGCGCCAGATACGACGAAAACACGCAGGCAATTATAACGCCCAACACCAGCGCGCCGAAGAATACCGCGGCAATATACCACTTGTTTAGCGAAATAATTTCGGCAATTTCGGCGCGGCTTGGAACGATTTCGCCCCTAAAGCCCGTTATGCCCAAAATCCACCCCCACGGCTTAAAGCATACATAGCAAACTATCATTCTGGAGGGTTTTCCGTGGTAGTCGTGGTTATAGACCTTTGCCGATTCTTCGCCGGTGCCCAACATTATTGCATTTTTGGCAAATTCCTCCGAATTTTTTCGGCGTATTGAATTTGTGTCGTCTGAAATAAATGTGCCCAACAATTTCGGATTTTTTGCCAGTTTATATCTAAATTTTCCGCCGCCGGTGTCTTCTATAATCCAGCTATAGCCGCGGCTGCCGAATTTTTTTGCGGCAAAGGTTGCGCAAAGTTTGTTCATTACATCGTCTTTAATATAGCAGGCAATTGCCCCTATTGTTTTAGAGTTTGCCCCGCCAAAAGACGACACAATAGGCACATAGTAGGCATACACATAGCCGTTGTTATGGCGTATAAGCTCGCCTGCAACATCTTTTGAAATTAGCGAAGTAATAACGGCGTTTTCCTCGTCGCGCCCGCTAATTATCCTAAAAATTCCCTTTTCGGGCGAATAGTCGTCGGCCGGCACGCTTACGGCATTCATCATATCGCCGTCTTCGTTTGTGCGCACAAAAATTGCCATACCGCAGTTTTTCGAAACGCAATATTGGCGCAAAAGTTTCTTTATTTGCGCCGTATTCGAAATTTCGCTATTTCCGAATTTCAGCACGGGGCCGTTGTTGTCGGTGTAATATTTATCGCCAAAAATATAGTCTTGCCCAGTCTCGGAATATATGCCCGCAAAGCCGTCGGCCATAAGGGCGTTTTTCAGGTTTTCGGCGCGCAAACTTGCCGCCTGCGAAATTTGCAAATGGCTAATTTCGCAAAGCTTTAGCATATTAGAAGTATCTTTAGAAAGCGCATTTACCGCATATTCTTCAACCTTGGCGTCTACGGCGTCTACAACAAAGCCCTCTAAATACGACACAAAAAGCAACACCGCCAGCACCGAAAAAAGCGATATGCCGAACGCGAAATACAAAAATGCCCTTTTTATGCCCATATAAAAATTAAAAAAGCCCATTAAAAATAATGGGCAATTTTTTTAAATCTTGCCTTGCAACAATTCGTAAAGCTTGCGCTGAAATACGGGAATATCTGCGTCGGGCGGCCTATAGTCGGGAACGGGCCCGCCCAAAGTCAGCCTGCCGGAATTGTCTAAGCCCCACTCCGCGCTTACGCCGTCGCTAAAGCGAACCGTGCCGCTTGCCATAAAGCCAGGGCGTTGAATTTGGCTTAAAGAAACTTCAACTTCGCCCGAAGATTGCCCTTCGCCCTGCGGGGTGCTGTCGGTACTTTCAGCCTTGGGGGTTTCTGGAACTTTAGAAATATCCAAGCCGTCGTCGCCCGAAAGATTTTCGTCTTTCTTGGGTTCTGGGGCCGATTTCAATTCCAAATCCAAATCGTCTAGCAGAAATCTTGTTTCCATAAAAGTCATCGAAATGGAAAACTTTTCCGCCAAAAGTTTTTGTATGTCGGATATAGACGCGCCATTGTTTAGCGCGTCTTTTACTGCCAAAATTTGCTCTTGAGTTAATTGCATAAAATTAAAGTCTTTCGCTCATAAAAGTTATGCGGCGAACAACCGTAACACTGTTTTGAACTACAATTTCCCTAAACTGGTCGGACGAAAGCATATTGCGCTCCATCCTCGCCTTCATTTCCTTTGCGCCCTGATCGGTAAGAACTGTAATCGAAACATCGGCATATACAATAGAGCCGTTTTCAACCTGTTCTGGCATAACGTCGTAAGTATACGAACCTCTGGCATTCTTGCGGCGAAGAGGCGAATCTACCAAAATCTTTTCGGCAACGGTAAACTTTGTTCCGGGAGCAATTTCGGCGTACGACTTCGGCTCTTGGCCTGCCGCGCGCTTGTCTTCGTCGTAATACATAACGGTAAAGCCAACCCTAAAATCTACAACGTTTTGCGCCAAAAAGTTTTCGGGCGAAAGCGTCCAAGTTTTAAGCACTGCCGACTTGCGCTGCCCGTCTTCGTCTAACAAATTGCAGTTTTGCGTAAACCAGAAATTTGCCAAAGCATCTTCCGCCGAATTTTCGTCTGAACCCTGAACATCGGGGCCTAGAACGTCGTCGAAAGTCGCCTGCGAATCTATAACCGCCCTATACATTCCGTAGAAGGCATTGTATTGGCGTATATTGTCGCTTTGGTTTGCCGACGATTGCAAAAAGGGGCTTTTTAACGCCAGTTTATAGCGCATTGCGCAAACGGAACCTGGAATCGGTTTTCTTTCGTAGGCATTTGCACTGTATTGGTCTTTTGTGTATCTTGGGCGCGCAACGGGCGAAGCAAAAAACATAATGTCGGGCGGAATCATAGGCACTGTGGCATCTGGATTTGTGCCCGTAAGCTGGCCTACGGTGTCGGTATAGACAACCTCAAACCACGCCCCGCCGTCTTTTTTCATTATTGCGCTTTCAAGGTCGTCTTGCAGCATGCGCATAAGAACGTTTGCCTGAAAGTTTGCGCGAACCTCGCCGCTGGTTCTATTCCATGTGGTAAGAACCTTGCTTGCCAAGCCCAATACCACAACAAACACAACCGTCATAATCGAGGCTGCCGCCATTATTTCTATAAGAGTAAAAGCTTTTCTTTTTTTCGACATAGCACTACCTTAATTTCATTATTGTCGATTCTGCAACTCTGCGCTGGTCGTTCTGCGCCTCGGTTGCCGATTTGTCGAGAATATCGGTTCGCGGGTCTATCATAATTTCGCACCTAATTGGCAAATAGGCTTCGGCATAGTTTTCTACAAGGGGCAAATTCGAACCCACTTGATAGCCGGAGGCCGCCGTATCTATGTTGGCTGCGTCTATAAACCTGCCTTCAAGCATTTCGCCGTTAACGGTTAAAACAACGCGGTAAATGTCGCCTGCAACCCTGTTGCGAAGCTCGTCGTTATCGGGCGGAGTGTTGGGAGTGCGCCCAGTGTCTTCCGAAGAACACATAACCATGGCCGTGTTGTCGAGGTCTTCGGGGTTGGTATATTCGTCCCAAAAATAGATAACGTAGGGGTTTGTGGGGTGCTCAACCCAAGAGTATACGTCTTCAAAGGTTTTGCTCTTTAAATAGGCTTCTACATTCTGCACAAGCGAAAGCGCTTTCGACTGCCTTTTAATTTGGGTTACCGATGCCGTTATTGCGCCGAGCAAGCCAACCAAAGCCGTTAGCGAAACGGCAATAACGCCAACCGCCAACATAACTTCGACAAGCGTAAACGCCTTTTTTGCCTTGCCGCCAAGCTTTTGTTTAAAAGATTTTACAATGCTATACATATCTAAAAAATTTAGCTATTTTTTTACTGTTGCCGTTTCCATTTCAAGATAGTCCGAAAAACCCACACAGTTGCCGAACCTGCGAATAACAAAGCCAAGCTGTTCGTTGGGGTTTTCTACTATAAGCAAATTTTTCGGTCCAAGCTCGCCCATTGCAACCGCAACCAAAGCCGAGGGATTTTCCGAAAAGCCTTCGGGGGCAAATTCGTAGCAATACCAGTCGCCATTGCCTTCCGACATAGACTGCGCCCTTTTGCTAAGCTCAGAAATGCCAACTATTGTGGGAGCACCGCTTGCGCCGGAATTGAATGTGCTTTTTATAACGTCGCCAACCTGATAGTTTTGGTTAACCGTGCAAAAGCTTTGAAAATCGCTTTCGGGAGGAACAAAGAAAACGCCCTTTGGCAAAATAGATTCGCTAATGGCTATCCAGCCTTTCGATTCGCCGTTTTCGTCCATATCTTCGTATACAACGCCGATATGGCGCAACATTCTTTCGTAGTCGCGCCCTTTGAATATAAGAACGCGAACCCTTGCCTGCTTTGCCTGTGCGGCACTTTTTGCTTCGTAGAAAGTAGACATTAAAATTTGTTGCGCCGACTGCGCCAACTGCGTAGACCCCCCCATTTTTATTTTAGAAAAGCCAACCGCCATCGCCGCAATAATGGCGATAACAACAAGCAATTCTATAAGGGTAAAAGCGTTTCTGTTTTTCATATATTACCAGCTGTATACGTTTTCGGAGCTGAAGTTTGCCCCGGGTTTGTTCGAGTCTTTTTCCAAAGTAAACATAAGCACCTTAGCCCTTACGCCCATAGACGAATTGGGAACTTGCTCTCTTACCTCTTCGCTTGTAAGACCGTCGGAAACGCTGGGCAAGCCCAGCTTTATAAAGCCGTTGCTGTCGCCGTCTACGCAAACGTAGATATTGGGGTTGCCGAATGCGTCTACCAACTTCCATTGGGTGGAACCTTCGGGTTGAATAAGGTTGTCGTTGTTAAAGTCTATAAAGCGCGCCGCCTTGCGGTTGTAGGAACGCTTGTCGGCAACCGATAGCTTCATACCGTCGGGGTTAACGCCGGTAAGGGTTTTTACCATATATTCGGCATTGTTACCGTCGTCTAGATTGATTCTGTCTTTTTGGGTTAAAAATTCGGGGAAAAACCCGTATTCGCTTTGGTATTGCTCGAGAGCCGTGCTCATTGCAACAAGGAAATTCCTTGTTTTCATAATAGATGTTCTTTTTTGTGCCGTGCTCATTGCGGGCATAAGCACCGACACCAAAACGCCGATAATGCCTACAACGATTAGAAGTTCAACCAAAGTAAACGCTTTTTTGTTTTTGTTCATTTTTTGTATATAGGGTAATGTGTTTTTTGTTGTTTTAAAATTCTTACGAAGCAAACGTGCTTTTATAATTAGTCTATGCCTCTTATAAGGTTGTCTTCGTTGCCGTTTTGGTTGCGATAGGCTTCAACATCGCGCAAAACGCCGTCCATATACATAGAGCCGAAGGGGAATGCCTTATTGTCGGGACCTTTGCAAAGCAGAATGTAGTTCGGGCTAAGCCATGCCGATTCTGCGCCTACAACCAAAGATGTGTCGTATATATAAACATAGGGTTCGCCCCACGGGTCTGCAAAGAAAACGCCCGATTTTTCCGGATCTACAATGCCGTCGTCGTTGCCCTGAACGCTACCCAAATTCATTTTGCTGGCGTCTATAAAGGGCCTACGGGGAGAGTCGTCGGGCATTGTAAGGAAGGTTATCTGCCCGTTTTTGGCGGTCATATACATTTTACCAACCAAGCATTGATACAAACGCGCCGCCGAGTATTTTTCTTCGCCAGCGCACGAAATTCTGGGGTAGTCGCCGTAAACCGAGCGGAACTGCTCTAAAGCGTCGGCAATAAGCTCCATATCCGCCTTGGCGCGCGCCTTGCCTTGCGCGTCGGTCGAAGAGCCTAGCATTTGCGTTGTAATGCCCATCAGCATTATAATAATGCCGACAACAATCATAATTTCTATTAGGGTAAAAGCCGAACGTTTCGATTTCATTTAATGTATAAGTTGAAAATACTTTTAATCTGAATAGTTTGCAGGCTAAACGGCAAAATGTCAACATTCAAAGGCAAAAAGAAAGATGAAAATTAAAATTGACTAACAGCCCTTTTTGCATCTATTGTGGCGGGATTATGATGAACAATATTATAGCTTTTGGTATGCCAAGCGGGCCCGAACTGCTCGTTATTCTTTTAATAATACTCCTCCTTTTCGGTGCAAAAAGGCTGCCCGAATTGGCAAAGGGATTGGGCAAGTCTATTAAAGAGTTTAAAAAGGCTACAAGCGAAGCCGAAGAAACCTTTAAAGAGGCTATGAAAGACGAAGAACCCAAAAAGCCCGAACAGCCCAAAAACGAAGAAAAAAAAGACTAGGCTTTTGATAAAAGCACACAAAGAACCGCGAAAAGCAATATATGCCCGCGGTTTTTTCTTTTTTTAGCCGCCCTTTATTTTAACATTTTTGTGTTGCTAAAAAGCCTTTATATGGCGTATCTTTTCTTTTTTAACATACAGCTACTACGACTTATTACCACAATATATATAACGGAATGAAAAAACTGTTGGCGTTTATTTTTATATCGGCTTTATGCGCCTTTGCAAATGCGCAGGAAGGCCGCTTGGCTTTGTTCGACGGCACTAGCGGCTACAATTTTAAGTCGTGGTACGAAATAAACCCGTCGTGTTGGGACATAACCGAAAACTTCAACTTCGACGAAGCTTTTGGAGTAGATAAAGAACGCTTTACCTCTTTGGGGGTAGAATATAGATCGGCAACAATATACAAGGGCAAAAAGGCTTCGGGCAACGCCGTGGCCGCCGTTTTTGAAGACCGCGGCCCCCTGTTTGCGGGCGAAGGCTACAACGTTATAACCGGCGTTTTGCCCGACAACCAACACTACACAAAAAGCCTTTGCGTTTTAAGCGGCTGGGTATACAATATTTCAAAGTATGTAGATTTCGACATAGGTGGCACGCTATATTTTACCGAAGATGCCATTAACGCCGATTCTCGCATAGCAATAGACGGCGGCGAAAGATTTTCGGGAGACATATATGTGGGCTTTATAGGCAACCATTTTTTAAGGCCATTTGTTTACGGCTTTTACAATTTTAGCTTTTACCAATATGGCGTTATGGCGGGCTTTGCCCCCTCTTATAATTTAGAAAAGCTTACCGCCATAAAAAATCTTTCTTTAGACATAAAAGTATACGCCTCGTACGCGAAAGCCGAAAGGTTTTCCGCCGAAAGCACGGTTGGCGGCAAGTATTGGGAAAATTCGTACGGCTACATTCAAGCCTACGGCGGACTAAGCTGGGTTTTAAACAAGCACATAAAATTTAGCGGCGGCGTAGGCTATGCCGTTAATAACGACGGTCAGGGTTGCCGCGGCCCGTTGGGCGAAGACTTTGGCCCCGATATGAACGTATACGGCACGTTTTCGATTTCATACATTTTTTAAAATAGCGAAGGAATAACAAAATGGATAGCGAATTAGCAAAGATTAGACACAGCGCCTCGCACATATTGGCGACGGCGGTTTTAAGACTGTTCCCCGAAGCAAAGTTGGACATCGGGCCCGCAACCGAAACCGGCTTTTACTACGACTTTGATTTGGACCATAAGTTTACGGCTCAAGATTTGGAAAAAATCGAAGCCGAAATGAAAAAGATTGTAAACGAAAACCAGCACTTCGAAAAATTCACCCTTTCGAGAGCCGACGCCGAAAAGAAAATAAAGGAATTGGGCCAAGCCGAATACAAACTGGGCCGCCTAGCCGACATTCCCGAAGGCGAAGAAATTTCGTTCTACAAAAACGGCGATTTTTGCGACTTGTGCTGCGGCGAACACGTTAAGTATTCAAAGCAGGTAAAGGCGTTTAAACTTTTGTCGGTTGCCGGCGCCTACCACAGGGGCGACGAAAACAACAAACAGCTTCAGCGCATATACGGAACTGCATTTGCATCTAAAGACGAGCTTGAAAAATACCTAAATCAGCTTGAAGAAGCCAAGATGCGCGACCACCGCAAACTGGGCAAGGAAATGAACCTTTTCCTTATAGACGACAAGGTTGGCCAAGGCCTTATTTTGTGGAAGCCCAAGGGCGCAATGATTAGACAGTCGTTGCAAAACTTTATTTTGGAACTTTTGAACAAGCAGGGCTACCAGCAGGTATTTACGCCCGTAATCGGCAAATTGGGTCTGTTCCGCACAAGCGGGCACTTCCCCTACTACAAAGACTCGCAGTTTGTGCCGATTATCGAAAGAGACGACCTGCGCGAAATGGCGGCAAAGCACGAAGACATTGCCAACTACGAAACGAAGCTTGAATCCGGCGAAGTAGACGGCTATTTGCTTAAGCCCATGAGCTGCCCGTTCCACGTTCAAATTTACAAGAGCGACCCGCACTCGTATAGAGACTTGCCCGTTCGCCTTGCAGAATTCGGCAATGTTTACCGCTGGGAACAGTCGGGCGAGCTTAATGGTATGACTCGCGTTCGCGGCTTTACCCAAGACGACGCGCACATTTTCTGCACGCCCGAACAGCTCGACGCCGAAATTCAGGGCTGCCTTGACTTGGTAAAAACGGTGTTCGCAACAATAGGTATGAAGGAATACCGCGTAAGAATTTCCTTAAGAGACCCGAAAAGCGACAAGTATGTGGGCTCCGACGAAAACTGGAACAAGAGCGAAAACGCAATACGCCAAGCGGCAAAATCTTTGGGCGTTCCCTTCTCGGAAGAATTGGGCGAAGCCGCTTTCTACGGCCCGAAAATCGACTTTGTAGTTAAAGACGTAATCGGCAGAGAATGGCAGCTTGGAACTGTTCAGGTAGACTACAACCTGCCCGAACGTTTCGACATTAACTATATTGGCTCGGACAACAAGCCCCACCGCCCGATTATGATTCACCGCGCCCCCTTCGGCTCGCTAGAAAGATTTACGGGCGTGCTTATAGAGCACTTCGGCGGCAAGTTCCCCACATGGTTGGCACCCGACCAAGTACGCATTTTAACCCTTAACGACGAAGTTATTCCCTTTGCCGACAAGGTTTTTGCGGCTTTGAAAGACGCGGGAGTACGCGTTTCGATAGACGTTTCGGGCGACAAGCTCGGCGGCAAAATACGCAGAGCGGAAACCGAAAAAGTTTCGCATATGTTCGTAATAGGCAAAAAGGAAGCCGAAGCCGAACTGGTATCGGTTCGTTCGCGTCTGCACAAGAGCTTCGACGGCCAGCACAACTACAAAGACGCCGTACAAATGATTGTAGACGACATCAAACAAAGAACCCTTCCCGATTCGTTCTAATAAATTCAAAAAAAGGAATTATATGAACTTTAATATGCCAAAAGAAGCTCTTATGAGCGTAGACAACCTGCCCTTCAAAAAAGTGTCGAAGGGCAAGGTAAGAGAAAACTTCGACTTGGGCGACGAGCTGTTGATAGTTGCTACCGACAGAATTTCGGCGTTCGACTTTATTATGCCAAACGGCGTGCCAGGCAAAGGCGTTTTGCTTACGCAAATTTCGCTTTGGTGGTTCGAGCAAACAAAGTCGATAATGCAAAACCACTTGGTTGAAAACCACAGCCAAAGAATTAAAGAGCTTTTAAAAGACTATCCCGAGCTTATAGACAGATCTATGATAGTTAAAAAGCTAAACCCCATGCCGATTGAAGCAATCGCAAGGGGCTATTTGGCAGGCAGCGGCTGGAAGGAATATAAAACAACGGGCAAACTTTTTGAATTTACACTGCCTGCCAATATGCAGGAAAGCCAGAAGCTGCCCGAAGTTTTGTTTACCCCCACAACCAAGGCGCAGGAAGGCCACGATATGCCCATAACAAACGCAGAATGCGCAAAGCTTTTGGGGCAAGACCTATTTAACAACATAAAAGAATCTTGCATAAAGCTTTATAAATTCGGGCACGAACAGGCGGCAAAGTGCGGCATAATTTTGGCCGACACAAAATTCGAGTTCGGCACCGACAAAGACGGCAATCTCTTCCTTATAGACGAAGTTTTAACGCCCGACTCTTCCAGATATTGGCCGGCCGACAAATACGAAATAGGCAGGGCGCAGGCTTCGTACGATAAGCAGTATGTGCGCGACTATCTCGAAAAAGACTTAAAGTGGAACAAGCAGCCGCCCGTTCCCGCGCTGCCCGAAAACGTAATCGAAAACACAATAAAGTGCTATTCGAGCGCGTTGGAAAAGTTGATGAAATAAGCTTTTTAATTTGCATTTTAGCCCGCAAAATTTTTGCGGGCTTTTTTTTACAAAAATAATTTTCCACAAAAAATTTTGTTGACCGAAATGCCCCTTGCGCAAAAATTCCGTTTTGCTATGCAAAGAATTGCACTTCTTATAATTGCCGCCCTGTTGCTAAATGCCTGCGCCGAAAGCGAAGAATTTTCGCAAACTTCGCAAAATAAAAACTGGATATACGACAATTCGTCGATATCCGAAAAAGACAACGCCCAATCGCAAAAAAGCGAAAACTCGGCAAGCGAATTTTTCGACAAACTGCAGTTTTGGCTAGGCGACTAACCCAAAAATTTTGCCGCAAAAAATCCGCCTAAAAAGGCTGCAAAACGCATTTATTTTTTTATGAGATTGTAGAAAATATCTACATCTTCAACAATACGCTTGCATACATATTCGTTCGACGGCGTTTCGCTAATATAGCTTGTTCTGCCGAATATGGCAAGGAGCGTTGCCCCCACAAAACTTTCGGAAATATCCTTTATTTCGCCGCGCAAAACTGCGTTGTGTATTACCATTCTGGCACTTGCAAAGCCCGCAAAAAGCAGCTGTTTAAAATTTTCGTCGGCCTGCATATAGGCGGAATACAGCGTGTTGTATTTTAAAATTTCAACGGGCGAGCCGTCTATATCAACAATCTTCGACAGCGCAAATTTTGCATAGTCTAAATATTGGCTAAGCGACATATTTTCGTAGTCTAGCTTTTCCAGGTAGCGCGTGTAGAAATATTGCGTGCAAGCCTGCAAAAACAAGTCCGACTTAGACGAAAAATAGCGATACATCAGACCTCTGGAAATTCCCAAAGCCTGTTGTATATCGCTAACCAAAACCCTGTCGTAGCCTTTTTCTAAAAGCAGCAAAAAGGTGGTTTTTAAAATCTTTTCCTTTGTAGTTGCAGACATTGTCTGCTTAAACTCGCATATTTTACCGGGCTTTTCAAGCCGTATATTGCAATTTTTGCTTTTTTACTAAACGGGCAATTTTTGCCTTTGATTTTAATCGCCAAGAAAAAATGAATTTTTGTTCATTTTATACCTTGACAAAATGAACAAACGTTCATTTTAATTGTGGCAGTTAATTTTTGAAATCCCGATTTTAATTTCAAAAAGTCTTATGGTTAGCAAAAAAGCCTCCGCTTTACTATTATGGGCGGGGGCTTATTTTTTTATTATTATAAATGCAATAATTTGATTATATACAAGTTGCGTTTTTGTTAAGGAATTTTTCCGTTGCAAAAATCTTGTTTTTTGCCAAAACTTTAGGCTTTTTCTGCCATCTAGCAAACTGTGCCGATTTCCATCGTACATTTTCGGCAAATTTCGGCGTTTATGCGGCAAACAATATGCAATAAAATACTTGCGATTTTCCGCAATATTTGAGACTGTATCAGCTTTGATATGGAAGATAAAATCAACGCAATTATTGCCGAACTTGAAAACGGTTTAAAAAATGCCTCAAGTGCGGCGCAAATTTCACAAATATCGGCTGCAATAACTGGGCCAAACGGCTCGCTTACAGCCCTTATGAAGTTAATCCCTACTTTGGATAAAAGCGAAAGGCCCCTTGCAGGCAAACTTATAAACAAGGCAAAAGTTGCCGCCGAAAGCGCAATTTCGGCAGCCTATGCAAAGGCCGAAAGCCTGCAAATGGCAAAAAGCTTGGGTACAGAGCGCGACGTTTCGCTGCCTACGCCCGACTTTAAAATGGGTACAATACACCCGCTTACACAAACTGTAAGGCGCATTTGCGACATATTCAAAAAAATAGGCTTTACAGTGGCGCAAGCCTGCGAAATAGACACCGAATGGTTCTGCTTTGACGCACTTAACACGCCTGCCGACCACCCTGCAAGAGACGCGCAAGATACCTTGTTTATGCCAAAAGACACAAAGTTTTTAAACGTAAACAAGCACGCAAACGAAATGTATTTGCTGCGCAGCCACACTTCTACCGTGCAAATCAGAACAATGCTTAAAGAGGGTGCCCCCGTAAGGATTGTAGCCCCTGGCCGCGCCTTTCGCAGAGACACGGTAGACGCAACGCACTCGGCAAACTTCCATCAAATAGAGTGTCTGTATATCGACAAAGACGTGCGTTTGACCGACTTGAAAGCCGTGCTCGACTATATGTTTAAAGAGCTTTTCGGCGACAAGGCAAAAACAAGACTGCGCCCAAGCTTTTTCCCGTTTACAGAGCCTAGCTTTGAAGTAGACTTTATGAGTCCGGACATGGGCAAGCTTAGCAATAGGTGGATAGAAATTATGGGCTGCGGAATGGTAGACCCAAATGTTCTTAAAAACGTTGGCATAGACCCCGAAGTTTACAGCGGCTACGCATTCGGATTGGGTGTTGAACGCGTTGCAATGCTTACCCACTCGATAGACGACATTCGCCACTTCTATGCGAACGACCTTCGCTTCCTAAAACAATTTCCACGCAAATAAGGCAATGAATATAAGTTTAAAATGGTTGAACGACTACATTGATTTAAGCGGCGTAAAACCCGAAGAAATCGAAAACGTACTTCCCATGTTGGGGCTTGAAATCGAAAGCGTAAAAACGCTCGGGTTAAAGCAGCTCGACAACGTTGTTGTAGGCGAAATTTTAAGCCGCGACCCGCACCCAAATGCCGACAAGTTGGGCGTTTGCAAGGTTTTGGTAGACCCTAACAAAGACCCAATTCAGATTGTCTGCGGCGCTCACAACTATGTTGTAGGCGACAGAGTTCCCGTTGCCTTGATAGGCGCAAAACTCCCCTGCGAAGACGGCTCTGTTTTCGAAATTAAGGCATCTAAACTTAGGGGTATAGACTCTTTTGGTATGATGTGCTCGGCAAGAGAGCTGGGCTTGGGGCAAGACCACAGCGGCCTGCTAATTCTTACAATGCGCCCCGAAGTTGGAACCCCCATAAACGACGTGTTTAAAGATTCCGACACGATGTACGAAATAGAGCTTACAGCCAACAGGGGCGATTGCTTAAGCCACATAGGCGTTGCGCGCGAATTGGCTGCAAAGTTCAATTTAAAGGTTAAAACCCCGCAATTAAAAGCGGTTGAATATTCCGACAAGCCACAAAGCGAGCTTTTAAAAAGCATAGAGCTTAAAACCGAAAACTGCCCGCTGTATACCGCGGCGGTTGTAAGGAATGTAAAGATTGCCCCCAGCCCCGACTGGCTTAAAAGAGACTTGGAAGCCGTAGGCTTGCGCCCCATAAACAACGTTGTAGACATTACCAACTTTGTTATGATGGAATACGGCCAGCCTTTGCACGCTTTCGACGCCAACGACATTACAACAAAAAGCATTGTTGTAAGAACGGCTAAAGACGGCGAAAAGATTAAAACTTTAGACGGCAAAGAACACACCCTTTGCGCAAACAACACCCTTATTTGCAACGGCGAAACGCCTGTGGCTTTGGCGGGCGTTATGGGCGGCGAAAATTCGGAAGTTAAAGATACTACCTGCGATGTAATTTTGGAAAGCGCATACTTTAACCCCGGCAATGTAAGGGCAACTTCGCGCAAGCTGGCAATTAGCACCGACGCCGCCTACCGCTATGCCAGAGATGTAGACCCAAAAGGCGTTTTCGACGCCTCGGCAAGAGCCGTAGAGCTTTTAGAGCAAATTGCAGGCGGCAAAAAAGAAGGAGCTACCTACGTTGCAGGCAAAGCCCCCCGCGGCGACCGCACAATAGAAATTTCGCTTGCCTACATTTGCGACAAGCTTGGCTTTAAAGTAAGCGGTCAAGACGTTGTAAAGGTATTCGAATCGCTGGGCTTTTCGGTAGAGCAAAACGGCGAAAGCTACAAGGTTTTGGTTCCCTCGTTTAGAAGCGATGTAGACCGCCCCATAGACTTGGTTGAAGAATTTATAAGAATTTTCGGTTCCGACAAAATTCCTGAAACAAGGGTTATGGTTGCAGCCACCCACCGCGACGACGACAAAACATTTGTTTTCGAGCGCAAAGTTTCGGACTTTTTGGCAGACTGGGGCTTTAACGAATGCCAGCACTACACTTTAAGAGATTCTAAACTTACAGCAAAGCTTCACGGCGACTTGAACATAGACGCCCTTAAGCTAGACAACCCCCTTACAAGCGACCAAGACTGCATTCGCCCCTCGCTTATAGACGGCTTGCTAGACGCAGTTCGCCTAAACTTGGACGCGCAAAATTCCTTTAAGGGATTGTTCGAAGTAGGCAAAGTTTTTAGAACTGAAAAAGACGGCCTAATAGAGCTTATGTCGGTTGCGTTTGTGTTCCCCGCCGTAGACGAAAGAAGGCTATGGGCAAAGAGACAAAACCCCGACTTTTTCACCGCCAAAAAACTGGTTTGCGACATATTCTCTATTTTGGGCATCGACAGGTTTTCGTTCGACGTTAACGAAAGCGAATTCTTCCAAAAGGGCTTTGCAGCCCGCGGCGGCTTTATAGGCCGCGAAGGCTACGCTTTTGAATGCGGCGCGCTTAACTTGGCAATGTTACGCGAAAACGGCATAAACATTCCCGTATACGCTGGCGAAGTTATTCTAAAAAGCGATGTATGCTCGCGCAAAAAGCATATAGAAAAGTTCAAGAGCTTTAGCCTTTTCCCGCTTTCTACACGAGACGTTGCCGTTATTGTAGACCAAAGCGAAAAGGCAAGCGACTTGTCGTTTGAAATCTTGAAAATTGCACAGGCAAAAGCCAAGGGGCTTTGCGACGTTGAAAGCGTTGATATTTTCGACGAATACCAAGGCAAAGGGCTTCCCGAAAACAAGAAAAGCTTGGCGTTTTCGATTGCAATGCGCTCGGCCGAAAAAACACTTAAGGCAGAGGAAGTCGCCAAAGTGTTCGACGCCGTTTGCGCCGAATTGGCAAAGAAATACCAACTTAGAGCCTAACAAAATATGCTGCAGAAATTGAAAGATATGGCGGCCGATAAAGAGATGGGCTTTTTAGACCATCTCGAGGAAATGCGCTGGGTTATAATAAAAAGCCTTATTGCGCTTTTCGTTTGCTGTATGGGCACTTTCTTTTTCTTTTCGTATGTAAACGATTTTCTGCTTGGGCCCCTGCACTCGGCCGAAGCTATGCTAGGGCAGAAAATCCCAATAAGAATGGCAAACTTTACAAGCCCCATATTTATCATACTATATATGGTAATACTTTCGGGCTTTGCGCTGGCAATTCCGTTTACGGCGTATTTTGTGGCTTCGTTTATAGCGCCTGCCCTTACAAAATCCGAAAAAAAGGTTTTAATACCCGGCATTTTGTCGGCAATTTTGCTGTTCTTTATAGGGGCGGCTATGACCTATTATTTGATTTTGCCGCTGGGGCTATACTTTTCCACAAATATTTCAGCCCAATACCTACAAACCGAAATGTTTGTAGACGCCCAATCGTATTACGGGCTTGTTTGCATGGCAATTTTGGGCATAGGGCTTTCGTTCGAAGTTCCGCTTTTGCAGGTAATACTTATCTACTTGGGCGTGCTTAAGGTACAAGTTCTAAAAAAATGCCGCCGCTGGGTTATTGTAATTTTGTTTACAATTGCGGCAATAATCACCCCGCCCGACGTTGTTACGCAAATAGTTTTGGCGGTTCCCCTTTGGCTTTTGTTCGAGCTTGCGTTAATTGTAGGTTCGACCCTTCGCAAAAAGAAAGAAGCCGCCGAATTAAAGGAAGAGCAGCTTGAAAAAGAACAGGAAGAGCGCGAACGCCAAGAAGAATTAAGGCAAAAAGAACTTCGCAAACAAAAGGCGTTGGAAAGCGGCGAACCGCTTGAGGACGAAAGCGAAGAATCCGGCAACCCATCAGAACAAAACAACGAACAAGAAGGCGAAATTGCCGACGAAAATTCCGATAATACAAACCAGGAATTAACCGACTACGGCGACGGCGACCGCGGCAACTACAACGATTACTACGGCGACCGCGCCTACGATTCGGAAAATTACGATGACTATGCCGAGTCTTACAACTACCGCGGCTACGACGAAGAGTACGACGCCCTGCAGCAAGACCAGCCCGAAGAGAAATCCGCACTGTTCCCCGATTGGGATTTAAACGAACCAAACCTATTCCCCGACTTTTCATCTGCAAACGATGCAACAAATACTTCGAACAATTAGCAAAACGCTGCTGACCCCGCTTTTTGCGGCAATGCTGCTATGCGCTTGTTCGCCGTCGGTAAAGGTTGTGCGCAACCAATATAAGTTGCCAAAAGACGCCCTTATAAGCCAGGCAAATGCGGGCAAATACGGCGGCATTTTTGTTTTGCCAATTTTCGGCGAGCCTAAAACTTTTAACCCGCTTACCATAACCGACGCATATTCCGCCTTTGCCGTGGGCTGCACAACGGGCAGACTTGTAGACTACGACCCTATTGCCGACAAGATTGTGCCGGCCCTTGCAAAATCGTGGAGCGTTTTGCCCGACAACAAAACCTACATATTCCGCCTAAGAGAAGGCGTAAAGTTTAGCGACGGCGCGCCCTTTTCGGCAGACGACGTAATTTTTACGCTCGACTGCATTTTTGCCCCCAAGCTAGACAAAAACGGCAAGGCGGAAAAAGACCAAAAAACAGGCAAACCGCTTCTTAGGTACCCTACCCGAAACGCGGGGCAATACACAATAGGCGGCGAATATGTTAAATATAAAAAGATAGACGACTACACCGTTGAATTTAAAACCAACACGGTTTACGCCCCCTTTATAAACGACATAAGCTATCTTGAAATTCTGCCAAAGCACAAGCTGTTTAAAGCCTTTGAAGACGGAACTCTTACCCTAAGCTGGACAAGCCAAACTGCAATAGAAACCCCTTCCGAAATTGTGGGTTTGGGCGCATTTAAAATATATTCATACCGCCCAGGCGAAAGGCTTGTTTTAGAGCCCAACCCGCACTACTGGAAAGCCGACAAAAAACTGCAACGCCTGCCCTACATAGACTTTTTGATATTTAAATTTGTTTCCGACGCAAACACGGCAACGGTGCTGTTTGCAACAGGGCAAAGCGACGCTGCAAACGTTTCGGCAAACGACTATGTTTGGGTAAAAAACTTTGCAAGCACCTACAACTTCGACATCTACGAGCGCGGCCCCGATTCTGGCATTCAGTTTTTGTGCTTCAACCAAAATATGCGGGCTGCCTTAAAAGAAAATTCCGCGCTAAAAAGCTACAAAGTAAACTGGTTTTGCAACAAGCTGTTCCGTCAGGCTGTTTTGTATGCCATAAACAGGCGCGACCTTATAAACGGCACATTTTTTGGCAGGGCAAAGGAGATAGACTCGGTTATAGGGCAGACAAACAAAAAGTGGCACAACCCAAATCTTAAAAAATACAACTACAACCCCAAATTGGCAAAGGAACTTTTGCTTAAAGCGGGCTTTATATATAAAGACAACGAGCTTTTCGACAAACAGGGGCACCGCGTAGAGTTTTCGCTTATGATTTCGGACGGCTCTTTAAGCGCAATGAACACCGCCACAACCATAATGGAAAACCTAAAGGCTGTTGGCATTGCCGTAAAACTTACCGCAATGGACTTTTCGGCAATGATTTCGAAAATAAACGATTCTTGCGATTTTGAAGCCGTAATGCTGGGCTTTACGGGCGGCGGAGACCCTTCGGGGGGAAAGGCCATATACCGTTCCGACGGTTTTTTGCATATATGGAACCCGCGCCAAGACAAACCTCAAACCGAGTGGGAAAGGCAGATAGACGCTTTAATGGACCAGCAGGAAAGCGAAATGGATTTGCAAAAACGCCGCAACATAGTCTTTAAGATGCAGGAAATTTTTACCGAGCAGCTGCCCCTTATATATCTAACAACCCCGTTCTCGTATTCGGGCGTAAAAAAGAAGTGGAAAAACATATCCGTTCCCCAAAGCGAAAGTATTTTGTGGAATTTAGACGAGCTTTACCAAGATGATTAGGTACGTTTTAAGACGCTTTCTTTCGATTATACCAATGCTTTTGGCGACAAGTGCACTGGTGTTTTTGCTTATGTATATTGCCCCTGGCGACTTCTTAAGCGAAGCGAGAAACTCGAAGGAAATTAGCCCCGAAATTGTAAGGCAAGAGGAAATTCGCCTGGGGCTAGACAAGCCGTGGTATGTGCAATATGCAAGGTGGCTAAACGGGGTGTCTCCCGTAAAAAGCAACCTATTTTTGCCCGAAAGCGAAAAAGAACAACATTCTATTGTATATTTCGGCAAGCCCGATTTCGGATATTCGTGGAGCTACAAAATTCCCGTTAGCAATCTGTTGTGGCAAAGAATACCCGCAACATTGGCGTTGGCATTCGCCTCGCTTTTTGCAACATATTTAATTGCCATACCGCTAGGGGCATTGGCTGCAATGTATAAAAACTCGCTATTCGACAAAATTACGGGAGTATTGTCGTATATATGTCTTAGCGTGCCCTACTTTTTTCTTGCGCTGCTTGCGGTGCTTGCCGCCGCTCTTACTGGCTGGCTGCCAACGGGCGGGCAAACTTCAATACAGTTCGACTTTCTTTCCTTCCCCCAAAAGGTGGGCGACTTTCTTACCCACCTTATTCTGCCGACGGCGGTTTTAAGCATTGGCTCTATAGCCTCGCTTACAAGAATTATGCGCGGCAACTTTTTGGATTATTCGAATCAGGAGTTTGTTATAACCGCGCGCGCAAAAGGCGTAGGCGAAAACGCAATAGCACTAAAACATATTTTACGAAACGCGCTAAACCCGCTTATAACGTCTTTCGGGTTTGCCCTTAGCGGCATATTGTCGGGCGCGCTTTTAATAGAAAACGTAATGAACTACCCGGGGCTTGGGCAGCTTGTATATACCGCCATTTTAAAACAAGACCAATTTGTTGTTATGGCGGGCGTAGTTATCGGCTGCGTTATGCTTGTTGTAGGCCAGTTGGTTGCCGACATTCTGCTGGCGGTGTGCGACCCGAGAATTAGGCTAGAAAACGAAAAGATACCTTATAAAACGCTTACAATAATTCTTTCGGCAACGGCGTTGTTTTGCGCCGCGCTAACCTACTTTGCCGAAAGCAAGCCGCTGTTGTTTGCATATTTTGCAAACGCGTTAAAATACGTCGGCCTTGCGTTGATTTGCGTGCTTGTTGCCGCGGTTATTGTAGGGCTAGCTTGGGGTGCGCTATATTTTATAAAGCACTTTTTAAAACCCATCTTAAAAAGCAAAAAAGGTGCGTTTTCGTTTGCGGTATTGTTTGTTATGTACTTTTCGGCGGCGTTTTCGCAGTTCTTGTCGCCCTATTCGCCCGAAAGGCAAAACCTTAACAATGCGTTCGAGCCCCCCACTAAAATTGTATACGAAAACGGCGCGCTTTGGGCGGTTCAATATAAAAGGGTAGATGTTTCGGCGTCTACCTACATTCCCGTTTCGAAGGCAAAAATAAAATTCTTTGTTGAAGGTTCGGAATATAATTTTTGGGGAATGTTTAAATGCAAAACCCACCTTTTCGGCACCGAAAACCCCAACGACAGGGTGTTTTTGCTCGGCACCGACTCTACCGGCAGATGCGTGTTTACAAGGCTTTTATACGGGGCTGTAATTTCGCTTAGCATAGGCTTTATAGGCATTGCAATAACGCTTGTTTTGGGCTTTATTGTAGGCGGCCTTTCGGGCTATTTTGGAGGGGCAATAGACTTTGTTTGCATGCGCTTTGTTGAATTTTTAATGGCAGTTCCCAGCTTGTACCTGCTTTTGGCAATGCGCTCGGCGCTTGCCCCGCACTTTAGCAGCGGCCAAATGTATGCAATGATTATAATAATTCTTTCGGCGCTGGGCTGGGCGGGAGCCGCCCGCGTAATCAGGGGCATGGCGCTTTCGCTGCGCAAAAGGCAGTATGTGCAGGCCGCAGTTTGCATGGGGCAAAGCCCGCTAAGCGTAATTATTAAGCACTTCTTGCCCAATATGCTAAGCTACCTGATTGTAAGCGCAATGCTTTCGATACCCGCCTACATATTGGGCGAAGCCGCCCTTTCCTTTTTGGGGCTTGGCATACAAGAGCCCGCGGCTTCGTGGGGGTTAATGCTTTCGCAGGCGCAAAACGACACAAAAGTGCTTATGCTGGGCTTTTGGTGGCTGCTGTTGCCGGGCGTTGCAATATTTGCCGCCGTGCTCGCCTTTAGCGCGCTCGGCGACATTATGCGCGACATAGCCGACCCCAAAAAATAACAAAATGTAGGATTGACAAAACCCGAATCTTAAACCGATAATATCGGTTTTTAGAAAGTATATATGGGTAAATTTTTAAGACTGTTTGCACTGTTTTTCTTTGCGTGCCTATGCGCTTTCGGCGAAAAGGAAAGCGTTTTTTCGCTGGGGGTAGAATCGCTTATCGAAAAGGCAAAAGCCGGCAACACTGCAAGCCAAATAAAATTGGGCGAATATTACCTTAACGGCATAATAGTTTCTAAAGATGAAAAGGAGGCTTTTAAGTGGTTTTTAAAGGCCGCCAAAAGCAATAGTTCCGAGGCGCTATACAACGTAGGCATTTGCTACATAAACGGCATAGGCGTAGCCCAGGACGAATGTAAGGGCGTTGAATATATGCGCAAAGCCGCCCGCCTAAAAAACAAGCTTGCCGTATACAACCTCGGGGTGTGCTACGCAAACGGCATAGGCCTTGAATGCGACAACACAAAGGCCTATGCACTGTTTTCGCTTATTTGGCGCGATGTAGACGAAGCCAGACAGGCAATGGATATGATTTTTGCCAATATGACACCCGACGAAAAGCAGAAGGCGCAAACGCTTAAAAACAATCCTTCTGGCGTATTTTAAAATGCCCTTGTTCGACAAAAATTTGCTTTTTGGCAATTTTAAAGAATCGGGGATATATCTCGAAATTTTCGAAGAAGTAGCCTCTACAAACGACAAGGCATTTGAGCTTTTAAGTAAAGGCAATTTGTGCGCGGCCATTGCCGAAACGCAAACTAGCGGGCGCGGCAGGCTAGGCCGCAAATGGGAGGGCTCTTTGGGCGAATCGCTTTTCTTTTCTGGCGGTTTTGTTGTGGGCGAAAACACAAAGCTATTAAGCGTGCCCTGCTGCGTTGCAATTTTGCTTTGCAGACAGCTAAAAAGTGCATTCGGCGCAAATCTGCAAATTAAATGGCCAAACGACATTTATTTTAACAACAAAAAACTTTGCGGCATTTTATGCGAAGCAAAGGCAGAAAACGGCAAAATATCCAAAGCGGTTGTTGGCATAGGCGTAAACATTATGCCGCCAAAACACCCCGAAAGTTTTAGACGCCCCCCCGTTTCGCTAAGCGAAATTTGCGAAAATGCCGACATAAACGAATGCGCAATCTGCTGCAAAAACGCATTTGTACAAGCCGTTAATTGCCGGAACGCAAAAAATGTCTTGTCGCACTTTGCCGAATACGATTGGCTATACGGCAAAAAGGTAAAAATTTTGCTTTCGCAAGAGGAAATAGAGGGCATTGCCTGCGGCATAAACGAAAATGCCGAACTTTTAATTAAACAGGCAAACGGCGAAATAAAAAATGTATCTTCGGGCGAGGCAAGCATTGCCGTATGAAAATTTTATGCATAGATATGGGCAACACCCGCACGCACTGCGCCGTTGTTGAAAACGAGAACATAGACAATATTAACGAGTTGCCCACAAAAAATTTCGGTGCAAAATTTGCCGAATATTTTGCGGATTTAAGCGAGATAAACGGCATTGCGTGGTGCTCGGTTGTGCCAAAAGAGGCAAATGTTTTGCAGCGCGCGCTTGAAACTTGCGGCAAAAAGGCATTGCGCCTTTGCTACAAAAGCTGCCCCATTAAAATAGACTTAAAAAACCCCGCCGAAGTTGGCGACGACCGCCTTGCCGACGCAATAGGCGCCGCAAGATTTTTTAAGCCACCCTACATATGTGTAGATATGGGAACTGCAATTACAATAGACCTTGTCGACAAGTCGGGCAGCTATGCGGGAGGTGCCATTGCCCCGGGGCTGCACGCCTTTACACTGTATTTGCACGAAAAAACCGCCCTACTGCCTAAAATAGACCCGCAAAATGCCGACTACTCGGTAAGCGTAGGCAAATCTACGGTAGAGGCGATGAATGTCGGATGCGTAAAGGGGCTTTGCAGGCTTATAGACGGCATTATTAACGACATTCAAGCCGAATTTTTCGACGGCGAAAAAGCCGAACAAAAAACGGTATTTACGGGAGGCAGTCTTTCGCTTCTTCCAAAAAAATGGCTTGCGCTGCGCAGGCAGGAGTGCCATCTTGCTTTATTGGGCTTACACGACTTTTATATAAAAAAACTACAAGGTTAAAAAATGAAAAAATTATCTATATTCCTATTTTCGCTTTTGGCGGCAGCTTTTGCCTTTGCGCAAGACAACACCGAACTTTTAAAGCAAAAAAATCTTTTTAAAGACTACGCAAAGTTCGACAACCCCGCCGTTTTTGCAAATCTTCAAAACAACGCAAACCTTATTGCCGACTACGAATCCAGACCCGAAGCCTTTAAAGACGAAGAGCTTTTCCCCGTAGCAATGGCGTATATGACAACAAGGAATGTAGACAAAGCCATGTCGCTTTTGCAAAAGCACATAAAGGCGGCTCCAAAAAACGCTGCGGCAATACGCAGCCTGGCTACAATGAGCCTTATTAAAAACGACAAGGCCGCCGCCGAAGACCTATACAAAAAAGCTTCGGATATGGGCGACAAAACCGCGCTAAAGTCGATTGCAAGCCTGTATATTATGGAAAGAACCCCCAAGAAGGTTGCTATCTACATAGACACTTTAAAAAACCTTGCCAAAGACGACTTGGAAGCGGCAAACATTCTTTTAATGTATAGCTCGCTTAACGAGACAAAAGACGAAGACTTGGCAAAAAGCGTTTTAAAGAATTTAAATTTGGAGGAAATTTTTAAAAACGCCTCTGTAGACGCATTTAACACAGCCCTTAACATATACGGAGCAAACCCGAAATTGTGGGACGGCGAATGCGCTGTTATACCAGCAAGGGCCGCCGCAATAAACAACTTGTGGTTCCCCGCAAACGAAGCCTACCAAACGGCATTAAAGGCAAACCCCAACAGCACCATAGCCCTTAGAGGCAAAGCCCTTGTAGAATACCGCACGGGCGACGTAAACGCGGCATTTAAGCTTATAGACAAAGCCTTGGCACTCGGCGACAAATCCGCCTACAACGACTTGGTAGAGCTTTCGCTAATTTCAAAGCACACCCAAAATTTAGACGCTGCAAAAGACAAGTTGGCCTTAGCCGAACTTAGAACACAGCCGAAATTTATGCTTGTGCAATACGCCATTGCAAACAACGCGCCCGACTATTTTTACATAGGCGCGCTGGGCAAGAATAGCGAACCTTTGTATAAAGACGAAGTTGCAAAAAAGATAATCCGCTCGGGTCTCGAAAAATTTGGCGGAGACGCCCGCGCAAAGGAAGTTGAAAAACTTTTAAAATAAATGCCGCGCAGAATTTCGGAAAGCAAACAAGACAAAAAACGCAAGGCCGACTACGAAGCGTTGACTAGCCCCTTTATGCAAATAGAGGGAATGAAAGTGGCGGGAGCTCGTGCCTTGCTAGACCTAAATATTAGGCACACCTACGAGCTAAGGGGGCGCGCACCCGAAGTGCTGCTAGAAGAACTTTCTAAAAAACGCAAAAGCGTTGCCGACGACGACTACCTAAAATACTTCCGCTTAGCCGTAGACTACGCCGAAAGGGAAGCATAGTTTTATGCAGTATTGCGATTTAAATACCGAAATAGAAGTTGGGGCCAGCGCCCACTATGTGCAAATAGGTCCTTTTAGGGGGCTTATAGACTGCGGTATGCACCCTAAGTATTACGGGTATAAAGCCCTGCCCGACTTGGCGCAAATTGCCGACGACACTTTGGATTTTATTTGCATAACCCACGCGCATTTAGACCACTGCGCAGCGTTGCCGATAATTGCAAGGAAGCACCCCCACGCCACCATTATGACAAACCGTGGCGGAGCCGACCTTGTTGTGCGAATGTTGCGCAATTCCAAGGCGGTTATGGCAAAACAAAAAGACGAGCTTAAGATAATGGAATACCCCCTGTATTCCTCTGCCGACATAGACGCGGTAAAGTCTAGAATTATTCCAATGCAAAACGGCGTTGAGCGCACGCTGGAACTTTCGAGCGGCGAAAAAATAACAATAAGCTTTTGGGGAGCCGGGCACATTCCCGGAGCGGCCTCGGTTTTGCTGGAATACAACAGGCGCAGAATTTTATTCAGCGGCGATATGAGCTTTCATTCAACCGCCCTGCTAAAAGGCGCAAACCCGCCCTCCGGCAAGGTAGACACACTTGTTGTGGAAACCACGCGCGGCTCGTACGACCGCCCGAAAGACTCCACCTACCAAAGCGAAGTTCAACGCTTTTTAAAATCGCTTTCTACCACAATAAAAGACGGCGGCAGCGTTTTGGTGCCCGCCTTTGCGCTGGGCAGAATGCAGGAGGTTCTGCTTATAATACAAAAGGCAAAAGCCGAAGGCACAATCCCCAAAGACACCCCCGTTTTTGCAACGGGTCTGGGCGTTGACATTGCAGAGCAAATGATAGAGCTTTCTAAAAAAAGCCACCACTTTTCGTTTGCAAAACAGGCAATGGAAGGCGTAAAGCCAATGAGGTTCGAAATAAAGCCGGGGCAGGATTTCGAGGAAAAGGGAATTTACGTTTTAGGCAGCGGAATGCTTGTAGAACATACCCCAAGCTTTTTGGCGGCGTCGGCAATGATGGCGCAAAAGGAAAATTCCATATGCTTTGTAGGCTATTGCGACCCCGATACCCCCGCAGGCAAACTTTTGCAGTGCAAGCCGGGCGACTACTTTAATTTTGAAGGGCTTTTTTATTCCACAAAAATCAACTGCAAGGTAGACAAGTTCGACTTAAGCTCGCACGCCGACAGGGCCGACATACTTAAATTCATAATCGAAAAAGACCCACGCTGCGTAATATTAACCCACGGTAGCGAAACTTCGCGCGAATGGTTTATGGACAACATAATAGACATAAGCCCGAAAACGCAGGTTATAATTCCGCAACCGTCGGAGTATATAGAAGTTTAAAAAGCTAATTTCCACAAAGACAAATGCCGCAAAAAAACGCCGAGAGTTTTTGGAAACTCCGGCGTTCGTGTTTTAGATTTTTTGCGTTGAAACAGGTTAGTATACCGAATTTACAATTTCGGGCTTTGTCTTTACAAAGCGCACATTTTCGCTTGCCGCCGATTTCTTGAAAATGCAGTTTATAAGGCGCAAGCCTTCTGTGTTTTCGGCGTAAAAAGCGGGGCGTTTTTCTTCGCCCGTAAATTTAAGCTGCACGTTCGAAAATGTAATGTCTTTTGCGTTTCTTACATAAAATCCGTACGACGGAATTAAAACACCGAACATTCTGTTTTCGGGATAGGTCTTTTTAGGTTCGGGAACAATGGCACTTCCCGCATTTTCAAGGTTACAGCCTTTTATTGTAAACATACAGTCGCTAATTGTTATGTTTTTTAAATCGTAGCCGTTAACCGCGGTAATGGTGCTGGTTATCCAGCTTTCGGCTGTGGCTATAATGTTGCTTATCGAAATATTTTGCATGGAGCTTTTTTTGTTCAGCAAATTCTTGTTGTTGCGATCGTCTACCCTTATAAATATGGGAGTTTGAATGCCCGTCATAACTATATTGGATATTGCAACGTTTTGCACGCTGCCCCCGTCTACCGCCTCTAAGGCAATGCCCGAAATACCCGTGGCTGCCCCCTTTTCTATGCCCGAATTTTTAAGCCAATCCCACTTAAGCATTGTTTGCGGGTATACCCTTTTAAATACGCAGTTAGAAACCGTTATGTTTTTAAAGTCGCCCTGAGTGCCCGTGCCAATCTTAAAGAAGTTGCTAGAGCTTGCCACAACGCAGTTTGTAATCGAAATATTTTCGACTACAAAACTTTGCCCGTGTTCGTTTTTAAGGCAAATGCCGTCGTCCAAAGCGTCTATAATGCAGTTCGAAATAACAACGTTTTTGCTGGAAATATCCAAGCCGTCGTTATTGTGGTTTGCGTGGGCAAATATGTCTAGATTGTTTAAAATAACGCCGTCGCAATACAGGAAAAACGCATTCCAAAATGCGGGCGAACGCATTTTTACGTTCTTAACCGAAACGTTTTTGCACGAATCGAACAAAATGTTTCTGGGGCGGTGGTGATATTGCGGGTGTTTTGGGTCGCGCGTAAATTTGTCGCCCGCGCCCCTTATTGTGCCGCCTTCAATGCCTATGTTTTTTGCGCCTTTTGCATATATAAAAGCGTAGTTAAAATCGGCATCGGCGGTGGGCAAGTCTATTTTAGGATACGCGTTAAAGTCTTCGCTGCCCAACAAAACCGCATTGCTTGCAAGTTTCAAAACAACGTTGTCCTTTAAAATTATGTGACCGGATTTATATTCGCCAAATCCGAATTCAACAAAGCCGCCGCCCGAAGCCGAGCACTCGTCTATTGCCTTTTGTATCTGCTTTGTGTTGTCGGAAACGCCGTCGCCTTTTGCGCCAAAATCGGCAACATTTACCGACTTTGCAAAAAGCGTTCCCGAAAGCGTAAACGCGGCAAATATTACGCCGCACATCTTTATAAATTGTCTGTTTTTCATATACGGGTTTTACGCTACAAAAATATATTTTGCGCGTCAAAAAAAATTTTGCCGCTACCAGATAAATCTTTCTTTTGCGCCGCTTGGCAATATCTTGATTTGCCCAGTGCCAAAGTCGCGCGATGCGTTAAAAGCCAAAGCCAAAGCCCAAAATAAGTCGCAGTGCCCGTCGCTATTGTGCTGTGCGCTAAAACTTGTGCCGCCGTAGGCGAAAGACCTTTTTAAATTCCTGAAATTTGTGCGAACAGCTTCAATATCGGGAATGGAAAACTCGCAATTTTCCAATGCCGATTTTAAAGGATACGCCAAAATCTCTTTGCTTTTTGCCGAAAAATTAAACTCTTTTATGCGCGAATTTCCATAACGCTCTTTTGCCCTCTCGGCAAACTGCCGGCCAATACCCGTATTGTCTATGCACGCCTTTATAACGTTTTCGTGCCTTAAATACGAAAACAAAACCGATTCCTGTTCCGAAAAGGGAGCGTCTTTCATAAGCTGTATGTCGCGCACAAAGCAGTGCCCGTTTATCTTTTCGATAAGGCAAAATGCGCTAAAATCCCTCGTTCTGGCAACGTCTACCCCCAAATACATAGGGTTGTTTATTGTAGACGGTTCGCACCGCCAATTTTCGGAGGGCGGGTAGAAATTTTTCTGCAAAACTGCAAACGGAACAAAAACTTCGTTGTCGTTTGCGGGAATGCACATATATTCCTGCATAAAACTTTGCTCGTCTACGCACGAAGATTTTATGTAGTTAAAATATTCGGCTTCGTCCATATCGTATACGGGATTGTCTTTGCCGAGCGCATTTTTAAGTTTTTGCAAAAAGCCCTGCTCTAATGCGTCTTGCAGACTTACAGTGTGCAGCGAAATATTTTTTGGGTTGTTGTTGTATTTTATTTCGCAAACAAGTTTGTTGAAAAAGCTGTCTGCGCCCCTGTGGGTCGAAATTATTTCAAGCTGCCCGCCCCAGGTTATTCCCGGATACGCTATTGCGTAGAGTTTTTCGGGGTCTTCGTGCAGGGCAAACTCGTCCAGAATACGGTTGCCGCGCTTGCCGGCCTGCGCGTCGGGGTTCGAGCTTAGCGAATGGATTTTCGTTGAGTTTACAAATTCTATTTCGCACGACGATGCGCTTTTAGATACTCCAACCCCGACGCTTTCGGTAAAGGCTATGTTCAAAATTTCGGCAAACTTTTTACAGTCTTGCACAAACAAAGACGCCTGCACTTCGTCGCGCGAGCTTACCCAAGAATCCAGCCTTTGCGAGCTTATGGCGTGGCGGCGCACAAGGCTGTATGCCGATGTCCAGCTCATTCCTATTTGGCGGCTCTTTTCCATAAGCTTAATTCGCGAATTGTCCAAAAGCCACTTTTTCTGATACGGCAAAAAAAAGCTCATAGCAGTTTAAGTTTGTCTTCTATTTGGGCAAGGGTTTCGCCGCCTATTTCGCCCGAAGGCGTTTTGGCAGCCTCGTCTTTTGTCGTTGCTGAAAGTTTTTGCACAACTCCCGCTACGGCGTTAAGCGCGCTTGGCGTAATTTCTGCAATATCGCCTTCGCAAAAATAGTCGAACAAAGCCTCTAAAATTAAGTCTACTAAAACTTTGCGCTTATCGCATAGCGAGCCCAAAACAATTTCCGAAGCTGTTTTTGCATTTTCGCGAGCCGTGCGTATTTTTTCTAGATACTCGCAAAACGGAGTGCCCAACACCCGTTTTTTTGCGCGCTTTTTGGGCTTTTCGGCAAGAGCCTCTTTGTCTGTTGCTTTTTTGCTGTCTTTCGCTTTTGGCGGCATACTAAAAACCCCTTCTTTCAAGATAGTCGTAGGCTGCCGCCATTAGCGCGCAACGCTTGTATGATGGCGAAATTTCGTCTTCGCTAATTTTTATGTAGCCTTTCTTTTCAAGGTAGTCTAACTCACGCAAAAGCTCGGGCTCGCTTATTTGAAAAGACGCGATTTTTAGCCCGCACAAAAGATTTTTTAGCGGCATTTGCACGGGGCTTGCCTCTCTTAGCTGAAGCAAAATTGCAGTGCGCGCAAGAATTTTACTGTAGCTCATTTTGCCGCCTTTGCCGCGATTTTTTCAACCCTAACGCCAAGCTCGCCAATGCGCTGGTTTGCAAGCGCGCTTTGAGCGATTAAGGCACTTATGTTTTGCGCGTTTTTGCTTATAAGCTCGCGCGTTTCGCCAAGGCTTTGGGCATATTGCCGCTGCATTAGGCGAATGTCCTCCCTAATTTCGGCGCGCAAAAGCCTAAGCTCGCCGCCCGATTCGGTTATTATGCGCATTAGCTCGTTGCGCATCTTTTCCATATTTGTGTATGTTACATATGTTATTTTAGGGTCTGGCTTTTCGGATTGCATATCCCTAATTTTTAAAGCCAAATAATATGCGCCAAGCAAAGCTGTGGCCGCCGTAAGAGCCAACCCCAAAAGTTCTGAAGATTGCGTTTCCATCTGCCAAATTTAAAACCGTGCGACAAATGGGTCAAACATAGGTTGGCTTTGTTTGCAATATTTGAAAGCGCACAAATTCGGCGCAAAGGCGCGCTATATTGTAGAATAAGGATCTACGTCTAAAACGTCTTCTATGTCTTTGTCGAATGTAAAAGAATTTCTTACCCGCATAATCTTTTCGACGGTGCTTCTTACATTGGTGCAAAAATACCACAAGTGCCAGCGGTAATATTCCTGAATTTTTTCTATCGGAGCGGGAGCCGGCCCCCTCATTAAAACCGAAGAGCCAAGTTCAAGCTCGGCTTTTTTGGCAAAGTGCTCGCAATAAAACGCAAGCTTGTCGGGGTTGCGCGACCTGAATATGTGCCTGATAAGACGCTTTGCAGGCGGATACGAAAACCGCATTCTGTTTTCGAGTTCCTCCTTTAAAAAGTCCTCTAAATTGTCTTTGCGCGCATATTGTATTGGCGGAGCGTCGGGGTTCATTGTCTGCACAATAACTTCGCCGCCGCCGGTGCCCCTGCCCGCCCTGCCCGAAACCTGAACAATAAGTTGATAGGTTCGCTCGTTGGCGCGAAAATCCTCCATATTCAAACTTATGTCGGCGTTCAATATGCCCACAAGCGTAACTTTGGGGAAATCCAACCCCTTCGAAATCATCTGCGTCCCCACAAGCATATCTATGTTGCCCTTTCTAAATTCGCCGAAAATGCGGCGGTATTCGTCGCGCTTTTTCATTGTGTCGGCGTCTATACGCGCCACTTTTGCCTGCGGGAATGTCTGCGAAATATATTCTTCTACCTTTTGCGTGCCAAAGCTTTTCCATTTGGCTTTTGGCGAACCGCAATTAGGGCACTTTTGCGGAGCCTTTTCTTTGTGTCCGCACATATGGCACATAACGTAGTCTTCTTTGCGATGCCATGTAAGGCTAACCGAGCAATTAGGGCATGTTGCCACATACCCGCAATCGGGACACTGGAAAAGTTTTGAATAGCCCCTTCGGTTTAAAAACAAAATCACCTGTTCTTTGCAGTCTAGTCTGGCAAGCACTTTGTCGCGCAATATGTTCGAAAATATGGCGTTTGGCTTTTCGCGCTTCATATCCACAAGCATAATTTTAGGCATTGCCCTATCGTCTACGCGCGAAGTCATTTTGCTGATTGAATACTTCGCATTTTGAACATTGTATAAAGTTTCAAGCGAAGGCGTTGCCGACCCCAACAACGCCAAAGCTCCGTTTAGCGACGCTCTGTATACCGCCAAATCCCTCGCGTTGTAGCGGGGCATATTCTCCTGCTTATAGGCAGTGTCGTGCTCTTCGTCTACAATAATAAGCTTTAGGTTTTGCATTGGGGCAAACACGCACGATCGCGCGCCCACTGCAACCTTTGCAGAACCGTTTATCATCGACTTCCAAGCCTGCAACCTTTGCCCGTCGCTTAGGTTGCTGTGCCAAACAACAAGCTCGCTTGCGCTTAAATTAAGTTTGCTTCTAAGCCTGCCAACCGTTTGAGGGGTAAGCGAAATTTCGGGCACCATAAAAATGCAAGAGCCGCCGTTTTCCAAAACGCTGCGCATTGCCCTTATATATACTTCGGTTTTGCCCGAACCCGTAACGCCATATAGCAAATGCGTTTTAAATTTGTTTTTGGCAAGCTGCGCGCAAATGTCGTTTAGGGCGTTTTGCTGCTGCTCGTTAAGGGGCAAGTCTTTTGCCGCAACCACCTCGTTTTGCGAAATATCGTCGTCGAAGGCGAATTTTAAAAGCTCGGTATCGCGCTGGCAAACCATGTTTTTTTCTACAAGCGCGTCTACCGACGAAGGCGAAACATTAAGGTTTTTGCACAACGCCGCCCTTAAAACGGGGAACTTGTTTTTGCTTAGATATTCGCAAATTTTATACTGGTTTTTTGCGCGGGTTTTTAAGGCGTCTATGTCGCTTTGCTTTACGTTTTCGCTTAGGCGAATTTCAAGATTGCGCTGCACTTCTTTACCCGATTTTACAACAGCAGGCAGCATTGCCTCTACCGCCTGCTGCACAGTGCAGGCATAATACGAAGCAATCCATCTGGCCAAATCAAAAAGCTCTTTTGTCAACACGGGGCATTCGCCTACAACAGAATACACATTCTTAAGCTTAAAGCCCGAATAATCCGAAGAATTGTAGTCTTTTATATCGCACACAACGCCATCTGCCATAGTTCCCCTAAGAGGCACTTTAACCAGCGAGCCAACCAAAAGCTTCTCAACAAGCGAATCGGGCACAATGTATGTAAGCTCTTTGCCGAATCCGCTAAAGAGTATTACCGACGCTACTTTTGAAAAGCCGTTCATAAAATCAAAATTGACTAATATAAAAATGCGTAGATTATAGTTTACAGATTTTAAAAATTTGCAAACAAGATTATGATAGTATACCCCGCCATAGATATAAAAAACGGCAAATGCGTTAGGCTTAAACAGGGTCTGGCAAACCAACAAACGGTGTATTTTGAAAACCCAATAGACGCCGCAAAAATGTTTGTAGACGCCAATGCCAAATGGATACACATTGTAAACCTCGACGGCGCGTTCGACGCAAAAACTTCGGTGCTTGGCATAGTCGAAAAAATTTGCGCAATGGGCGTAAAAGTGCAGCTTGGCGGCGGTATGCGCGACGTTTTGTCGGTTAAAGCCGCTTTGGAATGCGGTGTAAGCCGCACGGTTATAGGCACAAAGGCGTGCACCAACCCAGAATTTGTTTCCGAATTGGTTTCTTTATACGCCGAAAAAATTGCAGTTGGCATAGACGCAAAAGGCGGCAAGGTTGCCACAAACGGCTGGGTAAACGTAAGCGACAAAAACGCGCTTGATTTTGCATTGGATATGGCAAAAAGAGGCGTAAAAACCGTTATTTATACCGACATAGACACAGACGGAATGCTGACGGGCCCGAACATTGCGGCCCAAAGCAAAATGCTCGAAAAAACGCTGCCATTTAACACGTCGGTTATAGCTTCGGGGGGCATTGCATCGGGCAAAGACATTTTGGCGTTAAACGAGCTTGCAAAGAAATACCCCAACCTAAACGGGGCTATAACGGGCAAGGCAGTATACGAAGGCAAAATTACCCAAAGCGAACTAAAGCGTTTTTGCACAGAGCTTTAAAAATAGCCATTGCATATAAACAAAAAACGGCAGCCGCATTTCGTTGCCGTTTTTTGTTGCATAAAATGCCTAGTTTTTGTCCCCACCCAACTCTAAGGCAGTTTTGCAATAAAAAAAGCCAGCATAAAATGCCGGCTTGAAAATTGTTCTGACTGCGCACTTAGCAGTCCCATGTGCGCTTCTTATGACGATTAGCCTTTGAACGCTTCGAACGCTTGTGCTTGTTCATCTTCAAGCGTCTCTTCTTTTTCAAGTTTGCCATCTTTTATCCAGTCTTTCTTTTCGAGTAAATAAAATTTATAAAGTTAAAATCATCTCATTTTTTGACGATTTGTAAAGCTTTTTTTTCGCCCATAAAAGCGGCTACAAAAAAGACATTTTGCCGATTGCGCGAAATTCTAACAATCAATTTATTGACAAAAAAAGCGGCAAATGTACCCTTTACGGAATATTTTTATGCCAAACGCACGACAAAACCGCATAAAGTGCGCAACCCAAACATATTAAAAGACAAAAATGTTCAGCTTAATGCAAAATTTAACAACGCAATATCCGGTGGCGTCGGCGGCAGTTTTATTGCTAATTGCCTACATATTTATAGCGTTGGAGAAAATCCCCAAAGTTACGGTTGCACTCATTGGCGCAAGTTTGGCCATTATTTTCGGAATGGTAAGCCAAAACAAGTTTTCGGACAACCTGCCAAACCCGCTATACTACGTAAACTACATAGATTTCAACGTTGTATTTTTGCTGATTTCGATGATGATTATAGTTTCGATAACATCTCGAAGCGGCATATTTTCGTATGCGGCGGTAAAAATTGTAAGATTTACAAAGGGAAACCCCCTTAAAATTTTGGTGTCGCTTTGCTTTTTTACGGCTGCTGTAAGCGCGTTTTTAGACAACGTTACAACCGTTATTTTGCTTATGCCGATAACGTTTTCTATTTGTAAGTCGTTAAACTTAAAGCCTATACCCTTTTTGATTGGCGAAATATTTTCGTCGAACATAGGGGGAACGGCAACCTTAATTGGTGACCCGCCGAACATTATAATAGGCAGTGCCGCAAACTTTTCGTTCTTGGATTTTATAAACGAACTTACCCCCATTGTAATACTAATACAAATTTGCATAACCGCCTTTATTGCACTGGCGTTTAAAAAAGATCTTAAAACCACCGCCGAGTGCAAAGTAAAACTTGCAACCCCAAAAATAAACAAGCTTTTGGCGGCGCGCTCGCTTGGCGTTTTGCTGCTTGTTATAATGGGCTTTATGCTACGCGACTTTATCCATATAGAAACCAGCATTGTTGCCCTATTGGGAGCCGCCGTTTTGCTTATATTCGAAAACCCGCAAAACGTATGGAAAGACGTTGAATGGAATACCATATTTTTCTTTATAGGGCTTTTTATAATAATAGGCGCGTTGGAAGCCTCTGGCGGTATTAAGATTATGGCGCAATGGCTTATAAATTCTACAAAAGGCTCGGAACTTACGGCGTCTATGCTTATATTGTGGGGCTCGGGCATAATTTCGGGCATAATCGACAACATTCCCTATACTGCTACAATGTCGCCAATGATTGCGGAAATTAGCAAAGTTATGGGCGCAAGCTACGCCGAACCTTTGTGGTGGTGCCTTTCGCTTGGCGCGTGCTTGGGCGGCAATATGACAATTATTGGGGCTGCCGCCAACGTTATTGTGTCGGAAAACGCAACAAAGCACGGTTTCCCGATAGGCTTTTTAAAATTTATGGGCTTTGGCATAATTACGGTTTTCGTTTCTTTGGCGTTAAGCTCGGGGTACATATACATAAGATTTTTTATTTAATATCTGCTTGAAAATCGCCTCCCTTTTAGATTGAATTCTAAGTGCATTTTAACAAACAACAGGTTATATGATGAAAACAAAAACATTAACTTCTTTGGCGGCTATTTCGTTGGTCGCAATATTGAACACCGCGTGCGCAAGTATGTGCTGCGGACAAAAAGACATCTCCGTTCAGATGTATTCGGCAAGACAAGACATTAAAGCCGACTACTCGAAAACGGTTCAGGCCTTGGGCAAAATGGGCTTTACTTCGGTAGAAGCCGCAGGCTATTCGAACGGCAAGTTCTACGGAATGGCTCCCGAACAGTTCAAGAAAACCATAGAAAGCAACAATATGAAAGTTCTTAGCTCGCATACCTCGAAAAGGCTAAGCGAAAAGGAACTTGAAAGCGGCGACTTTACCGAATCGCTTAACTGGTGGAAAGACGCCATTAAAGCGCACAAAGCCGCCGGTATGGAATATATTTGCGTACCCAGCATGCACAATGCCCAGCAGCTTAAAACCCTTAAAAGGTTGCAAGTATATTGCGACTACTACAACGCCATCGGCAAACTTTGCAAAGAAAACGGCATAAAGTTCGGCTACCACAACCACAAATTCGAATTCGAAAAGATTCAGGGCAAGGTTATGTACGACTATATGCTAGAGCACACCAACCCCGAATATGTGTTCTTTGAAATGGACGTTTACTGGACTGTTCGCGGCGAATGCAGCCCCGTTGCATACTTTAACAAATATCCGAAACGCTTTAAGCTTTTGCACATTAAAGACGACAAGGAACTCGGCCAAAGCGGTATGGTTGGCTTTGATGCAATATTCAACAATGTAGACAAAGCTGGCACCGAACACATTATCGTTGAAGTTGAAAGATACAACTTTAAGCCCCTCGAAAGCATAGATAAAAGCATAAAGTACCTGCAAAAATCTGCTTTTGTTCCCTGCAAATACAACGTTGCAAAATAATAATTAACAGGCAAATTTAAAACTAAAGGCGTTGGCTGCGAATTAAGCAACGCCTTTTTGTTTGGCAAAATTAAGACTAAAATTTTTGAACCGTACCCAGAAAATAGGACAATAAAAAAGCCCGCCTGCTTTTTATAAGAGTCGAGCTTTGTGTTAGTGTTAGATTAAATGTTTTTGCTATTCTTTAAACTCAAGCAAGCAGCCGTTTAACACGTCTTTTACTTTTATAGTATAGGGTTTTTCAACCTTTTTGCCGTTAAAGTAAATGTTTTGCATTGTTTTTGCAACGCCCGCCTTTTCGGCCTTTACCTCTATAAACTTGCCGTTTGGCAACGCAACTTTTATGCGTTTAAAGCGCGGCAACCCCAAAACATATTCGCCAGAGGCCGGACACATCGGGTAAAAGCCCATTGCGGTAAATATATACCATGCGCTCATTTGCCCGCAGTCGTCGTTGCCCGTAAGGCCCTTGGGTTCGTCTTTGTAGTTGTCGAACATAATTTTTGGAATGCGCTTTTGGGCAATGTCTAGCCTGTCGCAATAATTGTATAAATATACATAGTGGTGCGAAGGCTCGTTGTTGTGGGCGTAGTGGCCTTTTTCGAAAACTTCGTCGAGATTTTTTACAAAGTTTTGCTCGCCGCCCATAAGCTCTATAAGCCCGTAGGGGTTTTGCATAACGCAGAAACGGTATTGCCAGTTTTTAGATTCGGTCATACCCTCGTGGCGGTTCGGGTGCCACTTCCCATCAGCCTTTTTGGCGTGGAAAAAGTTTGTTTCTTTGTTGAACAAATTGCGGTAGTTTTCGCTGTGGCGCATAAAGGTTTTGTAGTCGTCGTCTTTGCCCAAAGCCTTTACCATTTGCGCTACGCAATAGTCGTCTAAGGCAAACTCAAGCGTGCGCGAAACCGACTCGTTTGTATAGTCGCTTGTAACATAGCCACGCTTTAAATAACTTGTAAGCCCCGAACGCGCCTCGTAGCCGAAGCCTTCCTTCCACAAACCGCGGTCTACCCAGCGGCTTTTTTCGTCGTTGCTTGGGGGCACTGTTGCGTCTTTGCGAATTGCCTCGTAGGCGGTTTTAACGTCGAAATCTCTAAAGCCGTTTACATAGGCGTCGGCAATAACGGCGTCGGCGTGGGTGCCAATCATAATATTTGTAAACGAAGGATTCGGCCACTTGGGCAGCCAGCCGCTTTCCTTATACATTTGCACCAAGGCCTGCACCATTGGCGAAACCCTTTCGGGGGCTATTATCTGCAAAAACGGGTGCTGCGCGCGGAAAGTGTCCCACAACGAATAGGCGTTGTACGAAACGCCCTCGTGGATTTTGTCGTCGAAAGCACTGTAATAACGCCCGTATTCCGAAAATTCGCGCGGCAGCTGCAATGTTCTAAAAAGAGCTGTAAAAAATATCCTTTTATCGAGTTCGCTTGCCCCTTCTATTTCTATTTTATCGAAATAATTTTGCCACTGCGCCTTTACAATCGCCTTTGTTTTGTCAAAAGAGTTGTCGCCAATTTCCCTTTCTAGATTGTCGGCAGCCTGTTCGTAGCTTATAAACGAAGAGCCCGATTTTACCTGAACGGTTCCCACATCTTCGGCAAACTCTATTGCGCACGAAACATCGTAGCCGCCCGAAACCGAATTTACATAGTCTTTCTTTTGCCCGTTGTTGTATACGCCCAAAAGCTTAAATGGCTTGTCGAATTTTAAAACATAGTAGCCTTTAAGATTTTTAAGCTCGGGGCCTAAATGGGCGTCGTGCCTTTCCTGATTAAAAAGCCTTATTTCGCGCTTGTCGGGGAAAACCGCAATTTCGCCGCCGAAAGGCTTTTGCTCGGCGCGGGCTGCCTGTATATACATTACAGGCTTTGCCTTAGCATTTTGCGGATAGTGTATTTTTAAAAATCCAGCGCGGCTAGTTGCCGTAATTTCGGTTGTAATTTCGCCGCCTTCTGGAACATCGTAGGCAAGTTTATAATAGTAGGGGGTGGCTACTTGCCTGTTGTGGTCTATCTTTACGCCGCGCTCTTCAACGCCAAGTTTGGGCTCGCCCAACTGGGGCATAAGGGTAAAAAAGCCGTAGTCGCCCATCCATATTGTGGGCTGGTGGCTTGCAATAAAACCTATGCATGTTTTGTCGTCGTAATGGTATACAGTGCGCGAAATTTTGTTTTCGCGGGTGGCGGCGCACCACTGCGTCATTGCAAAAGGGCTACCCACTGCGGGCGTTGTGCCGCCGTAGGCGGTAACGTGGTAGCCGGAAGCACCCACAAACATATTTACATAGTCTAAATTTTCTTTGGCTTCAAGCGAAGCTATGCCCGCAAAAAAAGCCGCAAATACAAGAATCAATTTCTTTTTCATACGAAAACGAATTCTTGTTTTGCGGACTAATTGTGTAAAGCAAAAAGTTTACCAATCTTGCTTGGTTAACATTTTTTCGACATAAGTTGGCAATGCAAACGAAGCCTTGTGCAATTTTGCATTGTAGTAGTTGGTTTTAATTTTCAGCGAATTAAAATGCTTTTTGTTGAAGTCTTTTACGGGGTGGTATTTTTTAGACGCAAACCCGAAAAGCCACTCGCCCGAAGGATATGTTGGTATGTGCGCCTGATAGATTTTGCTTACGGCGAAAATCTGCCCTATTCTTTTGTGCGCGGTTGCCATTGCGCTTGAATCGCTTAAATAAAACGGGCTTTCGTGCTGGTTTACCATAATGCCATCGTCTTTTAAAGCCTTGTAGCAGTTGCCGTAAAACTCTTTTGTAAAAAGCCCCTCCGAAAACCCTGTCGTATCGGAAGAGTCTACAATAATTACGTCGTATTCGTTTTCCGCGCTTCTTATAAACTTTAGGCCGTCTTCGTAGATTAGCGAAACTTTGGGGCTGTCTAGCCCGCAGGCGGTTTGGGGTATAAACTGCCGGCAAACTTCGGTAACTTTTTCGTCTAGCTCAACAACGTCTATATGTTTTACGGAAGGGTACTTTAATATTTCCCTCGAAACGCCGCCGTCGCCCGCACCTATAACCAAAATTTTTTCGGGATTTTCGTGAACTGCCATCGGAACGTGGGTAATCATTTCGTGGTAGATAAACTCGTCGCGCTCGGTAAACATAATAGAGCCGTCTAGGGTAAGAAAACGCCCAAATTCTTTCGAATCGAAAACGTCTATTTGCTGAAAACGGCTTTTTACGCTGCAAAGCTGTTTTTGCACTTTAATAGAAAAGCTTACGTTCGGGGTGTGCCGCTCGGTAAACCAAAGTTCCATAACTATTCCTTTAAAACGTTAAGGTTGTTTATGTATAAGTCTTGGGTTCCCGTCATCGAGCAGCCCTTGTCTTTTGCGTATTTTATGTATTCTATAATCTGCTCGGTAATCATTTCGCCGGGCGACAACACGGGAATTCCGGGCGGATAGCACATTACAAATTCGCCGCAAATTCTGCCGCAGGTTTTGTCGAGCGGCAGGCTTTCGCTTTCGGCGTAAAAGGCGTCTTGCGGAGACTTTACAACAATGGGGGTTATGTATTCTTGCGTAAGCATTCCCGTTTTCGGTTTTTTGTAGCGGCGGCGTATTTCCGACAACGCGCTTACCAAGCGTTCAACGTCGCTAAACCTGTCGCCGATAGAAATGTACGCCAAAAAGTTGCCTATGTCGCCGAATTCTATTTGTATGCCGTATTCGTCGCGCAAAATGTCGTGCACTTCTATGCCCGCCAACCCCAAATCTAGGCTGTGCACCGAAAGCTTTGTGCGGTCGAAATCGTATATGCTGTCGGAATTTATTATTTCGGTAGAAAATGCGTAGTAGTCGCCAATCTTGTTTATTTCACGGCGGGCATATTCTGCTAGCTCCAAAACGCCGTCGAAAATTTCGGGCCCGTTTAAGGCAAGCTTGCGGCGCGAAATATCCAAGCTAGACATAAGCAAATACGAGCCGCTTGTTGTCTGCATAAGGTTTATAACCTGACGCATATAGTCGGCGTTTACGCGTTTGCCCAAAAGCAAAAACGAGCTTTGCGTTAGGCTGCCGCCGCTTTTGTGCATACTTACGCTTGCCATATCCGCTCCCGCCGCCATTGCGCTTATGGGCAAATTTTTGCCGAAATAAAAGTGGGCTCCGTGGGCTTCATCGGCAAGAACAAGAATGTTGTGCTTATGGGCAAGCTTTACTATTTTTTTGATATCCGAGCAAATGCCGTAGTAGGTTGGGTTGTTTACATATATTGCCTTTGCATCGGGGTTTTCCTTTATTGCCTTTTCGACATCTACAATAGACATACCCAAAGCTATTCCCAAATTTTTGTCTATGGCGGGATTTACATAAACTGGTTTTGCACCGCACAAAACAACGGCATTAATTGCGCTGCGGTGCACATTGCGAGGCAAAATAATCTTATCGTTTCTTTTACAGGCGTATAAAATCATACTTTGCACCGCGCTGGTGGTGCCGTTTACCATAAAGAAGCTGTTTTTTGCACCGAAGGCTTTTGCCGCAATAGCTTCGGCGTCTTTAATAACCGAAACTGGGTGGCAAAGGCTGTCGACAAGCTTCATTGTGCCTACGTCGACACTAAGCGCGCTTTGCCCCAAAAACTCGACCAATTCGGGATTACCCTTGCCCCTTTTATGCCCCGGGACATCGAATGGAACTATGCGCAGCTTTTTCAACTTTTCCAACGCTTCGTAAACGGGAGCGCGGTTTTGAGAAAGTTTTTCGTTTTTCAATATGTTAACTTCTTTCGCTTGTATTCGGCCAAGTGCTTTTTTTGGGAGGCTTCGCCTATAATTTTTATATTAGAAAGATTTTCCACTTACAAAGGAAAATGCAACAAAAAAACGGAATATTTTTTAGGCAATTAAACCGCAAAAAAATATTCCGTTAATTATCAATAAGTTGCAAAAATGCTATTCGGGCTGCGCCCCGCGCTTTGTAACCGATTCTGCCGCCGCTTTAATGGCAAGCTCTATTGCATTTTCGGTATTGTAGTTAAACAATGTTAGCCCAGCTGCAAAGCTGCCCGTAAAGCAGTCTCCCGCGCCCACGGTGTCGACAGCTTTTACCTTTAACGCCTTAAAGAACTTTTCGCCGTCTTTATTTACAAGCAAACACCCTTTTTTACCCAGCGTTATAAGAACGTTTTTAACGCCTTTTTTAAGCAGCGACTTTGCCGCCTCTTTAAAGTCTGTATAACGCTTTTTTTGCAGCAGCAAAATTTCGTGCTCGTTTGGCACTAAAAAGTCTACATTCTTTAAGATTTCGTTTGGCAGGCAAACCGCAGGAGCTGGCGTTAACACTGTAACACAACCCGCCTTTTTAGCCAAAGCTAGCCCCTCTTTTACTGTGTTTAATGGGGTTTCCAGCTGGAACAAAACAACCGAATAGTTTTTAAAGTTTACCTTTTTTATGTCGGAAGGCAAAAGCTTTTCGTTTGCGCCAGAAGCTACCGTTATTATGTTTTCGCCGTTTTTGGCAACCACAATAAGGGCAACCCCCGTAGCTACGCCTTTAACTACTTTCAAATTCGAAACGTCTATATTGCGCTTTTTTAGGTGCGCAATATATTCCCTGCCGAAAACATCGTTGCCAACCGCGCCGCAAAAGGCGGTTTTGCAGAATGCCGAAGCCCCCCACGCCTGATTTGCGCCCTTGCCGCCGTTGTTGCACGCAAACACGCCGCCAAGCAAAGTTTCGCCCGCAAGCGGTATGCGCGGGCTGTTTACAACCATATCCACGTTGGCGCTGCCTACAACCAAAACATCGGTCTTTTTCATAATGCAAGGGTATTTAAATGCAAGTTTCTACAGTTTAGAGGCAACCAAAATGCCCAAGCCCGAAAGGAACATTACAAACATAAGGGCAAGCAATATATTTGTTGTTTTGTCGGCTCCCTTAAATTCTTTCCAGATAAACACGCCCCAGAAAGCCGAAACCATTGTAGCCCCCTGCCCCAAGCCGTATGCCAAAGCAGGTCCTGCAGCGTCGGCGCACAAAAAGCTAAGGCTTGTGCCGCAGCACCAAATTGCGCCGCCTAAAATGCCAATCATATGCAGCTTTAAATTGCCCTTTTTAAAGTAGTCTAACAGTCCAACTTTGCCGCCCGAAATGGGGAAGCGCATAATCAAAGTGTTAAACACAAAGTTTGAAAGGAAAATGCCTACCGCAAAAATAAATACCGCGCTATATGCCGTTAGGGCGTTTTCGTTAACAATTTTGCCGAGTTCGTCGGTCTTTTCCATTGCGGCAACAACGTAGCTGTAGAAAAGCCCCATAAGCGAACCCGAAATTATCGAAACAATTATGCCCTTAACAATTTTCTTGTTGCTTGAATTTGCCGAACCTTTTTTTAGGTTGCCCAATCTCTTATATGCCAAGGCGTCTAAAATAATGGCAACAACTACGCAGGCAACGCCGGCACCCAGCATTTTAACATTGCCCGTTTGGTTTTCCATATAGGTTGTAATTACTCCCAAAACCAAAGCCAAGCCAACGCCTACGGGGAATGCAACCGCCATACCCGCCAAGTCTATGGCAGCTACCAGCAGTATGTTCGACAAATTAAAAATTATGCCGCCAACCAAAGCCGAAAGCACAAATTCGGGCGAAGCCGAAGTTAAGTCGGCAATAAAGCTTTGCCCCGTAGAACCCATAGACCCCATTGTAAGCCCCAGCACAAGCGTAAACAAAACAACGCCTATAGAATAGTCCCAATAAAAGAGCTGAAACGCCCAGCCTTTGCTGGCAAGTTTTTGGGTGTTACCCCAAGAGCCCCAACAAAGCATAGTTACTATGCAAAGCACAACCGCAATCGAATAGGAAGTAATTGTAATCATACAAACATTATCGTAGCCGTTTGCCGCTCAGTCAAGAACAAACAAACTAACAAAAGCACAACAAACCCAACATTTTGTGCTGCAAAAACGGGCGGCAAAAGTCGCGCTACATACCCGAGCCCATCGCACCGCCGAACTGCGTTATATCTATGGCGGAATACGGGTTGTTGTATCTTGTAAGCAAGTCGGTGTGCAAAATATTTATAATGTTGTAGTCTTTTATGCCTTCCGAAACGTATTGCGCCATGGCTTTTCTTAGATTTATTTGGTAGCGCAAGGCGTCTCTATAAACGCTGTAATAGCGGTCTACATCTACGGGGCTTAGCATATTGCGCTTAAGCTCCATCAATACGTCTAGCATATAGCTGCGGTAGCATTTTGCATACATTTCTTTCGACATCTTGCGCTTTAATAAGTCTATTGAATGCTTTTCGGCAATCGCGCCAAGCGCGCCGCTTCGCATTGCATAGCCGTATAGGTTGCGCTTAAAGAAAACAAGAAAGTCGTTGTTTAAATCGGTATAGCGGCGTATTTCGGTTTTCTGGCGTTGAAGTTCCTGAATACTGAATTTGCTCCACTCTTTAAGGTTGTTAAGCCTTAAAAAGTCTATTGTACCGAACGGCTTTTCGGATTTTAACGAAGCGTCGAACTGCCTTACCAACGTATCGTAGTCGGGCAAATCCATATCTTCGTGCCCAATAATAGAGCCAGTTTTGCCCGAATAGTCTATAACGCCCGAGTTGTAGCGGTTTACCGCCATAGATATAACCGTCATATTTTCGGGGTCTATTATAACCGACTGCGAAATGCCGGGAACAGTTTGCGACACTGTTGCCATAAATTTTGTGCCGTCGCGGCTTATGGGCTTTACGGAAACGTCGCGTTCAAAGCGCGGAATTTTGCCGAACACAAGGTTAAAATATTTGTCGTCTTCCGAGAATATGCGCACATAGCCAACTTTAATTGCACCCGAATCGTGCGAAACTAGGCACAAATCTTTTTCGGCATCGGGCGAAAACTTTTCCATAATCTTAAGCGGAATAAACGCCTTGTCGAGATTGTCTGGGATAAGCGCAATTAACGGATAGTTTTTTGAAATCAACGCCCTAGAACACACAATTTCGCCCAAGCTATTCGATATTTTTACGGGAAGGTTGCCCTCTAAAAATTCCTGCGTGCATAAAATTACGGGGTGTTCGCCTATTTTTGTAAGAACAGCCGTATACACGGTTTCAAGTTTGCCGCGCTTGGTAAATATTGATGTTTGAAAAATATTTTCTATCTTTTTCGAATAGCTTGCGTCTACAAGCGTTTCGTTTTCGTGCAGGCGCAAATTGCCGCGTTTTATTTTTTCGGCCTTAATTTGCGAGCGTATTTGCCTATCGTTTGCAATAATTTCCTGAATACCCGTCTCAAATTCGGCAAGCTGTTTTTCGTATTGATTGGGGTATTTTGTTTTTACAAAATCGCGCAAAGAATCGAAGTCGTTTTTAAGCGACGCCCTTGGAGCATTTATAGATTCAAGCCTACGGGCGGCGTTAATCTGCGTTTCCATATACGATTTTGCGTTAGAGGCAATGCCCTTGCTGTTTTCTATCGCGCGTTTTTTCAGCTGCGCAAGCTCGTCTTTTGTAAGCACTTTTTTGCTGTCTAAATCCCTCGACAAAAACGACGCCCATTCCGAAAAGTTGCTTTCCATCTTAAAAAAGTCGTCTTTGTAAAATTTCTCCAAAACCGAAATGGTTTCGTTATAGACTTCTTTGGGATACGACAATTTGTATTCGTTTAAATTTGCGCACGAAAGCGTTTGGGCAAAAAGCCAGTTTTTGCGTTCCACAAAGTCGTCGGCAAATTTAGATTCTGCCTGTTCCAAAATTTTTGCATAGGTTGCGGCGGGCAGGTTTATTTGCGCAGTTTGAATTTCGTTGTAGGCGCAAACCTGTTTTTCTATATACTGCTTTTTATGCGCGGACGAATTTGCGAAATATTTTTGCGCGTTGTCGATTATGGTTTTTGCAACGCCTTCGGGAATGTTGGCAAACAAATTTTCTTCGGGCGACTTTTGTTTTGTGCAGGAAACCGCAAAAAACAAAGTTGCAACAAAAAGCGTATATGCAAAAATTTTCATTTTATTTTCTTGTTACCAATTTTAAAGCAACGTTAACTGCCGCGGCAAAACTTTTGCAGCTTGCAATATTTTTGCCGGCAATGTCAAAACCAGTTCCGTGATCGGGGCTAGTTCTCACAAACTCCAACCCCATCGAAACGTTTACCGCACTGTCGAATTCCAACGCCTTTAAGGGAGCCAACCCTTGGTCGTGATACATCGAAACAATGCCGTCGAACTCGCCTTTTAGCGCGCGCATAAAAACCGTGTCGGGCGGAAGAGCCGAGGAAATATTCGGGTATTTTTTGCGCAATTCGTTTAGGGCTGGGTTTATTATTTCAATTTCTTCGCTTCCTAAAATTCCGTTTTCGCCCGCATGGGGGTTTAGGCCGCAAACCGCAATTTTTGGGGTTTGTTTTTCGCGCAAAGCCCAGCACATTTCGTTCAGGCAATTTGTTGCCCTTTCTATTTTGTCGAAGCTTAACGCTTTAGAAACCGCCGAAAGCGGAATGTGCCAAGTGGCAAGGGCAAGCAAAATTTTTTCGCCCGCAAAACACATAACGGCGCGCCCGCTCCACTTAGACTCAAAAAATTCGGTTTGACCCACAAAGTTGTAGCCTGCATTTACCATTTCTGCCTTCGAAACGGGGGCTGTAACAACCGCGCAATATTCGCCGTTTTTGCAGCCATATGCCGCTTCTTCCAACGCATTATGGGCAAGAATTGCCCCGTTTTTGCAGGGGCTGCCAAGCGCAAAAACTTCGCTGGAAATTTCCCTTTTGCCAATGTAGCTTGGCAACAAATCCAAAAGTTGGGCGTTGCCAATAACCTCGCAATTTTTGGCAAGCTGCGGGTTTTCGTTTGCCCATTTTAAAATTATTTCGGGGCCTACGCCGCTGGGGTCGCCTATGGTTATGGCAAGCTTTTTCATTTTATTTTAAACCGTGCTGGGCAATGGGCCTTTCGCCATTTTCGAGAATGAAATTTAAAAAGTTTTCGCCTTCGGGCGTTTTTGCCATGCCAAGTTTTTTTGCCTCTTGGGCGTTTGCCTTAATAGACTTGCTCTTTACAAAAATAAAAGTGTATAGCTCTTTTAAGTTTGCAATAGAAGCCCTTGGGCAACCCCTGCGCATAAGGCCAATAAGGTTAAGCCCCCTAACCGTATTGCGCAGTGTACCATTTACATAGGGCGGCACGTTTTCGGAAAACGCGCTGTTGCCGCTAAGCATTGCGCCCTCGCCTATTTTGCAGTTTTGGTGAACCATAACGCCGCCGCTTACAAAGGTGTTTTTGCCTATTTTTGCATGCCCGCCAATGGCGGCAAAGCAGGCAATAATAACGTTGTCGGAAATTTGGCAGTCGTGGGCAACGTGCGAATTTGCCATAAAAAGGCAGTTTTTGCCAATTCTGGTAAATTCGTTGGGCTTTGTTGCTCTGTGCACTGTAGAGCCTTCGCGTATTACCGAATTTTCGCCTATAATTGCACCGCTTACGGTTGCCGTGTCAAAATGCAGGTCTTGCGGGTCGCCGCCTATTGTAGTAAAGCTGCATATGCGGCAGTTGTTTTCCACAATGCTGTGGCTGCAAATTTTTGCGTGCTCTTCAACAACAACGTCTTCGCCAATAACAACGTTGCTGCCTATTATTGCGTAGGCGCCAATTTTTGCGCTTTCGGCTATTTTTGTGTTTTCACCAATTATTGCGGTAGAGTGTATCATACAATTAAAATTCTATTTGTTTTGTGTTTGGGTTGCGGCCTGCACAAGCAAAGTACGCTTGTAGGGGCGAACGAACGAAATTTTTAAAACCGCCGTAAACATAATGCCAAACAAGGTTGAAGTGTAGCCCGCCATAAGGCCTGCGTCTACCCAGTTTAGGCTAAGCATTATAAGCGAAAGAACCGTGCCCGCCAAACCGACATATAGGCCTAGGTCGAACAGGTTTTCCTCGTTGTTTAAAAGCTCTATTTTTAGCGATGCTGGAGCGTTTAATTTTTTTACCGCCGCAATTTTAATCAGGCTCATTACAAATATGGTAAACTGCAAAAGCAGAAATACCGAAACCGACACTATAGTTGGCATATCAAGTTTGAAGTCCATAACCGATTTTACTTTGTTAGAATTTATTATGTTTGAAAATGCAAATTTTATTTCGGGAGATTTTTGCGCCCCAAAGCTTATGTCGAAAACCGCGGGCTCTACCGCCAAAATTATAAGCATTGCGACAATGCTTGCCGTAAACAAATTGCGCCAAACAAACAATGCGCCGTTTGGCGTTTTGCCAGAAAAAAGCCCGCGAACAGACGAAACAATTACATAAGAGCCAAATAGCGCAAGCGCAAATTTTAGCAGCTTTGAAATTGCGGGGAACTCCGCACAAAACGCCCCCATTTGAACCGAATTTTCAATCTGCCAAATATCGAGAGCTTGCAGGCATTTGGGCATTTTGTGTATGGGCTTGTTGTTTTTCAGCAAAAGCTCCAAAGCGCCCGCGCCCAAATCGCCGGCATAAATAAAATCGCCAAAGGCATTTTTTTTGCCGTCCGACAAATATTTGCAAACGCCCTTTATGTCTTTGCACATAAGCACCGCCGAATACGCCAAGTCGAAAGATTTTGCATCGGGAACATTTTTAAATGCAACGGATAAATCGGCATAGTCTGCCATAGAATCGACTTTTGAATTAAGCTCGCACAATTCAATCCAGTTAAGCTTTTTTGCAAACGACAACAACCCAACGCAATACGATTCGTACTTAAAGCGCGAAGTGTCGTCGTTTTTTATGTTGCTTAGCTTTAGGGCAAAGTCTTTTAAAAATTCGGCGTTAAACGAGCCGCTTTGAACGCTTAAAGCCGTTATTGCAACCGCTGCCGAATAGGGAACGCCAGCCGAAGTGGAAGCCGCAGGCAGCAAAACCGTGTTTAAATTCCGCAATTTTAAAATTTCGCAAACAAGCGGCATTTCGCTTTGCGAAAGGAAATCGAAAAACGCGTTTCTTATTTGGGGCGTAGCCAACAGCGCATATACGCTTTGCGGAGTTTCGTCTTTAAGCGAAAATGTTGAATATAACGCCGAAAAGAAAGTTTCTTCGCCGCCCGCTACGCGCCAAACGCCCTTTTCGCTTAGCATATTTTCGCTTGCAGCTTTCAACGCCTTTGCGCTGGGCGAATTGTCGTATCTTAATAAGTCTATTGCCAAACTTGGCTTTGCCGTACCCAAATAAAATTCGGCAAGAGTTTTGCGGTTTACCGAATTGTTTGCGCTAAGCAGCTGCGACTGTGAAATGCCCGAAAAATACGAAGGCACGTTTACCGCCAAAAATATTGCGGCAAAGCCCAACACGGCTTTTAGCGCAGCTATAACGGCTTTGGCAAACGGCTTCATAAAGAATTTTTTTAAATTCTATTCTTTTGGGTTTAAAATTTTAACGCATTCGTCGAACATATGCTTTGTGCAGCACGCCATACAGCCGTGCTTTTTGTGGTCGTTGCCGCCGCATAAGTCGCCAACTGTTGCCCCTGCGCCCTTTAGGTTTGGCAAAAGCGCCATAATATCCCAAATTTCAAGCTGAGCGTCTATCATAACGTGGGCTAGCCCTCTGCACAAAAGCATATAGCCGTAGCAGTCGCCCCACGAGCGCAAGATATAGCACTTCTTTTCCATATCGTACCAGCCTTGGCGGCTGTGCAAAAAGGGCACTCCCCTTGTGTCGGAAGTTAAAACGGTTGCCTTTGCAATGTCGGTTTCGTGCGAAACTTTTACAGGCTTGCCGTTAAACAGGCATTCGTTGTTGTCGCCAATCATACGCTGTTTTAAAATGGGCTGGTTTATCATACCCAAAATTGGCTGGTTATTGCGCATTAGGGCAACCAACGTACCGAACAGCGGAACTTTTGTTATATACGACTTTGTTCCATCTATGGGGTCTAGCACCCAAACATATTCGGCGTCGGTATTTTCGTTGCCGTATTCTTCGCCAATAATGCCGTGGTCGGGGAACTTCGCCTTAATGCGTTCCCTAAGCATAAGCTCGGTATTTTTGTCTGTACGGGTAACGGGCGAATGGTCGTTCTTTAAGTCCCAACTTATATTTTGTTTAAATTCGCCTGCGATATAATTTTCGGTAATATCGCCCAATTCGTTAATAAATTTCTTGAAAATTTCCATTTCCATATATGTTCTTATAGTTGCAAATGACAAAGGATTACGCAAGCGATAAAATACCAATTTTTGCCCTTGATTTCGAGGGTGCAATAGCATGCGGCATTGTGGAATTTGGCGTTGTAGAAATTAGAGATTGGGAAATTGTTTCGCTTAAAACGTCCCTGTGCGCGCCAAGGCAAAAGGTTGCCCCAAAAACTATGGATATGTGCGGCTTTTCGGCAAACGAATTAAAGCGCGCGCCCAGGTTTGAAAGCTTTGCAAACGATTTCATACAAATGCGTAAAATAGGCCTTTTTGCCGCCCACAATAAGGGGGCAGAAAGCTCTATGCTAAACAGCTATTTCCCAAATCCCAGCGCGTTTACCGATTTTACAAACAATACCCCCACCTTTTCGTGGTCGCCTTTTATAGATACGCTTGTTTTGGTAAAGAAAATATTCCCCATGCTAAAAAGCGCGGCTTTAAGCAACGTAATAGAACGCCTTGGGCTTTTAGATAGGCTAAACGAAAACGCCCAACGCTTTTGCCCTAAAAACCGTCAAAAGTGGCACTGCGCCCCCTACGACGCCCTTGCCTGCGCCGAAATTATTATTGCGCTTTCTAAACTAAACGGGTTCGAAAACCTAAGCGTTAAGTGGCTTGCCCAAAATTCCACAAACGACAACCAACTTAGCCTGTTTTAAAAATTTTTGGTTTTTGCTTGTTCAACTGCCAAGCAAATTTTGCCATTTGCAATTTGCCGCCAAAATTGGCGGCTTTTTTGTTTCGGATATTTTAAGCATTGCAGCCGATAAATGTCTGCAAATATAAATACGCGAAAAAGCCCCCATAAAAACACGCCTAAAAAAGGCGCAATTTTTATATATAAATTCCAAACAAAAAAAAGGGCTTGCCTTGCGGCAAGCCCCACTTTCGAAAATATAACTAACTAATTATTTTGTAGCGGCTGCTTCTTTTTCTACAGCTCTAATGCGCTTGATAGCTCCGCCAGGCGATACAACTATCGGGCTTTGATACAAGCTGCCGGGACGCATTGCCGAGAATTGTTCGTTTGCTATGCTGCCTCCTGGAGAGATTCTGTTGGCCGTTACGAATATCAACAAGTTTCTCTTTTGGCGAGTTTCGCCCTTCGATTTGAAGAGACGGCCCAACAAGGGGATATCGCCCAAAACGGGAACTTTGTCGTTTACTGTTTTAACTTCTTCGCGTGTTAAACCGCCCAATACAACGGTTGCGCCGTCGAACACTGTAACCTTGGTGCGAACTTCGCGAACCGAGAATACAGGCTGAATGAAGCCCGAGGGAACTGTAACCGTTACATAGCCAGACAAGGCAACTGCAACGCCACCGTATTCCATAAAGCCTTCAAATTCGCTTACTGTGGGGTTCAACAATAGTGTTATAGAAGAGTCTTCTTCAACCGTGGGGGTAACTTCCATTACAACACCAACGTCGTATTTTACGAAGTCTTGCGGAGTACCGGGGGTGATTGTAACACCAGCTGCGCCGCCGCTTGTGCTTGTACCGGAAGATTGACCTACGTTAGATTGAACGTCGCCCCATTGTTCGGGATAACGCAATTCTTGCGAGATTCTGATTTGGGCTGTTTCGCCCGAAAGAACCGTTAGCTTGGGTGCGCAAAGCAAGTCGCTGCCTTGTTCTTGGCTGATTGCGGTAATTGCCATTCTGGCTTCAAAACCGTTGATTACGCCAAGGATTGTGTCGGCTGTGCTCATTGCATTCTTTGCCAAGTTAATCGACGAGGGAACGTCGGGAATGTTTTGGGCAACTTGGTCCTTTGTGGGAGCCGACAAAGTCGGGTCTGTATTGATGATGGTTGTGGGAACCGAACCCGCATTTGTTTGCGACTTAGTCATCGAAAGCAAACGGTTGTTCGAGTAGTCCAAGCTCTTACCCATTTCGGTGTTGTAGGTTTGGAACAATGTTTCGGTTCTGCCGTCGGCTCTTACGCGAGACATATTGTAGTTGAATGCCAACTGGTCTAAGTTGCCCTGGTTTACTTCCATAAACTTGGTTTCAACTTCAACCTGTTTTACTTCGCTATAACGCTGCAATATGTTGCGGATCTTGTCCAAATTGCGGGGGGTGTTTGTTACGATAATTGTAGTACCGTCGAATACCAAACCGCTTGCAGGGCCAAATTCTACGCCCGCTTTGGTGAGGAATTGCTTAATCATATCGTCTTTCTTATCGCCGCCGTCTGCCGAAGCTGCTGCATTGCTTGCAAAGGGATCGTTGCCGCCCTCGCCTTCGGCCTTAGTGCCCGAAATACCCAACATGCGGGTTACAGTTGCCTGCGACAAGGGGAACGAAACTGTGTCGGTCTGCAATGTGGGCTGGTTTTCTGCACCCTTGCGAACTACAACAACGTCGTCTTCAATATCGTAGGTGTAGGCTACTTGGCGTGTTGCAAAGTCTAAGATTTGACCCAATGTTGCGCCGCGCAATACCATAGAAACATTCTTGGCGTTGCTGCCTTCGGCTCCGTAAAGAACCATATTAACACCCTTTTCGCCGTCTGTAGACTTATCGTATTCAACCGACAAAGTGGAGAGTGTGCTTACAACCTTTGCCAAGGGAACTTCCTGGAAGTTGGCTTCGGGGATAACAATTTCCTTCAACTTGGCAGCTACGGGAGAGGTTACTACACCCTTTTCGTTTGTTGCCAAAGTGCCCGAATAAACTTGGGGCAATCTCCAAGCTTCGTTTACGTCGTTAAGCATCGAAGCCCTTGTGCTTTCAACCGTTTTGCGGCCAACTTTGTTGAGCTTTTCGGAGATAAGCTTAAGGTATGCCAAAGATTCTATGTTGTTGGAATCTAATGTACCAACCGAGCGGAATGTTATTGCAGCACCGTCGTAGTCGCCGTACAAGTACTGAATTTTGCCGCGCTTGATAAGGTTTTTAACTTCCTTTTGGCGTTCAACATATTCGGGACTTACCGATTCCAAAGTGTTCTTGTAGGGGTTTTCGTCGTCTCTAGCAATCTTGTCTGCCAAGCGCTTCGAGTCGGAGGAATTGTCGGATTTTTCGGCATAGTCTTGCGCATATTGTTTTGCGCTTGCAAAGTCGCCCTTGGCGGCTGCCGCTTTGGCGTTTTCTTTAGCCAACGCTGCTTTTACTGCCTTAATTTCCTTCTTGGCGTTCTTTACCAAGTCGGTTGCAGAGTCGCATTCTGCCAATTTGGCGTCTGCGGTAGAAATCTTTTGAGCTGCGTCTGCCAACTTTTCGTCGTCAATCAAAGTGTACGATTCGTCAATCAATTCGTATACCTTGTCTACAGTAAGCTTTTGCTTGTGTTCGGCTGCTGCCAATGCCTGGTCTACAGCTGCCTTTTCGGCTGCAATTTTAGCGTCTTTTGCCGCTTTTTCGTCTGCAACTTTTTTAGCTTCTGCCGCCGCTTTAGCTTCGGCGGCTTTCTTTACTTCGGCTGCCTTTTTGGCTTCTGCTACTTTCTTAGCTTCGGCCGCTTTTGCTGCAGCTTCTTTTGCCTTGGCTTCGGCAACTGCCTTGTTTTGAGCCTCTATAGCCGCATTTACGTCCATAAGAAGTTGCTGAACTGCCTTATCTTTGGGGGCAATTTTCAACAATTCTTCGAGGGATTTTTTAGATGTGGCCAAGTCGCCGCTGTCTCTAGCCTGTACAGCTGCAACCATTAGGCTTATTTTCTGCTGGGTTTTGTCTGCCTGCGCGTACGACGATACCGCGAACGACAAGCCCGCGAATAGCACCACTGCAAAAGCAAGCAGCTTTTTAACTCGATTTCTTTTCATATCTGTTAGTTGTATATTTTCGTTTAGTTAATAATTCAGACTATAACGTCTTTTTTATTTTTTAAAAGCTTTATTTTGTAAAATTTTTACAAGTAAAGAACTACTTAGTTTCAATGTCGTGTGCACCCGAAGCGTCTAGCTTCTTGGTAACAGTGCCCTTGCCTTCGGGCAAAGTCTGTTCAACAACAACAAAAGCATCGTCGAACGAAAGGTCTTTTACCGTGTAAACCGAATTGTTGTATTCGATTTTTTCGCCCTTGTTCTTTATAAGCCATTTTTGGTTCGGGTCTTTTGCCGACGCAATTTCTATGCGGCGTTCGGCGGGCAAAAGCGTGGGCTTGCCTGTAGAAATTTCTACGGGTTTGCTTAGGCGTTTGTCTTCAAAAACAACCGTCATACCAATAGTGATTGTGTTGTCGGCGTTCTTGGTTGTAAACTTTTTAAAGTCTAGCACCTTAAAGCCCAAATCTATGCGCCTTTTGCCGCTAATGTCGGTTGGGTCTTTAATTGAAATGGGAACGCCCTTTTTGCCGGTAAACTCCATATTGTTGTCGGCATTTTGGAACTGGAAAATCGGGTTTTCGGCCGAGCCTATGTAGCCTGTAAGCTTAATACCGTAAACTGCGCTTGTAACCGACGCGAATTTGATTTCGAATGCGGTTTTTTCTTCGGCAACGGTAATGGGGGCTTCGGTTATGAATTTGCCGGATTTGTCTACCCAAATTTTCGGGGGCGTAAACAATTCAAAAAGCCAGTTAGCGTCTTCCGACTGTGCGGGCGGATTTTCCCACGCCATCGACTGCGAAATTGTAAACTTGGCGTCTTTGTCTACCCACTTTTCGCCCTGCGGGCCGCTTTGCAACGCCGCTTTCGCCTTCTTTTCGAATTTTGAAATGTTCGGGCTATTCAAGAAATAGAACGCCGCACTTGCCGCCAACACCAGTAGCGCCAATACAAAGCAAATTTTATCGTAATGTTTGTTCATATATAAAATCCTTCAAAAAATTGCCGTTATTTGTTGTTTTCGGCGGCTTCAGGCGTAGGTTCGTCTTTAGCCATTTCAACATATTCTATTACAACCGTAAATTCCGACAAATTGTCGGTAATGATGGGTTCTTTTGCAGCGTCTTTGCCCTTTGCGGCTTCGTCTTGAGCCTTTTGCTCTTGCTCAAAAGAGTCTGCCGAAGCAACTTCGTCGGTAACGGGGCCGCCCAATTTTACCTCTACCGAGCGCACAACAAGCATAATGTTGAAATCTTTAAGCTTGTTAAGGAAATTGCGCAATACGTCGGTTTGCGAAGTAAACGTAATTTTATACGCCAATGTGTCTATGCTGCCGTCTACCCTTGCCGAAACAATGTCGTCTATCTTAAAGGTGTCGGAGCTAGCCTGAGCCCTCTGGCGAACCCTTCTGGAACGGGTGTTACGCTTGTTGGCGTCGGCGGCGGCTTCTTCCTTCGAGATTTCTACGGGAATAACTTCGCGCATAACGCTATTTATTTTCATAGGCACGTTTTCTGCCTTAGAATCTATAAGCTGGTGCATTATGTAGCCCAAAACCGAGGCTTGCTTCCACAATTCGGGAACAGCTTCGTCTCTGGGAGGGTTAGAGCCTGCAACATAATATTTCTTAAAGCCGAAATTTTCGTTTTCGTTTAAGTAAATATCTTTGCTTTTGGCTTCAGCCGTCCAAGAATCTACCATACCGCGCAAGGCTTCAACAAATGCAAAGCCCTCCTTCATGGGAGCCGGCTTTATTATGTCGGAAGACGCGGGGCTTAAGCTTGTTACAAGCTTGTCTAGCTTGCCTTGAATGTATTTAATGTTTTGTTCAGACTTTTCTACCGATTCTACCGAAGGGTCTTCGTTTTGGGCGGTTCTAAATGCCGAAGCCGCCTTATTGTAGGCCTTTTCGGCTTTCGACAAATCGCCCAGCAAAACAACGTCGTATGCCGCGCCGCCAACAAAGGCCGCCAACAACAACGCTACTACGGCAAAAAATAGAGGGTGCTTTTTTATGTAATTCATTTAAAATTCCTTTTTCTATTCAAGATTGCGCCGATAACAAAATTATATGGGCTTTTTCTCGTTTACCAACAGTGTGAATGTAAACTTTAGCACCCTCGGATTGGTCGGGTCTGTCTTTACATTCAAGTAGTCGGTTATGAAATCCGAATTTTTGAAAGTTTTTAGCAAGTCGGTTATGCGCTTGGTAGCAGCAGCCGAGTCGTAACGAGACGGGTCTTTGGGGTCTACATCGCGCAAAAGCAGGCGGCCTGTTACTTCAAGCTTATATTCGGCCTTTTTGCGGATATTGCCTTTTAAGTCTTTTACAGCCGCCGTTCTTACAACATTAAGGCCTTCAAGCCATACGTCTTTGGCGTCTACAATACGCTTTTCAAGATCTACAAAGAAATTCATCCAATTCGACTTTGTGTTTGCCAAGCCTTCCAAGTCGCCGATTTTGGCAATAAGCTTGTTTACCTTTTCCTTGTTGGCAGCAACCTGCTCTATGCGTTCGTTCATTGCGGGAACGGCTTTGTTGAGCTCTTTAGTTAGGGTTTTGCGAGCCGAAATTGCATTATTTATATAAACAAAGGGCAAAATTGTAGAGCACGCCAAAATCAATGCCGAAACCATCAAAAGCGGGCGTTTTGCCTCGAAAGCCAAATGCGCGCCAATTTCGGGAGGCAAAAGATTTACGCCAACTGCCTTGTCGCCCAACACCAAGCGCGAAGCTTCGCCTATAAGTTCGCTTAGGGCTGCGGCGTTTGCATTTAAAATGTTGCCGTCTACTTTCGGGCTAATTGCCAAGTTTTCGAGCGGGTTAAGGTAGTCTACACTTACGCCTTGGTCTTCGCACAAAATCTGCGAAAAGTCGGGCAAAAGCGAACCGCGGCCCGTAAGGAAAATCTTCGAAACAGGGTCTTTTACCTTGCGGCGATATGCCAATATGGAACGCTTAATTTCCATACTGATGCGCTTGATAACAGCCTTTTCGTTGTTCTTGAAAATGTCGGCTGCAGCGTCGGAAGAATTGTAGTTTGCCTCGTTCGAGTAGAAAGTTGTTTTAATGCCTTCGGTTTGCTGGAAGTTTTTGCCCAGCGAGTCGGCAATTGCCTGAGTAAGCGAGTTGCCGCCAATGGGAATGCTTCTTACAAAAAGCCCCTCGTCGCGCGAGATAATCATATTTGTGGTTCTAGCTCCCACATTAAGCATAATCGCGTTTTCGGGCAAAGAGAATAGCTTCCAAGTGTTATAGTCTAACACCGACGAAGCTTCCAAAGATTCGGGAACAACGCCCGCCTGACTTATAGCGTCGCAAAAATCGTTTGCCGCCGACTTGCGCATAGAAACAAGCAATACTTCGGTTTCTACGCCGTCGTCGGAAATAACCTGATAGTCCCAAGTTACTTCGCTAAGGTCGTAGGGAATGTTCTTTGCGGCCTCAAAGCCGATAACTTCCTTTTGCCTGTCGCCGGTTACATGGGGAACCTGAATTGTTTTGGGCAATATAATGCTTGCTGGTGCAATAACAACCGCCTTGCCCGACAGGTTCATTTTTTTAAGTGCGCTTGTAAGAGCCGGCAACCATTGCGACTGGTCGGAATAATCGTAAACCAGCTCTTCGGCGTAAAACTTTTCCAGAACAAGCTTTTTCGAGTCGCAGCTAAAAAGCCCCGCCGTTAGATAGGTTGTTCCGCAATTTATTATTAGTTTGCTTTTTGAAGCCATATTTTTTTGAAGTTTTTTTATAAAATTTGGGCGGCAAAGCCCGCGCTTTGCGCCCAGTTTAAAAATTTACACTATTCCAAAACCAAAGTAGAATCGTTCCTTGCCGATTTATACTCGTTTATCTTAACCGCAAAGGGGGCCTTTTCGAACGGAACCATTACGCCCTTGTTTGCATCTAGGTTGGCCATTGCCTTTTCTACAAATGTTTTGCCCTGCGTACCCAAGCTGCAACGCTGTTTAATGTTGGTTTTTGTTAGCGGGTAGTTTGTGCCGTTTACAGAAAGGTCTACCAACCACGCGTAGGGAGCATCTTTAATTCTATATACCGAATAGGCTTCCCACGGAATATAGAATGTTACTGTGCTTTCTTTGTTGCGCTGCATTGCAAACAATGTTGCGCTAGAGCTAAACCAAACAAACTTGGGGCTTGAAGATGTGCTCATTTTTGCGTCTTCGTAGGCGCAAACAAGCTTTATATTTACGTTGCGAACCCAGTCGGGGTTTAGGTCGTTCTTTTCGGCATCGGGGTTGTCTATGCAGCGAAGCTTAACCGTTGCCTTTATCCAGTTATTGTTGCCGTTAATATTTACCTTCTCAAACTTAACTGCACTTGTAAGCACAACAGGGTCTTTCTGGTTGCCCTTTGCGCCCTTTTTTGCACCGCGTTTTGCGGGGGCTTTTTGAGAGGAAGGCTCTAATTGCATATCGTCGGCATCGGCATTCTGCGTTTTATTTTGCGCAAAAACCGAACCTGACACACAAAAGAACAATAGGGAAAGTAAAGCAAAAATACGATAATTCATAAGTTTGATTAAAACGGTAATAGTGTTTGTGTTCAAGCTTTTTTTACTAAATTTTTACAAAGCGTTGTTGCTTGCGCAAGCACTGCTATTTCAACAAGCTGCGCAAGTTTTTTGAAATTTCGGTATAGGCTGCGCGCCTAAAGTGCAGCATATTTTTTCTGAACATATCTTTTTGGGGCGTTTTGTTTTGGTCGCAAACAACGGTGTTTACATCGAAAAACTCGATATTTTTGCCGCCCTTTTGCTTTATATACTCTGCCAAATTTGCGTTTACGGCGTCTATTTTGCCAAAATATACGCTGCGCGCTGGGCTTTTTGGCACCGACAAAACAATTATTTTTGCATGGGGTAAATCGGCGCGCAGTTTTTCTAGCAAAGACTTAAAATCGCTAACAATCATTTCGGTTGCGCGCTTGCTGGCGCATTCGGCGTCGCCCGTACCAATAACTATTGTGGCGGGTTTGTATTTTAAGATAATGTCGTTGTAATATCTAAACAAATCCTGCACATTCGAACCGCCAAAGCCCCTGTTTATAACGCCAAATTCGGGAAAGCAATCGGCGGTTTTCCATATATTTATAATGTCGGAACCCACAAAAAGCACGGCATTTTTCGGATACGAATTTTCAGAATCGTACTCTTTAAAGCTTGATATGGAACTTTGCCACCTAAGGTCTGTTCCCGTAGACGCCGCGCGCAGTTGGGGGATAATCGCGCACGCGAACAATAAAAGTAAAGCAGTAAATTTCATTGAAACAAAAAGCTAAATATACATTCTTGCTTTTACAATAAAAAACTATGGCTAACGCATTTTACAGGGGAAGAATTGCGCCAACGCCCTCGGGCTTTTTGCACAAGGGGCACTTAGAAACTTTTAAAACGGCGTATTTAAGGGCAAAAGAGGCACATGGTGCCCTAGTTTTGCGCATAGAAGACATAGACAAAGCCCGTTGCAAGCCAGAATATATAGCTCAATGTGTAGAAGACTTAAAACGTTTCGGCATTGTGTGCACCGAAGGCTACGGCATTGGCGGGCAGTTTGCGCCCTATCTGCAAAGCGAGCGTTTTGAATTATATAGGCAAATTTTGGTTGTCCTAATAAAAAAAGGCTTGGCATACCCAAGCAATCTCAGCCGAAAAGAGATTGCCGAAAGCTGCCCCCTTTCGCGATACGACAAAAGCGAAAGAATCTTTAAAAAATCGCTTATAGACCCTTCGTATAAATTGGGAACTATTCCAAACAATTTCGAACAACTAAACTGGCGTTTTAACCTAAGCTATGCGCAAACATTTGCCTTTTACGACGCATTTGAAGGCATGCAAAAATTTACCGCGGGCGAAGACTTTGGCGACTTTCTTATTTGGCGCAAAGAAAACGCCCCTTCCTACGAGCTTGCGGTAGTTGTAGACGACCATTTTATGCAGATAAGCGAAGTTGTAAGGGGCAAAGACCTTTTGCTTAGCACCGCAAAACAAATGGCAATATACAACGCTTTTGATTGGAAAATTCCAGCCTTTGCGCACTGCAAACTTTTGCTTGGCAAAGACGGCAAAAAGCTTTCGAAAAGCGTAATGAAAAAAAGCGACCCTAATTTGCTTATAAACCGCCGCTGATTTTGCTTGCATAAGCTTTGCTAAAAATGTAACGTGCCCGAGACGGAATTTAAGAAACATATTTACAATTCTTATCGGGGAGCATTTATGAAAATTTTAAACACGCTGAAATTTGCGGCTGTTTTGGGGTTTGTATTTTGCAATTATGCAAAAGGCGAAACCATATTCCAAATAGGCACGCCCGACTCTTTTGCCAAAGAGTTTAAAACATTTGCAAATTTAGCCGACGACCGCCACGCCTATAACCACGACTATTCTCAACCGCGGCGCACGTTTAGAGACGTAGACGGCTGCATAAAATTCTTTAACGATACAAAGCGCAGTTTCACTTTTGTTGTAGGCAAAAACAAAGACAAAGACTGGCCATTTGTACAACCAATTTCGGGCTGTCGCTGGAGCGGCTCTACGGAAGCTGCCGACTACGCAATTAAGTTCGACGCCCCAACAGCGAAAAACAACCCCGACAAAACCTACATATTGAGAATAGGTCTAGCCGACGCGTATTGCCGCCACGACAATTTTTTGGACATATATTTGAACGGAAAAAAGCTTACCCGCATTGCAAATCCGCACAAGCTTAACTACGAAAAGGCGAACGTTTCGGCGGTGGTTGCATATCACCCCCAAACATGGGGCATTCCCGCGCTTTCAAAAATAAACATTCCCGCCAAAAGCCTGAAAGAAAAAGACAATTTAATAGAAATAAAACCCCACCGTTTTAAAAGTACAAACGCGGAAAGATGGGTTGCCTACGACTACATAAGCCTTTCCGACGACAAGCAAGACCCTAAAATAAAAGACCACCAAAAAGAGTTCGAGCAAAATGCGCTTAAAGCTCTCGGTTGCGACGAAGTTGTTTTTTGCGTAAGGTCGTCTAGCCGCGACCCCCATTGGTATGCAAACGTAGGCAAAAGCGTATACGCCAAAACCCCCGAAGGCGACTCGAAAGCCGACTTGTGGTTTAACAAGGAAATGTTTTCGCGCATGGGCGGCAAGCTTGTGCGCTACAACCTTAAAACGGGCGACTACGAATATATTCTAGACGACCCCGACGGCTCTGTACGCGACTGCAGGTTGCACTACGACGCAAAGAAAATTTTGTTTTCGTACAGAAAAGGAACCAGCGACCACTTTAAACTTTACGAAGTAGACATAGACGGCAAAAACTTAAAACTTTTGCCTATGACGGGCGACTGGGACGACTTTGAGCCCTGCTATATGCCAAATGGCGACATTCTTTACATTTCAAACCGCCAACCGAAAACGGTACAGTGCCTTTTTGTGCCCGCAAACAATCTTCACAGGTGGTATTCAAAAGAAAATATGATACGCAACATAAGCGTTAATCCCGACCAAGACGACACCCCCGCCCTGCTAAAAGACGGCCGCGTTGTGTATATGCGTTGGGACTATAACCAGCGCAGCCAAGTTTCGTTCCACCATCTTTGGGCAATGAACCCCGACGGCTCGAACAACACCGTATTTTTGGGAAATAAAAGACCCGGAGGGCTTTTCTTGGCGGCAAAGCCCGTACCCGACAAAGACGAAGTTGTTTTCACCTTGGGCACAGGCCACGGGCAAACCGACTCGAGGGGCTTCCCCGCAAAAATGAAAATAGGGGCAGACCCTTCCGACGAGCACGCGTTCGACATTATAGTAGGCGGCTACTCAAACCAGTTTTTTGACCCCTTCCCGTTGGGTAAGGGTTTTTACCTTACAACCAACGGCAAAAACATTGTAATTATGGACGACTTCGGGCACATATTTACCGGCTTTAAGCTGCCAAACGACCTCTTTAAAAGCGAGCACAAAGTTCTTACTTTAACCCACAAAAAAAACGTTCCCTGCAAAATGTTTATGCGCGACGTTCAGCCCCTAAGGCCGCGCCAGCGCGAATATCTTATCCCCGACAAGGCCGACTTTACAAAGAAAACCGCCGTAATTTCGCTTATAGACATCTACAACGGCAGAGAAATGCAATCGGTTAAAAAAGGCTCGGTTAAAAAGCTTTTAATAACCGAGGTTTTGCCCGAACCCGTGCACTACCACGGCGGAATGCACCCTATTTCGAACGGCGGCGGCTTTATTCTGGAAAGAATTTGGGGAACCGTTCCCGTAGAGGAAGACGGCAGCGCAATGTTTGAAGTTCCATCGGGCATGCCGCTTTCTTTTTCGGCGTTAGACAAAGACGGAAAACTCATAAAGAAAATGCAAAGCTCGGTGGGCTTTTCGCCCGCAACGTCTACAAGCTGCATAGGCTGCCACGAAAAGCGCACCGAGGCTCCAACTTTAACAAACACGCCTATGTCGTTTACAAAGGGCGTGCAAAAAATAACCCCGTTTAAGGGGCGCAAACAGCCCTTTGTTGTAGACCTAACGCGCGACTTGCAGCCCATATTCGACAAGCACTGTGTAAAATGCCATAACTCTGTTGATTTAAAAGGCTCGCTTTCGCTTGAAAAGGGGCTTAGCACAAACAACGTTTTAAACTATGTTGCCCTTTCAAAAAAAGGCCAATATAACGACGGCCGTAACCGCTGGGGCGAATCGGCGCCCTACTATTTCGGTTCGGGCTCTAGCAAGCTTATGGACAAAATTTCGGGAGGACACCATAATGTAAAGCTTAGCGACTACGAGCGCGAAAGCGTTATGCTGTGGCTCGACACTGGGGCTATGCAATCTGGCACATATGCCATACAAGGCACCGGCTTTTTAAGAATGAATTTTTATATGGCAATGACGGGCATAGACCTTAACAATATGCCCGAAACAAAAGATTTTAACGATACAATAAAACGCCGCTGTATGGTTTGCCACAACAAAAACGGCGGACAAATGCGCTGGACAATAGGCGGCGTTGCCAAGTTGCCCACTCCCGACAAAAAAGGCAAACCAAGCAAAGTTGCAACCGACTTGCAGTTTAATTTCGACAATCCCGAACGCTCGATTTTTGTGCTTACCCCGCTTGCCAAAAGCGCGGGCGGACGCGCCGAAAAGAACGTGCACCCCGTTGTTTTTAAAGACAAAAAAGACGGCGACTACCAACTGATTATGTCGTTTTTAAACAAGTGCAAAGAGTGGCTAAGCCAAAACCGCCCATTCTACGACAAGCCCAATTTTAGACCCAACAAGGGATACACAATGGTTCTTCAAAAATGCGGCATAATTAAGAAAAACCTTAAAGACAAAACACCCATTCCCGCGTTCGAGTCCGACGAAAAATATTTTCAGTGGATACACGACACGCTATACGTTAAAGCTCCGCGTCCGAACAAATAACAGGGCAAACTTTGCAAAAAAAATCGGGGCTTTGGCGAAATGCCCCGATTTTTTGTACGAATACAACAATATAAACCGCTTTTTTTGGTTGCAATCGGCGGTATTTGTCGAGATTATTATACGAATATACAAACTTTACATTTAAACATTTATGATAGCTCAAATTTTTAAACTTTTTGCGGGCAGCCACTATAAAAAATTCTACAAAAAAGTGCGCCCCATTGTAGCTAAAATCAACGAGATTGAAAAGCAGTACCAGTCGCTAACCGACGAACAGTTAAAGGCAAAAACCCAAGAATTTAAAGACCGCCTAAAGAACGGCGAAACTACCGACGACATTCTGCCCGAAGCTTTTGCCGCGGTAAAGAACGCCGCCCGCAGGCTTTGCGGCAAAACCGTTAGCGTTTGCGGCCACGACATTAAGTGGGAAATGGTTCACTACGACGTTCAGCTTATAGGCGGCATTGCCCTACATAAAAATATGATTGCCGAAATGGCAACGGGCGAAGGCAAAACTTTGGTTTCTACCTTGCCGCTATATCTAAACGCGCTAACGGGCAACAACTGCCACTTGGTAACCGTAAACGAATATCTTGCCCGCCGCGACTGCGAATGGATGGGCTATTTGTATAACTTTTTGGGTCTTACGGTAGACTGGATTTACAACCAGCAAGACAACGCCTCGAAAAAGCAGGCATATGCTGCCGACATTACCTACGGCACGGCAAGCGAATTCGGTTTCGACTATTTGCGCGACAACGGCATGACAAGCTCGGCGCAGGAACAGGTACAGCGCGGCCAATTCTACTGCATTGTAGACGAAGTAGACTCTATTTTGATAGACGAGGCTAGAACCCCGCTTATTATTTCGGGCCCCGTTCAGGAAGACCACGAAGCACCCTTTATGCTTTTAAAACCCGCGGTTGAAAAGCTTGTTAAACTTCAGCATACTTTCTGCAACAGGTTGGCAATAGAAGTAAAAGAAGCCGCCGAAAAGAACCCCGAGTTAGACAGACCCACAATACAAAAGCTTTGGCAGGTTAAACTTGGTATGCCCAAGAATAGAACCTTGCGCCAGCTTATGGAAATTGGAGCTATACGCCGCCAGCTTGACAAGTTTGACATGGAAATGGCTGCCGACTTTAACAAGCAGGAACGCTACGCGCTAAAGGAGCAGCTATACTACGTTATAGACGAAAAACAGCACCAAAGCGACCTTTGCGAGCGCGGCAGAAACGCGGTTGAACCCAACAACCCCAACGCCTTTGTGTTGCCCGACTTGCCGAGCATTTTTGTTGAAATAGACTCGAAAACCGACTTAACCGCCCAGCAAAAGCAGGAGGCAAAACTTAAGGCGGAAGCCGAATTTATTTCCACTTCGGAAACCATACACTGCATAAGCCAGCTTATACGCGCTTATTCGCTATACGAAAAAGACGTTGAATATGTTGTGCAAGACGGCAAAGTGCACATTGTAGACCAAAACACGGGCAGAATTATGTACGGCCGCCGCTGGAGCGAAGGCTTGCACCAAGCAATAGAGGCAAAGGAAAATTGCCAGATAGAAAAGGAAAGCAAAACGTATGCTACGATTACAATTCAAAACTACTTTAGAATGTACTCGAAGCTTGCGGGCATGACCGGCACCGCCGAAACCGAAGCGCAGGAATTTAACGACATTTACGGCCTAAACGTAATGGCAATTCCCACAAACAAACCCTGCCGCAGAATAGACGCAAACGACGTTATCTACAAAACTCGCAGAGAAAAGTGTCAGGCAGCCATAAACGAAATTGTTGCCACCCATAAAAGAGGCCAGCCCATATTGGTGGGCACGGCCTCGGTTGAAGCCAGCGAAGTTTTAAGCCGTATGCTCCGCAAAACGGGCATTGAACACAGCGTGCTTAACGCCAAAAACCACGCAAAAGAAGCCGAAATTATAGCAAACGCTGGGCAAAGGGGCGCGGTTACAATTGCAACGAATATGGCAGGCCGCGGCACCGACATTAAGCTTGGCGAAGGCGTTGCCGAACTTGGAGGCTTGTATGTGCTTGGCACCGAACGCCACGAATCGCGTCGCATAGACCGCCAGTTGCGCGGCCGCTGCGCACGTCAGGGAGACCCTGGCTACACAAAATTCCTAATCTCGCTTGAAGACAACCTAATGAGGCTCTTTAGCAATATGGGCGCAATTTCGAGAATACTCGACAAAACAATGAAAGAGGGAGAACCCCTCGAGCACCCGATGCTAAACCGCTCTATAGAGCGCGCGCAAAAGACGGTTGAAGGACAAAACTACTCGGCAAGAAAAAGACTTTTGCAGTACGACGACGTGCTAAACAAACAGCGCGAAATTATCTACGGCATAAGAAACGACATTTTAAGCACAAAAGACACCCGCAAGCTTGTAAGGGAATTTGTAGACGAGGAAATAGACGAACGCCTTTCAGTTTACGACGAAAACGGCGACTCGAACACCGACAAAGATTCCATTGCAATGTTTGCAAGCTGGCTTACAAGCCGTTTCCCGATTACGATTTCGGCCGACGACCTAATCGGGCTTTCGAGAGACGATATGCGCAAAAAAATTCTCGGCGAAATAGACGAGCTTTACAAAATGCGCGACGAGCTTGAAGAGCCCGAAATGCTTAAGGCAATAGAAAGATTTGTTCTTTTGCGCGCCATAGACAAAAACTGGCAAGACCACCTTACCGAAATGGAAGACTTGCGCAAGAGCGTTGGCCTTCGTAGCTATGGGCAAAAAGACCCCTTAAACGAATATAAGAGCGAAGCCTTTAAGTATTTCGAAGCCCTTATGGGGAAAATCCGCAACGATATTTGCACGGGGCTTTTTAGAAGCGCCTCAAGCATAGAGGTTTTGCAGGCAATGATTTCGCGCATACAGGAAAAGTCGGCAAAGTCCGAACCCAAAGCGCAGGAAGCACAAGAGGCAAAACCCGCCTTGGGCGATTCGCCAAAGGAAATTAAACTTCCCGACATTGCCGAGCCCGAAATGCCGAAAATCGGCCGCAACGAGCTTGTAACCATTGTAAGAAACGGCGAAGAACAAACCCTTAAGTTCAAAAAAGCCGAGCACCTTATAAAAGAGGAAGGCTGGCGCATTAAGGAATAATGTATTACATTGCATACATTCTAAGCGCGCTTTTGTGGGTTGTTAGTTTCGACCCATTTGCCTGTTCGGAGGCCGCTTGGGTGTTTGCAGTGCCGGTTTTGCTTGCAAATATGGGGCAAAGCCCATCTAAAAAAACGTGGTTGTGCTCGTTTTTAATGTGCTTTGCCTCTTGGGTTGCGATATTGGCATGGCTGCGTTTTGTGTACCCGCCCTACGGCGTTTTAGGAATGCTGCTTTTGCCCGCCGCAATAGCGTGTTTCTATGCCCCCTTTTTTGCATTATGCGGCTACTTTTTGTCGGAGCGTTTTTCGCAAAACAGCTGGGCAAAAAAAATATTTGCAATGCTCGCCTTCTCGGCCTTTTGGGTTGTACTGGAATTTTTGCGCTCGAATATGTTTACGGGCTTTGGCTGGCTTTGCCTGGGGCACAGCCAATATTGCAGACCCGCGTTGCTGCAGTCGGCGGCAATAGGCGGCGTTTATATGCTTTCGTTCATAATAATTGCGTTTAACATAGGCATTGCAAAATACGTTATCCGCCTAATACGCTTTAACAAAGACAAGCTAAAGGGAATAAAAAGCAAAATAAGCGTTTGCCCCGAATTTTATTTGGCGGTTTTGCTTTTAATGTTCAACATTTTTTTATACGCCTACAACCTGCCGCTTAAGTCGAACGCCGAGTATATGTTTAGAGCCGGCTGCGTACAAACCGACTTGCAGGGCTTTAGAAAATGGGACGCCCAAAACGCCCAAGCTGACTTAAAAACCCTTACTGTCCTTACAAAATCGCTTAAAAGCGCAAATGTAGACATTGCCTTGTGGCCAGAGGCCGCCACACCGCCTTCTATGCCCATTGTTTCAAGCCCATTTGCAAAAAGCTATGTAGAAACTCTTTCAAAAGATTTGGGCTTCCCCATATTGGGCGGCACAATGGCTTTTGTTGAGGAACTTGGCAAATACAAGGCGCAAAACGCGGTTTGCTTTGTATCGGAAAGCAACGGGCTTTTAAAAGAATATTACGCAAAAACAAAGCTTGTGCCTTTCGGCGAATATATGCCCTTTTGGTGCTCGTTCTTAAAAAGCGTTGTGCCCGTAGGCGAAATGAAGCGCGGCGAAAACTTTATGCCCTTGAATATAAAAATTGCCGACAAAAACTACAAGGCGGGCGTTATGATTTGCTACGAAGACATTTTCGAGCAGCTCGGCAGGAGAATGGCAAAAAACGGTGCGGATTTTCTTTTTGTATGCACAAACGATTCGTGGTACGGCAAGGAAGGCGGCGCATACCAGCATGCCGCACATTCGGCATTGCAGGCGGTTTCGCTGCGAAAGCCCCTTTTAAGGGCGTCAAACAACGGGCTTAGCTGCGTGTTTAACGAATACGGCGCAAAGCTTTGCACAATAACGCTTATGTCGAAAGACAACACCGCCTACAATGGAACAAACCAGCTAAAAGCACCGCTAGATATTTTCGATGAAAACAACAATAAGCTAAACCCGTACACCTATAAAATCCTTAAGCCCGCCGAAATGGCAAACGAAAACAATACCGTATATTTTAGGGGGGCTGCCTTTACCGATGTGTACCGCTTTAAAAACTTTTCGGGGCAGTCGTTCTATGTAAGGTACGGGTATCTATTCCCCTACTTTTGCGCGGGGCTTTTGGCGTTGTTCTACGTTGCAAAAAGGCGTAAGCGCCCTAGCCCAACAAAGCGGTAATAACCGCAATAAACAATATTCCAGAAAACACGCCCAAAATACCGTAGTGTTCCTGCCCGTATTCCTTTGCCATTGGCAAAAGTTCGTCGAACGAAATGTAGACCATAATGCCGGCTACCAGCGAGTTTGAAACGGCAAAAACCCATTCGTGCGCAATACCCGCCAAAAGCCAAAAACCAAGCAAGGCCCCCAATGGCTCGCTTAATCCCGCAAATGTAGCCCACATAAAAGCCTTAAATTTTTTGCCGCTTGCGGCATATATGGGCAAAGCTACAATAAGCCCCTCGGGTATGTTGTGCAGCGCTATTGCAAGAGCAATCGATAAGCCCAAGGTTGTATCAGCATTTAAGGTAGAAAACACCGCCAAGCCCTCGGGCAAATTGTGCAGCATTACGGCAAGCCCCATAAACACGCCCGTCTTTTCCATTTCGGCAGCATGCTTTTTGTCGGCTTCGTATAGGGCTTTGTCTTCGCTGTTTAGGTGCTCGGGTATAAAATAGTCTATTAAGGCCGCCATAATAGCCCCCAACGCAAAAAGCCCCATTACCAAAAGCTTTGCATTTTGCACACCAAGCGACGGCAGCCCCTCTTTTACCGAAACGGGCAACAATTCGCCGAACGAAACGTATATCATTACGCCCGCCGAAAAGCTCATGCAAAACGCCAACGTTGAAATGGGGATTTTCTTTGCGGCAAAAATGAGAGCCGCACCCAAACTTGTAGCGGCTCCCGATAAAAAGGTTATAAATAAGGCAAAGCCCATTTTAGAACTTTTTGGAATCTTTCAGCAAAACGGTTCTATTGAAAACAAGTTCGCCTTCGGGCGATTTTGCTCTTGTAAAATACGCTATGCGTTCGAACTGCAGGGGCTGTTGAACCTTTGCGTCTTTTAAGGCCTCTTCGCCTATAAACTGAACCTTTTTCAACGAATCTTTGTTTAGGTAGTCTACGGGTGTCTTGCCTTCGGGCAAGTCCGTCATATCTTCCTTCGTAAAAAGCTTATCGTACAAATTTGCCGTGCACTTAACGTTGCGGTTTGCGCTTACCCAGTGAATGGTGCCCTTAACCTTGCGGCCGTCGGGCGAATTGCCCCCGCGCGAAGCCAAATCTATTGTGCATATAAGCTTTACTATTTTGCCGGTCTCGTCTTTTACAACTTCTTTGCAGCGCATAAAGTATGCGTAGCGAAGCCTTACTTCGTTGTCGGTAGAAAGCCTGAAAAACTTCTTGGGCGCGTTTTCCATAAAGTCTTCCCTTTCTATGAAAATGCGCTTTGTAAAGGCAACTTTGCGAACCGTAGAATTTTCGTCCTCGGGGTTGTCTACGGCGTCTAGCTCGTCTACAAAGTCTTCGGCAATATTCTCGATTTCGACTTCCAACGGGTCGAACACCGCCATGCGGCGCAGGGCTTTTTTGTTTAAGTCCTGCCTTACGCAGTGTTCCAAAAGAGCAAAATCGGTAAGGCTGTCGAATTTTGTAAGCCCTATCGTTTCGCAGAAGTTCTTTATAGATTCGGGCGTATAGCCCCTTGCCCTCATACCCGAAAGCGTGGGCATTCTCGGATCGCTCCAGTCGTCTACAACCTTGTCGGCAACAAGTTGCTGCAACAAGCGCTTGCTCATAACCGTATAGCCCAAGTTAAGCCTTGCAAATTCGTACTGGCGCGGCTGAACCTTGTTAAGATTTTTAGCCGAAGTGTTTTCAATAAACCAGTCGTACAACGGGCGGTGCACAACAAATTCAAGCGTGCAAAGCGAATGTGTAATGCCCTCTATTGCGTCGCAAAGGCAGTGCGCAAAGTCGTACATTGGGTAAATGCACCATTTGTCGCCCGTTCTGTGGTGGTGGTCGTACTTAATTCTGTAAATGGCAGGGTCTCGCATGTGCAGGTTCGGAGACGCCATATCAATCTTCGCCCTAAGCACATATTCGCCCTCTTTAAACTCGCCCTTGCGCATTCTTTCAAACAAGTCCAAACTTTCCTCTATGGGGCGGTTGCGGTGCGGACTTTCTTTGCCCGCGCTACCGGGAACGCCTCTATATTCCTTAAACTCTTCGGGCGAAAGCGTGCACACATAGGCTTTGCCCGCCTTTATAAGCTCTACAGCATATCCGTATAGCTTTTCAAAATAGTCGGAGGCATAAAAAAGCCTGTCGCCCCAGTCGAAGCCGAGCCAGTGAACGTCTTCCATAATGGAATCTACAAAGCGCGTATCCTCCTTTGTGGGGTTTGTGTCGTCGAAGCGCAAGTTGCAAATACCGCCATATTCGGCAGCAACGCCAAAGTCTAGGCAAAACGCCTTAGCGTGCCCTATGTGCAAACAGCCGTTAGGCTCGGGGGGAAAGCGCGTATGCACTTTTGTCAAGCCGTTTGCAATGTCGGCCTCTATTATTTGCCTTACAAAATTTTTAGAAACTGTAGGTTTTTCTTCTTGTTCCATATAGCTATATATTACTTAAAATGTTTTCCATATTGGCGCGTTGGTCAAATATAAAATCCAAAAACAACGCTATTTTTGCATATGCTAGCCGCCGCGCTTTGCATTGGTTTGTTTGCATAAAAAATAACGGCATAACGCTATAAGCATAAAAAAAGACGCTTCCCGAAAGAAGCGTCGTTTTTTGCGGTAATCTAAAAAAACGATTACTTGCCTGCTTCGTCGAGAATATCGCCCAACGAGGTCAAGTCCTGGTCTTTGCGTACTCTTTCGAATGCTGCAACTTCTTCCGCCAAACGGCCGGCGTCGTATTGGGCCGCCTTTATGGACAAGCCTATGCGGCGGTCGTCTTTGTCGATTTTGATAACTCTGGCCTTAACTTCGTCGCCAACCTTAAGAACGTCCTTGATTTTTTCAACTCTGTCTTCCGAGATTTGGCTGATGTGTACGAGTCCGTCGATATCGTTTTGAAGTTCAACAAACGCGCCGTAGTTGGTAAGCTTTGTAACTTTGCCTGTAACCAAGTCGCCGATTTTGAAGAAGTTTTCGATTTCTTCCCACGGGTCTTTTGTAAGCTGTTTTACGCCCAAAGAGATTCTCTGGTTTTCCGAGTCTACCAACAATACGATAGCGTCAACTTCGTCGCCCTTCTTGAACATTTCGGCGGGATTGTTGATTTTGCGTGTCCAGCTCATATCGGAAACGTGAACCATACCGTCGATACCTTCTTCGAGTTCGATGAATGCGCCGTAGGCTGTCAAATTGCGAACCTTACCGCGAACGTGTGCGCCAACGGGATAGTTGTGAATTGCCATTTCCCAGGGATTTTCTTCGAGCTGCCTCAAGCCTAAGGAAATCTTTTGGTCTTCTTTCGAGATGCTGAGAACTTGGGCTTCAACTTCGTCGCCAACCTTAAGAACTTCGCTGGGCTTTGTTATGCGCTTTGTCCAAGAAAATTCTGTGATGTGAACGAGACCTTCTACGCCTTCTTCGAGTTCGATGAATGCGCCGTAGTTTACGAGGTTTACAACCTTGCCCTTTACCTTCGAGCCAACGGGATATTTGCGTTCGATATTTTCCCACGGATTTGCTGTTGTCTGTTTAAGACCCAACGAAACCCTTTCTCTTTCGGGATCAACTTCGATAATCATCACGTTGATTTCTTCGCCAACCTTAACCATTTCGGAAGGATGCGAAATTCTGCCCCAGCTCATATCGGTGATGTGCAACAAGCCGTCGAGGCCGTCCAAGTCGATAAACGCACCGTAGTCGGTAATGTTCTTAACAATACCCTTGCGAATGTCGCCGGGTTTAACTTCGGCCAACAACTGACGGCGTTTTTCCGAACGCTGTTCTTCGATAAGTTCCCTTCTGGAAACAACAACGTTTTTGCGTTCTGTGTTGATTTTTACAACTTTAAAGTCGTAGGTTTGACCAACATACTGGTCCAAATTCTTGGGGGGTTGTACGTCTATCTGCGAAGCGGGCAAGAACGAGTCTACACCAATGCTTACAATCAAGCCGCCCTTTACCTTTGCCTTTACGCGGCCGGGAAGAATTGCGCCTTCTTTGCAGTCGGTTAAAATCTTTTCCCAATTCTTCTTCTGCTGGGCCTTGTCGTAGGAAATTACGGGGTTGCCGTCGCGGTCTTCCAACTTTTCTACAAGAACTTCAATTTCCTGACCGATTTGCAATTCGCCGATGTCGGGGAATTCGTGTGCGGGAACGATACCTTCGCTCTTGCCGCCTATATCTACAACGACTTCGTTTTGACGAATTTCTACTACTTTGCCCTTAACAATAGAGCCCTGCTTTAGTTTTGCAAAGCTGCTTTCAGCAAGCAACTTTTCCATTATATCTGACATATTTATCCTTATACGCACAAGCGGCGTTAGTGTCGAATGTGCGGTTGAATTTTATTTGTTGAACGCCGAACGATGCAAAAAACCCTCTTTTTCGCATAAAACGGCGAGCGTTAAAGGTTGTAATGCCACCAAAAAACGCTGCCTTTGGCAAGCTTTTTTAAGAAATTTCGCCGAAAAATTTTCCCGTTTTTCGCCGTCGGGGCAATTTAGCCTAAATCAAGTCCGACAAAGACGGCTTTTCGCCCGCCGTTATCGCCGACAAAACTTCGCCCGCCAAATATATAGAGCCTGTTATAACTGCAAGGTCTCCAAGTTTTGCGCTACACTCGTTTTTTGCAGGGAAAATGTCTTTAATTTCGGCATATTCGTAGGCAACGCGGCAATTAGGCGGCATAAGGGCTGCCAATTCGTTCTGCGGCAAAGCCCTAGGCTGGTCGGGACGCACAAAAATTATCTTTTTTGCGTGCTTTGCTATTACCTTTAAAAGGGGTATTGCCCTATCTTTGCCCAAAACGCCGCAAACTACAACGGGCTTTTCGGACAAAGTCGCCAAATTTTCGTCTAAAACTTTGGCGCATTCCTCGTTGTGCGAAGAATCTAATATAACGGTTGCGCCGTTCTTCATTTTAAAGGTTTGCCAGCGCGCCGCCCATTGAACCCGCATAAGAGCCTCTTTTACAGATTGTTGAGGCAATTTAAACACACCGCGTTCGTTAAGCACTTTGCAGCAAAGGCTTGCCGTTGCCGCATTCTTGCGCTGATACGCCCCAAATAGCGAAGGTTGCGGCAGCGCTTCAATAGATTTGTAATAGTCTTCAACGCAATAAATTGGGGCATTCAATTCCTTTGCCCTAGCCTTTATAACGGCAAGGGGGTTTTCGTCTATAAAACCGCAAACTACGGGCACATTGGGCTTTATAATGCCCGCCTTTTCAAAGGCAATCTTTTCCAAAGTATCGCCCAAATAGTCGGTATGGTCTTTGCCTATGCTAGTTATAACCGAAATTTCGGGAGTAATTATGTTTGTTGCGTCTAGCCTGCCGCCAAGACCAACTTCGGTAACGGCAACATCTACTTTTTCGTCGTTAAAAATAAGGAAGGCAGCCTCGGTTATAAACTCGAAAAATGTAGGGTACATTTTTGGGTCTATCTTCCCCGATTTTTCGGCATATTCCTTTAATTTTAAGATATATTTTACAAGTTTTTCCTCGCTTGCCTGAACGCCGTTAACCCTAATTCTTTCGCCCAAATGTATTAAATGCGGCGAAGTAAACATTCCCGTTTTGTAGCCGCAATATCTAAAAACGGCGTCTAGCATTGCGCAAGTAGAACCCTTGCCGTTTGTACCCGCAACGTGCACTTTTTTGTAGTTGTTTTGAACGTTGCCGCAAATATCGGCAAATAATTTCATTCTGTCTACCGACAAACTTGAACCTACATTGCGCAAATTATATATAAAAGAGCTTATATCCTTAAAGTTTTCCACTTTCTTACCCGCCTTTAAACGGGAAATATAGCTTGAAATAAAATGAAAATTATACAAGCTAAAAGGCTGTATTTTTGCGCATTTGCAGCATAAATTTTAAGACGGCAATGCGCCAAAAACACGCATTAAACTATGGCAAGGGAACTTTCGCAAAACACTCAACTTAGGCAGTCGCTTGGGATAAACGCCCAAATGCGCGACAGCCTAGACGTTTTGCAGGCTCCCTCTTTGGAATTAAGGGAGCTTTTGCGACACAAGCTTGAAAGCAACCCCGCTTTGGAGGAAATTGCCCCCGATTTTTCGGCACCTTCTAGCCCCGACACCGAAGAAGGCAACGAAGCCTACGATGGCGACGACTACGATTATAGCTACGACTATTTGCCCCAAAAAAAGTCCGACAAAGACGCCTCCGAAACCTACGACTTTCTAGTAAATTCTATAGAATATAAAAGCACATTAAGGGAAGAATTGGTAAACCAGGCAGCCTGCGACTGCAAAGACGAAAGCGTTGTAAAGGCCTTTATAGAGCTTTGCAACCATTTAGACTCGCGCGGGTTTTTACCGCTTGGAATTGCCGAAACATTAACTGCCGACGGCTTTACAAGCGAGCAAATTAACGAGGCTTTAGAATTGTTAAAGTCTATGGAGCCTGCGGGCATAGGCGCAAGCGATTTAAGGGAATGTTTTTTGCTGCAACTTGAAAGGCTTGATTTGCACGACAGCCTTGCCTACGAAATTGTAGACGAACATTACGACTTGTTTGTAAAAAGAAAGGTTGCAGACCTTGCCGAAAAGTGCGCCACTACCCCCGCAAAGATAGAAAATGCCTTTAATGTGTTGGCAAAGTTGCACACGTCGCCCGCGCGCGAATACGAGCAGGAAGAAGCCACCCATATTTGGCCCGACGCCAGAATTTACAAGGCAAAAGACGGCTCTTTAAAATGCGAAGTTTTAGACACCTTTTTGCCTCGCCTAAAAATAAGCGACGACTACCGCGATATGCTTGCCAAAGGCGAGCTTGAAGGCGAAGGCAAAAGCTACATAAAAGAAAAGATTAGCGAGGCAAAAGCGTTGGTATCTTCGCTACAAGAGCGCAAAAACACAATCTTAAGAATAACCGAGCTTATATTGAAAAAGCAAAAGGCATTTTTTGAGGGAGGCAACTTGCAGCCTATGACAATGACAAACATTGCCGAGGAATTGGGGATAAACCCCTCCACCGTAAGCCGCGCGCTTTCGGGCAAGTATTTGGAAATTCCCAACGCTATTAAGCCGTACGAATTTTTCTTTTCTACTGCAGTTTCTAAAAACGGCGAAAGCGCCCTTTCAAACAACAGCGTAAAAGAGGAAATAAAGCGCATAATAGAATCTGAAAACCCCAAAAAGCCCTATTCCGACTCCGAAATATGCGAAATTTTGGCGGAAAGCTCTATAAACATTGCAAGGCGCACCGCCGCAAAATATAGAGAAGAACTGGGCATTCCCGTAAAGACGCTTAGAAAGCGATTTTCATAATGAAAGAACAAACTATTTTGGTTGCCGACACTTCGTCGTATACAATAAGAGCCGCAATTTTTAAAGGCAACGCCCTTGTTGCAAAGGTAGAAAAACAGGCAACACCGCTAGAAAACTTTTCCCCAATCTTAAAAGAGCTTTTTGCGCAATCGAAAATATGCCCCAAAGACGTTTCGCAATACTGGTTTTGCGAGGGCACGGGCTCGGTTTTGGGAATACGCAGCGCAAGCGTTTCGTTCTGCACAATGGCGTTCTTAAACAACGCAAAAATTAAAACTTTTAGGTTGTTCGAAACGCTGTATGCGCTGGCCAAGTCGGAGGGCGTAAAAGAGCCGTTTACGCTGTATTGCGGGTCGCGCAAAGGCTGCTACAATATTTGCGCAAACGGCAACGCTCCAAAGGAAATTGCCGCCGCCGATTTTGAAGGCGAAAAGATAGGCGACTGCTATTTTATAAAACAGCGCAACGCAGAAAGCATTGCCGAAAACTCGAAAGAATTTAACTACAACATTACCAACTTGTTCGAAACGCTGGACAAAAACCCCGCGCTTTTAACCGAACAAAGCTTGAATATACCCGACGCATTGCTGCTGTCGAAAAGGGAATTTGCAAAATGGAATTCGCAAGCACACATTTAAGATGTTCTGTTCAGATAGATTTATGCGCGCTAGAGCGCAATCTTAAAAACGTAAGGCGTTTTTTGCCGAGAGAGCGCGGCTATATAGCCTTTGTGCCCGCCGACGCATTCGGCATTGGCATTAGCGCGGCGGTTGCGCGCCTTATGGAAAGCGGTGCCGATGCCTTTGCCGTAACCAACCTTGCCGAGGCTATGCAAGTGCGAAGCGTTGGACTTGGCTGGCAAATAATAGTTATGAGCCCTTCAATTGTAGGCGAAGAATCTTTCTATTTTGAAAACGACATTACCCCCGTGCTTGCAACTTTAGAAGAGGTTGAACGCTTTGAAAAGGCTGGCGAAAAGCTTGGCAAAACGCTTGCAGTTCATATGCGCTTGCCGCTAAAAAAACCCCTTATACCCGACAATATCGAGGCAAAAAAAATGCTAAACGCCCTGCTCGAATCTAAATATTTAAAGTTCGAAGCATTTTGCGCTCCGGGAACAGGTAGCGGCGCAAAAGAGCGCGACATTGAAGTAGACGCCGACTTTTTGAAAGACGCCGCCGAAATTTTAAAATACAAAAAAATATACATACACCACGGCGATATTTTCGACTATTCGCGCGTGCCCGAAAATTTCCTTACGGCAATAAGAATAGGGCTTATTTTGTTCGGAGTTGCCCCCGAAGAAAATTCCATATTAAAGGAATTTAAGCCCGAACAAATAATGTATTTTAGAACCGCAATAAGCCAAATAAAGTGGCTGCCAAAAGGGGCTTCGGTTGGCTACGGCAATACCTATACATTGCAAAAAGACACCAGAATTGCACTTATTTCGGCAGGCTACGGCGACGGTATGACGCGCAACGCAGGCGGCCGCACAAAGGTGCTAGTAAGGGGCAAGTTTTTGCCTATTATAGGCAGAGTTTCTATGGACCAAGCCTGCCTAGACACAACCGGGCTAGACGACATAAAGGAAGGCGACGAAGTTATTTTAATAGGCAAATCTGGCGAAAACGAAATAAAGATAGAAGACTATTGCCAAAGTATGTCTATAGTTGCAGCCCAAGCCCTGTGCTCTATAACCAAGCGCGTTCCCCGCTACTACAAAACCCTAACCTACTAATTAAAAATCTTGACTAACGCGTTATTATATAAATAGTCTTAACGCTTTATAAATTTGCTCAGATGGTGGAATGGTAGACACTGGGGACTTAAAATCCCCTGCCTTCACGGGCGTGCGGGTTCAACTCCCGCTCTGAGCATTGTTTATAGCCCGCATTCCTACAAGGTTTGCGGGCTTTTTTTGTGTATGCATTTAAGATTGGCAACTGCGCGTTGCGCAACTTTTTATAATGCGCATATACAAAAAAACGCCGCTTTGTTTTGCGGCGTTTTGTTTGAAAGCTTGTTGTTTTGCACTGGCTAAGCGTATGCCCTTATTTCCGACACCGTAATTTTCGGCGAACCGTTGGTAGCCAAAATTTCGGCGCGCAAAGCCGTTACAGAAACTTCGTTAAAGCTTAGCCTTACCAAGCGTTGCGAGTTGTTGCGAACCGAGCACAACTTCCTTTGCTCGCCGTTTTCCAAAGTGGCTATTAAATCGAAATCCCTTACAAGCTCTTTTTGCGCGCCGCGGTGCATATGCTTTAGCAGATATGCCGAATGTGTCATAGACAATTCCGTGCAGCCGCCGTAGAACGTAAACTGCATATTCGAAACTTTTACGGGGCTATTCCACTTAAGCTCAATCCACTGCTTTTCGGCGGCGTCGGCAACCCACCTGTTTTTGTTTTCTTTGGGCTTGTCTATAACTACACCGCTTAAAACATTTTCGGGGCTGCTGTTTTCCATACTAGACGAAGCCGAAACTTTTGCATTTCTTGCCAAGTCTTTCGGATCTTGGTTTTTTATGCCTATAATGGTTTGGTCGTCTTTTAAAAGCGTTTGCTGAAGTTCGAAAATGCGGTTTTTGTCTGCACGCAACTGGCATGGCAAAATGTTTTTGTCCAAACAAATTGCGGCTGCAGTTCCAACCGCCTGCCCTACCGCAGAGCAGGTAGACATTACCCTTGTAGATGTAAACGCAACGTGGCTGCAGCTTATGTTGCGCCCTGCCATCATCAAATTTTTAACGTTCTTTGAATATAGCGAAGAAAAGCCTATGTTGTAGTACGGCACTTTGCCGAACTGGCGACATGGCTTGCGGTCGCTGGCGTAAAAGCCCTTTGCGGGGTGGTCGTCCATAGACCAGCCGCCGACTGCAACGGCATCGTCAAAATCGCGCCACTTGCCCATAATGTCGTGCTGTGTCATAATGCGTTCGCCGACAATCCTAAAAGTGTCGCGCCTGCCGGGAACCATTGCAATGCTGTCTAACGCCCTGTTTGCAGCGGCCGGGAATTTGCCGCTGTTTTTAATATAATCCCACACGCCCATTACAATCGAAAGCAATTCAAAGCGCAATTTTTCGTTGTCGCCAATGGCGTCACCTTCGCCGCCAAGCTCTATCCACCAATAGCCGTAAGCTAAACCGTCGCTATTAAAGCCCCTAAATTTAAGTTGTTCGGGGGTAATTTTCTTTGCCCAAACAGGTGGGGTATACGGCATTGGCTTGTCGTATAATTTAGAGGTAAACATTATAGACGAGCCTTGTCTTGTACCAACGGGGTCGAAATCAGCAAAGGGTTCGCCGAACTTTTTAGAGCCGTCTCTGCCCGACATAACTTCGGCGTTTGCCTGCATTGCAAGGGTACTGTCGCCCGTGCAGTCTACAAATATCTTTGCCGAAATTTTATAGAGCTTGCGCGAAGTTGAGCATCTGGCATAAGCGGCTTTAATCTTGTCGTCTTTCATATCCACAGCGCAAATGGCGGTGTCTAAAAGCAGCGTTATGTTTTTTTCGCTTACACATTTGTCGTATAGCAAAAAGTCCCACATTTCCCAAGCTAGCTGCGGGTTGGTTGCCGCATTTGCAAGTTTTAGCTCCTCTATAATGCCGCCCTCGCGCCAACCCGTATTTGGCGAAAACACTCCCAACGGGTGCATTTTAATTTCCGAACTAGAATTGCCGCCAAGCCTAGACCTGTCTTGAACAAGCACAACTTTTTTGCCGTGGCGCGCCGCCGAAATTGCAGAACACACCCCCGCCAAGCCGCCGCCTGTCACAAGAATGTCGCACTGCAGTTCAACTGTGTCGTCTAAAATGCCAACCGCGTCGCTGGGCGGAAAACTTTGCCTTTTTTGCACGCTCTTTCTTTTGTGTTGCAGGTTGCTGGCCGCGTTTTTGGGCGCTGCCACAACCAAGCTATAGCCGCACATTGCGGCCGACGTAGTTAAAAAATTGCGTCTGTTAATTTTGCTCATATATAATCCCCATTATTTATTATGCGCGCTTTGCCGAATTTACGGCAACAAAGCACGTTTACAAAGCTGAAAAATTTTGCAAAATATTGCAAACAAATTTTGCCTATTTTGCGCTGCCCTATTTTGCCGGCGTCTTTCTTTTTTTTGCCGTTTTTTTGTGGCAGTTTGCGTCGACTTTTTTCGGTCGCCCCACAGGGGCAGCAACCCTAACAAAACAGTCTTTTACAAAATCTTTTGTCGGCGGTTTTAAAAATTCCCACACGGGCATTTTGCAGTTTTCGGCAATGCGCTCTATAGTGTCTAGCCTGATATACTTTTTGCGCCCCGACTCCAAGTCTTGATAGAACTTATAGTCTAGCCCAAGCTTTTCGGCAAAAGCCTCTTGTGTTAAAGACTTGGCACTGCGCAAAAGCCTAAGCCTTTTGCCAATAAAAAGCATATAGTTCATCTATAAATTGTAATTGCTTTTTTGCACATAAAACACCTGTTAGTTAACGGTGTTTTTATCTTGACAGGCAATATTTACTTTTTAATTATCCGCCTATTATGACAAAGAAAATATCTGCAATTTGTTTTACAGCCCTTATTATTATGCTGGTTTCATGCGACAACAAAGCCGCAAAACCAAAGCCCAAACCCGACTACTACGAAGAGGTTTACAACGCCCCTTCCGCCGAGCAACCCGCCAAGCAAAACTTAAAAGGCAGTGTAAAAACAAACGCCCAAACCATAAAAAACAAGGTTGAAGACACTGCAATTTCGCTAATAAACGCCTTTGCGCGGGAGCAAGATTCAAAATTCCCGCCCGAAGTTTTAGAAAATCTAAAAAACGGGCTTTTAAAGCTTGGACAAGACTACGACACCGAAATGAAAAAGACATGGTTTAACGAACAGGCAACCGCCTACCTAAAACTTGCCGATATAAAAAAGTCGCTAAGCTTCGACGAAATGAAAGTTTTTAACGCTTCCGAAGCCCAAGCAAAAGGCAACTATGTAAACCAGCTAGACTACTTTGAAATTAACAAGCAAAGCTACGAAACCTACAATTCAATAAGAAAATCGGCAACGCCAACCGAGCGCAAATTGATAGACGACGTATTCAAGAAATTCAACATTACCGACTACAGGCAAATGGCGAACGACTACGACAGATGGCGCGCCTTTTTCAGCTCGCGCAATTCAATAAAAACCGACAACGACGCCGTTTTTAACGAAATGCAACAAACCGCAATTTCGCGCTCGCAAGGCGACGCAAACAAGGCTTTGGAAGAACTCGATTCTTTGTGCTACAAATATACGCAGTTAAAGGAATATAAAATTCTTGATGTTGTAGACGAAAAAATAGAGCGCATAAAAAAGCAGCTTCAGGAAAAATACCCCAACGATTTCGAAAAGCAACTTGAGGAACTAAAAAAAATGCCGCCCGAAGCCTTCAACAAAGTAGAGCTAAAATACGACTTGGGCAAAATATTGTTTAAATACGATTTCGGCAACGGCAAATCGTCTTTGGCTATTCTCTGCAAAATAGGCAACACCCCCGTTATTATAGGCGACAAATACCTTATCCCCGACTCTTTGCCCGTAAGCTTCGACAATTCGGTTTGCTCGCTAAAAAGCAACAAAATTATTGTAAACAAAAAATATAAAGTTGTGGGCTTTATAATAGACAACCTGCCCGACAACTTCGGGGCAATCCCGTCGGTAGACGACGCAAAATCCATAGGCGAAAGCAACGTATTTTCGCTTATATTAAACAACGCAAGCGGCATAAATGTGTTTCCTTCTAAATTCAACATTATGGACACAAACAGGCTTTTCGATGTAAGAATTTTACGCGCAGGAATATCGTATATGATAGACGGCACAAGCACGCGCGCCTACGACAACCGAAATTACGTTTTTAGGAATAACTACGTTTTTTCGCTGGACAATACGCGCTCTACAAACCGCCAGTTGTGGACATCTAACGCCGTATTGGCAAACGAAAACGACGGCGAAATTGCGGCATTTTCGATATATCCGCCGCTGCCAAAAATAACTCAGGCTTTGTTTAACGATTCTTTAAACTCGATTATAGGCGATCCTAAGCTAAAAGCCTCGCCATTTAGCGACGACGAAGCCAGTGCCTTTTTTGAAACTGCAGGCTACGACCATTTTATTCCCGTAAAATTTCTTTCTTTGCAAACGTTAAAAAACACAGAATGGCAAACACTAAATTTAGACGAATACTACAAGCAACAAGCCGAATATAGGATTGTGTGTAAATATAATAACGACTTGCTTGTTACAATATTATCACGTTGCAAAAGAGGTGTATGCGAGACTGGTTTATTTGCGCAAGGGTACGAAAAGCTTATGTCGTCGCTACCAAACACAAAGGGCAACCCAAAAGCTGTAGAGAGCAAAGTTAGAGCCTTTCTTATCTATGTCTACCAAAAAGCCAGATACACCGAAAAAAGCCTTTCGTATTACGAAAACTACTATAGCGTAATCAGAGAGGACTTTTTGCATCAGCTAAAAATAAACAAATATCTTACAAACTATTTTAAAGAGCAAATGATAGACCGAAATACTTCTATATTAAACGAAGTAAGAAGCGATTATGTAAGGTACTCTAAAACGCTTAGATAATAAAACACTTTAATTTTTCAGCAAAAATACAAAACACACAAAAGCGAAGTTCTTAAAACAAACTTCGCTTTTTTCATGCAAATTTTGCGCAAAATGCCGTTAAATTGCGCCTAAAACGCTACGCCGAATTGCGCGCCCAGAACAAGGGCGTCTGGATATGCCCCGCCTTTTGTGTTTATTATATACTGAATGTCGGGCTGCAAAAACAGGAATTTGTTTAGCTGAATTTTATAGTTTAGCTCTAGCACCATTTCGTACGAGCCTTTTTCGGGAGCAAGTAGCTTGTCGGAATATTTGCCGTAGGCTACGGCAAAGCAAAGAACGTCGTCGGCGCGCGATTTAAAGGGGGCGTTAAACAGCAAACCGCCGCAGGCAAAAAACGGCATATAGGCAAGATTCTCGTTAGGGTCGTATTGCACTGCAGCCCAGGCAATAATGCCGCGCAAATCTCGGTACGCGTTCGAGGTGTCGCGCGTTATATACGAAGCTTTTTCCCTTTTTGGCATACCCATATTCCAAACCATATAGTCGGCCTGAAAATATAGGCTGCAGTTAAAATACGAATATTTGTTTGGGTCGTCGTTATGGGGGGCATTGTACCAGTCGGAAATTATACCCACCGAAACGTTTGCGGGCGATTTGCCGCTATCGTCGTGGTTTATATCCCAACCAATTTCAAAGTTGGCGTTTACGCCAATGCTTTTTTCGAAAGACCAGTCTAGCCCGTGTCTTGAATTTGCGTCTTGCGAAGGATCGTTAATTTGGTATACGCCCGCCTTTATGTATGCGCCGTCTTTTTGCTCTAAATTTAAATATGCGCCCCACACGCCCGAAGGATATGCCGAAAGCTTTGTTTGGTAGAACATACCCACGGGGTTGCCGTCTACCGAATTGCTCATATATAGCCAATATATGGGCTTGGTCATAAAATTGTCGCCCGCCGCAAAACGCCCAAGCTTTAGCCTTAAGATATATTCGTCGTCAAAAATCGGCTTTTCGTACATCAAAAATAGCGACTGGAAATTTATTGTTTGCGAGCCGTAGTTTTGCTGAACGCTAAAAGTGTTGCCCAAATATTTGGGGGTTATGCTGTCGCCCGAACGCCACGCCCAAGTGTTGCCAAGGCTTAACCCGTTTAACGCCTTTTTGCCGCTAAGTTTGCCTATGTCTAAGCCAACGCCCAAATTAAACGAATTTGAAATACCCGTGCCCCTAGCCCTGCCGCCCGTAGGGTTGCCAGCAAAATTGCCTATGTAGGTAAAAACGGGAACAACGCCCGAGCTTTCCAACTTGGCGCGCTCGTCGAAAAAGAACGGGAACGCCCCGCTTTTAGAAAACCACTCTTCAAAAAAGTGGCATTCGGGGGCGTCTACATCGTCGTAATAGTCGTTATACATTGCCGTGTAAGGCAGCGGCATTTCGCTGTCTACATCGTAGGTGGGGTGCTTAAAATAGTTGCGCTGAATGGCAAAAAGCGGCAACGCCGAAAGTGCAAACAAAAATGCGGCAAAAAGGTTTTTATTTGTCATAATGCAATCTGGTTTAATTTCGTAAAAAATGTTGCGTTTTTAAACTAAAAAACCGCCTGCTAAAAAAGCGCGCCTAGGTTCTGTGCAGGTTTGCCGAGCCTTCGCTTTCGGGCTCTATATGAACGTGAACGTCGGCGCGCGGCTCTACGCTCTGAACGGCTTTTTCAAGCTTTTCGGCAATGTCGTGCGCCTGCAAAATCGTCAAATGAGGGTCTACATGTATGCTAACTTCAACCTGCATATCCGCCCCCGAATTTCGCACGCGCAAGTCGTGAAAATATATAATGTCGTCTACCGAACTTATTGCCATAGAAATTTTGCCCACTGCCTCTTTGGGGGCTTTGTCGAGAAGGTCGTCTATAGAGCGCGCCCCAAGCCTAAGCGAAACAAACACCACTATGCATGCCACCGCCAGTGCCGCAATGCAGTCGGCAAAAAAGTAGCCGTAGTGCGCCATAATCAAGCCAGCCAAAACAACCGCGCTGCTTAGAATGTCGGTCGAAAAATGCAGAGCGTCGGCCTCCAACGCCTGGCTGTTGTGCTCTTTTGCCGCCTTCATAAGCGCGCGCGATCTGAAAAAGTCTACGCAAATAGACGTTATAACCACAGCATACGCCCAAAAGCTTACCTCTATATGCGTGTTGCCGCTTGCCAAACGCTCTAGGGCTTCGTATACAATCCATACGCACGTTGCAATAAGCAGCCCCGTTTCTATCAGTGCCGACAAGTTTTCTATTTTGCCATGCCCAAAATTGTGATCTTTGTCGGCGGGCTTGTCTGAAATTTTTACCGCAATAAAGGTAATAAAAGCCGCAACAAAATCCAATAGCGAATGCAAAGCCTCCGACAATATACCCAGCGACCCCGTAAGGAACCCCACAACCATCTTAAAAGTTGTAAGGAATACGGCGGCTACAACCGACATAAACGCGGCTTTGTCTTTGTTTGTTTGCACTTTTTAAACGGCTATGGGAGCTTTTATGGCAGGGTACGGATTATACCCTACAATTTCAAAATCTTCAAAATCAAAATCTTCAAGATTTTTCTTTTCGGGGTTAAGCTTTAATGTGGGCAGCTCGCGCGGGGTGCGGCTTAGCTGCTCTTTAACCTGCTGAATGTGGTTTTTGTATATGTGCAAATCGCCAAAAGTGTGCACAAATTCCTTTGGTTTGTAGCCGCAAACCTGGGCAACCATATAAGTTAAAAACGCATACGAAGCTATGTTGAAAGGCACGCCCAAAAACAGGTCTGCACTGCGCTGATACAACTGGCAGCTAAGCTCTTTATTGGCATTAACATAAAATTGGAACATTGCGTGACATGGCGGCAGCGCCATTTTAGAAAGCTCGCCCGGGTTCCAAGCGCACACAATGTGCCTGCGGCCGAACGGGTCGTTCTTAAGCGATTCTACAACGTTTTTAATTTGGTTAATGCTTTTGCCGTCGGGCGTGCGCCAGTCGGTCCATTGTGCGCCGTATATGCGGCCTAAATCGCCGTTTTTGTCGGCCCACTCGTCCCAAATTGTAACTTTGTGGTCGTGCAAATATTTCACGTTTGTGTCGCCCTTTAAGAACCAAAGCAACTCGTATAAAATAGAACGCGTATGCAGTTTTTTTGTGGTTAAAAGGGGGAAAGACTTCGACAAATCAAACCTTGCCTGTGCGCCGAATACGCCTATTGTGCCGACTTTCGTTCTGTCGGTGCGCTCGCAGCCGTTTTTTAGTACAAAATCAAGTAAATCCAAATATTGTTTCATTGCGTAAAAATGTTAGTGTATCGGCAACTTTTTAAAAGCCTAAATTTATATAAAATATATAAATGCAATAATTGCATATTTTAAGACTGTTTTTTATAAGGCAAAAATTTGCGATACGCCGCAATAAACAAAAACAACTTGCTGATAGGCAAACAATTGAATTTTTGCAATAAAAAATTGGCGGCAAAAAAGCCAAATATAATTTTAAGAAAAGCAACTAGCGGCAAAAAATGTATAAATTTTTCTAAAAATTTGCTTGCATAAGGCAAAGCAATTAGTACTATACCTACTCTATTGTTAAGCCCGATTAGCTCAATCGGTAGAGCAGTTGACTCTTAATCAATTGGTTCGGGGTTCGAGTCCCCGATCGGGTACGTTAGCAATTAAGGACTTGTTTTTTAGCAAGTCCTTTTTTTATTTTCAATTTTTCGCAGCTTTTGTGCGAAATGTTATTTTATCCATTTTATACAGCTTTTGATGCAAGGTGTATTTTTATTGTTTTTTACCTTTTACGTTTTCTTATCTTCAACTTAAGTTTTAATTGTTTTGACAGTATATTTACAAAAATAACTCCGTAAATTTTTCACAAAAAAAGCCCTTTTGGATAACCAAAAAGGCTTTTTGTTTTTTGCTTGTAGCAAAAGTTATTTGCGGCGGCGGTATACAACCAAGCCCAACGCCAACAAGCCGAATATTGCGGCATATGTCGAAGGTTCGGGAACTTCCATTGCAAATGCGTACGAGCTAAAGCCGTCTACTACAATGCTTGCAATTTCGTCGGCATACTCTATTACCGAGTCTATTTTAGTCCATTCGCCGTCTTTGCCCTTGTGCCATGCCGACAGCTTGCTTATGTCTTCTATCGCGCCTATGTATGCGCTAAACACAACCGAATAATCGTTGCCGTTGTCCGCCAACGAAACTTCGTAGGCTGCAAGAACTTTGCCATCTATGCCGCTTATGTCGTCTGCAACTTTTACTTCGTTTACAGTTAGCGCGGCTTCGCCCAAATTCGAAACATCGAAATCCAACGCAAGTTTGCCGTTAAAGTTTACGCTTTGAACATCGTCTTTGCCGCTACCTACCGTGATAGCCGAAGATTTGTATTCTTGGCTTTTGCCTACCGTAAATGTGCCGTTTTCGAAAATGCCGCCGTATGCCGAAACCGTACCAGTGCCGCTATAGCTTTTCAACGCAACCGAATCGTTGTCGGCAAGCTTGCCGCGCTTTAAAACAAGCATGCCGTCGTTTTCTATCGAAGTATTGTTGAATTGGTCGGCCGAATTTAACGAAGCCGTTAAGCTTGCCTTTTGCGCTATGTTTATAAGCGTGCCTTCGCTTGCCTGTTTAAACGAAGCAAATTCTACCGAACCGTTTACGACATTAATTTTGTTGAAGTCGGCAACCCTTATAGTCGACGAATACGATTCTTCGGCAGTGCCAATATTCAGGTTTTTAGAGCCTTGAATTTCGGTATAGCCCGCAACGCCACCGCCGTAAATTGTGCCTTCTACAACCGCACTGCCCTTTAGGGTAATGTTCGTATCGCCCTTTATCAAGCCGCCGCATTTTTGGTTGGTATAACCACCCCAACCCCCGCCGAAAACATCGCCCTTAACAAGAGCAGTTCCGCCTAAAACAATGTTTGTAGAGCCCGAAATTGTAGAGTCGGACAAAGAAGAATCGCCGTTGTTTGCACCGCCTGCAGCAATGCCTATAACGTAGTCGCCCGCCTTGTCGCCGGTTATTGTGCCGCCAAGCATTGTAACGTTAACATTGCCACCTATATTTGCGTTGCTTGCAACACCGTAAACGCCGTCTATTTTGCCGCCGTTTATTTTAATGTCTACGTTGCCTGCAACATCGCTAAACATTGCGCCGCTGCCCAAAATCATTGCCATATAACCGTTGTTGACGGTAAGGTCTACAGCTCCCGCCGAAGATTCCATCATACCCTTTAGGTGTGGAAGCGTTCCCTTTTGGTTGCCGCCGTTACCGCCGTAAACAAGGTTAAGTTTTGTGTTTTCGCCGTCTATTATGGTTTTAACCGTGCCTTTTACAACTGCGCTGCCGGCCGATTTTTGGTCTATTCTGCTGGAAGTTAACCCGCCTACAAAACTGCCCGAATTTGTGGCGTTGTTTAGCGTGTTTACAATGTCGCCTTCAACCGTAAAGTTTGCGCCTTCTTGAACGTAATTGTGCGAACCAATACCCGCAATGTTACCATCAAAATTATGGGTTATGCTTTTTGCCGAAGCGTTAGAACCTTTGGCAACAACAATTTTATCGAAATCCACAATGTCGCCTGCAGAACCTGTGTAGGCAGAATCTTCGGTACCCAAATATAGGGTTTTTTCGCCGTTAATTTCGGGGGTTTTCCCGCTAGATTCCAAACCATTTGCGGTTATTGTGCCCGAAACCGTGGTGCTGCCCGTTAGCGTTAAATTGGCTTTCCCCTTAATCAAAGAATTGCCTTTGCCTGCAAGGTAAATATCTTCAACGGCAGCGTTGTTAAGCAATATGTTCAAATTGCCATTTACTACGCCTTGCGTGTCGGCATTTCCATAGCCGCCATAGATAGCCTTAACAGACCCGCCGTTTACGGTAAGGTTTGCGTTACCTTCTATAAGCGCGGTATCCGAACCAACGTAGATTTTGTCAGTTACGTTCGAATTGTTAAGCTCTATAGTAGAGTTGCCTTTCACAACGGTTCTTGTGCCGAAAGCCCCGCGCATTTTTGTTATTGTAGAATCGTTCGCAACAATCGACGACGAACCGTATATTATATTTTTTGGTCCGTAGTTGTCGCCCGTTGTCTGAACCGAAGTATTTAGCACGGCGCCGTCTATAGATACGGATATAACATTTTTATTTGCATCTATAACGCTTGCAACCGAGCCGTCGGAATTTAAAACAACGTTATTGCCCCTTATTTCGCCGCAGGCACCCATACCCCAAAAAGTGGCGTCTTTGCCTATTTGCGCGCTAACAGTACCTTCTATAACCGAGTTGTTCCTACCCGAAAGGTATATGGTTGTAGAGTCAGATTTTGCATTGTAGTATAGCGAGGCATTTCCCTTTACAACTGAATTGTCGTTGCCGCCCAAAAATATCTGGCCGCCAAAACGCTCGCCAACCTGCAGGTCCGATTTAATTTCGGCACCGCTAATTTCAAGGTAAGTATTGCCGTTTACAACCGAGTTTTCGGCACCGCCTCCGTAAATGTCGTAGTGGGCAAACGAACCTCCTGTAATGTAAACGCCGCTATTGCCCTTAACAATACCGCCGTTGGAAGCACCATAAATATAGCCGTAGCCTGCGGCAAAAGTTCCGCCCGATATTCTTACCGCCGAATCGCCCGAAACGGTAGAATTTTCGGCAGAACCGCCGTAAAGCCACATATGGTGGCCATTCCAACCGTTGCCGAAAGTGCCGTCTTCTACATAAAGAGTAGATCCACCCGAAACGGTCGAGCCCGACTCTTTGCCGCCGTAAAGCTGGCTAGACGAAAACTCGCCTCCTGTTATTCTGGTCGAAACAGAAGCTCCGTCTTCATTTAAAGAGCCGTAAATCTCCTTATTCCAACCACCTTCGTTTACTACGTTTTCGGCCATTGCCGCCCCAGCAAAAAGGGCAAAAGCCGACATTGCAAACAATGATTTTTTCATCTTCATTTCCTGTATAAAAAATTGGCAATATATATGCGCGCTATTTTTGCACAAAAATAGCTAACTAATTTTTCGCAAAACGGCTCTATTTCTTACAGGATTCCTCAAAATTCATAAAAAAAACTATGTTTTTTTGCGCGGCATATAAAAAAACGTTCTTATACGCAAAATACGGCATACAAAGCTACCCGAAATAGACACTAGCTAACCCTTTTCCAGCTCCCGAAAAAGATGAATTTTATATACCCATATTTGCAAAATTTTGCATTTTTGCCTAATTACAGGCACAAAAAAAACGGCTTTATAAAAGCCGCTTTTTGTTTTGCAGTGCTCGAGGCGAGGGTTGAACTCGCACGCCGTGAAGCACAGGATCCTAAGTCCTGCGTGTCTGCCAATTCCACCACTCGAGCAAAATTGCAAACACTACTAACCTATTTGGTAGCGTGTAAATCTTTTGATTTCAAGCTTTTCGCCGATAGTTGCGATTTTCTGTGTAAGAACTTCGCCTACGGTGTGCTTGTCGTCCTTAACAAAGGGCTGTTCAAGCAAGCTTACGCTGCAAAGGAATTTGTCGATTTTGCCAGCGATAATCTTTTCCTTAATGGCTTCGGGTTTTTTGTCTTCAGCCATTTGTGCCAACGCAATTTCGCGTTCTTTGTCTACCAATTCCTGGGGAACTTGGTCTTTGGAAATGCAAACGGGCGAGAAAGCCGCAATGTGCATGCAAAGGTCTTTAACAAAGGTTTGGAAGTCTGCATTCTTGGCAACAAAGTCAGATTCGCAGGCAACTTCAATAAGCACGCCTACTTTGTTGTTCGAGTGAACGTATGCGCTAATCAAGCCTTGCGATGCTGTTCTGCCAGCCTTTTTAGCGGCTGTTGCAACACCCTTAATGCGGAGAATTTCAACCGCCTGTTCGTCGTTGCCGTTGGCTTCTATCAAAGCTTTTTTGCATTCTACTATGCCGGCACCCGTGCGGGCTCTTAAGTCGGCAACCATTTTAGATGTAATTTCCATTATGCAAATCTTTCTATTAGTTGATTATTTGCCTTCTTTTATCGCATCGACATTGATGTCGGAAGCTATGTTAACTTCGGGCTGGGGCTTGGGTTCTGCCTTCGACCTTCTGCCGCGAACAGCCTTTGCGGGAGTTGCGGGAGCTTTAACTTCTACAACGCGTCTTGCCAAACCGGCCTGTACGGCTTCGGCGATAACGTCGGCAATAAGCCTTATGCTCTTTACAGCGTCGTCGTTGCCGGGAATGGGCAAGTCTACCAAAGTCGGGTCGGAATTTGTGTCTACTAAAGCTACAACGGGTATACCCAATTTTCTGAATTCAGCAACTGCAATTTCTTCGTTGTTGATGTCTACAACAAAAGCTACGCCGGGAAGAGCCGAAATGTCTTTAATACCTTCGAAGTTTCTGTTCATACGGGTCATTTGACGGCGTATTGCAGCGGCTTCTTTTGCATAGAGCTTGTCGAGTTCGCCGCTCGATTCCATATCGAGGAACTTCTTGTATTTTTTAAGGCTGGTCAATATTGTGGCAAAGTTTGTAAGAGTGCCGCCCAACCAACGATTTACACAGAAAGGCATATTGCAACCCTGAGCCACTTCGCGAAGAATGTCTTGAGCCTGACGCTTTGTGCCTACAAACATAATGTCTTTATTTTCGGCAACGATATCTTCTATGAACTTTGCGGCTTTTGTGAGCTGTTCGAGAGTCTTTTCAAGATTGATGATGGATACGCCCGAACGGTGGTCGTATACATAGGGCTTGGAACGGGGGTTCCAGCGGCGTACTTGGTGTCCGAAATGGACGCCTGCGTCCATCAAGTCTTTTACTGTGATATTCATATTGTTTGCTCCGTATTCGCACTGGGCGAACCTGGGATAATCTTTCTATTTTTAGTGTTTAGTTGTTGTGTTAAAAACAAGGCGGCACTATGCCGAATTGTTTAAAAAGTTTTTATGAAATATTTTTGCGCGGCTCTTGGCAAGCATTTTTTGCCGATTTATTCTTATTTTTATCAATCGCGCTCTTTTAGGGTTAACTTTGGGAATATATAATAGCTAAATAGCGCAAATATGGCGCAAAAAACCATTCCGCCAAAAGCCCCTATATAGGCGCAAATAAAGCCGCTTAAAGCAAGCCCCAAGCCTTGCGCCAAACCCCAAAGCGAGCTTGCAACACTAAGCATCCACCCCCTGCGCTGCGCACTTACCAAACCCGAATATATGTCTATGCAAGACAAATAAAAAAGCGAAATACCCGCAAAGTTAAACGCCATAAAAACATAGGGCAACGCCCCCATACGCAAAACAAGCATTGCAAAAGTAGCCACCCCTATAAGCACAGCCGAATATTTTGCCACGTTTTGCGCGCCGAATTTGCCTATAAGCTTTGGGGCAAAAAGCCCGTAGGTAAAGAAAGAGGCTACCCCGCCTACCGAAAAGAAAAGTGAAATTTCGCGCATATTAAAGCCCAAAGATTTTTCAACCCAAACCGCAGAACTTGCCATATAGCAGCCGAAAGCGGCATTTACTATTATAAACGGAATGCTAAGCTTGCGCAAATCAACCTCGCGCCAGCTGCTTTTTAGGTCTTTTATTCCCGCAAGCCAATCAAGCTTTGTTTTTTTGTTTGCAAGCGCGTTTTTCGACCTTTTCGGCAAAAAGTAAATTACGGGAATAAGTATTATAATAAATACCGCAGCCAGCACATAAAAAGGCACGCTCCAGCTTAAAGGCTCGGTAGAATGCGGGTCTATCAACGCAGCCGCAAACATTGGGCCAACAAAAAGCCCTATGCTCATTGCAAACAGTGTATACGAAAGGTATTTTGCCCTTTTTTCGGCGGGGCAGTTATCTAGCAAATATGCCTGAATTACGCCGTCTACCCCAGTTGTAAGCCCTGCAACGGCTCTGCCGGCAAAAAATGGCAAAAAAAGCATATATTGCATTGCCAAGCCCTGCAAAATATACGACAAAAACGCGCCTGCAACCGCCGCAATTATAAGCGGTTTTCTTGCATAGTTGTCTGAAAGCGAGCCTATTATAGGTGCCGCAAAAAACAAACATACGGGAAACACCCCCAATGCCGCGCCATATGCCAAATTGTGCAATTGCTTAGAGGCGTTTGCCAGCATATCCAGCTTATCGCAAACGGGCTCCGCCAAAGTGGGGGCAAGTATTGGCAAAATTATGCTTTCGCCCGCAAGAAAAAAGAACAGCAGCGCGCACAAAAGCAAAATGTCTCTCTTTTCCGAAAAATTCATAAAAAGCCCTTCTATAAAAAAACAAGGCGGTCGAAAAAACCGCCCCGTTAAAAATCGGTTTTAGCCTAAAAATTACAAGCCTTGAAAGATTGATTTGCCCAACTTTTTTATTGCGTCTTCGGTTGTTGAGCCCGCATCGGAGCCACCCTGTATAAGCGCGTTCGAGCCGTCTTTTAGCGCGGTGCTAACTGCCCTTTCGGTAAGAACGCCAAATATTCTTATTGCGGCTTCGGTTATCGTTATGCCCTCGCCGCTTTTGCCTACGTTTTGCATTTCAAAATCGGGAATTTTTACCGTTATGTTCGAATTGCCAACCGAGCCCGAGATTTGCCCGTTTTTAAACACAATCTTTTTAATTGCAACCTTGTAGGGCGTTTCGTTTGCCGATTTATTTTCGGCAACAGCCTGTTGCTGTTGGCTTGTGTGGCTTTTAAGCCTGTTTATTATATTGTTAAAATTCGAGTTGTTTTTTGCAATCCCCATTATGCCACCCGCATATTCAAGCGACATACTAAAGCCGTCTACCTTAATTTCGTCTATTTCTATCAGCTTTTTGTTTAAAACATCGCCAAGCGACAAATCTAAATCAATAAACGCGTCTTTTAAAACAAGGGCTTTTACTTTTTGCGAAAAGCCTTCGGGGTTGCTCATAACAAAGCCGTTAACCTGCACCGACTGCTCTTTTATGCTATACGAAACCGAGCCGAGCTCCATGTCTACCCCTATCACCTTGCCGGCATATTTAACCGCAGGCGACGCCAAGTAAGACCCCGCAAAATATGCCGCAACCGCCAAAACTATAACGGCAAACACCGCCATTTTTATAAGACTAAAAAGACAACCGCCCTTCCTGCTAAAATTTTTCATAATACATCTGCCTTTCAAAATCGGATTTTTATATTTTGTGTTAATTCTTTTAAAAACCGTCAAACATTTCAAGAACTTTATTTATATGTTGGCTTGCAAATTTCCATATTTGTGAAATTATTTACGGAATGAAAATTAAAGCATTTAAAGCCCTAATTCCGTCAGACAATAAATTTAAAGACATCGCCTCGTTGCCGTACGATGTTGTAAACCACGAGCAGGCAGTTAAAGAAGCCGAAGGCAAACCCCTTAGCTTTATGAGGGTTGTGCGCTCGGAAATAGAACTGCCCGAATCGACAGACCCCTATTCTCCCGAAGTTTACAAACACGCAAAGGAAAATTTCGACAAGCTTGTTAAAAACGGCGACTTAGTACGCGAAAAGAAACCGGCAATGTACCTATACCGCCAAGTTATGGGCGACCACGCACAGACCGGTTTGGTTGCAACTTTTAGCGCGCAAGACTACGACGAAAACGTAATTAAAAAGCACGAAAAAACAAGGGCGGCAAAAGAAAACGACCGCTACACTTTAACAAAAACCCTTAGGGTAAACACAGGCCCCGTATTTTTAACAGTAAAAGACGGCTCGTTGCTAGACAAGATTGTAGAAGACAAAAAAGACGAAGACGCACTTTTCGACTTTGTTGCCGACGACGGCATTCGCCACACAGGCTGGAGGATAGACGACGAAGAAACCCTTAAAAAGATAGGCGAAACATTTGCAAATATCCCCTGCGCGTACGTTGCCGACGGCCACCACCGCAGCGCAAGCAACGCACGCTGCGCGCGCGACCTTAAGGCCGAAAACCCCAACCACACGGGCGACGAAGACTACAACTGGTTTTTGGCGGTTGTGTTCCCCGCAGGACAACTTAAAATTTTGCCCTATAACAGAGTTGTAAAAGACTTGGCAGGCAACACCGAAAGCGAATTTTTGGCAAAGGTGCAAAAAGTTTGCCAAGTAGAGCAAAACGGCAAAAAAAGCCCCACAAAGCCACTTGAAATTTGCATGTACTTAAACAAGCTTTGGTACACATTAACCTTTGAAAAAGATGCCTCGCTAGACGCTGTAAAATCGCTAGACGTTTCGGTTTTGCAAGACAACGTTCTTAGCCCAATTCTTAATATTGGAGACCCTCGCACCGACGAAAGAATAGACTTTGTAGGCGGCATAAAGGGCACAAAAGAGCTTGAAAACATTGTAGATTCGGGCAAGGCAAAGGTGGCGTTTTCGATGTATCCGGTAACAACCGACCAGCTTATGGACATTGCCGACGCAGGCCAGATTATGCCCCCCAAAAGCACTTGGTTTGAACCCAAGCTTAGGTCGGGGCTTTTCATTCACTCGTTTTAATTAGCGCACAAAACAACAATGCAAGAATTGCCCACAATTTTTCCCACTCCAAAAAAAATCGAGTTTGGCGAAGGCTACTACAAGTTGCCAGAAAACGCCATTCGCATAGACGATAGCGGTATGCCAATGGGCGACGCCGTTAAAGTTTTGCAAAACCCGAATTTTGACGACGAAGAATACGAATTGTCGATTGGCGATTCGGGCATTGTCATTGTTGCGTGCAACAACAAAAGCGTTAAACTTGCCTTTCAAACTTTAAGACAGATTTTAATGCAGTGCAAAGAGCTGCCGTATCTTAAAATACACGACTTTCCCGACCTGCCCGTTAGGGGCTTTATGTTGGACATAAGCCGCTGCAAAGTGCCCACTATGGACACGCTGCTGTATTTGGTAGATATGCTTGCCCTTTTTAAATTCAACAGGCTGGAACTTTACACCGAGCATACCTTTGCATTCCGCAACCACCCTCTAGTTTGGGGCGATTCTTCGCCAATGACGCCCAAAGAATATAAAATGCTTGAAGGCCTATGCCAAAAAACCGGCATAGAGCTTGTTGCAAACATAAACAGCTTGGGGCATTTCGACAGATGGCTTAGGTACGAACCATACCAACCTTTGGCAGAAAGCAAGGCACCCTTTACCGACCCTATGGGCAATGTGCGCCCGTATCCGACCACCCTTTGCCCCGACGAAAAAGCTCTGAATTTTATAGATAGCTTGTATGCCGAATTTTTGCCGCTTTTTGCATCAGACAAAGTAAACATTGGCTGCGACGAACCGTGGGAATTGGGAATGGGCAAAAGCAAAGAAAATTGCGAAAAGCTAGGCAAATACAAGGTTTACACAAACTATTTAAACAGGCTAAACGGCCTTGTAAAAAAATACAACAAGCGCGCCTATTTTTGGGCCGACGTTCTTATGAACGACAAGCCCTCGGTAAACGACATTCCCGCCGATATGACACCCATTCTTTGGGGATACGAGGCCGACAGCCCCTTCGAAGAACAGTGCGCCTACCTTAAAAGCCTTAACCGAAACTTTTTGGTAGCCCCCGGAACAAGCTGCTGGAACAGCTTTATATGCCGCTGGCAAAACGCCAAAGCCAATATAGAAAACGCCTGCAAAAACGCCAAAAAATACGAGGCACAGGGCGCAATTTTAACAAACTGGGGCGACAACGGCAACCATCAGGCATTTTGCGGAATGTATATGCAAATAGCTTTATTTGCCCAATGCGCTTGGAGCGACACCCCCTACTCGCAGGACGAAATTATAGACGTTGCAAGCAAGCTTATCTTTAAAGACGAAACAAAGAATTTTGCAAGGGCAATTATAACTTTGGCAAATGCAGACCCTTGGAACAAGCAGTATAGCCTGCACAACAAGCTTTTCTTCGGCAGTGCCGAAGAAGTAAAAAAGCTTGCCGAAGAAAATTCGTCGGCTTTGGTAAAAATTATAAGGGCTTGCGACGACGCATTAAACCAGCTTAAAATGTCTAGACCTATGTGCGCCGATGCGCAAATTTGCTTTGCCGAAATAGGCTTGGCAATGGATATGATTAGGTGGGCGGTAAACCGCTCGGTTTCTGACAAAAAAACCGAAACTACGCCGCAACAAATAGGGCTAAAACTTATAATTGGCAGGTTCGAGCAGGTGTGGCTTGCGCGTGCAAGGGTTGGCGGCCTATACGAAGCTTCTACAAGAATAAGAAACATTAAAAAACTTGCCTAAAGCCCTTTAATTTTAAGCAAAACAAAAACACCCAAAGCGGCAAAACTTCGGGTGTTTTTTTGCATAAAAAAAGCTCCGCAAACGGAGCTTTTTATTATGTTTTTTGCAAATATGCTAGGCTACGCGCTCTACAATTATTTGCGGCGGGTTTGGCCTGCGCGGAGCCAAGCGGTATGCGCTACGGAAATACTCCATTGCAGAATCCAAATTCGACTCGTCGTTATAGTGAATTTGCAACAAAGGCTCGCCCTGCTTTACCTGCGTGCCAATCTTTTTGATTTCGGTTACACCCACAAACGGATCTGGCTTAGAACCGGGTTTGCCGTCGGAAAGAATCTTTACGCCCCTTGCAATCTGGCCTGCATTTATGTTGTGAACATAGCCGCGCTTTTGGGCGGCAAGCTTTCTTACATGCTTGGGCATCGGGTATTTAGAAGTGTCTGTAAGCCACGGAGCCGAACCCCCTTGCGCCTTAATCATTTCCAAAAACTTTTTATAGGCTAAGCCCTCGTTTAAAGCTCTTTCTACCGACTGCTTTGCCGACAAGTTAGAACCCGCAACACCGGCTAGGCGCACAATTTCCATACCAAGCTTTAAAACAAGCTCTTTCATATCTTCAGACGCGCTTTCGCCCTTAAGGAACTTTACGGCTTCTAAAACTTCAAGGCCAAGGCCAACCGAGTCTCCCAAAGGCTGGTTCATATCGGTAACAAGGGCAACGCAGCGGCGTTTCATAACCTTGCTTACCCTTGTTATGTAGCGGGCAAGCTGTTTTGCCTGTTCAAGATCTCTAATAAACGAGCCGTTGCCCCATTTTACGTCTACAACCAAGCCCTCGGCGCCCGCGGCAAACTTTTTGCTTAAAACGCTTATTGCAATAAGCGGCAAACTCGGGATTGTTGCGGTATTGTGGCGCATATTGTACAAAATTGCGTCGGCGGGCGAAATCTTTTCGTCGTGCGAAACAATGGCAGTTCCCACAGTAGAAAGCTGTTTTACAAAGGCGTCTAGCGAAAGCTTTGTTTTTATGCCGCCTATAGACGAAAGCTTGTCGGGCATAGACAAAATAAAGTCTTCGTCTTGGCTGCACATAGATGGCATTACAACGCCGCAAGCTGCCGACATTGCCGAAAGTATCATTGTAGTTTTGTCGCCCACGCCGCCTGTAGAATATTTTGCAACTTTCGGTCTTGTAATGTTTTCAAGCTCCAAAACCTCGCCCGTAAGGCGCATTTCTTCGGCAAAGCAAGCGGTTTCCTGCGCCGACATATCCTTAAAGTACACAGCCATTATAAGTGCGGCAAGTTGGTAGTCGGGTATTTCACCGTCTAATATGGCGTCGACTATAATGCGAACTTCCTCTTCGGTAAATTCGTTTCCGTCGCGTTTTTTCTCGATTAAATATGCGAAAGACGGTTTTGACGCTGCTCTGGTACTCATTTTCTTAATAACTGCCATAGGACAAGTTTTGGACTTTTTTATATTGATTGGTTTTAACTTGAATATATGTGCCCCATTTTCAGGGGTATAATATACTCGTCTATTATATAAGAACACATAAAAGACGTCTTGTCGAGCAAAAAAATTTTTTAGGGAATAATTTATTTAAAATTAGCAAATTACACAAAAACAGCCCCAAAAGTCAAAAATATGCTTGTCGTTACAAAAATTTTATAAATCATATATAGCGTTAATGGCATCTAAACAGAAAAATTTGGAAACTACTTCTTTTGAAGACGCAATGGCGTCTCTCGAAGAAATTCTCGAAAAGCTCGAATCGTCGGAACTTAAGCTCGACGAGCTTGTTTCGGACTATTCCCTAGCCAAAAAGTATCTGGCAATTTGCAAAAAAAGGCTGGAAGACGCCGAGCTAAAAATATCCAAGATTAGCGAAGATTCCAGCAGCGAAGAATTTATAGAAAAAGAATAGTTATGTCTCTTTTGGAAAATATTAAAGGCCCCGACGATGTAAAACAATTAAAGCCCGAACAGCTTCCCGAATTGGCAAAAGAAATCAGGGAGGAAATAATTTCGGTAACGTCGAAAAACGGCGGCCACGTTGGGCCAAACTTGGGCGTTGTAGAACTTTCTATTGCCCTGCACAGGGTTTTTAACACCCCAAAAGACAAAATTATCTTCGATGTTTCGCACCAGTGCTACACGCATAAGTTGTTGACGGGCAGAAACGGCGACAAATTTAAAAACATACGCAAAACGGGCGGCTTGGCCGGCTTTTGCAACATATTCGAAAGCGACCACGATGCCTTCGGCGCGGGGCACGCGGGCACTGCAATTTCGGCCGCTTTGGGCTTGGCTGCGGCGCGCGACAAACAGGGCGGCAACGAAAATGTTGTGGCCGTTGTAGGCGACGGCGTAATGACCTGCGGCATTACATTTGAAGCTTTAAACAATGTTTCCACCACAACCAAAAGGCTTATAATTGTCTTAAACGACAACGAAATGTCTATAGCCAAAAATGTGGGAGCAATTGCCTCTTACCTAAACGAGCTTATAACAAACCCGCTCTACAACAGGGTGCATAAAAATACGGAATCTTTCCTAAAAAAAGTTCCGGGCAGCGAAGTGCTAAAAAAGCTTGCCTACAAGGCTATGCGCGAAGCTAAAGACTTTTTTATACCCTCTTCTATGTTCGAAAACTTGGGGTTGCGCTATTTGGGCCCCATAGACGGCCATAACATTGCCCAGCTAGAGCAGTATCTTAACTTTTGCAAGATAAGCGACGAACCCATTCTTTTGCACATTATAACCAAAAAGGGAATGGGATTGGAATGCGCAATGAAAAACCCCGAAAAGTTCCACGGGGCTTCCCCATACGACAGGTTTACCGGTGAAGGCACGGAATTTAGCAACCCCGACATTCCAACTTACCAAGACGCAATGGGCAAAACCCTGCTAAAAATTGCCCAAAAAGACAAAAAGGTTGTTGGCATTACAGCAGCAATGCCGTCGGGCACGGGGCTTTCGCATTTAAGGAAGAATTTGCCCGAACAGTTCTACGATGTTGGCATTGCCGAAGAACACGCCGCCATTTTTGCGGCTGGCTTGGCAAGGGGCGGCTTAAAGCCGGTTGCCGCAATTTATTCTAGCTTTATGCAAAGGGCTTTCGACTGCGCAATGCACGATGTTTGCCTGCAAAAATTGCCGGTTGTTTTTTGTATGGACAGAGCCGGCTTAAGCCCGCAAGACGGTGCAACCCACCACGGCATATTCGACATAGCATTTTTAAGGTGTCTGCCCAATGCAATTTTAATGTCGCCTTCAAATGAAGACGAGCTTGCAGATATGCTTTACACTGCAATAGAATCGGGCAAGCCCTGCTTTTTAAGGTATCCAAGAGGCAAAGCCGAGGGCGTAAAGATGAAAGACGCCCCCGAAAAAATCGAAATAGGCAAAGCCGTTCCCGTTAAGGGCGAAGCTTCCTGCGACATTGCAATTTGGGCAATAGGCAATATGGTAAAAGAAGCAGTTGCAATTGCAAACGCACTTGAAAAGGAAAAGTCTATTAAAGTTAGCGTTGTAAACGCGCGCTTTTCGAAACCGCTAGACGAAGCCCTTTTGGAGCAATATGCCGAAAACACAAAGCTTTTGGTTACAATGGAAGACCATTCCGCCGAGGGCGGCTTTGGCAGTACCGTTTTAGAGACTTTAGAGCAAAAGAATATTTTAAAGCCCGTAGAGATAATCGGCTGGCCCGACAGGTTTGTTCCCCACGGCAGCAATGTTGCCGATATACGCAAGTCGCAGGGGCTAGACAATGAATCCATTAAAAACCGCATTTTTACAAGGTTTGAAAAGACAAAGAAAAAGTGGCTTTTCTTTTAACCTTTTAACGGAAAATTTTTAAATAAAAATGCGGTCTGCAAAGCTTTTGCGGCCGCGTTTTTTATACGTGCATTTTTAGGGTAACCGCAAAGCCCTATCTTTTAAATTATCTAAAAAAACGGCACCTGCATTATAAAAAAACTCCCCTGCCCCAAAGTGCCCATTGTTAAAATCTGCATTGCACAAAAAAAACGGAGGTAAAAAAACCTCCGTTTAAATTTTGCAAATACCCAAGCTTATTATTGGCGATAGGGAATTTTTATTGAGCTATCGAAGCAGTCCTTTACGGGCTTGTCGCTCATTTCAAACACAAGCTCGCCGCCCGCCATAATTTCGGAATGTGTAATATAGGGGCGTTTAATTCTCTTGCCGTTTAAGCTTACGCTCTTTACATAAACGTTTTTGGGCGACTGGTTAATTGCCTTAACCTTAAATGTTTTGCCGCTTTCGAGGTTTATGCAGGCCTCTTCAACCGCGGGCGAACCCAAAACATATATTCCGCCGCAGGGGTTGAACGAGTAAAAGCCCATTGCGCTTAAAACATACCATGCGCTCATTTGGCCGCAGTCGTCGTTGCCGCAAATGCCTTCGGGCTTGTTGGTGTAAAATTCGCGCATAATGCGGCGAACCATTTCCTGAGTTTTCCACGGAGCGTTTGCAAACATATAGAAATATGCAGTATGGTGGCTCGGTTCGTTGCCGTGTGCATATTCGCCAATCGGGCCGCTTACATCGAGCACCGAAAAGTCGGTACGTTCGGTTGTAAAGAGTTTGTCGAGCTCTTCAACAAACTTTTCGGGCTTGCCTTTGCCAATCATATTAACCAATTCGTAGGGAGCTTGGGGGGCAAACCAACGCCAGTGCCAGCCGTTGCCTTCGGTGTAGTCTCTGTCGGAGGGGTCTTTCTTGCTCTTGCGTCTGTCCGAAATTTGGGGATCGAAAGGTTCTCTAAACTTGCCGTCGCTAAACCTTGCGCGCATAAAGCCCGTTTCGGGTTCGAAGTGGTTTTTAAAGTTTTGACCGCGCTTTGCAAATTCTTCGGCAACGGTTTTGTCGCCCAATTTTTGCGCCATATAGGCTATGCACGAGTCGGCATAGGAATATTCCAACGCGCTGGAAACGCCTTCGTGGCTTAAGTCGTGGGGAATGTAGCCGTATTTTTTATAGTAGCCCAAAGCCTTCCACGAATCCTGATTTGCGGTGGAAACGCAAGCCGCCAAAAGGTCTTTTTCGCTTACGTTCTTGGGCATTAAGCCTTTGCTCCATGCGTCTATTACAACGGGAACGCTGTTGTAGCCAACCATGCAGAACGTGTCGTTTTGCGGCAGTGTCCAAATGGGAAGCATTTTGTAGGGGCTTTGTTCGAAGTGCGCCATCATGCTGGCAACAAAGTCTTTTGTGCGTTCGGTTTCTATTATGGTCATTAAGGGGTGAAGAGCCCTAAATGTATCCCACAACGAAAATACGGTGTAGTTTTTAAAGCCCTTGGCTGTGTGCACGGCGTGGTCGTAGCCTCTATATTCGCCGTTTACGTCTTCGTTAAGCTGGGGGGCAATTGTTGCGTGGTAAAGGGCAGTTTTAAACACTGTTGTTGTGTCTTTGTCGGCCTTAACCGAGATTTTCGAAATTTGCTTGTCCCAAGCGGCCTTCGAATCGGCAACAACATTGTCGAAATTCCAGTCGGGCAATTCCGCCTTAATATTTTGTAAAGCATTCGCATACGACACGGTTGAAATGCCAACCTTTACCAAAAGCTGACCGCCGTTTTTCATATCAAAATCGAATGCGCCCTTAATGTCTTTGCCGTCTACATGGCGGGCGGCAGGCTTAAACTTTTCGCCGGGGAAAAAGTAGCGCGGGCGGTTGTTTTCGTAGAACTGGAAAGACGAAAACGGCTTGGAAAACTGTATTGCAAAATAGATTTCCCTATTCGGGCCCCAATTTTTTACAATGCGAGACCCCGCAACGGTGTTGTCGTCTATAATTCTGGCGCTTGCCATCATAACGCCGTTTGCCCTGCCTATAAGGTGGGTTAAATCAAGCAAAACTCTAGATTGTTCGCTTTTGGGGAATGTAAAGCGGTAAAAACCCGCCCTTTCCGTAGAGGTAACTTCGGCTTTAATGTTATAGTCTTTAAGCATAACCGAATAGTAGCCCGCCTGAGCTGTTTCTTCGGCATGCGAAAAACGGCTACGATAGCCAGAATCGGGATTTTTTGCATCGCCCGCATTAAGCTTTAAAGCACCTGTTGTAGGCATAATCAAAATATCGCCCAAGTCGGGGCAGCCCGTGCCGCTTAAGTGGGTTTGCGAAAAGCCCATAATTGAATCTACCGAGTAGTGGTAGCCCGAGCACCAGTCCCAGCCGTAGCGACCGTTGTCGGGGCTTGCCTGAACTGCCGAAAACGGACGCGTTGCCCCCGGATATGTATGACCGTGGTCGGCGGTGCCAATCATCGGATTTACCATTGCGCTTGCGCCTTTAACGCACTCGCTTTTATTATTCTGAGCGTCTACACTTGAACAGGCTGCAAAGAAAGCCGAACAAGCCAAAGTGGCGGTAATCGCCAATAATTTTGTCTCTCTCATATATGTTGGTGTTTTGTTAAATAAAAAGTTGTCTAAAACGAAACTTCACTATGCCCATAAATAAAATATCTGTCAATCTAAAGCGCAAAAAAAATGCCCGTAAATGCTTTAACTATGCCGATTGCACGGCATTTTTGTTTTCGGCATAAAGGAATTTTACGCCGTATAATATATTATAAAAAAGGCCCGCACAAAAAACTGTGCGAGCCATAAAAAAATTAAATACGCCTTTTAATTAGAACGAATAGCCTATCTGCGCCGAAACTATGTGCGAGTGGCCGTAAAATTCGCCCGAAAGGTCGCCCTTTGTGGGGTCAGAATACGTTGTTCCAACCGAGGGGAAGAATATGAAAGCGTATGCAACGTCTATATTAAAGTTGCCGAACTTATACCCCAACCCGCACGAAAGCCAAACTCTGTCGGAGTCGGGAATACGGGGAGTTCTGTATGCCGTGCTTACTATCGGAGATTCGTCGTAGGCAACGCCCAAGCGCAGAGTAATATCGTCGTCAAGATAATAGTGAGCGCCGAAGCTTACGCGGCAAGTGTCTTCCCAATTTTCCACAGTGTGGCTTGCCATTGCGCCGTTGGTATATTTAATATCCAAGCTGTCGAAACTGCTCCATTGCGTCCAAGCAAAGTCTAGCATAACGGCAAAGTCTTCCAAGTCGCCCCAAAGCCTTTGGTATACGCCAACATTTACAACGTTTGGTATAGTCAATTCGCAATCTACATCGCCCGAAAGCGCGGGTATAGAAGGCACTGTTAAACCGCCGCTTATCGACTGGTTTACCTGGCTGCGATAACCAACCGAGAACCTGCCCGTTTCGCAATATTTTACGGTAAAGCCCAAGTTAAAGCCGCCCGACCACGAGTGGCCGTCTACCCTAGAAAAGGTATTGCCGTAGCCTGATTGTGTAAGTTCGGCATTTATATATTGCGCCGAAGCGCCAACCGAAACAAAAAACCAGTCGTTTACCTTGTAGGCTATGCTGGGGTTGATGTCTATTGTAGCCAAGTCGCTGCGTATGCCGTGGGCTCTGCCTACATAGTTAGAGTCGTAGTCGGTTGTAAGACCTGCCGGGGCAGTTACCGAAAATGTGAATATAAAGTCTTCCGACAATTTATGCGTTGCATAAAAATTGGGAACTATATTCAGTGTGCCCGCGTTGCCGCCGTCATTTCCCGAAACGGGGCTTCCGCCCGGGTGAGTTGCCGAACCGTTAAACTTAAACACGGGCATAATAAAATTCATACCCACGTCTATTTTGGTGTCCGACTCGACGAAAAATGCAGCCGAGGGATTCCAAAACGCGCAACTTGCGTCGCGGTTCGCGTTAGAAGTTGCGCCAGCGAGAGCCGTGCCCACATTGGACGCACCTTGTTCTATTACCATAAAACCGGAGGCTAATAATTGTGTAGCCGCCGAACATATCGCCGAAGCGATTAGCAGTTTTTTCATTGTCTGTATTGGTTAGCTGTTTAGATTTCTTAAAATAGGAAGAAATCGGGGAAAGACACTGCCACAAAAAAAGTTTTTTGCAAGTTTTTTCGGCAAAAATTTTTCCGTAAACCCCTTTATTTAAGCTATCAGTATAATAAAATTACCCTTATTGCTTTCTAAAAAAACCTTTTTAAAATTATGCAATCTGCCCTCTTTTTTTAAGTTGCTTTTTATGCAAAAAAACGTCGGGCAACTAAGGCGCAAAAAAAGCGGGCTTTGCCCATGCAAAACCCGCAATCTACATTACTTAATTCAATAAAATTATTCGCCGTCTTTCGGTGCGCTCTTTAACGCCGAATTTTCCATTGTGGAGATAAAAGAACCCAACGAACGAAAAGCAGCCTGCTGCTGCGCCGACTTTGCGTAGTTTTTATATTCTTTAGAATCTTTGTTTATGGGAGCATATTCTATATTTGAAACATAGAATATGTAGGCGTTTTGCGCTTGAACAACGGGCTTTGAAACTTCGTTTGCCTTCAGCTGGGGCAGTGTTTGCATTACCGCATAAAACGCCGAGCCCAAAGCCGACAAATCTTCCTGCTTGGGTTCCGCAAACGAGAATTGCTTTACGCTTTTTACAGCCATTGCCAATTTCTTTGCAACCTTTTCAAACGACTGTTTTTCGGAAACTGCCTTTGTAAGTTCTTTAGAAAGTTCTTGGGCTTTTTCGTTGAACATACGATAGCGTTCGGATTCAACATAGTCGTTTTTAACCTGTTCTTTAACCGCCGCAAATTCGGGAATATACGCCGCCTTTTTAGATTCCAAAAATACAACGTACGCGCCCTTTTCGTCGGCAACAACATCGGGGGCAATCCAGGTTTTTTCGTCTAAAGCCAAGCCCGCGCGCAAAACCGAAACGGGAACGGATTTGTCGAAATCCGAATCGTTTTGGTGGAAGGGCTTTACCTTTTTAAGCGAAACATTGCTTGCCTTTAACAAACCTTTAAAAGCGTCGCTGTTAAATGTTGTGCTTGCGTCGTAAACCTTGTCGGAAAAATCCTGCGCCTTTATCATTGCAGAGCGTACCAAGGCTGCCTCCTTTACGCTTTTGGCAACTTCTTCCCTTACCGAAACAAAGGGCTTAAGCTGCTGCTTGCCGTCTTTTTCCTCTACAAACTTTGACTTGTTTGCATCGTAAAACTTTGTAAGCTCCGATTCCGACAAGTCCACCTTTTCGGCGGGATCTATTGCAAAGAATGCAACCTGCAAGGTATATTCGGGCAAAACTTCGTAGCGAGCTTTGTTTGCGTCGTAGAACTTTTTAAGGGCTTCGTCGTTAACCTTTGTTTCGGCCTTAAAAGAGTCTAGCGAAAGCGAGGCAATGTCGAATGTCCATTTAGAATTTATAAGCTTGTAGTTTGCATCTATGTCGGCCTGCTGAATGTAGCCGGGACCAGAAATTATGCCCATTAGCTTGTTAACCAATGCGCTTTCCAAAAGCGTACTGTTTAAATATTCGGTGGGCATTCTCGATTCGGCAATAAATTTCGAAAACTTTTCGTACGAGAATTTGCCGTTTTTGTCTGCAAAGAAAGGCCTTGAATGGATATATTCTTTATATTCTTTGTCGGAAACCGTGGGCAAGTTTGCGCTTTTAGCCAAAGTTAAAAGCATTGCCCTTGTATACAATGCGTTCATAACGGTGTCCTGATTGCGGGGGTTGCCGCCTGCCAAAAGAACGTCGTAGTAGGCGCCCGTGTAAAGGAAGTTTACAATATTTTCGTCGGACAAATCCCAACCGTAAAAATCTTTCTTGTTTTTCGAATCGTCGAAAGACACGTTTCTGTCGCCGAAAAACGGAATTGAAGAGCCGATTGTAAACACAAACGCCACAATAATGAAAAACAGCAAAACGCTGAATACCGATTTATGGTGTTTCTGCAAAATTAGTTGAATCCAAGTAATCATAGAATTTTAGTAATTGTTTAAAGATACAAAATTATTTACCACTTAAAATCTGTCAATTCTTTATTTGTAGGCAGTTTGCCAAGATGTATGCAAAAAACAAAATGTAAGTTTGCCCAAAAAAATTTTTATGGAACTTAAACTTTGCAAAAGTGTCGAACACTTAATGTTGACTTAAAATTTACGACACTATTTAGTGTCCGTCAAAACAAGAACGTTTTTTACCAATATGAAAATAAACAAAACATCACTAACCGCGCTCGCTACGGCGGCGATAATGACAGTATCATCAATGGCAAACGCAGCAACCGACCAAGAAAAGCAATATCTTAAAACATTCGGGCAATACATTGCCCAACAAGCCAATATAGATATGTTGGCACTCGACAACGAAGAGTTGGCGGCTTTTGTAGAAGGCATAACAGCCTGCGTAAAGGGCGAAAAGCTTCCCGCAAATATGAACGAATTGGGCCCGAAAATGGCAGAATATCTCGAAAAGAAAGCAAAGCCAGCAATGGAAAAAGCGCAGCAGGCAATGCAAAAGGAGCAGGCCGAATACGAAGCAAAGATTGCCGCTTTTTGGAAAGAGCTTGAAAACGACAAGGCTGTAAGCAAAACGGCTTCGGGCTTGGGATATAAAATTATAAAAGAAGGTGACAAACGCCTCCCCAAAGAAGAATCTTTTGTGGTTGTAAAATATAAGGGCGCATTGATAGACGGCACTGTGTTCGACCAGACAAAGGAAGGCGACACTGCAAAATTCCCGCTAAACGGCGTAATACCCGGTTTTAAGGAAGGCCTGCAAAAAATCGGCAAAGGCGGCATAATCAAGCTTTACATACCCGCCCAGCTCGGCTACGGCTCGCAGCAAATTCCCGGAATTCCCGCAGGCTCTACACTGGTGTTCGACGTTGAAATGGTAGACGTTGCCGACGCTCCCGTACCCGAAGGCATGCCCAAAGGTATGGACATTAACGAGCTTAAAAAAGACACCAAAAAATAGAATTTAACATAGGTATATCAGTTTCAGCAAAAGCCCCGTTTTCGGGGCTTTTTTGTTTTTTGCAGACAAACGCAAAAAAATAAAATTTGGCACTTTTTAACAAAACCCCCGCTTTTTTGCGCAAAAAAAAATAGCCCGCTAAAAACGGGCTATTTATTTTTAAAGTCTTACAAACTGCAACTATTTGCCGAGCTTGATGGATTTCGAAGCCTTGAACTTCAAGACCTTCGAAGCCTTAATCTTAATCTTTTCACCGGTGCGGGGATTGATACCAGTGCGGGCTTTGCGGTCGGCAACTGAGAATGTACCGAAACCTACGAGAATAAGTTTCTTATTCTTCTTTACGCCGGCTGCGATAGCGTCGAGAACGCTGTTCAAAGCGCGTTCTGCGCAAGCTTTAGAGGCTTCTTTGCCGAGGAGTTTCTGAACTTCTTCGATGAGTTGTGCTTTATTCATTTATATTCTTTGTTTGATTGTTGTTAGGGTTAAAGCATCTTGCTTTATTGGTCGTTAGAATGGTCTTTTTTTTCTTGTAGTCAACAGGAAAAATGCGGTTTTTAGGCTATTTTTTCAAAAAAACCCCGAAAAAACACCGTTTGCGGGGCATTGCCGCAAAAAAACAGCCTACATAGCCATTCCGCCGTCTACGCAAAGAACTTGTCCCGTTATATACGAGGCTTCCTGCGACGCCAAAAATACGCAGGCTGCTGCAATGTCGGAAACGTTGCCGAAACGCTTTAGGGGTATTACATTCTTTGCAGCATCTAGCACCGCAGGCGAAAGTTTTGCCGTCATATCGGTTTCTACAAAACCCGGAGCTATTGCATTGCAGGTTATCCCGCGCGAGGCAAATTCTCTTGCCAAAGATTTTGTAAGGCCAATAACGCCCGCCTTTGCCGCCGAATAGTTTGCCTGACCAATGTTGCCCAAAACGCCCGATACGCTGGAAATGTTTATTATTCTGCCCCAACGGTTGGAAAGCAGCTGGCGCGAAAGGTTTTTAACAACGTAAAAATAGCCCGACAAGTTTGTGTTTATAACGTCGTTCCACTCCTTGTCCGACATTCTCATAACAAGGTTGTCGCGCGTAATGCCGGCGTCGTTTACAATAATGTCTACCTTGCCGAAATCCTTTACAATTTTAGCGCAATTTTCGGCAACTGCGGCCGAGTCGGAAACGTCGAAGGCATACGCCTTTGCTGTTTGCCCTTTGGCGCAAATTTCGTCGGCGGTAGCCCCGCAGCTTTCTATATTGCGGCTTACGCACACAACCTTGCAGCCGTGCTCGGCCAATTCAAGCGCAATCTGCTTGCCAATGCCCCTGCCCGCCCCGCTGACCAGGGCAACTCTGTTGTCGAATGTCAATTTCATATAATTCCTTTTATTTTGTTTTTTTTAAAGAATGCGCCGTATATTGCGCTTTGCGGAATATGTACAAGGCTTTTGCCTGCATATTGTTCGTCGCAAAAAAACTCGTCTAGTTTAAGAGTCTTGTCGGAATAAAGCTTTTTGTGTTTTAGCTCTTCGTCCCACTCGCCTCCCTTAAAATATATAACGCCGTTTTCAAGCGTGCCGTGCTTGCCCCTTGCAATTGCGTTTTTTGTAAAGTTAACAAATTCGTACAGCGAGCAAACCGAACGCCCCACGGCATAGTCGTATAGCTTTTTGCGCTCTTCTACCCTGCCCTGAATTGCTACGGCGTTTTTTAAGCCCAAAGCCTCTACCATTCTATTTACGCAGGCAATTTTTTTGCCAACGCCGTCTAGCATTTCAATTTTTGCCTGCGGCCACAAAATAGCCATTACAACCCCGGGCAGCCCGCCGCCGGTGCCAACATCTACAATTTCGGCGCCTTTGTCGGGTGTAAAAAATGCGCCTATCGCCGCGCAAAAGGCTATGTGCCTATACGCCAAGTCGTCGGTATCCTTGCGCGACACCATATTAACCTTGGCGTTTTCGGCCTTTAAAAGCTCGGCGTATTCAAAAAGTTTTTGCTTTTGCGCCTCGCTTAAAAAGCCAAGTTTTGCAAAGGGAGCTTCCCTCATTTTAAACTAAAAAATTTCGTTGTCCGAAAAGAACCTTGCAATTTCGGCAGCCGCACTTTCGGGAGAGTCGGAAGCGTGCGCAATATTTTCGCGCGTGTTCAGCCCAAAGTCGCCCCTAATTGTGCCTTTTGGAGCTTTTGTAGAATCGGTCGGGCCCAAAAGCTCCCTTGTTTTGGCTATTGCGCCTTCGCCCTCGAACACCATAACAATAACGCTGCGCCTTTTCATAAAGTCTCTAAGCGGCGGAAAATAGGGCTTGTCGAGAATGTGCGCGTAGTGCGCTTCAAGCAAAGCATCGGTCAATGCAATCATCTTGCAGGCAACAATGTCCATATCGGCCTTCTGAAGGCGGTCTACAACAACGCCCGCAAGCTTCTTTTCGAGGCAGTCGGGTTTTAATATAACAAGGGTTCTTTCTTTCATATTCCAAAACAAACTACATATTTTGACGTTTTTTAAAAGCTTTTTTTATATTGCAGAATACGCTGCGTTATACAATATTCGATATATAAAAAAGTGAAAGCCCTAAAGAAAATAGCATTAATAGTAAACCCGACAAAGCCTAAATCGCAGCCGCTTGCCGAAAGGCTGTGCGCGCTTGCCGAAAAATTCGGCGTTAAAGCCGTGCAAATGCAAAGCCTTAAACTTGGCGAAAACGCCTTCGAAGGCTTCGACGCCGCCTGCGTTTTGGGGGGCGACGGCACTTTGCTTTCGTGCGTAAATCAGGCGTTGCAAGCCGACATTCCCGTATTCGGCATAAATTTCGGCAAGCTGGGGTTTTTGGCAACCTTTAAAGACTCTATTTCCGACTGGGATTTTAAATTTATTTTAGACGGCAACTACAAGGTAAGCGAAAGAGCTTTGCTTTCGGCAACGGCAAAAGGCAAAAGCTATGTTGCCTTAAACGACATTGTTGTAAGGGCAACCGCCCCCGTTGGAATGTACGAAGCCATTATGCATTGCGACGGCGAATATGTTGCCGACTATTCCGCCGACGGCGTTATTGTTTCTACCCCGACCGGTTCTACCGCCTACAACCTTTCGGCGGGCGGGCCTTTGCTTACTCCGCAGCTAAACGCCTATGTGCTTACTCCCATTTGTCCGCACGCATTGGCAAACCGAAGCATTATTTTCGACGCTTCGTCGGTGCTCGACATAGAAAGCCCCACCCAATCGGGCGACGTTTTTGTAGACGGCGAAAAACTTTTCAGCCTTGCCCCCAACGAAAAGATACGAATTGGGGCAAATCCAAAAAAGATAAAATTTTTAAGGGCAATAAGCCACTCGCATTTTAAAATTCTGCAAAGCAAACTAGGCTGGGCCGAAAACCCCCGCGGCAACCGTAAATAGCAATATGGAAAACAACGAAAAACAATCGGCGTTAAAAAGAATTTTCTCGTTCATCAGCTCGGATATGTGGACAGTTAGCCTTAACGATTTGTCGAAAGGCAAAGCGCGGCTTATTGCCATTTTAAGGGTTTTATACACCACCGTTTTGGGCGTAAAAAACAACAATGTACCAAGCAAGGCTTCGGCGCTTTCGTATACGTCGCTTTTGGCGATAGGCCCGCTTATTTCGCTTGTTATACTAACTTCAAGCGTGTTTTTGCGCGACAAGGGCGAGCAGTTTATTTGCGAGCAAATAACAAACACAATAACGTTTGCAATGCCGGCAATTAGCCAGATGAACGAAATGGATTCGGCAAACCCGATAAATCCGAAAATTACGGCGTTTATACACAAAATTTCCAAGTCGGGCACAAAGTCGGGGGTAATTGGCACACTGGCAACGGTTGTAACCTGCATTTTGCTTTGCGTTACAATGGAAAACACTTTCAACCAAATTTGGGGAGTAAAAAAAGGCCGCAAATGGGTAAACAGAATTGCGTTTTACTGGGCGCTAATAAGTTTGGGGTCGGCTTTGGGAATTTTCGGAATGACGTTTTTGGCAAGCTCGCAGCTTTCGTCGTTCTTTAAAAATGTTCCCTATTTCAACTACTTTGCATCGGGCGGAACATACCTTGTGGGCTTCGGCTCTATTGCGCTGCTTTTTACATGCGTATACAAATTTTTGCCCTTTACATATGTAAAATGGCTGCCGGCTTTTTGCGGTGGGGCTGTTGCAACGCTGGCGCTTATTGCAAACAATAAGATGTCGTTTATATACATAAGCACCATAGTTAAAAACCAAAACTTTTACGGATATTTGGCGATTTTGCCGATTGCGCTTTTTAGCCTTTATGTGTTTTGGCTGTTTGTGCTTATAGGTGCGCAGGTTTCGTATGCCGTGCAGAATATGGACTGGATTTCAAGCAAGTTTATGTGGGAAAAGGTTACAAACCGCTCGCGCGATTTAATTTGTTTGGCGGTGTTTGCAAAAATTGCAAAGCCCTTTTACAGTGGGCTATCCGCACCCGAATTCGACAACATTGCAAAGTCGCTAAGCAATGTGCCAAAGCCTATTGTGCTAAGCTGCCTGAATTTGCTTTTGCTTAAAAACATTGTTTGCGAAACTGAAGACTTGGGCAAAGACAACCCGCAAACAATATATAAGCCATCGGTTGCGCCCGACGAAATTACCCTTACAAAATTCTTCGAGATGCTAGACTCCGACGCAGCCGACCATTCGCTTGCGGCAGACCTTTCGCACAACGAGGCAATTGTCGGCAAGGCAATACAGGCATACCAAGATTTTGCATCTACAAAATATGCCACAAAAACACTAAAGGAGCTTTTAAACTAAAATGGATTTATCGGATTTACGACACGACTATTGCAAGTTTGGGCTAACGCGCGAACTTTTAGACGACAACCCCTTTAAACAGTTCGACAAATGGTTTAAAGAGGCGCAAAACTGCAAGATTGAAGAACCCAACGCAATGCAGATTGCAACCGTAAACGCCAAAGGCGAGCCTTCGCTTAGAACGGTTTTGCTTAAGGCGTACGACGAAGAGGGCTTTGTGTTTTTTACAAACTACGAAAGCCAAAAGGCGCACGATTTGGGCGAAAACCCGCACATTTGCGCAAACTTTTTGTGGCTGTTTTTGGAAAGGCAAGTAAGGATAAGCGGCGTTGCCGAAAAGATTTCTACAGCGCGTTCGCTAAAGTATTTTTTGTCGCGCCCATTTTCGAGCAGGCTTGGGGCTTGGGTTTCAAACCAAAGCCACATAATAACCTCGCGCAAAATTCTTGAAATGAAATTCGAGGAAATGAAGCGCAAGTTTGCCGACGGCAAAGTTCCCCTGCCCGACCATTGGGGCGGCTACATAATTAAGCCAACAGCATTCGAATTTTGGCAGGGCCGCCCAAGCAGACTGCACGACCGCTTTAAGTACCACGACTTTAAAGACGGCAAGTGGGAAATTTCGAGGCTTGCCCCCTAGTTATGGAAACTTTAGAGCGCATAGGCATTATGGGCGGAGCTTTCGACCCCGTCCACTTTGGACACTTGCAGCTTGCAAAAACGGCATTCGAAAAGCTCGCTTTAAGCAAGGTTATTTTTATGCCATCTAAGCGAAGCCCGCTAAAAATGTTTTCGCCGACGGCGCCCGACAATGACCGCCTGCAAATGCTTGCACTTGCGTTAAAAAACGCGCCCTTTAAAAGCGAAATTTGCGAATACGAAATTTTAAGCAAAAAAACGCCAAGCTATTCCATAGACACCGCAAAGTATTTAAAAGAACAATACCCAAACGCAAAGTTCTACTGGATTATAGGGCAAGACCAATACAGGCAACTCGACAGGTGGTACAGAATAAAAGAGCTTTGCAAAATCGTATCGTTTGCCGTTTTCGAAAGGAAAGGATACCCGTCGACGGAGAACGCAGCTCTAAACGGCGTTGCAGACATCAAAAAAGTGCAGTGGTATGCAATACAAATAAGCTCTACCGAAATTCGCGAAAAGGTTAAAAATTTGCAGCCTTTAAACCTTGAACTTCCGCAAGAAGTAATCTCTTATATTGAAAGCAGAAAGTTATATAAATGATACAAGACGACAACACTACAATTGAAATAGTAAAAAAATGCGCCCAGGCGTTGGACGACAAAAAGGCTATTAGCCTTAAGGTTTTGGATATGCGCGGAAAGTCGCCCATAACGAATTTCTATATAATAGCCACGGCAAATTCCGAACCGCACATGAAGGCTTTGGCGGGCGAAATAGAGAAAATTTTAAAAGAGCTTAAAATTAAAACCGTAGGCCGCGACTTTGCCCCCAACAGCGGCTGGCTGGTTGTAGACGCGTTCGACTTTATGGCGCACATATTCCTTGAAACACAAAGAGGAACCTACGCCATAGAATCTTTGTGGAAAGACGCACCCGAAATGGATTTGTCGTTTCTCGACAAAAAAGAATAAATTTTTACGCAAAATAAACACAAAAAACGCACTTCGTTAAAAAGTGCGTTTTTTGTTTTTTTAGCTGGCTACAAACTATTCTGCAACTTTTGCCGAAAGAATTTTTTGTTCTTCCAAAGGCTTATCCATAAAGCCCGTGCGGCAATTTTCTATTTTTTGAACAATGTCGTAGCCTTCTACAACTTCGCCGAAAATTGTGTGGTGGTTTGTAAGCCACGGGGTTTCTACCGTTGTTATAAAAAACTGGCTGCCGTTGGTATTGGGACCCGCATTTGCCATTGCAAGCAAGCCGGCTTTATCGAACGCCAAGTCGGGCGAAAATTCGTCGGCAAAAGGTTTGCCCCAAATAGATTCGCCGCCGCGGCCAGTACCGGTCGGGTCTCCGCCCTGAATCATAAAGTCTTTAATTACGCGGTGGAAAATTATTCCGTCGTAATAGCCTTTTTTAACAAGTCCCAAAAAGTTTTCGCAAGTTTTGGGAGCTTTGTCGGTAAAAAGCTTAAACTTTATATCGCCATAGCGGGTGTTAAATACCACAAATGTATCTGCCATAATAAAACTCTTTCTATTTATTCTGTTTTTTCTCGAATGCCCTGTCGCATTTTTTGCAGCCTGCGCAGTCTACAATAATTTCGTGCGCGCTTTTGCCCGGGGGTATAAAGGGCAAAACGTGTTCGTCGGCGGGGGTTACTATTTCAAGCAAATAGGGTTCTTTGCTCTTTAGCATTTCCTCTATTGCGGGCTTTAGGTCTTCGCGCTTGTATATGCGCTTTGCCTTCCAGTCGTAGCCTTCGGCTATGCGAACGTAGTCGGGGTACAATGCCGAAATGTTTTTTGGCCCAGCCAAATTGTTTTTGTCTTTCGACAACACCGTGTTTCCGCGAACGCCGCCGTAAAGCATATCTTCCCACTGCATAACCATACCCAAGAACTGGTTGTTCATAAGCATTACTTTTACGGGAACATTTTCGCAGGCGGCAGTTGCCATTTCCTGAATATTCATTTGGAAAGACCCATCGCCGTCTATGTCTACAACCGTCTTTTGGGGCATTGCAATTTTTGCGCCTATTGCGGCGGGCAAACCGAAGCCCATTGTGCCCGCGCCCAGCGAGCTAAGCAGCTGGCGTGGTTTGTTGAACACAAAGTTTTGGGGTGTCCACATCTGGTGCTGGCCTACGCCCGTTGTAACAACAACATCGCCCTTCGAAACTTCGTCTAAAACCTTAACGGCTTCGCAGGTTGTAATTTCGTCTTTCCTTACATTTGTCGAGAATGGATAAGGATATTGCGCCTTCCACTTGCAAATGTCCTTTAGCCATTCGCCCAAATCGGGCTTTTTAAACGACTTTTTAGCCAAAACCAAAAGTCTTTTAAGCGCAAATTTTACATCGGAATTTATGGGCAGAATACTCTTTATATTTTTGTTAAGCTCGGCCGCGTCTATGTCGATATGTACAACTTTTGCGTCGGGCGCAAATTTCGAAATTACGCCCGTAATTCTGTCGGAAAAGCGCGAACCTATTGCTATAAGCAAGTCGGAATTGCAAACGGCTGTGTTTGCGACATACGTTCCGTGCATACCCAACCAATAAAGATTTTTCTTTTCAAGCGGATCTACCGCGCCTATGCCCATAAGCGTTGTTGCAACAGGAAGCCCCGCAACCTTCGAAAATTCGTCAAGCTCTTTCGAAGCCTCGGCATTTATAACGCCGCCGCCCGAAATTATGACCGGTTTTTTGGAGTTTTCTATAAGCTTTAGCAATGCCAACAAGTCTTCGTCTTTCGCCTGCGGAACGTCCTCTACCCCGGGCAAATCTATCTTGTCGTCAAAATTGGGAACAATCATAGCCTGCTGAACGTCTTTTGGAATGTCGATTACAACGGGCCCCGGTCTTCCGCTTCTGGCAAGGAAGAACGCCTCTTTAAAGATTCTCGGCAAGTCTTTTGCATCTAGCACCAAATAGCTGTGCTTTACAATGGGAAGGGTCATACCGAATACGTCGGTCTCCTGAAACGCCGTTTTGCCTATAAACGACTGGAACACCTGCCCGGTTATCGCAACCAGTGGAATGCTGTCCATAAAAGCGTCGGCAATAGAGGTTATCATATTCATAGCCCCGGGGCCGCTCGTGGCCATGCAAACACCCGTTTTGCCCGTCGCCCTTGCGTAGCCCTGCGCCATAAAGCCGCAGCCCTGTTCGTGACGCGGAAGCACCACCCTTATTTTCTTCGAACGAGTAAGGGCATTGTGCATATCAATAGACTGCCCGCCCGGATATGCGAACATCACGTCTACATTCGCATTTTCAAGGCACTTTACAATGATATCGGCACCCTTCATTAGGTTTGCCGAGGGTTTTGAACTCTTTTTTGTCATAATATTACCCGAAAAAGATAACCCCTTACAAAATTGTTTCAACTCTTTTTTTTCGGACAAATATTGAACAATTCGGCAAAATTCCGACAAAAACTTGGCAAACTAAAAAATACGCCGAAATTTATTGTTGAGATTAAACAAAGGCGGTAAATAATCGCACATATAAAAATGAGTTCCGATTTTATAGAAATATGCAACGCGCGCGAGCACAACCTAAAGAATGTTTCGGTTAACATTCCGCGAAACAAGTTTACGGTTGTAACGGGCGTTTCTGGTTCGGGCAAGTCGTCGCTGGCGTTCGACACTCTCTACGCCGAAGGCTACCGAATGTATATGGAAAGCCTTTCGGTTGCGGCAAGAAAAATGCTAGAGCAAATGGGCAAGCCCGATGTAGACTACATAAAGTCGCTTTCGCCCGTAATAGCAATCGAGCAAAACCCCGTAAACTCGTCGCCCAGAAGCACGGTTGCAACCTCTACCGAGATTGCAGACTACGCAAGAATTATTTGGAGCATTGTTGGCACACAAATTTGCCCCGCTTGCGGCGGGCTTATTAAAAGCCGAACAACCGACGAGTGCATAGACGAAATACTAAAATTTAACGGCAAAAAAATATACATACTTGCGCACAAACACACCTGCAAGGCGTCTCTGGCAAGGGAAATAGTGAAGGAACTTGCCCAAAACGGCTGGCAAAGGCTGCGCATAAACGGCGAAATTTCGGAGATAGACGAAATTAAACTGCCCACAAAGGGCACGGTTGAAATCGACATTGTAGTAGACAGGCTTGTTGCCGACCCAGAAGACCGCGGCCGCATTGCCGACTCTACCGAGCTTGCGTTTAAAGAGGGCAACTCTTTTGCCCAAATTTTGCACGAATGCGACGACGGCTCGTATAAAGAGCTGACTTTAAGCAACAAGCTTTGCTGCGAAAAATGCGGCAAAATATACAACCCCGTTTCCGTAAGGCTTTTTTCGCACAACCACCCCGAGGGAGCCTGCCCCGTTTGCGAAGGCATAGGCTCGGTTATGGTGTTTAAGGAAGAACTTGTTGTTCCCGACAGCTCGCTAAGCATAAAGCAAGGGGCTATTAAGGCAATTAGAACGGGCCCGAAGTCTATGATTATACGCAACCGCGCACTGCTTAGGCAGCTTGCCCAGCAGGGAGCCATAGACTTGGAAAAACCTTGGCGCGAACTTTCTAAAGTCGAAAAAAACCTTGTTTTATACGGCGACGAAAAACGCCTGTTTTTGCTTAAGCCAAGACCCGGCAATGTAAAGCCAGTTTTAAAGCCTTTCGAAGGTTTTTTGCCGATGCTAAAGCGCATTGCAGCCCACACTACAAGCGACAATCTGCGCCTAAGGCTAATGGCGTATCAGGTTTCGCAGCCCTGCCCCGAATGCGGGGGGTCTAGGCTGTCGCAAAGGGCAAGAAGCGTTTTTGTAGAAAACGTATCTTTCGACAAATTTATGGCAATGACAGTAAACGACGCATTGGCATTTATAAAAACGCTGAATTGCGAAAAATATAAATGCGTTGCCGACGCCGTAAAGGCCGTGATTTCACGCTTGGAATTCCTGCAAAAAACCGCCCTTTCGTACCTTACGCTAAACAGAGAGTTTTCGACACTGTCGGGCGGCGAAGAAGAAAGGGTTAGGCTTGCAACGCAATTCGGGCTGGGCTTAGTCGGGGTTACTTTTATTTTAGACGAGCCCAGCATTGGGCTTCACCCCGCCGACAACGAAGCTTTGATAAAGTCGCTTAAAGACCTGCGCGATTTGGGCAACACCCTTGTTGTTGTAGAGCACGACGAATACGCAATGCGCAACGCCGACAACATTATAGAGCTTGGCCCACTTGCGGGCCAACAAGGCGGGCGTCTTATATTTAGCGGCACGCCCGAAAACTGCAAAAAGTGCCCCAATTCTCTTACGGGAATGTATTTGTCGGGGCAAAAGAAACTTATAAAGCCAAGCAAAGATTTTTGCGATTTTTCGCAATTTATAACCGTTAAGGGAGCCTGCGAACACAATCTAAAAAACATAGAGTCAAAATTCCCCATAGGCGCGCTTAGCGTTGTTTGCGGCGTTTCGGGCTCGGGCAAGTCTACGCTAATTAGCGACATTTTGGCAAAGTCGGCGTCGATGAAACTTAACAACAGCAAAGACATTGCGGGCAAACACACAAAAATTACGGGGCTTGAAAATTTCGACAAATGCGTTGTTGTAGACCAGTCGCCCATAGGCAAAAGCCCCAGGTCGAATCCCGCAACATACACAAAAATATTCGACCACTTGCGCGCGCTTTTTGCGGCTACGCCAGCGGCAAAAATAAGGGGATATACCCCAGCAAGGTTTAGCTTTAACCTTAAGGGCGGCAGGTGCGAGCACTGTTCGGGCGACGGCTTTGTTGCCCTAGATATGCAGTTTTTGGGCGAAGTTTTTGTAAAATGCCCAAACTGCATGGGCAAACGCTACAACCGCGAAACGCTGGAGGTAAAATATAAGGGGCTTAATATTTCCGAGGTGCTAGACCTTACCGTAGAAGAAGCCCTAAGCTTTTTTTCTGCGCACGAAAATATTTCAAGAATTTTGCAAACCTTAAAAGACGTGGGGCTTGGCTACATAAAATTGGGGCAGTCGGCAAACACGCTTTCGGGCGGCGAAGCCCAAAGAATGAAGCTTTCTCTAGAGCTTTCAAAACGCCAGCGCGGCAAAAACCTTTATATATTAGACGAGCCTACAACGGGCCTGCACTTCGAGGATATAGACAAGCTAGCCAAGCTTTTGTTTAAACTGCGCGACTTGGGCAACACAATTATAATAATAGAACACCAGTGCGACATTATAAAAATGGCAGACTACGTTGTGGAACTGGGCCCTTGCGGCGGCGACAAAGGCGGCTACATTCTTTATCAGGGTGCGCTCGGCGGCCTAAAAAAGCTAGATACACCCACATCTAAATTTTTAAAATAAGCATATGTTTTACTTTCTTTTTACCGTATTTTTAACTTTGGCGATTTCCGCCATATGCTCTATGATAGAAGCTATGGTTTTAAGCACAACCGCAGCCGAAATAGAAGCCCTTAAAAAAAGCCGCAAAAAGCTTGGGCTTATGCTAGAAAATTTCATAAAAAACATAGGGCAAACAAGCTCGGCAATATTGGCGTTAAACACAATAGCCAACACGTTTGGGGCAACAACCGCGGGCATTTTATACGCAAATATGTTCCCAACCAAGGGGCTATGTTCCTACATATTTCCCGCCGCAATGACGCTTTCTATTTTGGTTCTGTCCGAAATTCTGCCCAAAAATTTCGGCATAATATACCGCAAAAGCGTGCAAGTGCCGCTAATACCAGTGTTGGCTGCAATATGCATTGTAATGAAACCGATTTCTGCAACGCTTTCTAAAATAGTTTCGCTTTTTGCAAAAAATGGCAACGTTTCAAAAACGGGCGATTCCGAAATTATTCTGCTTGCCGAAAAAGGCGCAAAAGAAGGCGTTATAAGCATTCAGGAGCGCAACTTGGTATCGAACGCCCTTACCCTTGACGATGTTGCGGTTTCCGAAATAATGACGCCAAGAACCGTAGTGCTTTCGTTCGGCAAAAACGAAAGCATTGGCAAAATTTTCAGGGAAAATTCTGATATAGCATTTTCCAGAATTCCCGTATACGACAAGTGGCGCGACAACATAGTGGGCATTGTGCGCCGCAGAGACATTATGCTGGCAAAGGCAAAAGACCAGGACTCGCATTTGGTCGGCGAATTTATGTCGCAGCCGCTGTTTGTGCCCGAAAACGGCAGCGCGCTTTCGGTTTTGCGCCAGCTTATTAGGGAGCACTCTAGGCTGGCCATTGCGGTAGACGAATTCGGCGCGTTTTCGGGCGTGATAACTTTGGAGGATATTTTCGAAAAGCTTGTAGGCTCGGAAATTTTCGAGAAAGACGACATTGCGGTAGATATGCGCGAACTGGCCAGGGAAAAGAGCGGCCGCAAAAAATAGTCTTGAACACAAGCCCTTAAAAATTCAAAAAAGTAGGAAAAACTTCGATATAAAAAATACCATGAAAAATATTGCGCTAATTTTATCGGCCTTAACGGCAGTGTTTACAATGTGGCTTTTGCAGGGTTGCGCCGCAACCGAGGGCATAGAACGCGACGCGCGCGACACGCCCATAGGCTCGGTTATTGCGGGAGACACAAAAAATTCGGACGAATACATACAGAGGGTAAAACAGCGCAACAAGGCGGCAACCAAAAGCGCGTGGCAACCAGAAAGCCCCGACAGAATGTAGGCAATGGACAAAACCTGCATTTTCTCGCTAAGCTTTGAATCGCTGGAGCAAACCCTTTTGCAGTGGCGGCAACCCAAATACCGCGCAAAGCAGATTTGGGATTTTGTCTACACAAAATTCGTTTTCGACTTTAACGAGATGTCGGCATTGCCCAAAGACCTGCGCGCAAAGCTCGGCGAAAAATTTTTCTTTAGCGACGCGCATTTGGTTGCCGACAAAAAATCAAAAAAAGACGCGGGCAAATTTTTGTTTTCGCTAGCCGACGGATTTTTTGTGGAATCGGTTTTGCTTACGGCTCCCGACTACGAAAGCGGCGAGTTGCGCAAAACCCTTTGCATTAGCACGCAGGTGGGCTGCGCGCAAAGCTGCAAATTTTGCGCTTCCACTTTAAACGGCTTTAAGCGCAACTTGTCGCTGGCCGAAATTATGGGGCAGTTTATCGCATTTTCGGAGCCAAACAAGGGCTTCGATTTTGAAAACATTGTTGTTATGGGAATGGGAGAGCCTTTGGCAAATATGCAAAATATTTTGGCGGCGTTAAAAGTTGTGCACGAAAATTTCAAATTCGGCGCAAGGCGCATAACGCTTTCTACCTGCGGGCTTGCCGACAAAATAAAAATTTTGGCGGAAAACGGTTTCCCCTACAGGCTGGCGGTTAGCCTGCACGGAGCAACAAACGAAGTGCGCAACCAAATTATGCCCGTAAACAAAAAGTTCCCGCTAGAGGAGCTTTTGCCTGCGCTTAAAATGTATTCAACAATCTGCAAAAGAATGCCGAGCCTTGAATATATTTTAATAGACAAAGTAAACGATTCGTTTAAAGACGCCGAACACCTTGCGCAAATAGCAAAAGATTTGCACGCGCACATAAACCTTATTCCCTACAATACGGTTGAAGCTTTAAACTGGAAACGCCCAAGTATGCAAAGGTGCAACGCCTTTTTGGAAACCTTAAAAAAGCATAAAGTTTCGGCAACGCTGCGAAGGGAAAAAGGTTCGGACATAGAGGCAGCCTGCGGCCAGCTTGCGCTGAAGGCGCAGGAGCAAAAATAGCAGCCAATAATTCAAAAAAAAATGCGAAAGGGAAAAAATCCATTCGCATTTTTTAATGCCTCTATTTTGTTGCTCCCCACCTTGAGGTAAAGGGATAGAAAATTATCATAGACTTTCCCACAATTGCCTTTTCTGGAACATAGCCCCAATAGCGGCTGTCTAGGCTGTTTGCCGAATTATCGCCCATTGCGTAGTAGTTGTGTGGGGGAATTTCAACCGAATTGCCGTCTTTTAAAGCGCCGTCTGCAACATAGCCGCAATAAAGCCCCTCTTTTTCGAAATTCTTTTTAAAGGCTGGCGAACCCGTTATGGGTTTACCGTTTCTGTAAAGGACTGTTCCATCTATTTTAAGAGTGTCGCCGCCTTGGCCTACAAGCCTTTTAATGTAGTACCTGTCGTCGGGCACGCCCCCGTTGCGCTCGGTTAGGCCTTCGCAATATTTGGTAAGGAACACAATGGGCTCGCCTACTTTCGGTTTTCTAAAGTTATACGAAAACTTGTCTACAAACAGCATATCGCCACCTTGTATTGCAAAGTTTAAAAAGTTTTCGCCTTTTTTAACTTCGCCCAAATTAAGCCAAAGCGAGCCGTTTTTTTCCACAAGATTTCCGTTTTTGCGCTGATTGTGCAAAGCCTCTATGTACGAAGCCATACTTTTGCCGTCGCTGCCAAGGGGGAAGGCTTTCATCATCAATTCTTCAAAATTAAAGTCGGCAGGCAGCGTAAGGTCGGTTTTTTGCCCGTTAACGTAAAACGAATATACCTTGTTTGCCGTGGGCCACACGCCAAGCAGATTCTTTTTAACGTAGTCGAACGCGAAAATCCCGTAGGTGGGGTTTATTTCTATATACAAATTTCCGCTTTCGGGGGCTTTTAATGTATATTGCGACTCCGAATATATCGCCCAATTAAAGGCCTTTTGGAAGATGTTAAAATGCTTGTCTTTGTCGTAGACAGTAGCGGTCATTCCGTAAAAGCTCGGGTACATCGAGTTTGTTGGAATTTTAAAGGGGCTTATAAAAAAGCTGCGCACCGACAATGCAAGTAAGCCTGCAACAACAATGGTTTCTACATAGTCGGTAACTGTTGCCAAAGGATATATTTTGCCGCCGAACTTTTCCATAAGCGCGGTTAGCTTTCCTTTTATGTCGAAAAACTCTGGGGCGTCGTACTGCTTTTTAAGGATAAGTTCCTGTGCACTTTCAAGCAGCTGCAAATAGTTTTTGCAGTCGCTTTCGGGCATAAGGTCGCGCCTGTAGTTGTAGACCTTTTCAGCCTGCGAAAGAAAGTTTTTTGCGTCTTTTAAAGTTTCGCCCTTTTTGCCGAATAAAAAACCAAACATAGCCGTTATGCGTTAGATTTTAATACGTCCACAAAGGCCTCTTGCGGAATCGAAACCTTGCCTATTTGCTTCATGCGCTTTTTACCCTCTTTTTGCTTTTCAAGAAGCTTTCTTTTTCGGGTAATGTCGCCGCCGTAGCACTTTGCCAAAACGTCTTTGCGGTACGAGCCCAAAGTTTCCCTTGCAATAATCTTGCCGCCTATTGCCGCCTGAATTGCAACCTTAAACATTTGTCTGGGCAAAATATCCTTAAGCTTTCCGCAAAGCATTCTGCCTTTGCTTTCCGCCTTTTCGCGGTGCACTATCGAAGAAAATGCGTCTATTTGCTCCGAATTTACAAGAATGTCGAGCCTTACTAGGTCGGAACGCTGGTAGCCATCTAAATCGTAGTCTAAGCTGCCGTAGCCGCGCGTTATCGATTTTAATTTGTCGTTAAAATCAACCAAAATTTCGTTAAGCGGCATTTTGCAGGTAAGCATAACCCTTGTTTCATCTATATTGTCGGTATGCTCGCAATAGCCGCGCTTGTCGGAAATCAACGCCAGCATATCGCCTATAGACGACGACGGAATGTGTATATACGCTTTTATCATCGGTTCTTCGATATATTCTATCGTAGAAGGGTCTGGCAACTTAACGGGGTTATCTATTGTGTGCATTACACCGTCCGTTCCCATAACGTTGTATACAACCGAAGGATATGTTGAAATTATGTCGAGCGAATATTCCCTGCGCAGGCGTTCCTGCACAATTTCCATATGCAAAAGCCCCAAAAAGCCGCACCTAAAGCCAAAGCCCAACGCAACCGAAGATTCCGCCTGATATACCAAAGCAGAATCGTTTAGCTGCAGCTTTGCCAGCGAAACTTTAAGCTTTTCGTAGTCGCCCGTGTCTATGGGGTATATGCCCGCAAACACCATTGGCTTTACATGCTTAAAGCCCGCCAACATTTCGGTGGCAGGATTTGCCGTAAGCGTAATTGTATCGCCAATTGGAACGTCGGAAACCTCTTTTATGTTCGTTACAATATAGCCCGTACAGCCCGCGTCTAGCGAAGCTTCGGCAGTCATAGAGGGCTTAAAGCAGCCAACTTCTTTTATGGTTGTTTGCGTGCGCTCGCTCATAAGCGTAATAGCGTCGCCCGCCTTAAACGAGCCCGAAAACACCCTAACAAAGCATATAACGCCCTTGTAGGTATCAAAAGTGCAGTCGAAAACAAGAGCGCGCGCCGTTTTGCTTTCGGCAAGTTTGGGTTCGGGCACGCGCTCTACAATGGCGTTTAAAATATCGTCTATACCTATGCCCGATTTGCCGCTGGCAAGAATTGCCTCTTCGGCTGGAATTGCCAAAATGTCTTCTATTTGGCGTTTGCAACGCTCTATATTTGCGCTGGGCAAGTCTACCTTGTTTATTACGGGAATTATCGCAAGGTTTTGGCGCATTGCCAAATTTGCGTTTGCCATTGTTTGGGCTTCTACGCCCTGCGATGCGTCTATAAGCAGCAACGCACCTTCGCACGCCGCCAACGAGCGCGAAACTTCGTACGAAAAGTCGACGTGTCCGGGGGTGTCTATCAAATTTAAAAGGTAGTCTACCCCGTCTTTTTTATAGCGCATAGAAACGGGGTGGCATTTAATTGTAATGCCCCTTTCGCGCTCTAAATCCATAGAGTCTAAAAGCTGGTCTTGCATATCGCGCTTTTGAATTGTGTTTGTTCTTTCCAACAGTCTGTCGGAAAGTGTTGTTTTGCCGTGGTCGACATGCGCTATTATGCAAAAGTTGCGTATATTTTTTACGTTTTCCATTGTCCGATAAAGCCTTTATATTCTCAAACAAAATGCGCTCTATGCAACAAGATTTTCCACAAAAAAAGCGTTGCCGCGCAAATTTAGCAAAGAATATTTGTTTTTTGCGCCGCAAAAAAAGCCCGACTACAAAAATAGCCGAGCTTTAACAAAGAAAAATGTTGCGCAAAATTAGAACGCCAAGCGTTTTTCCTGAACCTTGTTGGCTTCTTTACCAACTCTGTCGCGCAAGTAGTAGAGCCTAGAGGGCATAACTACAGATTCGCGGTCGACTTCAATCTTTTCGATGTTGGGCGAGTTTACGGGGAATACGCGTTCTACGCCTTCGCCGTAGGATATACGACGAACCGTAAAGGTTTCGTGTATGCCGCTGCCTTTGCGCGCGATTACTATGCCCGAAAACACCTGTATACGTTCCTTGTCGCCTTCTTTAACCTTGGCGTGTACGCGAACACCGTCGCCCACCTTAAACGAGGTAAGGTTCGACTTGATTTGGTCTTTCGTTATTTCCTTGAGTGTATCCTGATTCATTTCGTTTCCTTTTTTAAAATATCCGGTCGTCTCTGTTGTGTTTTTTCCAGCTGGCGATTGCGCCTCCATTCGGCTATTTTAGCGTGGTCGCCCGACATCAGAACGTCTGGAACTTTCATTCCCTTAAATTCGAACGGTCTGGTGTATTGTGGAAAAGATAAAAGATTGTCGTTAAAAGAGTCGCTCGTCAAGGATTTTTCTTCGCCGAGCACCCCTTTTATATATCTTGCGGTTGCATCAACCAAAACCGCGGCGGGCAAAGTGCCGTTTGTAAGCACATAATCGCCTATCGAAATTTCCCTGTCGATAAGCTTTTCGCGTATGCGCTCGTCTATGCCCTCGTAGTGGCCGCTTAGAATTATTATATGTTCTTTTGTCGAAAGCTCTTTCGCCAAAGCGGGCGTTAGCTTTTCGCCGTCTGGGCACATATAAATTCGCGTGCAGCCCTCGGTTTGTAGCTCTTCTATGGCGGCAAAGATTGGTTCGGGCTTCATAACCATTCCCGCACCCCCTCCAAAAGGACGGTCGTCGGTGGTTTTGTTTTTCGAAAAAGCCCAATCCCTTATATTGTGCACCCTAATGTCTAGCAGACCGTTTTTTTCGGCTCTGCCAAGCATACTTTCGCCGAAATACGCCTCGAGCATTTTCGGGAACAATGTCAATACATCTATGCGCACCGCTAAAAGATAGGTTAAAATTGCAATCCAAAAAAAACCCGTTGTTTGCAACGGGCTGTAAATTTCGTTAAGCCGAAAAACTATTTGTTTTCAGCCGAAGCCTTTTTAATTAAAGACCTAACTGTGTCGCTGGGCTTTGCGCCAACGCTCTGCCAATATTTTGCACGTTCTACGTTCAATGTAAGGGCAACGTCTTTACCCGAGGGGCTGGGGTTGTAAGAGCCCAAGTTTTCTACAAACCTGCCGCTGTTGCGTGCGGAGCTTTCCGCTACAACTATTCTGTACTTGGGGGCGTGAACCGAACCGTGTCTTTGTAATCTGATTTTTAGAGCCATTTCTATTTCCTTAAATTTTTAAAAGTTATGAAGAAAGCGTTATAGAACGGCTTTGTCAACACTTTAATTTTTAGTTTGTGCAATTTTGAATTGTAAAAAATTTCTACATTATTCAGCATAAGGTGTTATGAAATTGCCCGCTTTTATTATTTTTTTGATTTTGCCCGTTTTTTGCCTTTGCGCAGAAAACGTAAAGTTGGCGTTTTTGTCGCACAACAGCTTTAACCCAACCGAAAACGGCATACTTGTCGGCGCAAACGACTATATGCAAAAAGCAAAAATTCGCTTTGGCAAAGATTTCTCCGCCGAAATTTTCCCGATTTCGGACAATCTGCCAAAGCAACTGAAAGAATTAAAAAGCAAAGGCTTTTCGGGAGCGTTTGTTTCGCTTGGCGCAAGCGACAAAAACACAGACAACCTTCCGCAAATAGACGGCTTTTATACGGCATTTATCAACGCAAAATCAACCCCAAAAAACGCAATTTTTGCGGTTTCGTGCAACGCGCAGGTTAGAGACAATCTTTTAATAAACTTCCTAAAAAAGCGCACAAACATCCGCAACTTTACGCTTATACACCTGTTCAACGCAAATGTACCCATTGCAGAGCAGCTAAATAAAGCCCGCGCAATCGAACTAGCCCTTCCTTATTTTAGCAAGCCGCAATTCGAAAAAATTTGCGAAACTTCGCCCAATTCGCAGTTTTTTGCGGCAAAATACTTTTCGCAACTATATTCAAATTTTTCGGAGCAGATTGCGCGTATGGACAACCACGGCATTATCTTATACTCGCCCGAATTGCTAGACGACACCACCAACGTAGCGCGCGACACCGACAGAAAATTTGTCATTGCAACATCTATAAACCCTATGGCTGTAGCCCTTATCGAACGCGGCGTACTAGACGCTACCATTGTAGACGACTACTACGGCTACGGCTTTTTGTCGGCAAAAGTTTTGCTCGAAAAAATCTGCGCAAACTTTAACCCCGAAAAGGATTTTGTGGAATTGCCCCCTGCGCTTTACACAAAAGACCGTTTAAACGAGCTTAAAAAACTTTGGCTTTCGTGGCTAAGGTAAATATGCAATAAAAAAAACCGAAGTTTTTAGCAAACTCCGGTTTTTTTGTGTGTATATTTTAGCAGAACTACTTTTCGGAATATTTTTCGCGCCAGGCTTTTGCCTCTTCTTTAGAAAGCCTTACGCCTCTTTGTTTGGGTTGCGGTTTTTTATATTCCAAAATTTGCCCCTGTTTTAAAAGCTTTGCCGAAAGCTTTTTGTAGTCTACGTCCTGCACAGGGCAATTTTCGTCGATGGCAATAGAGGCTGCAACCGCCGCCGAGTGCCCCAATATCATAAACACGGGCTCCATTCTAATAGAGCCGTAGGCTATGTGGGTTGCAGAGCACGCCACGGGAACAAGCAGATTTTTGCACTGGCTCTTTTTGGGAGTTATAGCTCCGTACGAAATTTTGTATGGGCTTGCCCCAACGCCAATGTCGCCTTCGTTTTGAACGTAGCCCGATTTTGTTATGTAGCGCTGCACGTTGTGCGAGTCTACCGTATACGAACCCATACCTATAGACGTTGGAGTGTCGCGGCAATCGCGGCAGTCGTGCTCGGTCATAACATATTCGCCCACAAGGCGGCGCGCTTCGCGCACATAGATATTAAACGGCCAGTGGTTTGTGTCGGTAAATTCGTCTTTTGGCAATGCAAATTCGTTTGTCTTTTTGCGCACAACTTCGGGAACGCGCGGGTCGTTCGCCAAAAAATACATAAGACCTAGCTGGTAATCGGTATGGGCTTTAAGTATTTTTTCCCTCTCTTCGTACGAGGCTTCGGGATAGTTGTAGTTGCCGCCAACAAAGTCGGTGCTAAAGGCCGACTGGTTGTTTGTGTCGGTTTTGCCGTTGGGGATTGGGTCGGGTTTATATACGTCGGTACGCGGGTCTGCCTCGAAATTTCTAAGCCACAAAAGATAGTCGTCGGCATTGTAGTTGTCGGGCTTGGGCCACGGTATGCGGTTTTCGGGCACGTTTGTTGTGCACATTCTATAACAATATGCCTGAATTTTTTTGTCGGCTTGGCCGTATTCGCCGGCTGGCTCTGCGCTAATGTGCTTTAATAGCCCGCTTTTTGGATTTCCCTTTTCTTTATAAGGGTCTACCTTGGCGGCAAAATAGTGGTCGTGGTGAAGCACGCCGACTTGCACGCCGTTGTGCTTTTCGCCGTATTCGGCATTCGCCTCTCTGCCTACTCTATAGTCGCAGCCGGCAGTTGCCATCAAGTCGCCCTCAAAAGTGGCGTCTATAAAAACTTTGCCTGTGTAGCTATTGCCGCTTAGGGTTTTTATTTCGACAATTTTGCCGTCTTTTTTTACAACGCCGCTTTTTCTATCTAAATATTCTCCCTTAAATACGGGAACGTTTTTTTCGGCAAGCCAGTCGTTATACACCTTTTCGGCAACACGCGGCTCGAACACCCACATGCAGCGAGACTTGTCGTCTATTGCAACAGTGCCTTGCCCCTTTGCTTTATAGGTGGCTTTCGAAAAGCCGAACTTCCACGTTTCGGGCTTTTGATATTCCTTCCATATTCTGCGGTAAAACTCTTTGCTTAAGCCGCCAATTGTATAGGTCTTGCCGGAATCGGTAAAGCCCAAGCCCGAGCTAGACATTGCGCCCAAATGCTTGTCGGGGCAAACAATTATAACGCTTTTGCCCTCGTTGGCGGCGGCAACCGCGCTAACAACGCCCGCCGATGTTCCGCCATATACAACAATGTCGGCATTTTTTTGCGCAGCGTTAACCGCAAACGCACTAAAAAACGCCGATAAACCAATTAACAAGTGTCTGCTATATTTCTTTTTCATCATAAGATACAAATTTGTAGGAAGTTCAAATAATATGAAAACGGCAAAAAAAGCTCAAGATTTTTGTTTGCTTTTTTCGACAAATTGTAGCTTTAATTATAGGCTCGGAGAATACAATTATGAAAGACTATAATCGAATTCTAAATCTCGAATTGGGAAAGAATCCCGAAAAGGACAAGGCCTTTTTCGAATACGTCAACATGAGACTCTTTGCGGCGGGCTTGCCTGTGTTCGGCAAAGAGGAAGACTACCCCGTTGTAAATCTGGCAAAACCTTTGCTTAAAAACTTTCAGGAAATTGCAAGCCATGCGATTACCGAAATGTGCCCCGTAGATCAGCGCATTGTTAAATTTTTAAAATCGTATTTAGACGATGTTCTAGACAAAGGCGAAGACTGCCCTACCATTCCGCAAAAAAGCTTTATTATGGAAAGACCGGGAGTGGCAAGAATCCTTTCGATGCCGCCCGACAAAGACGAATACCACAACGACTATGTAAGCTCGTATAGGGTGCGTCAGGGCATTTTGCACAACCCAAAAAACGACAAGCGCACAACAAAGGGCATTTTCCATATAGCTGAAGGCGGCCTGCCCATTCCCGACGACAAAAAGGCGCTGCCTAAAGTGGCATTTAAAAACCTGCTTAAAGCGGCATTAAACCCGCCCGAAAATTTGCTGGAATTTCCCTTTACATCAACCCAGCAAAAGAAGGCAAAAATGTGGGCTTCGCTTTTGTTAAGACCCACAGTTTGCCCCGAAGTGCCCGACGTTTCGCCAGCAAAATCTATGGAAATTAGGTTCTTTGCCCCCGGGGCAATGGTATGCAACCTAGACTTTGTGGAAAGCATTTTCGGCAACTACGGCAACCCCTACCTTGTAAAGAACGACGCCGCCCTAGACGAAAACGGCTGGACGGGCCACACGGGCTGCATAATATTGGCGCCGCACCTTACAAAATTCACAAAAAAAGAATTGGGCTTGCCGCACATAAGCAAAGCCACCGAAAGGCAAAAGCGCGACGGTATGTGCTACGAAAGCGACGACGAGCTTTACAATTCGGGCAAGGCGTTTAAGGCAACCGCGCGCGACGAAAACGGCGTTATCGTTACCCTTATTGCCGACAACTATTTCGGCTACTCTAAAAAAGAGGTTAAAACCTTTATAAGCTATTCGGCAAACCTTTTCGGGCAGGCCGAAGAGGAGCATAGCGGCGGCACAATAGCGTTTTCAAGCCGCGACTTAGGCGACGACTTTTACCTTCGCAGCTACGCCGAAAACCAAAAGTTTACATTTGCCGACACAGTAAATCTTTTGGGCGACTCCATAGAAGTTCACCCCGACGGCTACGCAATAGACAAAAAATACCCCAACATAATCTACATAGATTCCGACTGCTATTTTTCGCTAAGAACGCAAACTGCAACTTGGCAAAAAGACGGGCAAACAAAGTCTCTTAAGCTGGCTCCGAATATAACCTATATTTCGCCCGCAGGCTATAAGATAGAAATGCAACGCCCGCACGAAAGCCGCCGCTGGAGGCTTGTAGGCACTGTAGAAAAAGGCGTGCTTTGCCACAAACCCGCAACGGTTTCGGGCGGCGGCAAAAGCGAAATTTCGAAAAACATTTCCGACGCGATAATACACGGGCCTGCCATTGTAGCCGACTTTAAGAACGACATTAAGCGCGTAGAGGAAATAATAAACAAAGACTACGGCCACCGCTTTAAGGACGACACCCAAAACAAGCACGAGCTAAGCCGCAAGTTTTTGGACGAACGCCGCACAATGGGCAGTGTTGTAAAACTATTGTCGGAGTCCGACGACTACACCGACGAATACAACGAATGGGTGCGCAACATTCCGTTCTATATAAGGGAATTTGCCCTTACCGTAAAAAGGCACTACAGGCTAGACTGGAACGGCGACTGGCAAAGCAAGTTTAGCGTAGACCGCATAAACGGCAAAGACGGCAACATTTTAAAATACAAAAATTCAACCGTGCTAACTTCCTATATGCGCGTGGGCTTTACAGCCGACGGCTCGTGGCGTACATTCAGTTTGCGAAAAGACTATGCGCCTTCCGTAAAGCTTCAGGTTGAAGATGACATTACCGCCTCTACCGTTGTAAGCACAGCCAAGCTCGACAGCCTTTCAAAAGAATTTAAAGACGAGCCGAAATCGGTAAAGTTTGTTGAAAACTGCGAACACAGGTTCTTCCAACGCCCCGACGACGCCGTAATTAGAGGCTACGACAAAAAGGCCGAATCGGATATGTCGCAAAAAGGCTCGTTCTTTTCGAACTACGAACCTTTAACGCGCGCCGACGTGCAAACACAGGCCGACGACGTTCTGCGCTTTTGCACCTACACTCCTCCTATGAAGGAAAATTTGGAGGCATTCCTTAGCGAAGACAAGCCCGACTATGTTGTTTCTTCGGCAAACCCGAGGCTTGTAAACGGCACCCCCAGCGCGAATGTGCGCTACCTGCAAAATACCGACGAAATAACAAACCCGCGCAAATACTATATAGGCGAAATGGGCGCGCGTTTGCACAGGCACATTCCGCTTAACAAATCGGTGCCAATGCCCGTAAATGCGGTTATTTCGGGCAGGCGCAACAACCCCGCAAGCGATGGCATTAAGCCTTTGGCTTTGCACGGGCCTTTGCATTATTTGGAACTGCCCGAATTGTTTATGGAATATATCGCGTCTATGACGGGCAAGTCGCCCTCTACAACGGGGGCGGGCTTGGAAGGCGCTATGACAAAGCTACCCTTTAACGCATTGTGCCCTATAAGCGATTTAAATGCGGCCCTTGTCTCGTTTGCGCTTACAAAACTAGACGGCTGGCTTAGCAGCACGGGCTACCTTGGCCCAAAATACAAAATCAACCACGACATAAGTTTGCTTATACCCGAATTGTGGTGCAAAATGTCGTCGAAAGAACGCAACGTAAACTATTTAATAGAAAACAAATTGTTGGAACGCTGCAAAGATTTTGAATATAAGGGCAAAAAGATTTTGGCTTCGCGCCTTGGTTGGAGAATAAACCAGGACTTTGTAATGCGCTTTTTCGGCAGAATATTCTCGAGCCCATCAAGCATATTTACCGAAGATATGCTGCGTCCCGAATTGCAGGATATGGACATTTTTGCCGACGGTATGGACAATATGGTTTCGGCGCACCAAAGAGCCGCCCAAGCCTACTTTAACGACGGCTCTATAGAGGGGGCCTGCCCGCCCATTAAGGCGTTGCTTTACATAATGAAAGACGGCAGCTACGAGGGCAAAACTTTGGATTCGCCCGAAATTAGGGATATGTTTAAAACTTCGAACATACTAAATTCGGAATGGTATGCCGAACGCCTTATTGCAAAGCAGCAGGTAGACATTCACCTTTGCGTGCGCGTAATAGAGGCGTTAAAGAACGCGAAAAACAACGCGATATTGTCGGAATACGACACGAAGCTAGACGAAAAAATGGAACACGTTCAGGCAAGGCTAAAGGGTATGAAGGGAATTCAATACCTAAAATCGCTTGCTGGAACTTTGGGAGCCGACCCATTCCTATTTTAAAGTTGACCGAACAACCCAATTAAACGAAACTAAACCTAATATGAAATTTATAAGATTTAAACCCATATATATGGAAAGAGTTTGGGGCGGAACAAACCTCAAAAAAGAATTTAACCGCAATACCCCCAACGGCAAAGTTATAGGCGAAAGCTGGGAAATTTCCGATAGACCAGAAGCGTGCTCGGTTATTAGTGGCGGCCAATACGACGGCAAAACCATAAGGCAGGCAATAGAAGCCGACAGCGCGAACATTATGGGGCCAAAGTGGAATAAAACCCAAAAATTCCCCATCTTGGTAAAGTGGCTAGACTGCGAACAAAGACTTAGCCTGCAGGTGCACCCGCCTATGTCGGTTGCCCCAAAGCTTGGCGGCGAACCTAAAACCGAAAATTGGTATATCACCAAATGCAAAGAAGATTCACACCTTATTGCAGGTCTTAAAAAGGGAGCTACAAAACAGGAATTTATAGATTCTTTAAAAGACAACTCCGCCGAAAAGCTTTTATGGAGGTTCCCCGTAAGCGAGGGAGACTCTTTGTTTGTGCAAAGCGGCAGACTGCACGCAATAGATGGCGGCAACATTATTTTGGAAATACAGCAAAATTCCGACACAACCTACAGGGTATACGACTGGGGCAGAGTCGGCCTAGACGGCAAACCCCGCAAGCTGCATATAAACGAATCTATAGAAAGCATAGACTTTAACGACTTTGAACCAAAGCCCGTTTCGTCGAAAGGCAAAGATACCGTTTTGTGCTCGTGCAAGGAATTTTCTATTAGAACCGTAAATCTTAAAAAAGGCGAACACCTTAAGTTTGCGGCAAACGAACAGCCCCGCATTTTAAGCGTGGCAAAAGGCTCTTTGGCGTGCCAGTGCGGCTGCCAAAGCAAAATAGAGATTTCCGAAAACGTGCTTTTACCCTACGCAAACGAACAAGACTTTGTTGCCGAAAGCGACACGGTTGTTTTAATAACCGAAAACTTTGCCTAGCAAAATATGGGGCGCAACTATAAAGGGCTTTTTGTTTCGAACGCATTTGGGTGCGCTTTTGGCGCACTTATTGCGCTTGCGCTTGTTGCGTGCTCGCTTATTGCGTTTGCAACAATAGTCTCGTTCGGCATTTTGCCGAATATGCTTAAAACCTCAATAAGCGACACAACAGGTTTTAGAATAAGAAACGCCGACATTAAATACAACATAGCCGCGCGTACAATGTCGGTAAAAAACATTATAATAGAAAACCCCGCAAAATATTCTTCGCCCGTATTTGCAAAGATTAGCAATATGACGGTTTCGGCAAGTCCGCTTAGCTTGGCAAGGGGCGAGCTTGCAATTTCGTCGATAGAAATAGACCTAGACGAGCTAAACTGCGAAAGGATAAGCGTTTTAGACTACAACCTTTCGGAATTTTTAACGGCGTTTAACCGCATTGTTTCGGTAAACGGCAAAAATCTGTCTAAAGTGTCGCTAAAAATAAACAAGGCCTCGTTTACAGATTCGTCTACCCCCGAAAAAGTCGGCTGGAAAAGCGACTTAAATTTTAAATTCGAAAAATACGACGCACCTTCGACAAAAGACCTGTTTAAGGAGCTTGCCTACAACTTGTCGAAATCGAACGCAGGCTATATATCCGACGCGATAAAAGCCATAGAAAACTAACATAATTTACAGTGAAAATTTTGATACTCGCAAGCGGCAAAGGCACAAATGCCGCAAACATAATAAAGCTGGCAAAACAGGGCTATTTTAAAAACCCCGAAATTTTGGCGGTTATAAGCGACAACCAAAACGCCCATGCCCTTGAAATGGCTGCCAAAAATTCGGTTCGCGCAATCTGGCTAGACTCGGGCAAAAAAGGCGCGTTTTTCTCGCCCGAAGGAGCCGCTTTATATGTAAAAACCGTGCAAGAGCTTAACCCAGACCTTATTGTTTTGGCGGGTTTTATGAAGATTTTGCCGAAAACCTTTACCGAAAAATTCCCCGACAAAATAATAAATTTGCACCCAAGTTTGCTGCCCGCTTTTATGGGCGAAAAAAACGCGATTAAAAGCGCGTTTGAATATGGCGTAAAAATAAGCGGCGTTACCGTTCACTTTGTAAACGACATTTTAGACGGCGGCAAAATTATAGGGCAAAAGGCCGTTGAAATTTCGACTAACGACACTCTGGAATCTTTCGAGGCTAAAATACACGCTGCAGAATACGAGCTTTTGCCCGAGGTTATACGCTCGTTCGAAAAATAAAATTTTTTACAAAAAAAGCGGCTTTTAAATAAGGCCGCTAATTTTTTGCACGCTATATTCTATGTCTGAATTTAAGTCGAAAGGAACTGTCAACGTTTTTTCGGCAATGCTTTCAAGCTTAGGCTCTTTCGAAAAATTCCAAAAAACCTGCGGGTAAATCCTGTTTTCTATCAAAGTTTTGCGCACTTGTTCCCTTTGTGCCGTGTCGTTAAAAAGCAGTATTGGCAAAAATTGCGCATTGGGTTTTTGCGAGTTAACAACGCGGTAATCGCGTCCGGTTAAAGCACTTTCCAAAGCGTCTCCAAAAAGTTTTCTTTTATTGCAAATTTTTTCGATGTTTAGCCTATGCAGAATTTCGTACGACAAATCGCTTTGCCTGTCGGCGTAGCGTTTGTTTGCAAGCTTTTCTTCTCCGCGCAAAAACAACTTTATATAGGTTTGCTTTTCGCAAATTTCCTTTAGGGCAAAGGCTCTGTATATGTCGTTTGCAAAATCGGCGCAAGTGTCGGACTTTAACGCAGCCAATTTCGGCAAATTAACTTTTTTAGAATATATGTATGCCCCGTCGGCAATAGGCAGCGTTTTGCGCAAAGATGCTATTGTAAAGTGCGCGGTGCTTGTAAGCGCCCAATCCGAAAACGGAGAATGCGAATGGTCTTCTACAACAATCACATTAGGGTTTGCTGCCGCCCATTCGTCGTAAAAACGCCTTTCTTTTAGGCCGAAATAGTCGCAAAACAAAACTGCAGTTTTTTCGGTATCGCTTATTTTTATTCCGCTAAAATCGGCGCATGGGGCGAATGGATTATCGGTATAAAAACTTACGTTAAAAAAATCCTTAAGGTAGTTTTTTAGCGCGGTGCAAAAATATTCGGGCACAAAAAGCCTTGTGTTTTGCCCCAAAAGTTTAGACACAAGCAAAAAACAGTCGCGCCCCGACGAAAACCAACGCGGGCTTGGCAGCCTTTGCAGCATTTGGCTTTCACCGAACAAATTTTCGGCGGGGAACGAAAAGTAGGTGCTTATGTCTTTTTTAGACATTTTTTAACTATCTTTTTTTGCCCTGTTTTGCGGGCGGGTTGAACCGCGTCTTTTTTGGGTTCGTTTAAAATCCCCCTTTTGCTGTGGTCTTTTGGCGGCGCGGCTCTTTGAATTTGCAAATGCCTTTTTTTCGTTTTTAGAAAAATTACAAACAAACTTTTTTATGCCGCTTATGTTGTGGGAAGAAACGTTCCTAATCTTTTTAAACGCAAGTTTTACCTTTGCCAAAAGCGTGGCCGCAATTTCCGGATATTCGGTTTGAAGCTCGTAGTTATTTTCGCAAAAGCGGGCTTTTACTTCCAAGTAAAGTCTGCGGCTAATCCAAGCGTCGGTTGCGGCATAGGTTATTTGCCTCGGGCTTAGGGTTTCGCTTGCCCAATTGCTCATTTGCACACTTTTCGAAATCCTTTCGCCAAAAAATACGCAACTTAAATTTTTAAGCCCCGTATTCAATATGCCCATTTTTTGGGTATAGTCGCTAATTTCAACAAAGCCTTTTGCCTCGAATTCGCAAAGCGATTTTAAGCCCGAAATGTCGCCACTTACGGCAACGCCGCATTTAACGATATTTTCGTTTGCCAAAACCGAAAAGACTTTCTCTAGCACGTCTTTTAAGGGGTCTAGTTTAAAAAGCCACGCGCGGTTTTCGCCGCAAAGCTGCAATAGCGAAGTGTTGTAGTGAACCCCTTTGCGAAAAGACGGCCTTGTTTCCGTATCGAAACCCAAAACCGTCTCATTCGAAATTTCGCCCATAATCTCGTCTAAGTTGGCGGCGTTGTCTACTACAACAACGTCGCCCTTATATTGAACCATGGGCAGGTACTTGGTAATTTCGGGGTCTATTCTAATCGGATAGGCGCACTTCATTGCAGAATTAGTGCGCGATAAGCGATTTACCCGTCATTTCTTCGGGGATTTTAAGACCCATCAATTCCAACAAGGTCGGGGCAATGTCGCCCAAAGCTCCGCCGTCTTGCCTAAGCTTTAAGCCCTGCACCGACTTGCCGTACAACACAACCTCTACGGGGTTAAGCGTGTGGCGCGTATGCGGCTGGTGCTGCTTAATTTCGTACATTTGGTCGGAATTGCCGTGGTCGGCGGTTACAAGCATAAAGCCGTTTTCGGTTTTGTCTACGGCGTCGGCAACGGTTTTAACGGCTTTATCTACCGCTTCGCAGGCGGCAATGGCCGCCTTTAAGTTGCCTGTGTGGCCAACCATATCGCCGTTTGCAAAGTTTACAACAATAAGCGAGTATTTGTTCGAAGCTATTGCCTTTGCAACCGCGTCGGCAACGGGCTGCGCGCTCATTTGCGGCTTTTGGTCGTAGGTTTGAACGTCTCTGGGCGAGTCTATCAAAATTCTGTCTTCGCCGGGGAAAGGTTCGTCCCTATAGTCGTTAAAAAAGAAAGTTACATGCGCAAACTTTTCGGTTTCGGCAGCTCTTAGCTGGCTTAAGCCCAATTTGCTGATGTAGTCGCCCAAAATGTTAACCATTTTCGGAGGTTTCGGGAAAAGCACGTTCTTGCACAAGCCCTTTTCGTATTCGGTCATTGTGCAGTAGAACAAGTCCAGCTTTTTGCCGCGGTCGAAACCGTCGAATTTGTCGTCTATAAAGGCGCGGGTAATTTCTCTGGGTCTGTCGCCCCTAAAGTTGAAGAACAAGAACGCGTCGCCGTCTTTTACCCTGCCTATGGGCTGGTTGTTTTCAACAACCCAGGTTGCGGGTATAAATTCGTCGCCCTGCATGTTTTCTTCTGCGGGGTGTTCGTAGTATTGCGTGTAGGCATCTTGGCAGTTTTCAACCGCGTTTTCGGCCTTTACGCCGGTAAGGCAGTCGTAGGCTTTCTTAACCCTGTCCCAACGCTTGTCTCTATCCATAGCCCAAAAACGGCCTATAACCGAAGCAACCCTGCCGCATTTATATTCGTCCATCTTTGCCTGAACGTCTTTAATAAAGCCCAAGCCGCTTGTAGGAGGCGTGTCTCTGCCGTCGGTAATTGCGTGGAAATATACGCTGTCTTTAAAGCCCTTTTCGCCGAAGATTTTAAGCAAAGCATACAAATGTCTTAGCATAGAGTGCACGCCTGCATCGCTACAAAGCCCCATCAAATGCAAATTCTTGCCGCTTTCCAAAACCTTAAGTATGCCTTTAAACACTTCGCTTTCAACAACCGAACCGGTAGAAAAACCCTTGTCGATACGCACAATTTCCTGGTCGACAATTCTGCCCGCGCCGATGTTTTGGTGGCCTACTTCGCTGTTGCCCATAATGCCTTCTGGCAGGCCAACCGCCAAGCCGCAAGCCGTGATTTCGGTTCTCGGGCATTCGGCCGACATTTTTTTACAGAAAGGCGCATTCGCCAATCTTACCGCGTTATACGAATCAAGGGAATGGTCGTGGTTTTCGCCCCAACCGTCTCTTATAACCAATACTGCAGGTGTTCTTTTCATAATTTTATAAAAATCGTTTAGATGAATATAATCGGCCAACCGCAAAATTTCGCAAGACAATTTTAGGGATAAAAACGCTCGACACGAACGCCTAAAAGATTTGAATTTAAACCCTATGGATTTGAACAGCGCATATTCGAAATGTCTGGATTTAGCTCACAGCCACTACGAAAACTTCCCCGTGGCCAGAATGATGCCCAAAAACACACGCAAAAATGTGGCGGCCGTCTACGCCTTTGCCCGCACTTCCGACGACATTTCCGACGAAAACCACGAAAATATTTCGGCCGAAAGCGAAATTAGAACCCAAAATTTGGAACTTTTCGAAAGCCAGCTTTCGCTTATGTTCGACAATCCCGAAAAGCTCGACAAGCGTTGGGACTGGATTTTTATTGCCCTTGCCGACACTACCAAAGAGTTTGCAATACCCGTACAGCTATACAAAGACCTTATAAGCGCGTTCAAGCAAGACGTTGTAAAAAAACGCTACGACACTTTCGAAGACCTGCTAGACTACTGCAAGCGCAGCGCAAACCCCGTAGGCAGGCTCGTTCTCCTGCTACACCGCATTTGCGACGAAAAGCTCTTTGAAATGTCCGACAATATATGCACGGCCTTGCAGCTTGCAAACTTTTGGCAGGATATGAGCCGCGACTGGAAGAAAAACCGCATATACGTTCCAAAATGCGACTGGCAAAACTACTCTCTTAAAGAGAGCGACTTTTTCGAAAGCAAGGCATCTTTAAATATGCAAAAGTGCGTACAATTCCAGTGCGAGCGCACCGCGCAGATTTTCGACAAAGGCGAAGACCTGCCCAAATACCTGCCCTTTTTGCTCAGTCTGGAAATAAGGCTTACCTTGGCCGGCGGCAGGGGCATTCTTAAAAAAATTGCCAAACAAAAATTCGACACGCTTTCAAAACGCCCCTCGTTCGGCAAATTCGACAAGGTAAAAATTCTTCTGTCATCAATTTTCTAACTTATGCCACAAAATATAGACAAGCTCGACGATTCTTTCGAAAGCGCGTATCAGTCGCTTCAAAGAAAAAAATCTAATTTGGCGTTTGCGTTCTTTTGCCTGGACAGGCAGCGCGCGCAGGATATGGGCGTTTTATATGCCTATTGCCGAATTTTAGACGATATTTCCGACGACGAAAACGCCCCCGTAGAAGAAAAGAAGGCGGCGCTTCTTAAGTGGAAAAGCGAGCTTGATTTGATATACTCGAACAAGCCCTGTTCGCGCTTTGGCGAAGAGCTTAAGGAAATGATAGCCCGCAGGCACATTCCAAAACAGTATATGAACGACGTTATAGACGGCGTTTATAGAGACACCGAACTAAAGCCCTTTAAAACTTCCGAAGAGCTGGCAAACTACTGCTACGGCGTAGCTTCGGCAGTGGGGCTTTGCTCGATATATGTTTTCGGGTTCGAAAACCAAATTACAATAGAATTTGCAAAAAGTCTGGGCTTGGCTTTGCAATATACAAACATTTTAAGGGATATTGTAGACGATTTTTACACCCAAAAGCGCGTATACATTCCCGAAAACGAGCTTGAATTTTTCGGGGTAAAGGCAAGCGACTTGGGCGACCTAAAAAGCAACCCAAAGTGCAAAGACCTCTTTAGATTTTTGGCTTTCAGGGCAAAGCACTACTTTAATAAATCGCGCCGTCTATTGTGCGAGCAAGACCGCAAAAATATGCTGCCTGCCCTTATTATGTCGGAAATATACGAGGCCATTTTAGACCGCATAATAGCCTCTAACTACGACATAAAGCGAAAGATTGTAAAGCTAAACAAGGCCCAGAAAATCTACTATGCCTTAAGGGCAATGGCAAAGGCAAAGCTGCCCTTTGCAAAAAAACGCTTCGGCACTATCGACATTTTCGGCGCGGGCATTTCGGGAATGACCGCAGCCTACAACCTGTGCGAACAGGGCTTCGACATAAGGCTTTTCGAGGCGAGAAACTATGCTGGCGGGAGAGCCTGCTCCTTCGAATGGAAGGCGGCAAACGCCCTTTTAGACAACGGCAGCCACGCGGCAATGCGCTGCTACAAAAGCTTTTTAAAGATACTTAAAAAGCTAGGCTCTTTAGACATTTTGTCCGACAAAGAAACCGCAGTTTCGTTCTTTTTCGAAGACAAGAGCACAATAACGCTAAGCCTAAAAGACCTTGTAAGAAACCCCATAAAATTTATGTTTACATTCGGCGGGCTAAACAAGGTTAAGGGCTTTCAGTGTAAGGAAAACGCGCTTTTTATGATTAAGGCGAAACTTGGGCTGGCCAAGCCAATGCCCGCCCAAAGCGCAGACGACTTTTTAAATTCGTACAACATAAACGACGTTTCGAAAGACGTTTTTTGGAAGCCCTTTTGCGAGTCGGCTTTAAACACAAGGCTTGAGGAATGCGATGCCGAAATATTTTTGACTACCCTAAAGAAAAGTCTGCTTAGCATAGGGGCAAATCTGCTTTTCTTTAAAAAACCGATTTCGTCGGGGTTCTTCCCGAAAATCGAATTCTACATAAAGGCGTGCGGCGGCGAGTTCAATTTAGGAGAAAGCGTTTTGGCTCTCAATTTCGACGGTGACAAGCTCCTTAGCTTTTCTACCGAAAAGCGCGAAAATATCGAGACAAAATACGCCGTAAGCGCACTTAACTGCGAAGCTTTGCGCGGGCTTTTGCCCTCCAAAAGCCAGTTGGCGCAGCAGCTTTCGAAAATATCGCAGTCGGACATTCTGAACTTGCATTTTACAACAAACAAAAAGCTTTTCGAAGGCCAAAGCGCGTGCCTTGTGCGCTCGCCCATTCACTGGATATTCGATAAAAACGACGCCCTAAAACAACCTCTCGAAAACGAATTTCTGTATTCGGCAACCATAAGCACAAGCGGCAAAAACCTAGATGCAAAAAGCGCAAAGCTTATGCTCGAAAACGAAATAAAGACCTATTTTGCCAACGCAAACGTGCTAAAGCTTTCGGTTGTAATGTGCAAATCGGCCACGATAAAGGCCGACACAAAAAGCGAAACGGCGCGCCCCGCAGGCTGCGGCTTTTACCAAAACTTTTTTGTTGTTGGCGACTACGCAAAATGCGACTTGCCCTGCACTATGGAAAGCGCGGCATTCAACGCCCTAAGCCTAAAATTGTAGGATACAAAAAATGAAAAAGATTCTGATATTTTTCCCCACAATTCAAGAGGCGCAACCCATACAAAAAATCTACGCGCCGCAGCAAAAAAAATTAAGGCTTGAAAGCTCGTTTTGCTTTGCCACAAAAAATCTCGAGTTTAAGGCATACTTAATGGGCTACGGCTGCGAACAAAGCGCGCAAAGAATTGCAAAAGAGCTTTCAGAATATAAGCCCGACGCCGCATTGCTTATAGGCTACGGCGGGGCTTGCAGCCCCCAAACAAAGTTGGGCGAGCTTTTTTATTCTACGAATTCAAAGCCGCTTGCCGACTATGCCGAAAGCTTTGGCGGCAAAACGGCAAAAATGAAAACCTGCCCAAAATTTGCAGGGCACATTCAAAAGGAAATTTTCGGCAAACAAGGCTACGACATTGCCGAAATGGAATACGACTTTTTTGAAAGCGAATGCAAAAAGGCGAATGTAGATTTTATATGTCTTAGAATTGTAAGCGACACAATGCAAACGCACTCGCCGCTTGAATTTTTCAATTCTATGATGGACGAAAAAACGGGAGGCAACCGCATTGGCAGAGCGTTATTTTCGCTGTTAAAAAAACCTTCGAACATATTTTTGCTGAAAAAATTTGTTTCGGAAATTTCCGAAGCATTTAAGACATATTCAAAAATAGTTCCCGAATTTATCGAAAATTTAAAGCTGTAGAATATGTCGATTATAGAAAGTATTTTTACGGGCGTTGCCCTTGCAATGGACGCCCTTGCCGTTTCGATTTGCATGGCGGTTTGCGACAAAAACATAAAAGTTGCCGACACCGTAAAAGCCGCAACTTTTTTCGGGGTATTTCAGTTTATAATGCCGTGCATAGGTTTTTATTTGGGGGCTGCCGCAATTTCGTATATAGAAAAATACGACCACTGGGTTGCCTTTATACTGCTTTTCGCCATAGGGGCAAATATGGTATACCAAGCCTACAAGGGCGACGAAACCCCGCAAAACATAAGTGCCAAAAGCCTTAAAGCCCTGTTTATTTTGGCTGTTGCAACAAGCATAGATGCATTGGCCGTTGGCGTTTCGCTTTCGTGTATGCAAGGCTCCATAATTTTGTCGGCTGCAATAATAGGGGTTGTTACTTTTGCAATTTCGTTTTGCGGCGGAATTTTCGGGCGCAAAATAGGCTCTAAATACGACGCAAAATTTTCGGTTTTAGGCGGCGTTATTCTAATTGGCATAGGCATAAAAACGCTGTGCGAGCACACGCTTTAAGGAACAGTCTACGCAAAATTTGCTTGAAAACAAAAGGGCTAAAAGCCATCGTGTTTTCCGCAAAACATTTTCATTACATTAACAACAAAAAGAGGAAAATTATATAATTATGAAAAAACTATTGTGCGCATTTTTTGCGGCGGCGCTGTCGCTTTCGGCATTTGCCGAAAACCTGCACAGAATGAAAAGCATTCAAGAATACGGCGTTTTGCCCGAAAACACCCCGCAGCAAAACAAGGCAAATCTGCAAAAGGCAATCGACGAAGCGTCTTTAACAGGCTCTGCCTTGTATGTTGAGCCCGTAAAGCTCGGCTACCCAGTAGAAAGCGGCATAATTTTAAGGAAAAACGTTTCGCTTATTGGCGTTCACGGGCCCGTAGGCCGCGGTACGCAAACCCCGAATATGCGCGAACCCGCAGGCTCGGTTTTTAGAATTACCGATACAAAAGCACCCTTTATAACGGTGGAAAGCGCAACGCAAATTAGGGGCATTCAGTTCTATTATCCCGACCAGCCCATAGACGCCCTCGAAAGGATAAAGGAGTATCCCGCTACAATTCAAAGAGACAAAAAGAACGATGTAGAAGGGGTAACGCTTTCGTGCCTGACATTCTACGGAGAATATACCGCAATGGACTTTACAACCGACATAAAAAGCCACTGTGAGCAAATACTTTTCGAGCACTGCTATGGCTACCCGCTAGGCGGCGAGTTTATAAAAATAAACAGGTGCACCGACATTCCCAGATTTTTGCACTGCCACGTTAACCCCGCAAACTTGCGCCAATTTAGAGGCGGCTTTTCCAGAGCTACAATCGACAGTGTTATAGCCAAAAAGAAGTTTGCCTATTATATAGAGGGCACCGACAACGCCCAGTTGGTAGACGTATTTACATTCGGTTCGTACGGCGGCATATTTTTGGGCAAAAACACCTACGGGCAGCTCACAAACTTTAATCTCGACTGCGTATGCATAGGCATTTTAAAAGAAGGCTCGCAAAACTTTAACAGAAATTGGATGATTGCCCAAGGCTCTATAATTGCAAACGCTGGCGACAAGGTTGAAGATGTGCACCCCTTTTTGATTAGGGGAACGGGGCACACCGCAATTACCAATGTAGAGGCATTTTCGGGCAAAAACGGCGCGCTTACGGCAATAGGCAAGTCGTACGACTTTATCACCATAGAGGGCGAAGGCAACCCGACCGTATCGCTTTTTGGTTGCAGAATGCGCAACTATGTTGCCGAAAACCCCATAACAATTAAAAACCGCAAGGCAAAGGTTAGAGCCGTTGCCTGTGTAGACAACAAAATGGAGTTTTTCGATTTTGAAAACGACTAAATTAAAAATAGTTACCCAAAAGTCCCCGAACGCAAAATTCGGGGATTTTTTGTTTTAGCAAAAAAATATATTAGTATTGTTTAGGAAAGTTATTGACACGAAATATCGACGCATATTAGATTATTCTTTCAGAGGAAAAAATATTTATGAAATACACATTAAAAAGAACCACGCTTTGCGCAACCGTACTTGCAACTTTTGCAAGCTGCCTGTTTTCGGCAGAAAAATATAACCCGTCGGCATATAAAACTTGGGGCAATGCAAATTACGACGAATCTAAAATCAAGCCCTACACACTGCCCGACATTTTCACCGCCCCCGACGGAAGGAAAATAGAAACTCCGCTAGACTGGAAAAATATTGCACGCCCGCAAATACGCCGCATTGCCGAAACCGAGTTTTACGGCGAAGTTTTGCCGCGCCCAAAATCGCTTACGTTTTCGCTTTTAAGCGAAAGCGAAGTTTTTGCGGGCAAAGCTACAATGCGCCAAGTTTTGGCAAAAGCCGCCGACATAAACGGCGAAAAGACTTTTGAAATCCTTTTGTTTGTACCCAAAGCACAAAAACCAAAGGGTGCTTTTGTCTGCCTAAACTACAAGGGCAACCACACAACAAGCACAATAGACACAATAAATATCAGCAAAGTGTGGACAATGTCGGCAGAAAAGACAAACCGCGCCGACGAAAACCCGAGAGGCTTGGCAAAGGCGCGCTGGCCTTTCGAAGAAATCATCTCGCGAGGATACGCAATAGCAACTACCCACTACGAAAACTTCTACCCCGACGACAGGCTTAACGACCGCCGAAAAGACAGTATCTACGCCATATTCGACAAAAACTATTCGCCGCACGGGCAGGCAACGGTTGCCTGGGCATGGGGCTTGCAAAGGGTTTTAGACTATATAGAGTGCTGCCCAGAACTTGACAAAACGCGCGTTTTTGCGGTGGGCCATTCCAGAAACGCAAGGGCCGCCCTTTGCGCTGCAATATTCGACGAAAGATTTGCAATGTGCGCCATTAGCGGAGCAGGCAGAGTTGGCTGCACGCTTTCGCGCCGCAACATAGGCGAACCTTTATACCACATAACGCACCAATTCCCGCATTGGTTTTCGCCAAAGCTGCAAACCTACGACCAAAAGTTCGACACAATGCCCATAGACCAACACCAAATTTTGGCATTGATGGCGCCGCGCCCGATTTGCGTATTAAGCAAAACTAAAGACCGCTGGGCAGACCCCAAAGGCGAGCTTATGAGCCTGGTTGAAGCTTCGAAAGTATACAAACTTTTTGGGGCAAAAAAGCTGCCTACTATGGAAAACTTTAAGGTAGACTCCCCCTTTATAGGTCAAGTTGGCTACCAATATCTTGAAGGCGTGCACAACATAACACCCAAAGACTGGAAGTTTTTGTGCGACTTTGCCGACGAATATTTTAAATAATAAACAACTAGCATACCTACTTAAAACAAAACAAAATGCGCCCTAAAAAAACTGGGCGCATTTTTTGTTGCATTGCCTTTCTAGACTCTTACACGCTAAAAAACCCTCAGCACAAGAAGCGTAATAACTCTTAAAAAGCTACAAAGCAACAGTCAATAGCCGGCAAAAAACACATATTTAAATACAAACAAAAAGCCCGCGTAAAAATTCTACGCAGGCCTTTGTTGTAAATCTATGTAATACTTAAATTACAAGGGCATTACCCAGAAGTTGCGGAAGCTTATCGGGTTTGTGTGGTCTTGCAACTGAATAGAGAACGGACCCGTGGGGTGTTCATAGCCCTTTGCCTTTGTGGGGAACAAGCTTGTTTGGTAGAACACGGGGGTTTCGTTGTGAATCTTTATGCCGTTGTGCCAAACTGTAAATGTGGGATATTTTACCAACCTGCCGTTTGCAAATTCGGCGGGGCGGAAAATGATGTCGTAGGTTTGCCATGCACCCTGCTCTATGCTAGCATTGCATTGCGGAGCCGTTTGCCTGTAGATTGCGCCGCAGCCGTTCCACAAATTGGGCATACCAAACGAGTCTAAAATCTGCACTTCGTAGGGGCCTACAATAACGCCCGAATTGTTCCTTGCTTGGGCGTCCTTTTCGTAGCCTTCGTTGGGAATCATAAATTCCAAGTGCATTTTAAATGCGCCGAACTTGTCTTTTGTGAAAATGCTTGTGTCTATGCGCTTGCCCTTTTCGTCTTTAAGACCGGTTTTTACTGTCATTGCCCCGTTTGCAACTTCCCAGCGGCAGGGTTTGCCGTTTCTTTCTTCAAGCTTCGAGGTATCTTTGCCGTCGAAAATTACAATGGCGCCCGCGGGAGCTTTCATTCCCATTGTTTTAGACACAAAATTAAGCCTTTTTAGGTCTATGGTAACATTGTGAACGTTTTTACCCGTGCTTTGTGTGCCGCTTGCCTTTAGTGTTGCGGGGGTAATTTCGCCTTTAATGTCTAGCCCGTTAGATTTGTTTGCAAACGACAATTTGCCGTTTTCTTCCTTTAGTCCGTCTACCAAATAGTATGTTTCGGCGTTTGCCATAATTGCGGGTAAAAGCTTTACTCTGTATCCGTTTGCGCCCCTGAATACTTCGGCGTAAATAACAGGATCGCTACCCAAAGGATAGCCCTTTGCGCCCGAAACCGTGCCCGTGTAAAAGCCGGCAAACTTGTCTTTTTCGGCAAAAGCCGAAAGCGTTAAAACAAAACTTATAAATAAGAATAGTAATTTCCTCATAACAGGCAAAAAGTTAAATTTTGCCGCAAAAGTTTGTCAAGTTTTTACCGATTACGAACGCAATATCGTATACAAAAGCCCACTAAAATCAGTTAAGTTAAGCTAAGAAGTGGGACTTTCTTACAAATTTGTATTTTATTTCCAAAAAAAAGCCCTTTTTTTCAAAAAATAAGCAAGAAAACCTTGCAATATATAAAAACAAAGCTTTCTATATAATACGAATTCTAGGTAAGGTTTTAGCAAGAATTAACGAGGAATTTTTCCAGATTTTTTCGGGCAAAAGCACCTTTTATTTAAAAAGTCCAAAAAAGCGTTAAACTCGCGTAAAAACGTCTTTTACTCTTTTAAAGATTTTTAATTTATCACAACAATAACAACATAATTCTGAAAAATGAATATACACGAATATCAAGCAAAAGAATTGTTCAAGAATTACGGAGTCGCAGTTGCAAACGGAGTTGCCGTTCAAAAGGCGGAAGATTTCTCCAATGCAATCTCGCAGCTTTCGGGCGACGAAATCGTCGTAAAAAGCCAGATTCACGCTGGCGGCCGCGGCAAAGGCACGTTTAAAGACGGCTATCAGGGCGGCGTTCACGTTGCCAAAAAGACCGAAGCCGAAGCCATTGCAAACAAAATGCTCGGCAATGTTTTGGTTACAAAACAGACAGGCCCTGCAGGCAAAACGGTAAACACAATCTACTTTACCGAATGCACAAACATTCAAAAAGAATACTATTTTGCAATAGTAATGGACAGGGAATCGAGCAAGGTTGCCATTATTGCCTCTACTGAAGGCGGTATGGACATCGAAAAGGTTGCCGAAGAAAAACCCGACAAGCTCCTTAAAGTTTTTGTTAACCCCGAATTCGGTTTGCAGCCCTTCCAAATCAGGGAATTGGCATTCTTCTTGGGCTTTGGCGAAAAGGCTTTAATGAAGCAGTTTACAGCCATAGCCAAGGGTTTGTACAACCTCTTCTGGGAAAAAGACTGCTCTATTGTTGAAGTTAACCCCTTGATTTTAAGCGACGACAACAGAATTGTTGCCCTCGACGCTAAGGTTGTTTTCGACGACAACGCGGTATTCCGCCACCCCGACATTGCGGCTTTGCGCGACGTAACCGAAGAAGACCCCAAAGAAGTAGAAGCCAAAAAGTTCGAACTTAACTACATTAAGCTCGACGGTAATATTGCCTGCATGGTTAACGGCGCAGGCTTGGCTATGGCTACAATGGACATCATTAAGCACTTCGGAGGCGAACCCGCAAACTTCCTAGACGTAGGCGGTTCGGCTAACGAAGAGGCAATTACCGGCGCATTCAAGATTTTGCTTAGCGACGAAAACACAAAGGGCATTTTAATCAACATCTTCGGCGGCATTATGAGATGCGACGTTATCGCAAAAGGCGTAATTGCAGCTTCGAAGAACGTTAACTTGCAGTTGCCCCTTGTTGTAAGACTTGAAGGCACAAACGTAGCCGAAGGCAAAAAGCTTTTGGCCGAAAGCGGCATCAACTTGGTAGCGGCCGACTCGCTTAAAGACGCGGCCGAAAAGATAGTAAAAATTGTCAACAACAAATAAGGATTTACAATGAGCGTACTGGTAAATAAAGACACAAGAGTAGTAGTTAGCGGCATCACCGGTTCTGCGGGCGGTTTCCACGCAAAACTTTGCATGGAATACGGCACAAAAATTGTTGCGGGCGTAACCCCCGGCAAAGGCGGCCAGCTTTTCGACGGCAAAGTTCCGGTATTTAACACAATTAAAGAATCGGTTGCAAAAGAAGGCGCAAACGCTTGCATGATATTCGTTCCTCCGGCGTTCGCGGCAGACTCGATTATGGAAGCTATCGACGCAAAGATTCCCCTAATCGTTTGCATAACCGAAGGCATTCCCGTTAAGGATATGGCTTTGGTTAAGGCTCGCTTGAACGCTCCCGACAGCGTTTCAAGGCTTATCGGCCCCAACTGCCCCGGCATTATCACTCCCGACGAATGCAAGATCGGCATTATGCCAGGCTACATTCACAAAAGAGGCAATATCGGCATTGTAAGCCGCTCGGGCACTCTTACATACGAAGCCGTTTGGCAGACAACCCAGTTGGGCTTTGGTCAAAGCACTGTTATAGGCATTGGCGGCGACCCGATTAACGGCACAAGCCACATCGACGCTTTAAAGATGTTCAACGACGACCCCGAAACAGAAGCCATTATTATGATTGGCGAAATCGGCGGCACAGGCGAACAGAAAGCAGCCGAATGGGTAAAGAAAAACTGCAAAAAACCCGTTGCAGCCTTCATTGCTGGAGCAACAGCTCCCAAAGGCAAAAGAATGGGCCACGCAGGCGCAATTATCGCAGGCCGTTCGGGCTCTGCAGCCGACAAGATTGCCGCTCTTAAAGACGCGGGCATTGCGGTTGCTCCCACCCCATCGGATATGGGTATTACCCTTAAGGAACACTGGGGCAAATAATTAACCCCCAAGCAAATTGCATAAAAGAAACAAAGCCCCGAAATTTCGGGGCTTTTGTTTTAAATATGCGAATATAAAATTTTTAATTAGTTGTTTTCCAACCTTGTGCGCATTGCCTTTAATGCGCTTGAATGTATTTGGCAAATTCTAGCCTCAGTAAGGTTCATTGTTTGCGCAATTTCGCCCAAACGCCTGCCTTCAAAATAATACATTTGCACAACCTTTTTCTGGTTTTCGGGCAGCAAGCGCAGCCTGTCGCGAACCAAAGCTTTATCTTCCTTCCTTTCAAGACGTTCGCGCCCGCTTACGGCGTTTTCGTCTTCTATAACGTCGGCCAAATTAAGCGAAACATCGCCCGCATCGTACGAATCGTTTATTGAAATAAAGCTTATGGGCTCGGTGCGCGCCTTAATTTTTCTGAACTTTTTGGGCGAAACGCCCATGGCATTTCTAAGCTCGTCGTCGTTGGGGGTGCGCCCAAGTTTTTGCTCTAAAGAGTCGCTTAGCTTTTCCATACTCTTGGCTTCCGCCCTTGCCGAGCGCGGCATATAGTCTATCTTGCGCAACTCGTCAATAATTGCGCCCCTTACCCTAAGCGAGGCGTAGGCCCCAAAAGTTCCAGCCTTCTTTTCGTCGTAGTTGCTAACTGCACTAACCAACCCGCTAACGCCCACCGACTCAAGCTCGTCTAAATCGGCGTGGCTCGGCAGCTTGTAGCGCATAGAGTTTATTATATTTTTAACCATTGGGTAGTTGCTTTTAAGCAAACTTTTTTGATTGTCCGTCAATACTTTTACTTGCGACGCCATTTTCTTGCCTTTTGTTCCTTACGTTTTGTTTACAGCAAAAACCCAGCCAAATTTTTGCTGTCTATATTTATGTTGGTGTTCAGAATCTTACAAAAAGCGCGAAAGTGCCTGCTTGGGCAAATTTGTCGCACTTGCGTGAAATATTTTCCCTAAAGAAAAGACGTGCCCGCTTTTATTTGAGCGCGTAGACTTTTTAAGCTTCTATATTTATATCGTCAAGTATAAAATTTTATAATAAAAAACATATTTTTTTTAAAAATATGTTGAATTATTCGAATTATTCTCCACTATTTTCGGGCATATATGACCGAAATTTCGCCGGAAACACAACTACGCTACAAACGCATACGAAGGGTAAAAAAGCTTTTGCGCCCAATGCCCCGCAGAACCAATTTGGAACGCTACCCAATTTTAAAGTATTTTGCCAACTATGCCAGAAAAAGCATTTATATTTGGAGCTTTAAAAAGGGCAATGTTAGCCGCGCTATATATATTGGCTGGTTTATTGCGTTAATACCAATGTACGGCGCGCAGATGGCGGTTGCGTTTTTGTTTTCTTTGCTATTTAGGGCAAACTGTTTGGTTGCAATGGCTTTGCAATGGATAACAAACCCCATAACCATACCCCCTATCCTTTACGGACAATTTTTAATTGGGCAATTTTTGTACCTTAAAATTTACAAGCCCGAATTTATACCCACCGAAAACCTTGTTGAATTGTTAAAAGAAAAAGGTTTTGAAGCCTTGGTTGCAACCCTTACAAATGCCGACACCATTCTTTATTTGGTTGTTTGTGTGCTGCTAGGGGGCGTGGTAATTTCAATTTCAGGCGCGGTTATTACCGACATAGTTTACAGACTTTACGTTTCAAGGTTTTCGAATGCAAAAAATAGTTAAACTTGTTTTTATTTTTTTATCGCTGTTTTCGGCACTTAGCCTAAACGCCAAAGTAAAACTGGGCATAGACGTTTTAGAGGAAATGCAGTTTGCCCCGCTTTGGAACAAAAGGGTTGGGCTACTTACGCACCCTGCGGGCGTAAACAACAAAGGCGTTAGCACTATAGACGTTTTAATGCGCGCAAAAAACGTAAATCTTACGGCTCTATACGGCCCCGAGCACGGAATTTACGGCAACGAAAAGGCGAACGTGCCCGTAGAGCACAAAATAGACAAAAGAACTGGGCTGCCCGTCTATTCGCTATACGGCAAATACCGCAAGCCTACGCCCGAAATGCTTAAGGGCATAGACATTCTTGTTATAGATTTGCAGGATATAGGCTGCCGCTCTTATACTTATGTAAGTTGTATGATAAGGGCAATGGAGGCTTGTTTTGAAAATCAAAAGCAGGTTTTGGTTTTAGACCGCCCCAACCCGCTCGGCGGCCTTAAGATAGACGGTCCTATGCTGGATATGAAATTTAAAAGCTATGTGGGAATGATTAACGTTCCCTACGTTCACGGGCTAACCATTGGCGAAATCGCAAAAATGGCAAAGTCCACAAAAGGCTGGCTGGAAATAACATCCAAGCAGCAGGCAAACGGCAAGCTAAAGGTAATCCCGATGAAGGGTTGGACACGCTCTATGCGCTGGCCCGTCACGGGTTTAAAATGGGTTCCCACAAGCCCCGCCATTCCCGACTTTTCGGCGGTAGTAGGCTATTCTATGACGGGTCTTGGCTGCCAAATTGGCCCATTCCAGCACGGATACGGAATGGGCTATCCTTTCAGGTTTTTAACTTACGGGAAACTTCCCGCCTCTAAAATAAAAAGGGCTCTTTCGGCAAAAAACATTGCAGGAATATCTTTTACGGAATATACCATAAACACGCCCAAAGGCAAAAAAAACGGGCTTTACGTTTCGGTAGACGATTGGGAAAAATTTAAGCCTACCCAGCTTAGTTTTTACCTAATGCAAATTACCTGCGAATTTGAAAGCAAAAACCCCTTTGCCGCGGCAAAGGCAAACGACGCTTTGCTTTTCAATAAACACACGGGTTCGCAGGCGTGGTGGAACGAAATTTCCACAAAAGGCAAAAACGCCTATGTCGGCAAATTTATAAGAATGTGGGACGCCCGAAACGCCGAATATGCATTGTGGGCAAAAAAGTTCTATCTGTATAAATAATTACCGTAAAATTTTTCCAACGCCGCACAAAATTGTGCGGTTTTTTTGTTTTCACAAAAAGCCGACTTTTCAAAAAAATCTTTACACAAAAAACGCTTTTCCTTAGTATCTGCATATTATGCTAAAATATATGATGTCCACCATTTTGGTATCGGCGGCGTTATTGTCGTCGGTATTTTCGTTTAACTGCAATGCACAAAACAAACCTTTTTTCGAAAAAGACGGCATCCGCTGCGCCGAAAGAGTTTTGTCTGCCGACGACATTGCAAGCTTAAGAGACCAAGTTAAGCGCACAATGCACAAGTTCGACACAAGCGAAAATATGCTTGTATCTAAAATAAACGGCTGGAACTACCATACCGACGCGCAAAAAGCTACAAACTATCACCCTGTAAGAGACTCGCTTAGCTATGCGTGGGTGCTGCTCGCCTCGAACGACCCAGCGGTTTTGCCCTTGGCCGAAAAGTGCATACAAAACACCTGCGCCTTGCAGGAAAAAGACGCCACAAAACCCTATTACGGAGTTTGGCCGTATTATAAGGAAGAGCCGCTCGCCACAAAAAAATCGCCCATAGACTACAACTGGGCCGATTTTTGCGGAGTGTCGCTGCTTGAAATATATATAGACTTTAACAGCCGCCTAAGCGACAGGACAAAAGAGGTAATGAGAGAATCCATAATAAAGGCGTGTCAGGCGGTAAAAAAGCGCAACGTTACGGTTAGCTACACAAACATTGCAATTATGGGCACATACTTAACGTATACAGCGTCGCGCCTTTTCGATTTGCCCGAGATAAAAGACTATTCAAACGCAAAGCTCAACGCATTTTTAAACTTTACCCGCGAAAACAACGGCTTTGAGGAATTCAACAGCCCCACCTACACTATTGTAGCTTTAGAAGAGCTTGCGCGCCTAAAGGAAAGAATTACCAACCCCGAAGATTCAAAAAAGGTGGACGAACTTGTGGACTACGGCTGGAGCATGATTGCGCGCCACTGGCACAAGCCCACAATGCAGTGGGCAGGCCCCAACAGCAGGTCGTATAGCAGCATTTCGGGCAACCATGTTCTGGCTTTTATCGACAAAGCATTAGACGGAAAATTGAAGACGGGGCTGCGCCGCTACGGATACAGCCTTTCGTCGAACTGCAAAGTGCCCGAAAAATTCCAAAGCTACTTTTTAGACCCGAAATATCCGCGCGTTGAAAGGGATATTTTCGTAAAAAAAGAACCCCAAATGACGGGCGTATGCTCGCTTACAAACGACTACGCTTTCGGCACGCTAAACCGCTCGCTAATGTGGAACCAGCGCAGGCCATTTTCTGTATACTTTTTAAGCAACGGCAAAGCCGCCTGTATGACGGTGAGAATGTATGTTGACTTCTACGACTTTTCGTGCGGAAGAATGTTCACCGAAAGAAGGGGCGAAAGAACGCTGTCGTTTATAAACTTTATAAAGAACTACGGCGTTAAACACCCGTGGATTGGCGGCCTAAAAGACGGCATATTCGAAGCCAAAGATATAAGAATTAGATTTGCGCTTGAAAACTGCAATAAGGCAGAATGGAACAACCCCAAGGAATGGAACAGCCCCGTATTTTTCAAAGCGGGCAACCAGCTGTTTTCGGCGGCGTTAATGTATGCCGAGTTCGACGACCTGCCAAATGGCAGATGGGAAACCTCGTCCGACAAAAAGGGAACTTATGTAGACTACATTATATATTCGGGCAGCCCACGCAAATTCAACCTGCAAAAGATGAACAAGGCTGGCTTTATTTTCGGCTTCGAGCTTAATCCGAAAAACGCAAGCGCCGAAGAACCCGAAATAGACGAAAACGGCAACGCCGTATCGGCTTCGTGGAAGGGCTTGAAAATTAGGGGAACAGTTAAACCAACTTGGTCGGAAAGGAATTTGTAATTATGATAAAAGACAACCCCGCCATTCAGTTGAAAGACATTAAAGGCGACTTAAAACGCCTTTGGGCATTATTGGGCGAAAAGATAAAACTTTTGGCAAACGAGTACGATACGGCAAAAGGCTCGCCCGTATTTACCGTTAAGGGCAAATACACAACCCGCGGCTGGACAGAATGGACGCAGGGCTTTATGTATGGTATGCCCCTTATACACTACGAAATTACAAAAGACAAATTTTCGCTTAAATATGCAACCGACGGCATATTGAAAAATATGGCGCAGCACGTTTCGCATATCGGCGTTCACGACCACGGCTTTAACAACGTTTCAACCTACGGCAACCTGCGCAGGCTTATTATAGAAAAAAAGGTAAAGCACGACCAGTGGCTTTTAAACTTTTGCGAGCTTGCGCTTAAAACAAGCGGGGCTGTTCAGGCGTCGCGCTGGAGCAATTTCGAGCAAAACCCCTACATATATTCTTTTAACGGCCCGCAATCGCTTTTTATAGACACAATAAGAAGCTGTAGGGCGTTGGTGCTTGCCCACAAGCTGGGGCATTCGCTTATGGGCGAAAACGACAAAAAAATAAGCCTTTTAGAAAGAGCGTGCCAGCACATTTTAACAACAGCAAAATACAATGTTTGGTACGGCACAAACCGCGACTTTTACGATATAAAAGGCAGGGTTGCGCACGAATCGGTTTTCAACACAAACGACGGCAATTATAGGTGCCCCAATTCGCAGCAGGGCTATTGTGCATTTACAACCTGGACAAGGGGCTTGTCTTGGGCAATGCTGGGCTTTGCAGAAGAGCTTGAAGCCCTTGGCGAAATTGACGCAAAGGAATTTTCGCCAAAAGCTCCAAAAAAGGCTGTAATGCAAACTATGCTAAAAGCAGCCAAGGCAGTTTGCGACTTTTATATTAAATATACGCCAAGCGACGGCATCTGCTATTGGGACACGGGCGCGCCAAATCTATATAAATTGGGCGACGACTACCTAGACAAACCCGCCCAAATAAAGAACCCCTACGAGCCGGTAGACTCGTCTGCAAGCGCAATAGCGGCACATGGCTTATACAGGCTCGGCAAATACTTAAAAGACGAAAAATACATAAGGTATGCACTAATTGTTTCGAAGCGTCTTTTAAGCGACGACTATGTTTCGCTAGACAAAAAGCACCAAGGGCTTTTGTTGCACTCTATATATCACCGCCCCAACAATTGGGACTACGCGCCCGACAAAAACCTTGCCCCCTACGGCGAGTCGAGCATGTGGGGCGACTACCACCTTGCAGAACTTGCCCTTTTGCTGCAAAGAGAGCTTGACAGGCAACCATACTACAAATTTTGCATATAATTAAAAAGCTGTTTTAAATATGGATAGAATATTGTCTAAAGATGACCTTTTAAGGGTACAAAACGAGCACAATGTAGTATTGCCCTACAGCGACAACACCGACATTTTGCTTGAACCGTTTAAGAAGGGCGCGCTTGACTTGCCCAACCGCATTGTTTCTATGCCGATGGAAGGCGTAGACGCCGACCCCGAAAGCGGGGCTGTTACCGATTTTTCGCTAAGAAGGTATAGGCGTTTGGCCGAGGGCGGCTCGGGGCTTATTTGGGCGGAAGCCTGCGCCGTTGTGCCCGAAGGCAAGTCTAACCCCAAGCAGTTCTACATTTCAAACGACAATATAGGCTCGTATAAAAGGCTTGTAGACGAAACCAAGGCGGCCGCCGTTGCAAAAAACGGCAAAGCCCCCACAATGATTTTGCAGCTTACGCACTCGGGCAGGTTTAGCCGTCCCTACGGCGTAAACGCCCCCGTAATAGCGCAGAGAATACCCGACTTGGAAAAAATACAGCCGCTAGACGACAACGCAAAAATAATCTCCGACGACGAGCTTGACACTTTGATGGAAAAGTTTGTGCAAGCCGCCCTTTTGGCGGAAAAGGCGGGCTTTGACGGCGTTGATATGAAATCGGTGCACGCCTACTTGATTGCAGAGCTTTTCAAGGCAAGGTTGCGTTCGGGCAAATACGGCGGCTCGTACGAAAATAGAACCCGCTTTTACAAAGACTGCGTAAAATATATAAAGCAGGCACTTTCAAAAAAGACTTTTGTATGCACAAGGCTTACGGTTTACGAGCCCTCGCCCTTCCCCTACGGCTGGGGCGTTAAGGAAGAGGAAGGCTCTATAGAATTCGATATGACAGAGCCTTTAAAACTCATTTCCGAGCTAAAGACAATGGGCATAGATTTGCTTGGCGTTTCCATAGGTTATCCGCGAACCAGCCCGCACTGGAACAGACCCTACAATATGAATGTTGTGGGAGCCCCAGCCTCGCCCGAACACCCTATTTTGGGCGTAAAGAGGTTTATAGACGTAATCGAAAAAATCCAAAAATCGAACCCCGACACTATCGTTGTTTCGGCGGGGACTTCGTGGCTGGGCAAATGCTGCGTTAATGTTGCAGCCGAAATGCTAAAAAGCAAAATGTGCACATTGGCGGGTTTTGGCCGCGGGCTTTTGGCGTATCCAAACATTCCCAACGACCTAAAACAATTCGGCGAAATAGACGGCAAAAAATGCTGCATAACGTGCTCGAAATGCTCGCAGATTATGAAAGATTTAAAATCGCGTTCGGGCTGCGTTATGTTCGACTCTAAAGTTTACCTGCCCGAATACAGGCAAGGCAGGGAATTTGCAAAATCGAAAGGACTGGCCTAATATGAAGGCGCTTATAACGGGCTCTACAAGGGGTATAGGCTTTGGCATTGCAAAAAACGTTGCAAAGCTAGGCTTTGAAACGGCGTTAAACGGCACAAGAGACATTTCTCTTTGCCAAGACGCAGTGGACGAAATTTCGAAAATTAGCGGCAAAAAAGCGCACTATATTCAAGGCAGCATTGCCGAGAAAGCTTCGCGCGCAGATATTGTAGAAAAAACAATAAGGGAAATAGGTGTACCGAACCTGCTTGTAAACAATGCAGGAGTAGCCCCAAAAGTCCGCGCCGATATGCTGGAAATGACCGAGGAAAATTTCGACTGGCTTTTAAACACAAATTTAAAGGGAACCTTTTTTCTTACCCAGGCGTTTGCAAATGCAATGATTGCCGAAAAGCAAAAGAACCCCGACTTTAAGGCAAACATAATAATTGTAAGCTCGGTTTCGGCGCAGGTAATTTCCGAAAACCGCGCCGACTATTGCATAGCAAAAACGGGGCTTTCTATGGCAGTGCAGCTTTTCGCCTCGCGCTTGGGCCAATACGGCATAGGAGTGTTCGAAATACGCCCCGGCGTAATTAAAACCGATATGACAAAGTGCGTAACCGAAAAGTACGACCGCCTTATTTCGGAAGGTCTTTGCGTTACAAAACGCTGGGGATTTCCCGACGATATAGGCAAGGTTGCGGCGGCAATCGCCCGCGGCGACTTCGACTACAGCACCGGACAAATATTTAAGGTAGACGGAGGCATGACCATTCAAAAACTTTAGAATTTTTAGGAGGAACCAAAAAAAAAATGGAAATCAGCAGAAGAAACTTCATAAAAACCACGGCAGGCTGCGCAATGGCGGCAATGTCGTACAAGGCATTTGCGCAGTCGCAAAACAAGCCAAACATTGCGCTTATAGGCTTGGGCGTTATAGGCAAGGTAAACTATAAAATATTTAGCCAACTACCCTGCAACATTGTAGCCATTTGCGACATTAACCCCGCGGTTACCGCAAAGATAGAATCTGCACAGAAAATCCCCTTCTTTACGTCGTATAAGGAAATGTTTTCCAAGATGGGCGACAAGATAGACGGCGTTGTAATCTCTACCCCCGACCACCAGCATTTCCCCATAGCAAAATATGCAATTTCGCAAAAAAAGCATGTTTATCTCGAAAAGCCAATGTGCCGCGTTTTAGACGAGGTAAAAGCATTGAAACAGCTTGCGACCGAAAACCCCAAGCTTTGCCTGCAGCTTGGCATACAGTCGCACTCTAGAAAGGGCATTAGAATTTGCTCGCACGTAATACGCAAGGGCATTTTGGGCGACGTAAAAAGGGTTATTGCAATAAGGTCTAAATCATGGGCGGGTTGCGCAATGCAAAGCTACTACCCAGAAGAACCAATACCGCAGGGGCTAGACTGGAAAGGCTGGCTCGGCGAAAATGCGGAGTATATCCCCTATAACCATAAATATGTAGACCAGTTTTGGAGGCCTTTCTGGCGTTTTTCGAACGGAGCTATAGGCGACATTTCTTCGCACATACTAGACATACCATTTTACGCATTAGAGCTTGAAGGGCCTTTCAGCGCAATTTGCGTAAACCAAGTTGGAGGCAACGAAATCTCCATACCAATGTGCGACCACATCAGAATGTTTGCCAACAGCAAATTCCAGAAAAACAGCCCCGTTCAGATAGACTGGTACGCAGGCTTTAAGAACGTAAAACCCGGCGAAAAATACTACGAAGAAATCCAGAAAAATCTTTTGCCCATAATTCCCGACGACATAGATTTGCCATTCAACCGCCTATGCGGAGATGGCCAAATTATTATAGGAACCAAAGGTGTTCTTTATTCGCCTGCTATGCACTTGGGCGGCAAACCGGTGTTGCTGCCGCGCAAATTCGGCAAAAAATACGCCGAAGAATTGAACCACGAATTCGGCGAAAAGATAGAAAAAGACAGCCACCACCTAAATTGGCTTAACGCAATTTGCGGCAAGGCAAAGCTTTCGGCCCCGTTCGAATACGGGACGGAGCTTACAACGCTTGTTCTTACGGCGGCAAAGGCATTGAAAGACAAAGTAGGCGCAAAGGCGTAAAAAATCTTAGCTTATAAAGCACAAAAGCCCTTCCTGATTTTGGAAGGGCTTTTTGTTTTGCAAAAAATACGCCTGCTACTCTTTTAGGCCGCAAAACAAAAGCATTTTTTCTATTTTGCCGTACAAGGGCAAATCGCGATCGCTTTCGCTTAAAACAAACGGGCATTTCAGCTTTTTATTTTTTGCCGTTTTAGAAATGCCAACGGTAACAAAAGCCCCAATAACCCAAGTTTCGAAATCGCTTTTACCGCTTGTATCGAACACAAAATGCACATCGGGAAAAGTATCGCGCAAGGCAAAAAGCCCCTTGTAATACCTCACAATGCCGCCGCGTTTTTCTGGCATTTTAATTAGGTCGAATTTTATTTTTGCGTCTTTTAAGGCGTAGTATACTCCACTTCGGCACAAAAGAACAATGTCGGCATCGCGGCGCGAATTATACATTTTTTCGACAAGCGGCAAAAGAGCTGTTGCATCGCTCGCGCTGTCGGGCATTGTAACAAAATATTTTAGCTTGCGCGGATATACGCCGTTGAACTTTTCGGGCAATGTATAGTCTAGCAAATCTTTAGAATGCTTTAGGTTTAAACATTCGCCTACGTTGCGCTTGCACTTCCACCTATTGTGCAGCCAAAGCCAGTCTTCGGCTGTGCTTAAATCGGCTTTCATATGCGATTCTAGCCATAGGTTCGACTGTTTTACAACGTCTTCAACTTCGGTTGCGTTTAAAAATTCGCCGTCTATGGTTGCCTGCATAAAGCCCGTGCGGTGCGCGTAAAATATGGCGCAGTCGGCGTTGCTTTTTTTAACAAGCATTCCGGCCAAGTGCGAGGTATAGCAAACCATATCAAAAAACCAGGTTAAATAGCCTGCAGTTAGCGGGTTTTGGTCGAACAAAACCGCCATACAGCCGTTTTCACCCAAAATTTCAAACGCCTTGCCAAATCCGTTTCGCCTTGAAATTAAATTTATGCCAAAGCGCGAGCGGCTTTTTTTAATCCACTTTTCAAGCCCCGCCGAATTAAACGGACGGTAAAACACGCCTGTTTTTGGGGTTTTGCCGCTATGCAAAACGGGCAGCATGGTAATTGCCTCCATCATGCAAAAATGGGGAACTAGCAAAACCAGCGGCTTCGGATTTTCGGCATATTTTTTAAGGTTTTGCACAACCATATCCGAAAGCTTAAACCTTTTGCGCAGCTCGCTGTCGGACAAATACGGGCTTGCCAAAACAAACAACGCCATTTCAACCGTTCTTGCCGACGACTCTTTCGCAATTGCCTTTACCTTTTTAAAGGGTATGTGCGGGAAACACTTTTTTATGTTAGAATATAAAACGCGTTTGCGGCGCGGCATAAACACGCAAATAAACTCCGCCGAAAACAGGCACAAACCCCTTAATATAAAATCGGGCGTTAACGCAAAAATTCTTCCCAATGCCGACAATATAAAATTCATACGCACATAAATTTCCCCGAAAAGCCGAGGCAAGTCAAGCAATCTAAAAAAATCGGGCACAAATGCGCGCAACTGGTGTCTTAGCAAATATGGGTTTTTTAAGAAAATTCTTGGCGGCAAGTTTTGCGGCACTTAGCGTGTTCTTTGCGCTAAAGGCTATGCTTGGCAAAAAACCCGAAGCAACAAACGCGACAAATTCGGCAAACTGGGGCAATTTTAGCGAGGCAAACGAAAAGGATATGCCCGTATTTTTCCGTACCGAAAATATCGGCGATATAGACGACACCTCTAAACAGATTATTTCCGAAAATTTTGTATCTACAACAATAGACGAATTTGGCGCAGACTATAGGGCGTTGCAGTGCGCGGCGAAAAACGGCGGACTAAACGACAACCTTGCCTACGGTGTTTTAACCCCAAAAATGCTGCCGATATTTTTAAGCGGCCGCCTTGGCGGCTACGACACCTTTTTTGCGCCCTCTTTAAAAACCGCCCTTTCGGGCACGCTAAACGCCTATAAAACAAACAAAAAGCATTTCGACAAGCTTCCAAAACGAATATTTTTTGACCGAAATTTTACGGAGCTAAGCCCCTTTAAAGACGATTCAACCGCGCTGTTTTCGTTCTTTATGTCGGGGCAAACAAGCGGCAAATATCAGGCAGCGGTTTTGGCAAACGCGGCAAAAGCGGCGTTTAGAACGGCGGTTTTAGACGCAAGCAACCCGTTTTGCACACAAAGCGCGCTTTTAGCAAAATCGCAGCTGTTAAACGGCTTTGTTTTAAAAAGCGAAAACTTTATAGAACACGCCCAATACGCCCTTGCCATAGGCGAATTTGCAATACTGTTCAACTCGCAACCTGCGCGCGATATGTTTATGCGCTTTGCCGAAAGGTGCTCGTCTTTTATAGATGAAACCGGCGTTTTTACCCCGCCCGAAAGTAAAAACCTTGTTGCCGAAAACGCCTTGGCCTTAAGCGTGCAGGCAACGGCATATAAACTTGGCGGCGGCGAAAAATACGCAAATTTTGTAAAAACGCTTTCGCGCAATATTTCGCAAAAATGCCAGTTTAATTCGCTTAAAACAAATTTTAGCAGCAAAACTTTTGCGGGGGCAAACGAATATGCTCTGTGCGCAAGAGCGTTGACAGACGCCGCCATAGCATTAAAAAGCAAAGAGCTTTTGCAAGACGCTTTAAAGGTCTTAGACAAGGGCGACACTCTTTTTCTTTCTAACAACGCCCTTTGGCTAGAGCTTTCCGAAAAATCGCCCCTTTACAAGGTTTTAAACGCCTACATTTGCACCGACAGCACAACGCCCTCTACAAACGGGCTTTTGCGTCAGGTTTTAGCCGACATAAAAAGGCTTTCGGGCGGCGATGCCTATGCCGAGCGTTTGGCAAAAACCCAATTCCTTTGCAGGCAGGATTTCTTCGGCAAAAGCCGCAATTCAGACTTTAGCGCAATGCTTTCGCAATATCCCAATCCGCTGGGGCTAAACAGGCTTGTTATGCCGCCCGAAAGCGCGGTTGTTTCGGTATCGAATTTTGAAAAATAAATATTGCCTATCGGGCAAAACTTGTATTTTATTGGGCAGATAACTATATAATATATAAATATGGCAGCTATACTTTTAGGAATATTTTCTTTCATAATGGTGCTTCTTTGCATATTCGTTGTATTTGTAATACTTATGCAAAGGCCCAATGCAGACGCGGGTATGGGCGCAAGCCTCGGCGGCGGCGCGGCAGAATCGGCTTTCGGCGGCGAAACGTCGAATATCTTAACAAAAGTAACGGTTAAGTGCATTGTTTGGTATTTCATTTTGGGTTTGTGCCTGTATTTGGGCTACATATACGCCTCCAGCACAACACCCACCCAAGTTAAAGCCCCCACGCTAGAGGCTGTAACGCAATCGCAGCCGGCAGTGCCTGCAATGCCAAAAACCGCTCCGGTAGAAAATAAAACCCCAGCAAAAAGCGCGGAACAGCCCAAAGCTCCCGCAAAAGAGGCGTCTAAAAAATAAAATCTTTTTATATGAAGTTTTTTCGACATCTTATGGGCGTCTTTTTGACGCTCATTTTTGTCTGCACACAAACGGTTGCGGCGCTGCCTTCGGCTTCGCTTAACCCAAAGGTGCAAAAAATTTCGGGCGAAAACGCATCTCAAAGGTGGGCAACATTTTCGCAGTCGGTTCAGGCAAAAACCTTTGTTTTCGATTTTAAACTTACGCACTTTCCCAGACAGGCCGAAGAGGTTGAATATTTCGGCACAATGTACGGCAAGGAAACTTCGGGCAAAACGCTTATAAGGCTTACATTAAAGGGCGGCGGCAAAATGTGCGACTACCTTTTTATAAGGAAAAACGCCCGCGATATTTTTGCCTATAAATTCGAAAACAACTCTTTAAAAAAAATACCCGAAAGCGAATTAAACAGCCCCATAAAAAACGGGCTTATATATACCTACTTCGACATTCTTACCCCCTATAAATTTTGGGAAAGCGAGTATCTAGAACCCGTAAGAATAGGTCAGGCGGCATATCTATTTTTGGCAAAAAGCCCAAAAAAGAAAGTTTTGCCCGATGTTAAAATAGCATTAAGCCGAGAGTTTAACCACCCCGTTTTAACGCAGGTTTTAGACGAAAACGGAATGCCCCAGCGCAGCTTTACTCTTGGCTCGGTAAAGAAAATAGGAGACTATTGGATTATGAAAAACGCCGAAATACGCGACGAAATTTCGCGCGACCGCGACAAGTTTTCGATAATAAGGGCGTCTTTAAACGAGAATATAGACGATAATATTTTTAAGCCCGAAAACTTGGGCAAACAAATAGACACAACATTTAATCTAAAAAAACTTTAATCGCATTATGACCGAATACGACAATTTGGCAAAGACCCTTTGCGGGCATTCTGTTAATCTAAAAAAGGGCGAAAACGTCCTTTTGGATATGTTCGAGACCCCGCCCGAAATGGTAAAGGCCCTTATAAAAGAGGTTCGCCGCCGCCGCGCAAACGTGTTTGTAAACTTAAACGACGAGCGAATAAACGCCGCGTTAAATGCAGGGGCTTCCGACGAAGAGCTAAAAGCGCGCAGCGCGTTTGAAATGTTCAGAATGAAGAATATGGACGCCTACATTGCAATAAGGGGCTCGAACAATATCTACGAAAGCTCGCTTATTAGCCCCAAGCAGATGTCTAAAGTGCAGTCGGCGCTAAAGGCGGTTTGCGACTGGCGCGTTTCGAAAACAAAATGGGTTGTGCTGCGCTGGCCTACCCCCGCAATGGCGCAACAGGCAAGAATGTCTACCGAGCAGTTTGCCGACTTTTATTTTAAGGTTTGCACATTCGACTATTCCAAGTTCGACAAGCCAATGTTGGCGTTGAAAAAACTTATGGAAAAAACCGACAAGGTTAGAATTACCGGCAAGAATACCGATTTGACATTTTCCATAAAAAACATTCCCGCAATACCCTGCGGAGGGCAATATAACATACCCGACGGCGAAGTATATACCGCCCCCGTAAAAGACAGCGTAAACGGAACAATTTTTTACACCGCGCCTTCAATCTATCAGGGAACTTCGTTCGAAAACGTGTGCCTTACGTTTAAAGACGGCAAGATAGTAAAGGCAACGTGCTCGGGCGACAACAAAAAGCTAAACTCGATTTTCTCGTGCGACGAAGGGGCATCTTATGTAGGCGAATTTGCGTTGGGCGTTAACCCCTACATAAAAAAGCCCATGCTCGACATTCTTTTCGACGAAAAGATTTCGGGGTCGTTCCACTTTACCCCGGGGCAGGCCTACGAAGAGGCCGACAACGGCAACCGCTCGAAAATCCACTGGGATTTAGTTTGCATACAAACCCCCGAATATGGCGGCGGCGAAATATATTTCGACAACAAACTTATACGCAAAAACGGCCTTTTTGTTGAAAAGAGCCTTTTGGGCCTAAACCCCGATTCTTTGCTTAAAAAATAATGGACAAAACCGTTTACATACACCCCGAAGACGCAGCTCCCGCGCGCGCCGACAAGGCGTTGGCGGAATATTTTAAAGCGCAAACTTCAAGAACAAAACTCGAAAAGCAATTCGACGAAAACAAAGTTCTGCTCGACGGCAAGCCCATTCCCAAAAAGTTTATTTTAAACCCAAACGACGAAGTTTTAGTAGAGCTTCCGCCTCCGCCTTCCACCGAAATAGAGGGGGTAGACATTCCGGTTGAAATCGTTTACGAAGACGAACACATTGTTGTTGTAAACAAGCCCCCCTATATGGTTGTGCACCCGGGCAGCGGCACGGGCAACGATACTCTTGTGCACGCAATGCAGTTCTACACAAAAGGCAACCTAAGCTATGCAGGCGGCGCAATGCGACCGGGAATTGTACACAGGCTCGACAAGGAAACTTCGGGCATTATGATTTTGGCTAAAACCGACGAAGCGTATTTTAGGCTTGTTGAAATGTTTTCGAACAGGCAGGTAAAAAAGGAATATTTGGCGATAATTTCGGGCGTGCCAACAGTGCGCAGCGGAACAATAAAAAAGCCCATAGGCAGGCACCCTACGTTTAAAACCAAAATGTGCGTTTGCGATTTGGAGTCGGGAAGAGACGCACACACCGACTGGGTTGTAGAGCAAAGCTTCGGCAATATGGCCGCCCTTGTGCGCTGCCGCATACACACGGGGCGCACCCACCAAATTAGAGTGCATATGACCGATATGGGCTACCCCATTATGGGCGACTACACCTACTCTTTTCAAAAAAACAAATTTAAGGAGCTTACGCCCCCGAAAAGGGTTATGCTGCACGCAAAAAAAATATCTTTCGACCACCCCGTAATAGAGGGCAAGCATTTAGAGCTTCAGGCAAAAGAACCTCAAGATTTTATTGATTTAATTAATGAATTAAAGGAGTTGAACAAGTAATGAAAAAGAAAGAATACAAACTCGACACAATAGCCGTTCAGGCAGGCTACGAACCAAAAAACGGCGAACCGAGAGTTGCTCCCATTGCAATGAGCACAACATTTAAATACGACTCGGCACAAAGCCTTGCCGATTTGTTCGACCTAAAAGTTGCGGGGCACTTTTACACGCGCTTAAGCAACCCGACAACCGAAATTCTCGAAAAGAAAATGGCTGCCCTTGAAGGCGGCATTGGCGCGATTGCGTTTTCGAGCGGCCAGGCGGCGTCTACCGCCTTGGTAATGAACCTTTGCGAAGCGGGCGACCACATTGTAAGTACAGGCACCATATACGGCGGCACATTCAACCTTTTGGGGCATACAATGAAAAAGCTGGGCATAGAAGTTACGTTTGTAGACCATGAAGCCTCCGAAAAGGAAATCTTAAAAGCAATACGCCCCAACACAAAGCTTATATTCGGCGAAACATTGTCGAACCCCAGCGTTAAGGTTTTGGATATAGAAAAATTTGCACGCATTGCAAAGAAAGCGGATTTGCCTTTGGCTATAGACAACACCTTCCCCACCCCGGCATTGTGCAGACCATTTGAATTCGGGGCAAACATCGTGCTGCACAGCCTCACAAAATATTCCGACGGGCACGCCTGCAGTATGGGCGGCATTATTGTAGACAAGGGCGACTACAACTTTGCCAACGGCAAATTTAAGGGGCTAAGCGAACCCGACGAATCGTACCACGGCTTGGTATACACAAAGGCATTCGGCAAATTCGCCTTCTTAACAAAGGCGCGCACCCACGTTTTAAGAGATACGGGGGCTGTTATGTCGCCTATGAACGCGTGGCTTACAAATATGAATTTGGAAACTTTGCCGCTTAGAATGGAAAAGCATTCGTCTAACGCACTGGCATTGGCAAGCTTTTTGGAAAAGCATAAGAAAGTTGCGTGGATAAACTACCCCGGGCTAAAAAGCTCGCCGTATAACGCAAGGGCAAAAAAATACCTAAACGGCAAATGCAGCGGCGTATTCACCTTCGGCATAAAGGGCGGCTTAAAGAAGGCCGTAAAGTTTATGGATTCTCTAAAATTGGCGGCCCAAGTTATTCACGTTGCAGACGCCAGAACCTGTGTGCTGCACCCTGCAAGCACAACCCACAGGCAGCTTAGCGACGAAGAAAAAGCAAAAACGGGTATTTTGCCCGAATTGATAAGGGTTTCGGTTGGCATAGAAAACCCCGCCGACATAATCGCCGACTTTGAACAAGCTTTAAAGAAGTGCTAGTATGTTTACGGGTTTGGTAGAAGGCACGGCAAAAGTTGCGGAATTTAGCGAGCAAAAAAACGCCTATTTGCTGCGTTTGGAAATTCCGCAAAATATTGCCGAAGACTTAAAGATAGGCGACTCTTTGGCGTGCAACGGCTGCTGCCTTACGGTTGTAGCCAAAAACGGCAACATTGCCGATTTCGAGCTTTTGCAGGAAAGCCTAAGGCTTACGTCTTTCGAGTTCGTAAAAAAAGGCGACTTAGTTAACGTAGAACGCCCCTTGGCTGCAAACGCGCGATTGGGCGGGCACTTTGTTAGCGGGCATGTAGACACGCGCGGCAAAATAGAAGTTTTCGAACAAAGGGGCAAAAACTATTATTTAAAAGTTTCATTCCCCGAAAGCTTCGGCAAATGGGCTGTCTACAAAGGCTCCATTACAATAGACGGCATTTCGCTTACAATAGCCGAGGTTGAAAACAACACTCTTTCGGTTTGGATTATCCCGCACACATTGCAAGCGACAAACCTTTCGCAAAAAAATGCGGGCGACATTGTAAATCTCGAATTCGACATACTTGCAAAGTACGTCGAAAAAATCGCGATTTGCAACCGCCAATAATTTTGTATGGCAGGCAAAAAACCAAAGTTTGCAATCTTGTTTATTTTATGGGTGGCGTTATCTGCCGCCCTGTTTTTTTGCGCGGTAAAATTTGGCGACAAAAACGAGGTGCAACGGCAAAACTTTGCCGCTAAAAATGCGCCAAGCGAAATAATAGTGGCAAGCTGGAATTTTGAAAACTATTCTTCGGCTTCGAGAATTATAGACGGAAAATTCTCTCCAAAATATCCGAAAACCGAAAGAGAAAAACGCCGCATTGTAGAAATTATATCGCAAACAAACCCCGATATTTTATTTATACAGGAAATGGGCGCGGAAAATTTCGCCGAATTTTTAGAAAGGCTTAAAAGCGCAAATTTAAGCTATCCTTTTTGTGAAATATTGCAGACAAGCGACGCTGCGCGCTGTTTGGCTGTAGTTTCGAAACTGCCGTTCGAAAAAACATTTAAATTCGACAACCTGCAATTTGCATATATGGGCAAGCCCGCAAAAAGCCCAAGGGGTATGCTTGGCGTAAAAGTTGGCAATTTTTATTTGTTTACCACACACTTAAAAAGTAGGCGCAACGGCAAAAACACCGACAAGCACTACAAAATTTTCAGGAAGGCCGAAACCTCGCAAATGGCAAAAAAACTTGCCGCGTTTTCGGGGCAAAGGCTGCTTATTTGCGGCGACTTTAACAGCGAGCCGAACGACGCGTGCATAGACGAGTTTAGAAACACCGCCTACCTTTCCGTTTTGCCGCAAGCCGACAAAGACGGCGAAAGCTACACTTTAACTTGGAAGCAAGGCAAAAAGCGCGCTATGTTCGACTTTTTTCTTGTAAGCGAAGCCGCCAAGCCATACGCACAAAAATGCGCCCTTGTATGCGATACAAAAGGCGCAAGCGACCACAGAATTATTGTATTAAAGCTTATATGCTACGACAATCCGAAGCGTCTTTAGTTTTATAACCGCTGTCCTGTCTTTTGTGGTTTATCGAGTTTTTCTTCGTATACGCGTCAAAAAAGTCTTGCGCCGACATACCCAAAACCTGAGCAATAGAAACCAAAAAATGCAGAATGTCTACGGCTTCAACCCTGGCGTTTTGCGCATCAAATTTCTGGTATTTTGCCCACCATTTCCAGGGAACCGAATCTATCAATTCTGCGCATTCCTGCTGCAGGGCGCGGCTATAGTTTAAAACCCACTTAACGCGCTCTTCGTCGGTCATATTTGCAGTGTCTATGCCTATGCGCTTGTTAAGTTCGTACTGTTCTTTAAAGATTTCTTCCAGTTTATCCATAGTAGCGTATATTCTTTATTGCGTTGGAGTTTTGTCAAAATCTAATTGCAAAAATGCGTCTTTTATTTTCGCGTCAAGAGTTTTCGAATTAAACTCGTCCCAATCTTTTGGGGCTATTGCCGATAAAAAGTTTTTGCCGTAGGGCTTGTTTAAAATTCTGGAATCTAAAACAACGGCAACGCCCTTGTTGCTTTCCGAGCGTATTAGCCTGCCAAAGCCCTGCCTAAATTTCATTACGGCCTCGGGCAACGAAAGTTTTTGAAAGGGGTTTTCGCCCAGGCTTTCAAGCATTTCGTATTTTGCGGCAGCCAGCGGGTGGTCGGGGTTAACAAAGGGCAGCTTAGTTATTACAAGCAAATTAAGGGCATTGCCTGCAATGTCTACGCCCGTCCAAAAAGCGTCGGTGCCAAGCAGCACTGCGTTTGACGAATTTTTAAAGTTTTGCAACGCCTCTTTAGGCGACATTTCGCCCTGCGCAAATATTGCCCTTTTCGGGAATTTTTCCCTTAAAATTTTAAGCGTTTTGTTAAGCTCGTAATAGCTTGTAAACAAAACAAGCGTGCCCCCGTATTTGTTCGCCGAAATCAAACGCCCAATGCTGTCCGCCAAAAATTCAGCGTCCATCTTTTTGTCGTCGCCCATATTCGGGGCGTCTTTACACAATAAAAGCCTGCAGTTTTTTTGGTAGTTAAAGGGCGACTTTTCTATTCCCTGTTGGGCAATTTCGCCGCCGACAGAATCGGCAAAGTCGTTTAAGTCTTGCCCGTTAAGCGAAAGCGTTGCCGATGTCATTACAACGCTTGTTCCCTTTGCAAAAAGCCTTTGCCTTAAAAGGCTCGCCACGCTTAAGGGTGCCGAACAAATTTTTGTGTAGTCTTTGTTCTTGCCCGAAGTTTCAAGCCAATAAACCTGCTTTGGCGTGCTTAAATAAAGGGCGTCTTCTAGCGACAATGCTATAGAAAATATCCTTTTTGCGCAGTCGTCTATATCGGCTTTTTGCGACTCGCTTGTTGCTTTCGACGCCAAAGAATCCAGCCTTTGTTTTAGCGATTTTAAATCTTCGCAAATATTCGAATTTAGCCACTCTTCGGCGGCAAGCCTTGCAATGTCTTTGCCCGTAAGGTACATAGCCGAAGCCTGCGCAAAAAATTCGGACACAGTCGAAATGCACTGCAAAACCGAGTCTATATCGTATTGCGTTGCATACTTTATTTTTTTAAGCAGTCCTTTTTTGGTGCGCGGGTTGTAGATTCTTTTAAGTTCGCGCAAAATGCCGTAGTCGCTAAGTTCCATTCCGAAAATTTCCTCGGCAACCTTTGCAACCAAATGGGCTTCGTCGAAAACAAAAAAATCGTCGGCGGTAAGTATGCCCTTTGTGGAATTGTCGGCCGACTGGGCCGACGCCATAAGCGAAAACACAAGGCTGTGGTTTAGAATAACAACATCGGCTTTGTCGAACAGCTTTTTTGCGTTTTGATAGAAACAGTCGCAGCACTTGTTTGGCGTACACAAACCGCTTTCGGCATTAACCCAGCTCCATACCTCCTCGTCGGGCGGGGGAACAAGCTCGTCTCTTAAGCCCGTTTTGGTTTTCAATGCCCAGCTTGCAATGCGCTCTAGCTCAGATATTTCGCTTTGCATAAACAAGTCGCCCTTTTCTGCCAATGCCTTTTTTAGACGCGTAGAGCACAAATAGTTGCGCCTACCGTAAAGCACGGTGTACTTAAAGTCGGCGTATTCCGCCAACTCGGGGGTTTGGGCAAAAAACTTTTCTATAAATGGCAGGTCTTTTTTTACAATCTGCTCTTGCAACGCCATTGTGTGGGTAGAAACATAAAGCTTGCGGCCGTGCTTTTTTGCAAAAATTACGGCGTTTATCAAATACGCAAGCGTTTTGCCCACGCCCGTGCCCGCCTCGAACAAAAGGGGCGAATCGCTTTCAAAGCTTTGGGCGCAAAAATACGCCATATTCTCCTGCTGGCTGCGGTGGCACATAAAAGCCTCCTTTTCCAGCAGGCCCCCTTTGCAAAAAATGGATTCGCTCGTAGTGGGCAAATCCATTCTTTCCGATTGGCTCGGAGCTATCATAGCGTTTTTATATTATTCGCCTTTTCTGAAAGCGAAGAAGTTTTTAGCCGCCCTAATCAAGCCGCCAAAGCTGCCGAAAGTATCGCAAACCGCGCTTGGCTCGTAGCCGCAGTGCAACATACAATCTTTGCATTCCTTTTGAGTGCCATTTACACCCAAAGAATAACCCTCTATGGCGTCCATCAATTCCTTATAGGTTTTGCAATAGCCGTCGTTTATAAGGTAGCAGGGTTTTTGCCAACCAAATATAGAGTAGCACGGGTTGCCCCACGGAGTGCAGTCGTAAACCTGTTTGCCCTTCAGGAATTGCAAAAAGCTGGGAGAATGGTTGAACACCCATTTCTTCGAGGGCTTCGACAAAATTTCGTTAAAGAGCTTAATTGTTTTGTTTCTTTCCAAAAACTGGTCTTGATTTGGAGCCTTTTCGTAGGGGAAACCGGGAGAAATCATCATACCTTCAACGCCCAAATCGGTCATATCGTCGAAAAAGCGGCGAACGTCGTTGGGGTTTGCGTTGTTGAAAATAGTAGTGTTAGTTGTAACCCTAAAACCGCGCTTTAAGGCTTCCTTTATGCCTTCAACTGCAATGTCGTAGGCGCCGGGTTTGTTTACGTTGCCGTCGTGCATTTCCTTTGTGCCGTCTAGGTGAACGCTAAACGAAAGGTATTTGCTGGGCTTATACAAATCTATTTTGCGGAGCAAAATTTGCGCGTTTGTGCACAAATACACATATTTGCCGCGCTTTATAAAGCCCTCTACCATGCGGGGCATTTCGTCGTGCAAAAGGGGCTCGCCGCCCGCAATGCTAACCATGGGCGCTCCGCATTCTTCTACCGCAGCCCAAGCTTCTTCGGGTGTCATTCTCTTTTTAAGAACGTCTACCCCGTATTGTATTTTACCGCAGCCCGAGCACTTTAAATTGCACTGGAAAAGCGGCTCTATCATCATTACCAAGGGGTACTTTTTTTTGCCCTTAATAGCGTTTGATATTGCGTATTTTGCTACCGTTAAAACTTGAGATATTGGAACTGCCATATTGCGCTAATATCCAATATATTTATTTTATTTTTTCAACACTATTTTTCAAGGCGGCAAAAAGGCTGAGGTTAAAAATCCCCTGCAAATTCGACAAATTAAAGCATCAAATCGCCCAAATCGGCGGGCGAAAGCTCTTTTAATTCGCCGCTTTTTTTGTCGGCTGGCAAAGCCGCATTGTCTTTGCGCGATATTTCGGAATACGACTCTATGTAAACTCCGCCCCTTTTTGTGGTATATGGGTGTACCCCATAGCTTTTTACAACAACATAGCCGTCTTTTTTCGAGAATGTGTCTTCGGTAAATTCCAGCATAAATATTTTTTGCGGCCTATACCACAAAACCTTGTTGAACGAAATTTGCCCGACATATTCCATTGCTTTGCCTGAGTTGCCCGAATTTACCCTTAGCGTAAGCTGCCCGTTTTTTACCTCCATTACCGAGCTTACCTTTACGGGCATTCCCTTGCTGCTTACAACGCCGCTGCCTACCAAAGTTTTTTTGTCTTTGCGCACATAGGTATTTTCGGTATCGAAATTTATAAATGGCTTTTGCATAATGCACAAAGTTTCGTGACCAAGCCATTTACCCTCGTATGCCGACAACACGCTATACGGGTTTGCAAACGCAAAATCGAACTTAAAGGGCGAATCGGCAAAAACACCCGCCGCAAATGTTGCAAACAGCGCAAACAACGCAATCTTAAAAAAACCGCCCATAAAAAACTAAATGTCTATGGCGTCGTCGTCTTTGCCGCGCCTTTTTTTATTATTCCGCAAAGTGCGTTCCGACTCGAACATTGCAACCAGCCAAAAAACGGCGTCGGTTATAAAAGCCGCCAGCAACGCCCAAAAGTACGAAGTAAATTTTATGCCCGGTATAACGCCCGCCGCTATCCATATAACAAGCGCATTTATAAAAAGCATACCCACCCCGAAAGTAAGAACTATAAAAGGCAGTGTAAACACAACCAGCACGGGGCGTATTATAAAGTTAAAAAGCCATACGGCAACAACCAAAGCCGCATACGAAAATATGTTTGCAAAACTAACCGCCCCGCCCGAAATGTAGCTTGCCGCCAAAATGCCGAAGCCTATAATGGCGCAGTTTTTCCAAAAATGCAGTTCTATGCGCCTTGTTATTACAAAACGGGTAAAATCGTCTTTAGGGTCTTGCATATCATTTCTCATTGCGCAAATTCTCCTTTATTTTTTTGTAGTTGTCAAGCCGTTCGGCAATCTGCCTTTCGGCGCCGTAGGGCTTAGGGTTGTAAAAATGCACAGGCTTTTCGGTGTAGTCTTGCCCGCTAATGTGGTTTGGGCATATGTGCGGGTAAATATACTCGGCACCGTTGCCCAAATTACGGTTAAACGCCGTGTGCGAATCTCTTAAATATACAGGCACTTTTTGCAGAGGATTGTTTTGCACCTCTTCTTTTGCGGCAAAAATCGCCTCTGTTGCACTGTTGCTTTTGGGGGCGGTTGCCAAAAAGATAACAACGTGCGCCAAGTTAAGCTCGCATTCGGGCAGCCCCACCCTTTCGCAGGCGTCGAAAGCGGCATTTGCAAGCAAAAGCGCGCGAGAGTCTGCCAAGCCTACATCTTCTGAGGCAAAAATCACCATTCTTCTGGCAATAAAGCGCGGGTCTTCGCCGCCCTTTAGCATTTTTGCCAGCCAATACAAAGCGGCGTCTGGGTCGCTGCCGCGCATGCTTTTTATGAACGCGCTAATTGTGTCGTAGTGCTCGTCTTCGTCGGCGTCGTAGCGTATTTGGCGTTCCTTTGCAAATGCCTTAATGTCGTTTTCGTCTATGGTTTTGTTTGCGCCCTTTGCCAATACAATGGTTTCAAGCGCGTTTAAAGCGCGCCTTAAATCGCCGTCGCATATATTTGCAAGCGATGTCATTGCCCCTTTTGCAAAAGTGCAATTATAGTTGCCCAAGCCCCTTTCGGTGTCGTTTAACGCCCTGTTTAAAACCAAAACAACGTCGCTTACCGAAAGCGGTTCAAGCTTAAAAAGGTGGCTGCGCGAAAGCAGCGGCGCGTTTATAAAAAAGCCGGGGTTGTGGGTTGTAGCCCCTATAAGCCTTATATTGCCGTCTTCAACATCTGGCAAAAGAAGGTCTTGCTGCGATTTGTTAAAACGGTGTATTTCGTCTATAAACAAAATGGTTTTTTCGGAGCTGTGCAGCCTTGCCATCTTAAGCTCGTCCCTAAGCTGGGCTACGTTCGAAAGCACGGCGTTTATCTTTACAAACCTGCTTTTTGTAGTTTGGGCAATAACGTTGGCAAGGGTTGTTTTTCCGCAACCAGGGGGGCCGTAGAATATTATCGAGCCGAATGTGTCGCTTTTAATAAGCCTAGGCAAAAGGCAGTCGTCGCCCAAAATGTTTTTATGGCCTGCAACCTCCGACAAATTGCGCGGGCGCATTCTTACCGCAAGGGGCGCATTTTGCAATACGGGGCGCTCTTTGCTTGGGGTATTTTCGCCAAAGTCGAATACGCTGTTTATAGGGCTATCCATAAAACTAAAAATTTTTAGATACTAAAGCAAATCTTGAAAGTTTTGTCAAATAGTGCATTATCTTTTGGCAATATGACGGGATTATGCACAGCTTTAACCGTTGCAGGCAGCGATTCGGGCGGCGGCGCGGGCATTCAGGCCGATATGCTTACGTTTGCAGCAAACGGCGTTTTTGCCACTTCGGCAATTGCGGCATTAACGGCGCAAAATCCCGACAAGGTTTGCGGCGTCTTCAATGTATCGGCACAATTTTTAAAAGAGCAACTAAACGCCGTTGCAAAGTTCTTTGCGCCAAAGGCGATGAAATGCGGAATGCTGTTCGATGAGGGCTGCATAAACGCCCTTGCAGACTTTGCCGAAGAGCACCCCCATATTAGATTTGTCGCCGACACTGTAATGATTTCTACAAGCGGGGCAAAGCTTTTAAGCGACAATGCAATAGACGTATTAAAAACGCGCCTTTTGCCGCTTGCCGAAGTTATAACCCCGAATTTAGACGAAGCGCAATTTTTGCTTGGTAAGCCCATATGCGATATATTCGAGGCCGCAAAAGAGCTTTCTGATATTGTAAACACGGCGGTATTGTTAAAAGGCGGGCATTTAAAAGGCGGCGTTTTAACCGACGTGCTTTGCACAAAAAACAAAGAAATATTTTCGTGGCAAACAAGCCGCATATTAGACATAAACACCCACGGCAGCGGCTGCACGCTAAGCGCGGCAATTTGCGCAAACTTTGCAAAAGGCAAATCCCTTAAAGATTCGGTAGAAAATGCTCGCAAATACCTGCTAAGCGGAATGCAAAACCCCGTTTTAGTTGCAGGCGAAAAATTTATAAACCACTTTCCCGACAAAAAATGAAAAGCCAGCCATTTGATATGGAAAACACCGCAAGCGGGCACAGGCAACGCCTGCGCGAACGCCTTTTAAGCGGCAAGCTAAACGACATTGCCGACTACGAGTGTATGGAGCTTTTCCTTATGCTGTGCATACCGCGCATAGATGTAAAGCCTCTTGCAAAGGCCCTGATAAACCGTTTCGGCTCGGTTGGCGGCGTACTATACGCAAGCGACAACGACCTTCTTGAAATAAAAGGCTTTGGGCCTAACGCGCTTTGTTCCGTAAAGATTTTGCGCCTTTGCATAGAGGCCGCAAACAAGCAAAGCCTTACGGGCGAAAACGGACAGCCCGCCACAATAGATTCGCTTATAAAATATTTTAAAAGCAGAATTTGCCAGTATCCGTTCGAAGTTTTCGAAATCGTTTGCCTAAACTCGCAACTTGAAATGCTAGGCACAGGCGCAATAAGGATTTCTACAGGGTCGGCTTCGGCAGCTTCGGTAGACGCGCGAAAGATTGTAGAGCACGCAATAAGGCTTTCGGCTTCCAGCATAGTTTTGGCACACAACCACCCAAGCGGCAACTGCACGCCGTCGGAAAACGACATATACCTTACCGAAACACTTGCGCAAACCTGCCGAACCATTAACGTAGACTTAATAGAGCACATTATTGTCGGCAAAAGCGACTGCTTTTCGTTCAGGCGCGGCGGGCTTATGGACAAATTGTACGATTCGTCTTTGCCCGAGTACCAATCGTCAAACGTGGCATCTAAAAAACTTACACTGCAATGAGCTTTTTGAAAAACGAAATAATTTTGGCTGTGGAATCTTCGTGCGACGAATCGGCGTTGGCTATATTCGATTCGCAAAAAGGTTTTGTAAGCGAAATAATACACTCGCAAATAGATTTGCACGCTCTTTACGGCGGCGTTGTTCCCGACTTGGCAAGCACCGAACACCTAAAAAAACTGCCCTTTTTGTGCCAAAAAGTAGCCCGCGAATTCGACATAAACCGTGTAGACAAAATTGCGGTTACCTACGGGCCAGGACTGCCGAACTGTTTGGCTATGGGCGTGTGCGCTGCAAGCGCACTGGCGTTGTATTTCAACAAACCCCTTTTTGGCGTAAACCACCTAAGGGGCCATTGCCATTCGCCCTTTATTGCGCTTCACGAAAGCGACCCTGCAAATTTCGAAAAAAACTTTACAGATTTGCTGCCAAACCTTTCGCTTATAGTTTCGGGCGGCAACACAATTCTTGTAGAGATAGGCACCGACCGCCAAATTAAAATTCTTGCCGAAACTTTAGACGACGCCGCAGGCGAAGCCCTAGACAAAGGCGCAAAACTTTTGGGAATGCCGTATCCGGGCGGGCCTTTGCTTGAAAAAAACGCCCTTAAAGGCAACCCGAAAAAATATATATTCCCCACCGCAATGGGGCACAAGGGCGAAATTTCGTTCAGCTTTTCGGGGCTAAAAACAAGCTTAAGATATTTTCTCGAAAAGCTTAGCCCAGAGCAAATAAAAGAAAACTACGCCGACATTTGCGCCTCTTACCAGCGCGCGGTTGTAGAACAGCTAAAGCGCAAAACGCTTATATTTGCAAAGCAAAAGCCCTACAAAAGCATAGGCATAAGCGGCGGGGTTTCGAACAACTCGCTTTTAAGAAACGAATTCGAAAAAATGGCAAAACGCCTTGGCTGCAAATTCTTTTCGGCAAAAAAAGAGCACAGGGGCGACAACGCCTCGATGATAGCCTTTGCCGCCTGGCTAGACGAAGCCAACACAATTTGCCCCGAAGGCTCTATGCCGGTTAAGCCTTCGCTTGAGCTTTGCGATAGATAAAAATTTCGGGCTATAAAAGAAAAATTCTAATCGTTTCTTTCGCGGATTTTGCAAAGCGCAGCTACCAATATCTGCACGGCAACAACCCCCAAAAATGCAAACCAGTTGCCGCTAAAAAAGCCGTAGCTATGCAGGCCAATTCCCAGCATATTAACGCCAAACCACGCCCAAACTACCGCAACCGTAGTTAAGCTTGCCATTCCCAAAAACGCCCTGTTGCCCACAAGTGCAAACGACTTGCAGTGAACGCAAACAGCCAAATATAAAAGCAAAATCAATGCCCCGTTTTCCTTTGGGTCCCACCCCCAAAAACGCCCCCAACTAAAGTCTGCCCACACACCGCCTAGCATTGTGCCGGCAAACACAAAAAGCAAAGCCCAGCGCATAATTGCAGCAACTACGACAACGCACTTTGCCGTTTGCTCTTTAGAAGATTTTTTTAGCGAAACTGCATTGCCGATAAGCCTAAGCGACGCAATAGACGCCGCCAACAACGCCGCGCAGTAGCCTAGCATAATTACAACAACGTGCACCGTTAGGTAAAAATTGGAATTTAGCACGGCGCGCATCTGCCCCATTGTGTCTCCGCTATATGGCAAATTTACAGCAACAAGCGAAGATATAGCCCCTATAATGCACCCTGCAAAAGCGTATATAGAATTTCTTTTTACGCACCAAAGAACCATAGAAACAAGCGCGCAAACAGTACCCGTAAACACCGCCGAAGAATACAGGTTTGTAATGGGAGGCCTTAGCTGTATGTAGCAACGAATTGCCAAAGCAAAGCAGCAAAACAAAGTGGCCGTCATTGCAGTTGTTATAAAGGCAGTATAAAAAAATCCTTTTTTGCCGCCGCCTAACCTAGACAACAACCCGCATATTGCAGCAGCGCAAAACAGCACAAAGGCTTTGTAAAATATGTCTAGTTTGTTTGCAAAATCTTCAAACCTAATTTTAAACGGGCTTTGGGCTAAAAACTGTTGTTTTAGTTTTGCGGCACTAGCAATGTTGCCCGCGTTTAAGGCCTCAAAATATTTGCAGTATGCCGAATTTATTTTTTTAGAAAGCGCGTCTGGGTTGCGCTCTAGCAGGAAATCAAAAGCTCCAACGGGGCGGTTTTCGGCATATAGCGGCTTAAACGAAAAATCTTTTTGCGAATTAAATATAGCCTGTTTTTCCCTTAACAACGCCAAAATTTTGCCGGCGTTGTATATTTTAGAGTCGTCAACTTTCCTGTTTTGCGTTCGCGCCTGCAAAATTTCGCGCTGCGAAGATGCAACTTCGTTTTGCCAATATGCAAAAAATTTAGACGGCGCAAACTCGGCATTGTCGGGCGAATATACAAAAGTTTCGCCAAGCGTTTCGAACGCCAAAACATTTTGGGCAAGATTTAAAAAGGCGGCGTTGTTTGCAAGTTTTTGCGCATTTTCCTTAAGTAAATTATAAGAGGCATAGCGGCTTTTTAAATTTAAGGCTTTTCGCAAATCCAAGTCGTCTATTCTAAAAACATTTGCATTGTATGCCTGCGGCAATTGGGCGTTTAGCATTAAAACATATTCTGTTGCCGAAACTTTTTTGCCGTCTACAACAACCGTGCTTTTGCCGCTTAACATACGCAATGCGTCGTTTGCGGCAGACGAAAGCGGCATATTTCTGCCCTCTTTTTGCACGCAAAACGCGCCCATATTCGAATACGCGGCATTCTCGCCAAAAATATAGTCGGCAATGTACGGGGAAAAGAGCCACACAAAGCACAAAAGCAAAACAAAAATGGAATCTATCTTTTTCATTTTCGGGCGGCGAAAAGTTTTTGCGAATACATTATTAGCGACCCTAAAACTACAAGTATCAACGCCAAATAGGGCAATATTTTTACGGGGTTTTTAACCGCCAAAAGCACTGTTGTTTTGCCGTCGTTTAGGTGCCCGCTTTGGAAATATGTCCAAGCCCCATACTGCACCGGCGCATTCATCTTAACGGTTTTTACGTCTAAAACGCCGTCTTTTTCGAACGCCAAAGTGCTTGAATACTCCTTTGCTATATCGCTATTTTGCCAATTTTCCACCTCGAATTTTTTTAGCGTTATAGAGTATAAAAGATTTACCGTGCCTGTGGCTTTGCCGCTTTGCGAATACAAGGTCAGCTGGCTTGCAGTCTGGTTTTCGGCAAGGGTTAAATATGCCTGCTGCCGCCAAAAACACTGCAAAAAGCCCGATATTACCAAAAGCACCAACGAGGCGTGCACCATTGCAAACCCGAAGGCTTGCATCTTGCCATTTTTATAGGTTATAAGGCTTGCCGACAAAACCGCAACAAAAAGCACCCCAACAAAAAAGCCGCCCAACAGGGGAATTTTGTAGGGGAAAAACGGCAAATCTACCGCGCAAAAGAAAGATTGTATATATTTTTCTACCGCGCCTTCAACGCCCAAGCGCGTTTGGTCTAGCGTAAGCACAAAAACCAAAAACGCCGAATACAACATTAGGGCAACCGCCAACTTCGGCGACGTCAATATGGCGGCCGGCCTAATTTTCATAACAAGAACTAGTTGTTGAACCTAAAGACAGCAACATCGCCGTCTTGAAAAACGTAGTCTTTGCCTTCAAGCCTGTATTTGCCCGCCTCTCTGGCGGCGGCAAACGAGCCGCATTCTATAAGGTCTTTTGCCGATATAACTTCGGCCTTTATAAAGCCCTTTTCAAAATCGGTGTGTATTACGCCCGCGCACTGGGGGGCTGTCATTCCCTTAACAAATGTCCAAGCCTTGGCCTCTTTTTCGCCGGCGGTAAAATAGCTTGCCAAACCCAAAAGCGAATATGTTGCCCTAATTAGCTCCGAAACGCCGCTGTCTTTTGCGCCCATTTCCTGAATGTAGCTTTTTGCCTCTTCTTTCGACAATTCCGAAAGCTCTTCTTCAAGCTTTGCGCAAATTACGCAGGTAGAGGCGTTGTGTTCGGTTTTGGCAAATTGCCTTACCTTTTCTACATAGGCGTTCTGCGAAGGATCGGCAATGTCGGTGTCGGCAACGTTGCAGGCATATATAACGGGCTTTGCCGTAAGCAAAAAATAGCCTTTCATACGCTCTTTGTCGTCGTCGCTACAATCTAAAGTGCTGGCCGGCTTAAGAGAATTTAGGTGGTCTACCAAACGCTTTAGCAAATCCACATTCTTTATGGCTTCCTTGTCCATACCCTTTGCCTTGCGGATATTGTTTTCAAGCTGTTTTTCGCAGCTTTGCAAGTCGGCAAGAGCAAGCTCGGTAGAAATAATTTCAATGTCTCTTACGGGATCTACAGAACCTACCGAATGCAGAATATCATCGTCGTCGAAGCAGCGCACAACTTGAACAATTGCGTCTACTTCGCGTATGTTTGCCAAAAACTTGTTGCCCAAGCCCTCGCCTTTAGAAGCTCCCGCAACCAAACCTGCAATATCTACAAACTCTACCGCCGCGGGAACTATTACCGAAGTTTTTGCGATTTTCGCCAAAGGCGCAAGTCTGGAATCCGGAACTTCAACAACGCCAACGTTTGGCTCGATTGTGCAGAAGGGATAATTTGCGGCCTCGGCTTTTCTAGAGCGTGTTAGCGCGTTAAACAAAGTGCTTTTGCCGACATTCGGCAAACCTACTATACCTGCTTTTAACATTTTGCAAAAATATTAGTCTCTCGGCCCGTACTCTATGCGTTTAGAGCCAAGTTTTATTGTTAGATGGTTTTTGCCGTCGGCGCGCTGCGTCTTTTCGGTGTAGCCCACTTTTTGGGCGGCAATTTTAAAGCTTTTTGCTATGGCAATAACTTTGTCTACGTCTTTTTCGGCGCAGTAAACTTCCATTCTGTGCCCCATATTGTAGACTTCGTACATTTCCTTTAGCGTGGTTTTGCTGGCGTCTTGAATTGCCTTGAAAACCGCGGGGGGTTCAAAAAGGTTGTCTTTTACAAAGTGCACCCCTTTGCCGAAGCGCAGGCATTTTGTCTGCCCGCCGCCCGAACAGTGAACAAGCCCTTTAATTAGGTTCTTGTGCTTTTTTGCAAGCTTTGCAATTACGGGGGCATATGTTCTTGTGGGCGACAATATCGCCTCGGCTACCGTCATATTAGAATCGGACAGCTTGTCGGCAAACTTGTAGGGCCCGCAATATACGAATTTTTTGTCGATGTTTTTGTCGAAAGTTTCGGGATATTTTTTTGCATAGTATTTGCAAAGCATATCGTGGCGCGCGCTGGTAAGCCCGTTCGAGCCTATGCCGCTGTTTTCGAAAGTTTCGTAAGATGCCTTGCCGAACGATGCCAAACCTACAATTGCCAAACCGGGCTTAATTGCATCGCCGCTAATTACCGACTTTTTGTCCATAACGGCAACCGCGCACGAGTCTACCGCAACCGTGCCCGTTATGTCGCCAGTATCGGCGGTTTCGCCGCCGCCGCCGTAGATTTTCACGCCGTATTTTCTAAGCGTTGCCAAAAATTCCTCCGCGCCGTTAATAAGGGCTGCAAGGGCTTTGCCGTCTATATTTTTGGCGTTTCTGTTTAGGGTGTTCGACAACAAAATCCTGTCGTATACACCAATGCAAAGCAAGTCGTCTATGTTCATTACAATAGAGTCTTGCGAAATGCCCTTAAATACCGAAGCGTCGCCCGTTTCTTTATAATACAAATAGGCGATAATAGATTTTGTTCCGCTGCCGTCCGAGTGTATAACATTGCACTTTTTGCGCGAGCCGGTAAGGTAGTCTTCGGTAATCTTGCAAAATGCCGAGGGGAATATTCCCCTGTCTAGCTTGTCTACAGCCGAGTGTACCTCTTCCTTGCCTGCCGAAACGCCTCGTTGTGCGTATCTTCCCTTGTTGTTAGCCATAAATTTTTTCCAATTCTTCAAATTTTTGTTTTAGTTGTGCGTAGTTTTCGGCTACGGGTAAATCAGAATTTTCGGCGGCGAATTTTGCCGTGGGTTTATATAAAACCGCGCTGTTTGCCGCCCTTAGCATAGACAAGTCGTTGTAGGAATCGCCCGAAGCTATAACATTAAAGTTTAGCGAGCGGAAAGCCTCTACCGACTTGCGTTTTTGGTCTGCCATACGCAGCTTATAACCCGATATTCTGCCGCACTTTTCCACCACAAGTGAGTGGCAAAACAGTGTAGGGTAGCCCAAGTGCTTCATAATGGGGTTTGCAAACTGCTCGAAAGTGTCCGACAAAATCACAACACGGCCTTTGCTTTTAAGCCAGTCTAAAAACTCTTTTGCGCCTTCAAGCGGCTCTATTTTCGACAGCACCTTTTCTATGTCGGGCATTTTAAGGTTGTGCTTGTCGAGAATATCTAGCCTATAGCGCATAAGCTTGTCGTAGTCGGGCTCGTCGCGCGTGGTGCGTTCAAGCTCCGCAATGCCAACCGACTTTGCAAAGCGTATCCAAATTTCGGGAATTAAAACCCCCTCTAAGTCTAGGGTAAAAATATTCATTTATCGCGTGGGGTAAAAGTAGCTTGCTTCGCAGCAGTTGCCTATAGATTTCGAATGCAGCAAAGTTTGCTTGCCCCTTTCGGAATCTACAATCCACAACGAGCGTTTGCCGCCCTTTTCCTTTGTAAATATTATGTGGCGGCCGTCGGCAAGCCACTTGGGCTGCGAGCATCTTTCAGAGCCGGAAGTTATAAACTTGCTTTTGCGTTCTTTTGCGTCGTATACGGCAACCTGAAAGCCCCTTGCAACGGCGGCTGTAAACACTATTTTAGACGGGTCTACAGGGTTAAACGAAGGTTCCGAGCAATAGCCGCTTATGTTTGTGGGTACTCTTACAAACTTGCCGCCGTTTACCGACATTTTGTAGATTTGCGGGCCACCGCGCGCATCGGAGGCAAACACCAAAGTTTTGCCGTCGGGCGACCAGTTTGGCGAAGATTCTACCGCCTGAGTTTTTGTAAGCCTTTTTACATTGCGGCCGTTAGAGTCTGCAAGCCAGATTTCGGCATTGCCGCTTGTAGTTAAAATCATTGCAACCTTGCTGCCGTCGGGGCTTGGGGCACCGCCTGCATTTGCGCCTCTGTACTGGGCAAAGGGCCTTCTGGTTCCCTTGCTTAAATCAAGCTCGTACAAGTCCATAAAGCCCGACCTATAGTAGCCAGAATACAAAATTTTTGTGCCGTCTGCACTCCAAAGGGGGAATATAGATTCCGACTTGTCGTTTGTAAGTTGGCGCACCCTGTTAAAGAACAAGTCGCCCGCGTAGATTTCCTTATGCGAAGTTTTGTCGCTTGCAAAGGTTATTTTGCCGGCAAAGTAGCCGTTGCCGCCAAGGGTTTTAACAACCGCCAAGTCGCAGGCGCGCATAAGGGCGTTAAAAGTGCTGTCGCCGTAAACGATTTGTTCGAATGTGCCACCGCCTTTAATGGAAAGCTTTACGGCATTTACGCCAACGCTTGTAAAGTGAAACACAAACTGCGAGGATTTTTCCTGCACAATGTTGTAGCTGCCGTGGCTGGAAAATGCGCGCGTTGCCGCCGCCTTAAGTTCGGGCGTGTCTGCCGAAACGGCAATGTTGTATACGGGAACTTTGCTAAGCCCCTTGTCGATAGAAACTACGCCGCCTGAAATGCCCTGCGCATTTGCATTACCGCAAAAAAGCGCAAGAACCGAAAACAAAATTAAAAAAGCTCTCATCATATTTGAAACTATTCAGGTTTTATACTCCTACAAAAATCGGCTTATTTCAACACTTTTATTCCACATTTTGAACCTGTTCGCGTATGCGTTCCAGTTCGTTTTTAAAATCTACTGCAATTTTTACGCATTCTAGCTTTGCCGCCTTGCTCGAAAGAGTGTTTATTTCCCTAAAAAGCTCCTGACACAAAAAGTCTAGTTTTCGCCCCACAATTTCGTCGGTGTCTAAAAGCGACTTAAATTGGTTTATGTGGCTTAAAATTCGGGTAAGCTCTTCGGAAATATCGGTTTTGTCGGCATAAAGCACAATTTCGCGCATAACGGCGGGGTCTTTTTCGTCTACACCAAGCTTTAGCGAATTTAGTTTTTCCAAAATCTGCGCTGTGCGAAGCTGCACGCAGTCTTTTGCCAAATTCGCCAATTCGCTTTGCATACTCAATAGCTTTTCAAGCCTTTTAATAAAATCGCTTCTTAAGGCAAGCCCCTCTTTTTCGCGCATATCGTTAAAGTCTTTAAAAGCCATTTTTATGTGGGGCAAAAGTTTTTTAAAAACCTCTTCGGCATCAAGATTTTGCATGGTTTTGCACTTTTCGCTTAAAGTCAAAACCGTTTGCGAATCTATATTGCAAAGTATGCTGTTTTTTCTGCAAAGCTCTTTAAATGCCGAAAGCGTTTGCGCAAAGGCATTTTCGTTAAAAACTTCGGCTGTGTTTTGCACTTTTTGCACGCAAACATACACCCTGCCGCGCGACGAATTTTCCTTTGCCAAAGCCGCAATTTTAGGCTCTAACACCGCCAACTCCCTAGGCAAAGACGAGGCAAATTCAAAACCCTTTCGGTTTATGCCCGAAACCGATATTTCGTATTTTTCCGCGTCTATTTCGGCGTTCGCGCCGCCGAAGCCCGTCATACTCTTTATCATAATCTAACCTGCCAATCTTCCCAAGCGTAGCGTTTAAGCAGTTCCATAGACCTTTTTAAGGCCATTTTCTCAAAAATTTGCACAAGCTTTTCAAAGTCGGGCTTGCTGTTTTCAAGCGAGCCAATGTCGTAGTCGCACTTAAGGCGTATAAGCTGGGTGTTTGCCCTAAGCAAGTCCGCCTTTTCGGCTATTTGCGCCCTGAATTTTTCGGGCTTAATCCAGTCGGCACGCTTTATTATGTTTTCTACCGAGCCGAAATCCTTAATCCACTTTGCGGCGGTTTTCGGGCCAACTCCCGCAAGGCCTTCAATATTGTCGGCATTGTCGCCCATAAGCGAAAGGTAGTCTACCATTTCCGCGGGAGAAACTCCAAACTTTGCGCGAACTGCAACAATGTCTAGCTGCCGCCAGCCGTCGGAAGATTTTACGGGAGGCAAAAGCTGGTATACTTTTGGGGCAACCAACTGGGCAAAATCTTTGTCGGAACTTAGAATATATATTTCTTCGGCGTCGTCTTTTACCTTTTGCACCGCGCTGCCCAAAAGGTCGTCGCCTTCAATGCCCTCGCGCTCTACAACCGCAAAGCCCATTGCGGCGCATATCTCTTTTATATAGGGCATTTGCAAGCGCATATCGTCGGGCATAGACGAGCGGTTTGCCTTATATTCAGAGCGTATTTCGGTGTGTCTTTTCGAGCGTCCCTTGTCGAAAAATATTGCCGTATCGTGCGGGCAGTGCATGGATGCAAACCCGAAAATTGCCGCCGAAAACGCATGCAAAGCCCCCGTGGGAAACGAATCTTTGTTCCGCAAATCGGGCAAGGCGTAAAAGCTTCTAAAACTTAAATTGTGTCCGTCTATAAAAAAATATTTCACAAGCAATAAACACAACAAAGCGGGCTTTTTGTCAAACCGATATTCGCCGCGGCAAAACGCGCAGCGCACTTTGCCGATGTTTTTGCAAAACCCTTGCGCCGCGCGCAGCGCCCTAAAAACTTGACAAGCTATGTTTGCAACGGCATTGTAGCCCGAGAATTTGCAGCTAAACACACCCCAGCGGTTTAAAAATTTTTTTTATGGAAAACAGTTTTAAAAATTGGCCCTACTTTGAGCAAGACGCCATAGATTCGGTTTGCAACGTTTTGCGCTCGGGCAAAGTAAATAGGTGGACAGGCTCTTTAAACACGCAGTTTGAATCTAAAATTTGCGAAAGCGTAAAGTGCAAATATGCCATTGCCGTGGCAAACGGCTCGCTTGCACTAGAGCTTGCATTTAGGGCAATAGGCATAAAGGCAAACGACGAAGTTATTGTGCCTTGCAGAACCTTCATTGCATCGGCATCGGCGGCGGCGGTTTTGGGGGCAAAAATTTCGGTTGTAGATATAGACATTAACACGCAAAACATTTTGCCCGAAGCCGCAGAAAACGCCGTAAACGAAAACACCAAAGCCATAGTTGCCGTGCATTTGGCGGGTATGCCGTGCGATATGGACAAAATTTGCGCAATAGCCAAAAAGCACAATTTATATGTTATAGAAGACTGCGCGCAGGCGCACGGGGCAATATACAAAGGCAAACCCGTCGGCTCTATGGGCGATATTGCAGCCTTTAGCTATTGTCAGGACAAAATTATAACAACGGGCGGCGAAGGCGGAGCCGTTACCACCAACAACGAAAATTTGTGGCGCAAAATGTGGGAATACAAAGACCACGGCAAAAGCTATGGCGAAGTTTTTAGCCCAGCGCAAAAAAAGGGCTTTAGGTGGCTTGCAGAAAGCTTCGGCACGAATTTTAGAATGACCGAAATGCAGGCTGCCCTCGGCATATACGGCTACAAGAATTTAGAAAATTGGGTAAAAATACGCAACCAAAACGCAAGCATATACAATTCGGTTTTGTCCAAATTCGATTGCATTAGGCTGGAAAATATACCCGAAAACACAAGGCACGCAAAATATAAGCACTACTGTTTTGTAGAGCCCAGCCGGCTAAAAAACGGATGGTCGCGCGACAGAATTATAGACGAAATTTCGAAAAGTGGAATTCCCTGCCATTCGGGAGCATGCCCGAACATTTCGGCGGAAAAATGCTTTGTAAAAAAAGGCTGGAACAAAGGCGAAAGCGAGCTAAAAAACGCCTACAAGCTTGGGCAAACTTCGCTAATGTTTTTGGTGCACCCGACGATAAAACAGTGCGATTTGTATCGGGCGGCAAAGGTTATAGAAAGAGTGCTTAAAACGGCGCAAAAATAGCCTGGGCAAGCGCACAAAAAAGGCCCAAAAACATATAAAATTTCGGGGCCTTTTTGTATCTAAAAACTTTGCCTAATTTGCAAAAAACTATTGCCTTAGCTTTTCGGCAATGGTCTTTGCCAGCTCTTTAACCTGCTGCATTTGCTCTGGCGTTGCCGAGCCTTTAACCAAAACATCGGGCAGCCTTTCGGGCTTTGTGGTTGCAAACAAGTCTTCTATCTTCTTTTGCAGAATGCCGCCCCACGCAAACGAACCTATTACCGACAAATATTTTATTTTGGGCCTCAACAAATTTGCCACATAGCACGCCGAAACCGCAACAGGGTGCGGCCCCGCCAATACCATAGAAGCCCCAACAACTAAAGTCGAAGCCCCTATAAGCGACATTGCAAATTCGCCTATGTCCTTTTCGGCAATATCTATAAGTTCGGTTTCTACGCCCTCTTCAACTAAAGCTTGGTTTAAAACTTTGCACATTTCCTCTACATGCCCGTACATCGAAACATAGGCAATGACAACCTTCTTTTCGGGAACGGGGTTTGCCCATTTTTCGTACAGGCTAATTATAAATTCGGGGTTTTTGTAAATAAGCCCGTGGCTTGGCGCAATAATCGAGGGGTTTAGTTTCCTTACAACGCCGCAATATTTAAGGCAAAAGTTTGCAAAAGGCTGCATAATTTCGGCATAATAACGCTTTGCGGCAACGGCGGTCGCACCGTCGTCGGGCGAAAACACATTGCTTGTTGCAATATGCGCGCCGAAAAAGTCGGTCGAAAACAAAATGTTGTCTTCCTGCAAATACGCAAACGAAGTGTCGGGCCAATGCACCCACGCGGCCAGCATAAATTTAACCGTTTTGCCGCCCAAGTCGTAGCATTGGTTGTCGGCAAAAATTTCTATCTTTTCGGCGGGTATATGCAATGCGTCTTTGATTATTTCGGCACACTTTGCGTTTGTAAGGATTTTCGCCGAAGGATACGCCTTTAGCATTTCGGGCAGCGCGCCCGTGTGGTCTTCCTCGCCGTGGTTTGCCACAATATAGTCTAATTTATCCACGCCGTTTTGCTTTAAGTAGGCTATAAATTCGTCGGCTTTGGGCGCGTAGGTGCTGTCTACAAGCATTACCGCGTTTTGCCCCCTAATTATATACGAATTGTAGCTTGTACCCTCGGGCAGCGGAACAAGCTGGTCGAACAGTTTTCTTTCGGCGTCGTCGGTTCTGACGGCTATAACGTTTTTTGCTATTTCCTGAAAAGTCATTTCTTTTTGTCGGTTGTATGTAATAAACAAAAGTGCATATAAAAATGCGTCGGGCAACACTTTTATATGCACATTGTCCGAAAAAGCAAAAAAACGCTATTCTTGGGCTTCTTCGAATTCGTCTTTGCCTACTCCGCAAACGGGGCAAACCCAATCGTCGGGCAGGTCTTCAAACGAAGTTCCCGCCGCTATGCCCGAATCTGGGTCGCCCTTTTGGGGGTCGTAAACATATTGGCAAACTTTGCATACATATTTTTTCATTTGTATATATTTCCTTTCTATTATATATAAATAAAGCGTAAAAAAAACTTCGGCAAAAAGCCAAAAAGTAAAATTTTGCGCACACTGCGTACCAAAAGAGGTCAGATTGTGCAAAACAAATCGACATCAACAACTAAAAAAATGGAACAAACAACGCCTTTCTTAAAAAAAAGGTTGAAAAATAAAAAATATATGGCACATTTATAACTTTAACAATTTTAAGAGGACAATAAAATGCCAAGAGAAACAGTAATCATAGAATGCACAGAAGCGCGCAAAGAAGGCAAACGCCCCTCGCGCTATATGACAACACGCAATCCCCGCAAACAGGCCGAGAAGGTTGAAAAGATGAAGTACAATCCCTCTCTTAAGCGCAGAACTTTGCACAGGGAAATCAAGAAATAGTTTTTATTTTAAGATAACCGCTTTTTTGCGAAACGCTCTCCTTTTTTCGGGAGGGCGTTTCGTTTTTTTGTGCATATGTCTTAAACAATTTCACGGCTTTGCGCTTGACACAAAATTTTGTAAAATTAGTAATTGCCGCGAACAACTTTTACACGCACATTTAAAAATAAGGTTAGTATATATGATAAAAAATGCCCTACTCTTTTTGTTGGCTGCAACTATTGCGGTTATTGCCTATGCAGACAACGGAGACATTCTGTTGCCCAAAGGCGCAAAAATTGCATATCAGGCAAAAGTTAACGGCAAACTTTGCCAGCTATATAAAGGCAGGCTTTATGTAGATGGCAAATATACATTCTTAAAAACGGGCAAGCCCCTGCGCAATTTCGGCAGCAAAAAAGAGTGCGAACGCTTTATCGCCGAAGACCTGCCCGTTATAAAAGAAAAAGGCTTTAACAACTTGGTGCTTAACTGCTATTGGCACCAGTTCGACAGCGACGGCAACGGCACAATAGACGTAGACACAGCCCCATTAAGGGCTGTAATCGACAAAATTAACGAGCTTGGAATGTTCGCCAGCATTGCGGTAGAAACCTACGGCGTTGGAGGCGGCACAATACCCAAGCAATTTTTTAAAAAATTTCCCAACGCCATTGCAATGGACAGCACCGGTAAAAAGTGCATAGACGACGAATACGGCAAGGGCACCGCCGTTCCGTCGCTTTTCGACAAAAACTATCTTAAAGCCGCGCGCCTGTATATCGCAAACCTTGCGCGCGCTTTGTCCGACAAAGACATATTAAATTTCGAAAGCACCGTAGAGCCCCAATATATAGGCAACAAAACTTTGGATTTTTCGCCCGCGGCAAGAAAGACGTATAAAGAATATATAAAAAACAACGCCATACCCGCCCCCGAAATGCCCGAAGAATACCCCGTAAGTCGGGAATTTTTAGACAGCCCCGTTTTCAGAATTTTCCTTGCCGAAAATTTGGGCGACTGGGTTAGCCAAGACATTAAAGCCTTTAAGGACGCCTACAAAAAACCCGTGTTTGCGGCGGTAGACTATTTAGACGCGCTTGAAGAGACAATGCCAAACCGCATGGGCAACCCCGAAATATTTTTGGCGTCGCTTAAAGACGTGCAAATAATTCAGGTTAACTGGAGCTGGCATTTAAAAACAAGGTCGCCAAATGCAAAGGCATATGCAAGGGTTAGAGCCGTAAACCGCATTTTAAACCGAAACTGGGCAATAAGCGAGCATATGACGCTTAACGGCAGCGATTTTAAAGGACCCGAAACTGCAGCCCTATTAAAAAACACAATAAAAAGCTCTACAAACTACGGGTGGGACTTTACCGACATTTTCAATAAAGGCCACTTTTGTGTTTACGAAAATAATTGGAGGCCAAAAGACCCAATGAAAGAGGTAGACGACAATTTCGACGACTACCTCGCCGAAATCTACGACACCGTGAAAGCGAAAACCGACAAAGGCGAGTAGACTTTTAACTAAATATTAACCTTTTTTCAATGCGCGCCCTATTAGACGCGCATTTTTTGCGTTTCTTATAAAAATTTTTACAAAATTTGCGGCATAAATATATTTATACTATTTGGTTTAATATATATACATAAGTTGGGGTTTTGCCGGTTAATCAAATAACGCCAAAAATACCAAAACAAATAATGGTCATTCGCATATTGAAATTTATAACTTGCTTATACATAGCCTATTCCATATTCTACGCAAATATCACATTTTATTCAAAAAAAAAAAAATAACTTGCCCTATCAAAAATGTGGTTGACTTTACAAAAACAACGATTTAGCTTTGCCAACGTTAGATAAAAATTTTTCTACTATATTTAACTTACATAACAATGAAACTATCATACCTAAAAACAATATTCGTTGCGGCGGCTGTATCGGCAATGTCGGTAAACGCTGGCGCAGAAGACATGCATTGGCGCTACAAGTATGGGTCTACTGACGACAACGGCGCAAACGGCGGAAACTGGAGAGACTCGGCGGGCAACCTTCTTAATCGCGCCCCCACTAGCGAAGACAACGTTATATTCGATTCTTACGATCCCGTAAGCGGAGACGGCGGCACGCAAGTTTCGAACCGCATGCACACGCAAGCTTTTGAATTTAACGTGGCAAATATTTTGTTCGACTTCGACTCAACAAAGGGTTCGCCCAGTAACGACATATTTCTGGTTACGGCGGTACGCAACACAGGCAACAACTTCACCGTAACAGGTGGCGTTACAGTTAAAGGCGACAAAGACATTGTTTTTGTCCCCGAAAGAGCAGACGAACCCGCCAACCATGGTTGGAAATCCATAGATTTGGGCTATATTAGCGTAGAAAATTCCCGCGCGCTTAGGTTCGAAAACTGCTGCGCGAACATAAAGCTAAATGCCGTTTACAACGAAAGCAAAGGCCAATGGGAAAGCATTGGCGACCTGTTTACCAACGACATTGCCGAGGGTTCTACCATTGTATTTCAGGGCAAAGGGTTTGAAAGCTCAGGGCAAAAGGTTAAAGCCGCAATGGGTTCTACAAACAACTACGGCACAATAAACATTTGGGCAAACACCGAATTTATCGGAGCTGGCGACAACTTCAACAACTACGGCAAAATAATTGTTGTTCAAAATAGTCAATATGCCGGCAACCAAGCGCTTTCGGGTGTTATAAACAACAAAGCGGGCGGCACAATCTCCATAGACAACAATACGAGCGACAACATCATTAACGCCGTCATCAACAACGAAGGCACTATAGACTCGAATGCATACGCGAGCAAAATGGTGTTCACAAACGGTTCAAAAATAAACAACATTGGCGGCTATATCAACCTGAACGCAGCTGGCATAGACTTCCAGGAAGGTTCTTCGCTATATTCTAAAACCTCAAGCAGAGTTGTATTTAACGCAAAAACAAACGCAGCGCACTTCTCTACTTTCGAAGTATACGGCTCGGGCGAAAAGAACACTACAATAGACAAAGACGCACGCTATGTAGACATCTACGGTACAAACGTTTCGTTCGACAATCTCACAATAGGCGGCGGTTTTTCGCGCTATTCGAAAGATGTTGAAACGCCGACCGCAAAGGCTGTAGACCACATGTTCTACGTTTCCGACGCGGGCGCGTTTTCCGCAAAGAATATAACGATATTGACCAACCTTGTTTCGTCCGAAAACGAGGCAAACGGCATTACCGAAAACTACTCCCAAATTAGAAGCAACGGCGGGCCCGCTACAATAGAAAACCTAACCTTTATGGGCGGCGAAAGCGCAGATGCCAAGACATACCGCGTTGCCGAATTCCGCATAAACACAGGCAAAAAAGACTACGGCGACGGCTACGCCCTTACCATAGACAAAATAAATGTTTTAGGCTATGCAAAACAGTCGCACTTCCTTAGCACTTTTAGCACAGTAAGTGCGAAAATCGGAACTCTTAACATAGAGGACGGCATTTCGGTTTGCGACAACGGAATTGGCGACGAAGGATTTACCGGCACAAACCTTTTGGTGGAAAAAGTTACGGGCAATGTACGCACGACAAATTCAAGCGAAGTTGCAGGCCACCAAGGCGTTACAGTAAACGACATTTCGCTTACAAATGCAATGGACAGCGCAAGACAAATCTACTTTAACGTACGCGGCACAAAGAGCGTTGAAATCGACACTGTAAACGCGGTTGTAAGAAATTCGCTAGGCAATGGCGGCGATATTTACGCTTGGACAGAAGAAAACACAAAAACCGGCATTTCGGCGGGTGCAGTTCACATTAGGAATGTAAAGCTCGACACAAACTCTAGGTTGCACATAGGCTCGGTTGGCACAAGTGAATTGAACGGCTACACAGGCTATTCGCACCTAGACAACGTAGACTTGGGCAACGGCGGCATGCTTGAATTTGCATTTAAAGACAGGGGCACAAGCGATGCCATTTTGCAAAAAACAGCAAATATTGGCAACCTTAACGGCTACGGTAAAATCGGCCTCGACGGCAATGCCGACTGGATTACATACACTGTAAACCTAAACGGCTCGGGCAAATACACCGGCGAAATAGCCGACTCGACCAACAAGGCGGCTCTTGTTATGAACATTGTGAAAAATGGCTCGGGCACGCAAATTCTAAGCGGCAACAACACCTATAAGGGAACGACAAACGTAAACGAAGGCACGTTGCTTATGAACAGAACCGACGGGAAAAGCACAATTTATGTGAGAAACGGCGCAACTTTCGGAGCGGCAGGCCAAGGCGTAAGTGCTTCGTACATCGTAAAAGACAGCGGCGGTTCGCTATTGTTCGACTTTTCAATGGGCGACGTATCGCTTAACCTTTTAGATGGATCGAGACTTAAGGGCGAAATTTTGTCGACAGACTTCATATTCAGCAACATTGCTGGAATATTGAATAAGGACACTTTGCTCTTCTCGTTTGCCGACGAAGAAAGCATTACAAACGCTTCTTTAAGAGAAATTCTAAACAGCGGTTTAACCTACACATATATAGACAAAGCAACAGGGCAGCAATACACTGCAAAGTTCACCGAAGGCGATGCCGACGGCGGCATGTATGTAACATTCGAAGTTCCCGAACCCGCGACATGGGCGGCAATATTCGGCGCTTTGGCCTTGGCTTTGGCGATATACCGCCGCAGAAAGTAAGATTTAAAAAATATTATCATTCTTCTCCTTTCAACGCTCCCCTTTTGGGAGCGTTTTTTGTGTGCCCGCAAAATACTATTAAAACGCAAATAAAGGAGAAAAAATACGGCTTATTTTCGGCATAAAATCGGAGGGGGAAAGCCATTATTTACCGTGTTAATAGCGTTTGTTTGTATATAAATTGCGGGTGTTTTGCCGCATTTTTTACGGCATTTACCCGCAAAAAATGCGTTTTTTTTGGGCACAAAGCGGCGCTATTTTGCAGCATATTTTGTCAAAAAAAATATTCTTAAAAAAGCGTTTTTGGCAAAAAAGACCTTTGCAAGCTCTTCATTTTTTTTGCCCGACAAACGCAAATCTTGCGGGTTTTATCCAAAAAACATTATTTTGCATATATCGAATACACAGTAAGTTATATGTTTTTCGACTAAGCGCGTTTGCCCCGTTTTTTGCGTGCAACGCAAAAATTTTTATACGCGGCGCAACAAGATACCCTTTTTTTGTACCTTTTTCTACAAAAACCCAACCTTTGCCGCCGCTTTGGGGGCTTTTTGGAGCTTTGGTGGGGGCGTTTTTTTTGAAATTTAAAAATTTTGGGCAAAAAAACTAAATTTTTGCAAATTTTTGGCCGATTTTGGGATAATACTGCTTGACAATGGAGGGTTTTGGGTAAGAATGGAGGAAAATGGTAAATTAAGGGAGAAAATGTCTTCGGAAACAAGAGAGAGAGCCTACTATTACGCCGGCGAATACAAGCGTTCGCTGGACGATAAACGCAGGCTTATAGTGCCAGCAAAATGGCGTTTTTCCGGCGACGACAAAGACAACGCCTACCTTGCTTTGCCCAATCCAAACGGTTCGATAACGGTGTATCCGCCCAATATGCTTGAAAAGTTGGACGAAAAGATTTCGCAGGCGGGGCTTACAAACCCTGCGCGCCAGCGCGTTCTTTTAAAAATATTCCGCAACGGCGAAAGGTTTGGCTGCGACAAACAAGGCAGAATAAGCCTAACCGACAAGCTTATGTCTATGGCGGGAATAGCCAAAGACGCAATTCTTGTTGGTGCCTACCAAACATTCCAGATTTGGGATCCCGAACGCTTCGACAAGTTCATAAACGAAGACGACGGCGAAGACCCGAACGAAGTTTGGGCAAATCTCGTTTTCTAATTACCGTGAAAATTTTACACACATTTAAAACCGCAACATTTAAAAGAGGTCGCACAAAATCGGCACTATATGAGCAATAACATAGCACAGCGCGTTAAGTCGGAGATTGCGGGGCACTATCCCGTAATGCTCGAAGAAGTGCTTGCAATTATTGCGCCGAAAGACGGCGAACGCTATTTAGACTGCACTTTCGGCGGCGGAAGCCACTCGAAGGCGATTTTGGAAAGCGCAAACTGCCGCCTAGACGCCCTCGACCGCGACCCAAATGCGCGCGCTATTGCGCAAAATTTCTCTCAAAAATACGGCGAACGTTTCGGGTTTTTTAACACAAATTTTTCGAACCTAAACGATACCGGCTTTTCGCAATATGCTGGAATTATTATGGACTTGGGGGTTTCGTCGTTCCAGCTAGACAACGCCGAGCGCGGATTTTCGTTTATGCGCGACGGCCCAACCGATATGCGTATGAACCCCGAATGCGGGCAAAGCGCGTTGGAGTTGCTAAACACGGTTTCGCAACGCGAGCTTGAAAGAATCCTTAAGGTATACGGCGAAGAACCGCGCTACCGCAAGGTTGCCAAGGCAATAATAGACGCGCGAAACACCGACGTTTTAAAACGCACAAAGTCGCTTGCCGAGCTTATTGCAAAAAACGCGGCTTTCGAAAAAGGCAAAAAAACGAATCCTGCAACGCGCTCTTTTCAGGCAATACGAATTGCCGTAAACGGCGAGCTAAGCGAAATAGAAAGCGCCCTACCCAAGGCGTTCGACGCCTTAAAAAGCGGCGGAGTGCTGGCGGTTATAAGTTTCCATTCGCTTGAAGACAGGATTGTAAAACGCTTTTTCAAATCGCTGGCGGGAATGCCAATAGACGCAAACGACAACACCTGCCAGCAAGACCGCGTAAAGAAAGCCGAGCTTTTAACGCGCAAGGCTATTGTAGCCTCAGACGTCGAAAATTTAGAAAACCCACGCAGCCGAAGCGCAAAGCTTAGAGCCGTAAGAAAATTATAAAAATGAAACAAGACCTAAAATATTTCTACATTCTTGTATCGCTGGTAGGCATCTGCATTTGCTCGATGTCGTTCGGCGCATTCTTTTTAAGCTTCGAAAGAAACCTTCAGGCCGACTTGGCCGACAGCATTAAAAGCCTTGAAAAGAAGGTAGACAAGCTGCACATAGCCAATAGCGACTTAAAAGTAAAAATAGCCAACGAAGAAAACCCCCACATTTTAAAATTAAGAGCCGCCGCCAACCTCGAACCCATATCCGACAAAATGGTTGTTTGGGCTTCGTACGATAATTTTGAAGGTGGCCGTGTAGAAGCGTCTACGCGCGAAAAACTGGTGCTAAGCTTTAGGGCGCCCGCAAAACTGGGAACATATAAAACCGCAAGCAAATGAACCGTTCGTTTATAGACAAGTTTAGAATTACACTTCTTACCGTTTTTGTTGCGGCAGGCTTTTTGGGCGTTGGCGCAAACTTATGCAGGCTGCACATTTTCAAGCGCTCGTACTGCGTAAAGGCAATAGAGGAAACCCGCAACCGCACAATTAAAATAGACGCGCGCCGCGGCGATATTTTAGACTCGCGAGGGAACATTTTAGCGACAACAGCCCCCTACATAGAATTGGGCTGCGACCCCGTAAGCATAACCGAAAAAGACGAGCAAAAATTTGGCCAGCTTGCCGAAATTTTGGGAATAACAACCGCCCAAATAAAAGAGCTTTGCAAAAAAACAACCTACAAAACGCAAGACGGGGCAGTGCGTCAAAAAAGATGGCGCAAAATGGCCGACCAACTCGACGAAGGCACATACTCGCGCATTAAAGACCTGAACTTTAAGGGCATTTATGGAGTAAGAAAATACAAGAGAATGTACCCTGCAGGGGCTCTTACTTCGCACATAATAGGCTTTATGAATGCGGAATCCGTTCCCGAATTCGGCGTAGAAAAAATGTCGGACTACTACCTTAGGGGTCAAGACGGCTGGAAGGAAATTGAATTCGACGGCCGCCGCAGGGAAATGGCGCAGTTTAGGGGTCGCGAACAGGACGCCGTAGACGGAATGAATGTTGAAACCAGCATAGACATTATTTTGCAGGAGGCAGCCCATCAGGAAATGCGCAAGATTGTTTCGAATTTCAATCCCGACGGAGCAAGCATAATAATTAGCGACACTTCGGGCTTTATTTTGTCGATGGTAAACTACCCGAATTTCGACCCGAATTCCTACAACAAATTCCCGATGGCAAATTTGCGCAACCGCGCAATTTCCGACAGGCTAGAACCGGGCTCGACATTCAAAATAGTTCCCGTTTCGGCAGCTTTAAACGAAGCCTTTGTTAGCGCCGACGACGTTTTCGACTGCAAGAACTCGACTGCAACCTACAAGAACAGAATTTTAAGGCTCCCCAAAGACACCCACGTTTACGAAAAGCTTTCGGTGCGCGACATAATAAAGAAAAGCAGCAACCGCGGCTCGGCGCAAATTGGCATTTTAATTGGCGAAAACAAGCTTTACGAATACGCAAAAGAATTCGGCTACGGCGAAAAGACGGGCATTGGCTTGGCAGGCGAAGTTAGCGGCATTTTGCACAAGGTAAAAGACTGGGACGGCCTTACAATTACAAGGCTTCCGATGGGGCACGCAATAGACGCCACGCCCTTACAGATACACTGCGCAATGAGCGTTATTGCAAACGGCGGCTTGTATATGAAGCCCCAAGTTATAAAAAAGGTTACCTCGAAAAGCGACGGGGCAAGCATTGTATTTTCGCCCAAGGCAATGCGAAGGGTTGTTTCGCCCAAAACCGCCGCCCTTATGAGCGATATGCTTGTTGGCGTTACCGAAAAAGGCGGAACTGCTACAAGGGCGGCAGTAGAAGGCTTTAAAGTTGCAGGCAAAACCGGCACGGCGCAAAAGATTGTAAACGGCCGCTATGTGTCCACCCAGCACGTTGCGTCTTTTACGGGGTTTTTCCCCGCGCAAAGGCCAAGGCTTGTAATAACCGTAATTATAGACAACCCAAGGGGCAAACCCGGCAGCGGCTACGGCGGCGTTTCGGCGGCTCCCGCATTTAGCAGCTTGGCAAAAACCGCTGCAAGCTACCTTGGCATACAAAACGACGAAGAAGCCGCAAAAGGCGTCGCCTGGAAATTTTCGAAATGAACAATACTTTTTTAAATCTTGCAAACCTGATATGCCTTAGCGGCAAAAGACTTTCTTTTGCCGAACAAAAAGGCCCGTCTATTGTTTTCACAACAAGCGATTTGGCAAAAAGCGTAAAGGCTTTAAAAGTTACAAACGACAAATCGCTTCCCGTAAAGACCCTTTTGGCAGACTCCAGAAGAATAACCGAAGGTTCGGCTTTCTTTGCCGTTAAGGGCTTTAATTGCGACGGCAACCAGTTTGTAGGCGATGCAATACACAGAGGGGCTGTTGCAGTTGTTTCCGAAAACGAAGCGCCTAAAATTTGCCCCACCACTTGGATACAGGTGCAAAATATGGCGTTTGCCAAGGCTTGGGCTGCAAAGGCGTTTTACGAAAACCCCGACGAAAGCCTTAAAATTTTTGCTGTTACCGGCACCAACGGCAAGACAAGCGTAAGCTGGCTTATTAAGCATATGCTAGACCGCCTCGGGCAAAAATGCGGTATGGTTGGCACCATTCAATACGACTTGGGCGGACGCTGCATTCCCGCAGGCAGAACAACGCCCGACTCGCTTGAACTTTACGCAATGCTCTACCAAATGAGGCACGCTTCGTGCAAGTCGCTTGCAATAGAAATAAGCTCGCACTCGCTGGAGCAGTCGCGCGTTAAGGGGCTTTCGGTAGACTGCGCATGCTTTACAAACCTAACCCAAGACCATATCGACTACCACAAGACTATGGACGAATACTTTAAGTGCAAAGAACTGCTCTTTAAGGGTTCGGTTTGCAAAATGCCCAAAAGCGCGGCAATAAATATCGACGACGAAAAAGGCGCATATCTGGCTAAAAACCTCGACAAATCCATACGCCTTATCACCTTTGCAATAGACAACAAAGACGCCGTTATTCGCGCCGAAAATCTTAAGATGGACTCGCAAAGCGCAACTTTCGACTTGGTGTACCCCGAAGGCACAATAAAAAATTTGAAGATTTCAATGCCGGGGCACTACAATGTCTTGAATGTGCTTACGGCTTTGTCGGCGCTTTATTCACAAGATATTGACATCGTAAAAGCGGCCCAAACCCTTGCCGACTTTAGGGGGGTTCCCGGCAGAATGGAGCGCGTAAAAAGCAATGCGCCATTCGACATTTTTATAGACTACGCCCACACCGACGACGCCCTTAAAAACGGGCTTTCAATGCTTAAAAGCGTTACAAAGAAAAGGCTTTTGGTTGTGTTCGGCTGCGGTGGCAAACGCGACAGAACAAAGAGACCAAAAATGGTTGCAGCCGTTCAAAAATATGCGGACTTTGCGTGGGCAACCTCTGACAATCCGCGCGGCGAAGACATCTCGCAAATCTTTGCGGATATGAAAGCGGGAGTTGTAGACAATTCAACAATAGAGTTTGTTGAAAACCGCCGCCGAGCCATAAATATGGCAATTTCGCAGGCAAAGGAAGGCGACTGCATTCTTATTGCGGGCAAGGGTCACGAAACATTTCAGGAATTAAAAGACACCATTATTCCCTTCGACGACAAAAAGGTTGCCGAAGAGCTGCTCGCCTTAAGGGAGTTGATATAACTTTAAATACAAGGGTAAAAAATGCCATTCTTTAAATCTAACGACTTGAAAATCTGGACCGGCGGCGAATGGAAACAGCTGCCCAAAGACATAACTATTAACAAGTTTTCCACAGACACTCGCACGCTTGAAAAAGGCGATGCCTTTGTTTGCCTAGTTGGCGAACGCGACGGACACGAATTTGCAAAAACAGCGCAGGAATTGGGAGCTAGCGCAATAATAGCCTCTAAAGAGCTAGAGGGCATAGAAATTCCCGTATTGCAGGTTGCCGACACATTAAAGGCACTGCAAACCATAGCAAAAATGCACAGGCTTAGGCTCGACTACCCCGTAGTTGGAATAACGGGCTCGTGCGGCAAAACTTTCACAAAGGAATTATTGGCAAAAACTCTTGCATGGCGCAGCCCCTGCTATTCCGAAAAAAATTTAAACAACCAGCTGGGCGTAGCCTTAAGCCTGCTTAAGGCCGACTGCAAAAACAACAACTTGGCAATTATTGAAGCCGGCGTTTCGCGCCCAGAAGAGATGGACGTTTTGGCCTCCATGATAGAGCCGGACATTGCCGTTATAACCAATGTTACGGCGTCGCATTTGGCGGGCTTTGGCGAAATAAAACAAATTGCAAAAGAAAAGGCAAAGCTTGCCGAACACTGTGCCGAAGGCGGCTATTGCGTTATGCCCGCGGGCCTGCTTTCGTGGAAGTCTTTCGACGAACTAAAATGCAAAAAGGCAATAGCCTTGCCTATGGACGCCCCCGAAACAAAAGCCGACTTGGTGTTCAGATACCAAATAGGCTATTTGCCCGACAAGTGCTCGATAGAAATTTACCTTGAAGGCGGCAACGAATATTCGTTTGAAACCCCCCTTATGAGCAGGGGCAACGCCGAAGACACGGTTTTGGCGATAATAGTTTCGCTTATGCTCGGCTGCAAAGAAGAAATTATATATACGGGCATAGAAAACACAAAGAATGTGGGCTATAGAAACCTGTTTGTAAACACGCCCAATGCCGAATATTTTATAGACTGCTACAACGCAAACCCCACTTCTATGAAAGACTCTTTGGAGTTTTTCGAATTAAAATCGAAAGACGCCACGCAAAGAACTTTTGTTTTGGGCTCTATGGCCGAATTGGGAATTTCCACACTGAGCTACCATAGGGAAATTGCAAACAACATAAAACGCCGCGAAAACGACAAGGCAATATTGGTTGGCGAAAGCGCAAACATCTACAAGGACGCCCTTATAGAAAACGGCTGGAACGAAGCCGACATAACACTTTGCGAATCGGCGCAAGACGTAAAGCCTTTGTTGGAAAACGCGGTGGGGTTTGTGTTCCTAAAGGGCAGTCGCAAATACGCGCTTGAAAACGCCCTGCCCGACGAAGTTGTAAACACAATAAACGGAACCGAACCAAAATCCGAGGAACCCGCAAACGAAGAAAAGCCCGAAGACGAAACGCCGCCTAGCCCCAGCGAAAACGACGACGAACCCCACGCGCAAACCCTTTTAGACAGCATCGACGAAAACGACGACGAAAGCGAGGAACACCATTTTTGCGACGACGACGATTTCGACGACGAAAACATACAAATAGACAAAGATATTGAAAGATTCTAACTTAATTTTGCTATGTTATACTATCTGGCTGACTACGAAAATTTTTTCGGCCCGCTAAGGCTATTTAGATATTTGTCGTTTAGATGCCTTATGGCGTTTTGCTTTGCCGCGTTTATAGGGTTTCTTATTGCGCCGTATGCCATAGACATTCTGCACAAAATAAAATTCGGGCAGGCTTTTAGAACAAAAGAACAGGTTGGCAAACTTGCCGAATTGCACGCCGCAAAAAAGGGAACGCCTACAATGGGCGGCATTATAATATTTTTTGCGCTTGTAATTTCGGCGGTGCTTTGGGCGCAGCTAAACACGCTTGTTTTGGTTTCGCTTTTTGTTTATGTGTCGTTCACAATTTTGGGCTTTGCCGACGATTTTCTTAAAATTAAAAGAAAAAGCAGCGAGGGCGTTCACGGCAAAGTTAAGCTTTTAGTGCAGCTAATTGTGTCGCTTGCATGCGTTTTTGTTTTGGTAAACAGCCAATACGAAGGCGTTGTAAGAGATTTGTACGCGCCCTTTATAAAAGGCCCCATTATAAGCAATATGCCGATTTGGGCATTGTGTGCATTTTTCTTTTTGGTAATTTCTGGGGCAAGCAATGCAATTAACCTAACCGACGGCGTAGACGGCCTGGCTATAGGCTGCACAATTTCGTCTACACTTGCCTACGGCGTGTTTGCGTATGTTGCGGGCAACGCAATTGCCGCAAACTATTTGTTTTTACCCGCTATAAACGGCTGCGGCGAACTGTGCGTAGTTTGCGCCGCCCTAGTTGGGGCAAGCATGGCGTTTTTGTGGCACAATGCGTATCCTGCCGCCGTATTTATGGGCGACACTGGCTCGCTTGCACTAGGCGGCTTAATAGGCACAATGGCAATTTTAACGGCGCAGCCTTTAACCCTTGTAATTGTCGGCGGCGTTTTTGTTATGGAAACCGTATCGGTTATGATGCAGGTTTCTTCCTACAAACTTTGCGGAAAAAGAATTTTTAGATGCACTCCCATACACCACCATTTTGAATACGGCGGTTGGAAGGAAACGCAGGTTGTAATAAGGTTTTGGATAATTTCGCTTGCGTTTGCCCTTATGGGAATTGCAACACTTAAATTTAGATGAGCGACAAAATTAAAGAGCTTTGCAATAACAAGCCCGCCGCAATATTCGGCAAGGGCGTTAGTGCGTTGTGCGCCAAAGGCCTGTTCGACAGCCTTGGCATAGAATCGGTTTTATATTCCGAAAACGCCGCCGACAACTGCCCCGTTTTCGACGAAAACGCGGCAAAAAAACACAGCCTGGTTGTATATTCGCCTGCGTTTCGCCCCGATCACAAGTGGCTAAAGCTTGCCAAACAAAACAACGCCGAGCTTATTTGCGAGCCAGACTTGGCTTCGCTTGCCTGGCAGGGCAACATAATTGCAATTTCGGGCACAAACGGCAAAACCACAACAACCGCATTTTTGGCAAAGGCATTAAACGAAGCCGGCATTAACGCAGTTGCCGCCGGCAACATAGGCATTCCGCTTTCAAAATTTTGCGTCGAAAAAAACGGCGGCAAAAATTGCACTGCGGTTTGCGAGCTAAGCTCTTTTCAGCTTATGGGCGTAAAATATATGTCGCCTATAGCCTATGTTTGGACAAATTTCGATCAAGACCATTTGGATTGGCACACCGATATGCGCGAATATTTCGACGCAAAATTTGCGCTGGTTAAAATGCTAAAAAAACCCGTGTTTATTGTGGGGCAAAGCGTTGCCGACTATGCCGAAAAATACGGAGTTGCCCTGCCCGATTTTACCGAAGTTGTGCAAAGGCAAAACAACTGCCCAAAGCCTTTCGACAACAACATACAATGCGAAAATTATTGTCTGGCAAAAGCTCTGTTTAAAAAGCTGCAACTTAGCGAAGAAATTTTGCAAAAGGCAGCGCAAACATTTTCGCTTGCAAAATATAGGTTTGCAACAAGCGGCACAATAAACGGCATAACCTTTATAAACGACTCGAAAGGCACAAACGCGCACTCTACAATAGCCGCCATAAACGCCCTTAAGGGAAAGCCCGTTATTTGGATAGGCGGCGGCAAAAATAAAAAGTGCGACTTAACCGATTTGGCAAACGCCGTTGCCGAAAACTGCAAATGCGCATTTTTAATTGGGCAAAGCGCAAGCTTGCTAGAGCCATTGCTTAACGAAAGACACTGCAATACAAAAACTTGCGCCACGCTAAAAGAAGCCGTATGCGGGGCGTACACCGCGGCAAAAAGCGGATACTATGTGCTCTTTAGCCCAGCCTTTTCAAGCTTCGGAATGTTCGACGGCTACGCACACCGCGGAAAATGTTTCGACGAAGAGCTTTTAAGTTTGAAAATCGCGCAAAAAGGGCAAGTATAATTTCAATACATAAAGGATAACCACACTATGAAAAACTCACTTACAATAACGGCCATTGCCGCCTTGCATATTGCGGTAGGTTTGCTTATATTCGCGCAGTCGGGCTGCAACTCGGCTAGCGACCAAAAAACGGAAAAAGACGTTAACGCCGAAATAGTTCCCGCCAACGAAGAAAAGGTTGAAACTGCCGCCCCCGTTCAGGAAGAAGCTCCCGAAGGCAGCTCGGCATTAAGGGCAAACCCAACAAGGCCCGTTTGGTCGATGGACAACGGCAAAAACAAGCCCGTTATAGTCGAAAACCAGCCCTCTACAGTTTCGCCTAAATCTCAGGCAAACGAAGGGCTTATTGCACCCTCTACCTTAACGGCTAAAAGCGAAAAACAGCTGCCCGAAAATACAAAGATGTATACCGTAGCCAAGGGCGACTCGCTCGGCAAAATCGCAAGACGCCACAACACAACCGTTTCGAAACTTAAAAGCCTAAACAGCCTAAGCAGCCTTACAATAAAAGTAGGTCAAGAATTGATTGTGCCTGCAAACCCCTCCGACGAAGTTGTAAACCAAACCGCTCCCAAAGCGCAAACAATGGCTTCGGTTGAAAGCGTAGGCACCGACACAATAAAATATAAAGTTCAAAAAGGCGATTCGCTCGGCAAGATTGCAAAACGCCACAACACAACCGTTTCGCAAATTAAGGCTTTAAACAACTTAAAGAACGACACTATCCGCATCGGGCAAACCCTTACGCTTGAAAAATCGGGCAAAGCGGTTTCCGAAACAAAAGCTTCGGCAAAAACCGAAGCGCAAAAAAGCGAAGTTGCAGGCAATTTCGAGGTATACAAAGTTCAAAAAGGAGACACATTGGGCGCAATAGCCAGAAAAAACAAAGTTAGCCTTTCGCAGATAGAAAAGCTTAACCCCTCTATAAACCCCAAAAGGCTTAAGATTGGCCAGCTTGTAAAAATAAAGGCTGCAGCCGAAGTTAAGGAACAGCCCAAACCTCAGGCAACCCCCGAACAGCCCAAGGTTGAAGAACCCAAGCAACAGGTTCAACCCACAGTATCTGCGGCTCCTGCAGCTCCCGCAGCTGCGGCAGAAAACAAGGTTGAACAACAACCCAAGCCGGTTCAAACACAACCTGCACAGCCCGTGCAAGTTCAGCAAACTACAACTCCCGCCCCCGAACCAAAGGCAGGCGAAGAGGAAGTTATAGAAATATAATTAAAAAAAGAGAAAGCCGAATACATTTGAAATGAAAAGCGAAAAACAAAAGACCGAGGGTAAGTCTCCAATTCCGTCGTGGCTGTTGTTTTTGCTTTTTGTAATCTTCCTTACCACTCTGGGCTTGGTTATCCTTATAAGCGCAGGGTCGGCAAAGGAAGATTCGCTTGTATTCTTTAAAAAACAGGCAACGTGGCTTGTAATTGCAACAATTATAGGAACGGCGGCGGCTTTTATAAATCTGAATCTACTAAAGAAATACGCCCTGCACTTCGGCGTATTTTCGGTTTTAACGCTTATTGCGGTTGCAATTCCGCACATAGGCAAAGTTGTTAACGGCGCGCGCCGTTGGATAGAAATTGGCCCCATTACATTTCAGCCTAGCGACATAGGCAAAATTGCGTTGGTTGTGCTGCTTGCCTGGTATTTGCAAAACAACCAAAGGTATATGAAAACCTTTTTAAAGGGCTTTGTATACCCGATGACAATTGCGGGCTTTTTCTTTTTGCTTATAATAATCGAGCCCGATTTCGGCACGGCAACACTTTGCGCAATCGTCTCGCTTAGCATGATATTTTTAGCGGGCACAAAATTTTTGTATATAATTGCAATTTTCATTTTTGGGGTTGCCGGCATTTTAACTTTGGTTTATTTCGACCCCGTGCGCTGGGCACGCCTTACAAGCTATTTGGATTTGGAAAACAACAAGCTAGACGGCGCATACCAGCTTTATCAGGCAATATTGGGCTTTGGCGCGGGCGGTGTAGACGGCGCAGGCCTAGGCCAGGGCCGCCAGCAGCAGTTCTTTTTACCCGAGGCGCACACCGACTTTATCTTTGCCATAGTAGGCGAAGAACTTGGGCTTGTGTTTACCCTTTTGGTTGTAGCCGCCTTTTTTGCAATGTTTTTAATTGTAGTTTCAAGGCTAAAAAAAGCCCCGAATATTTTCGAGCTATACATTGCGGCGGGCTCTATGCTAATGATAACGCTGCAGTCGATTTTCAATATGGGTGTTGTTACGGGAATGTTCCCGACCAAGGGAATTTCGCTTCCGTTTTTAAGCTATGGGGGATCTAACCTTGTGGCTATGTTCGTTTTTGCGGGGCTGCTTGTAAACTGCCTGCGCTCGTGGAACAAACCCATTAAAATAAAGGCTACACTGCTATGAGTAATTTTGTAATATCCTGCGGCGGCACGGGCGGGCATTTGGCCCCCGGAATAGCAATAGGCAAGGCGTTGATAAACAGGGGGCACAAAGTAGTTTTTGCCATAAGCAAAAAACAGGTAGATTCCGCCCTTGTAGAAAAATACCCCGAATGCGACTTTGTAAAAATTTCGGGCGCGCCCTTTTCGCTTAATCCGAAAAAGGCGTTAACATTTGCATATATGCAAACTTCGGGGCTTTTGGCTTCGCTTAAACTTTTAAAAAATTTTAATTGCAACACGGCAATAGCCTTTGGCGGCTTTAATTCGTTGGGCGTTGCGCTTGCGGCAAAAATACTTAAACGCCGCCTTGTTTTGCACGAAGCCAATATGAAAATCGGCAAGGCCGTACGCTTTTTAAGCGTGTTTGCCGACCGCATTTACATTCCCCACGGAACTAGTATGGAGCGTTTTAAGCCCGACGTTGTAAAATATGCCGGCTACCCCGTTCGCCCCGAAATTAAGCGCATACCCAAAACCGAGGCTAAAGAATTTTTCGGCTTTGGCGAAAGCGACAGGGTTTTGCTTGTGTTTGGCGGCAGCCAAGGCGCCTTTGCCCTTAACGACTGGCTTGCAAAAAACGAAAGGCTTTTCGCCGAAAACGGAATTTCGGTGCTGTGCATTTGCGGCGCAAAATTCGGGGTTGAAAACGAAAAGCTTTTGCCCGCAAAAAACGGCAAAACGGTTAAAATAAAAAGAATTATGTTTTGCGACAATATGGCGTATGCGCTTTCGTGCTGCGACCTTGTTGTTGCGCGCGCGGGCGCGGGCTCTATTGCCGAATTTGCAAAATGCGGCTGCGTGCCCGTGTTAGTGCCCTTGCCCACTTCGGCCGACAACCACCAGTTTGAAAACGCAAAGCTTGTAGAGCGTTGCGGCGGCGGCCTGCTTATTCAGCAAAGCGACATCGACAAACTTTTCGACAATGTCAAAGACCTGTTTTTTAACGATGCATTAAAAGAGCGTATGGCAAAAAATCTTGCAAGGATAGACGCCATGAACGACGTTTCCGAAATGATTGCAGACATAGAAAAGTTGGCGGAGGCTTAAAAAGCAAATGGGCGTAGTCTATATGGGAGGCATTTGCGGAATGGGAATGGCGCCTTTGGCCATTCTCCTTAAGGCCGCAGGCAACACGGTTTTAGGCTTCGACGACAACGCCGACATTCGCGTAAAAAACCTGCTGCAGCAATTCGGCATAGAATGCCAAAGCTCTTTTAACGAAGCTGTAAAACCCGACTTGTTTGTAATTAGCACAGCCCTTTGTAGCCGCAACTTAAAAAGCACGGCAAAAATACAAAGACGCGGCGTTTGTTTTGCGGACTTTTGCAAAAACAGAAAGCTTGTTGCAATAACGGGCAGCCACGGCAAAAGCACGGTAAGCAATCTTTGCGCGCACGCAATAAACAAACTTTCGCTTAACGCAGGCTATATGGTAGGAGCCTTGTCAGAGCACTACGCCCCGGCAAAATTCTGCAAAGACGGCGAATATATGTTTTCGGAAATAGACGAAAGCGACGCTACCATAGAAAACTTTTCGCCCGAAATTTGCGTTGCCTTAAACTACGATTTAGACCACACCGACACCTACAAAAACGCCGACGCCCTAAAGGATATGTTTTGCAGGCTTTTTGAAAGGACAAAGCAAAAAATAATAGTGCCCAGCTGCGACAAAACATTGTGCGAACTGGCAAAAGCTTCGGGCAAAAATTTCGAGATTGTGCAAATTGAACCGAATGCCGATTTTTCCTTAATAAACGCGCTTATGGCGCAATGCGCATTAAAAAGCGTTTTTGGAGACACCTTAGATTGCACCGTTTTAAATTCTTTTGAAGGAACATACCGAAGGCAGGAGGTTTTGTGCAATACCCCCGCCCTTTTTGCGATGGCAGACTACGCGCATCACCCAAGCGAAGTAAAAGCCTTTTTAAATTGGTTTGGCAAAAAATACGGCAACGGCAATTATATATTTTTCCAGCCCCACAGATATTCAAGAACAAAGTGCTTTGCAAAAACTTTTGCGCAAATTTTAGAGGATTTTGCAAAACAAGGCAACAGCGTCTACGTTTTGCCTGTATATGCGGCAAGCGAAAAATTCGACGAGCTTGGAACTTCCGACAAAATAACGCAAAATTCGCAACTGTTAAAATTGGCAAGTTTTTCGGAAATGCAAAAAATTGTAGAGCAGCTAAAAACCGGCGGCAAAAAATCCGCCGCATTTGTCGGGGCCGGCGACATTTATTTTAAGGCAAAGGAGTTTATATTACAGAAATGAAAAGTTTTAAATTGGCGGTACTGTGCGGCGGAATTTCGCCCGAAAGAGACGTTTCGCTAGTAAGCGGCAGCTATGTGGCAAAGGCTTTGGAAAATTTCTACGATGTGGAAAAATTTGAGCTTGCCGAAAACAAACTGCCCGAAAAGCTTAACGGCAAAGACTATGTTGTAATGCCCGTAATGCATGGCGACTACGGCGAAAACGGCGGGCTTCAGCGCGACTTGGAAAACGCCAATATTGCATTTGCAGGCTGCGGCAGTTTGTCTAGCTCGGTTTGCATGGTTAAACCCGCGGCAAAAGCCCTTATGCGCTCGGCAAATATTAACACTGCAAAGGAAATTCTGTTTTGTTCTTCCGACAAAATTTCGGGGCAAAGCCTGGTAGAAATTTTGGACAATAAAACAGTAATAAAACCCGCCGATAAAGGTTCAAGCGTTGGGCTTAAGTGCCCCGAAGGCGTTGCCGAAACCGACAGCGCGCTAAAAGATTTGGACAACGGGCAATGGATGGCCGAAAGCTTTTTTAAGGGACGCGAATTGTCGGTTGGCGTTTTAAACGGCCGCGCAATGGGCATTGTTGAAATAAAACCCGAAGGCGGCGTATACGACTTTAAACGCAAGTATACGGCGGGCTCTACAAAATACGAATTTCCCGCCCAAATAGGCGACGAAAATACAAAAAAAATTCAGGCTGCCGCCGAACGCGCCTACATAGCCTGCGGCTGCCGAGACTTTTGCAGGGTAGACTTTATTTTGGGCGAAACTTCGTTTATTGCGCTTGAAATAAACACGCTTCCGGGTATGACGCCCACAAGCTTGCTGCCCAAAAGCGCATCGTGCATAGGCTTAAGTTTTAACGACTTGTGCAACGAAATGGTAAAACCCGCAATACAAAGGTTTTTAAACAGCTAATGGCAACAAAACAAAAGTCTAAAACCTGGAAAGACATAGGCAAAAGCAAAAGCTCTAAAAAAGCCCCCTTGTCTTTCGAGGCAAAGTTCAGAAAATTTGCGATATTTTGCAAAATTGGCGGCTTTGTGCTGCTGTTGGCGGCCTTGGGCTTTGGCGCATACAAGGCGGTGCAGTTGGGCTTCGTAGACGACATTTTATACAACAAAAATCAGGTTGCAAAAAAGCTGTTTTTAGACAACCCCGACGGCAAGATTTCCCCAAAATGGATAAGGGAATATCTGGGCATAAAAAAGGCAACCCCCATAGACAAAATAGACCTGCTTGGACTTAAGAAAAAAATCGAAAATGTAAATCAGGTAAGTTCGGCAAAAGTTGAAAGGGTTTACCCCGACCAAATAAAAATCTGCATAACCGAGAAAAAGCCAATAGCCAAGGTAAACACAAACAACGGCGTTTTGCTTATGTCGGCAAACGGTGAATTTTTTGAACCTATATGCTATGCCGTAGAGGAAATCGACGCGTTTGTAGAGCTTACGGGTATAAAGATTTTGAAACAGGGCAAAAAATATGTTGCATACCCGATGGCAAAAACCGTAAACGAGCTTTTTGCGGAAACAAAAAAAATGCTGCCAGCGGTTTTCAACACCTACCAAAGGGTAGACTTAAGCGACCTGCACTCGAAGGTTTCGCCGCTGCTTGAAGTATACACAAACGAAGACGTTAAAATAATATTTTTGGCGACAGATTTTAACAAGCAGCTTTCCAAGCTCGAATATGTTTTAAGATACGCAAAAGACAAATCCGTAAGGGGTGCACAAATAGACTTGTCTCTTGAAGGCCGTACTGATATGAAATTGCGAAAATAGGATAATTTTTTATGAACGACAGCAAAATGGTGGCAGCCCTCGAAATAGGAACCTCGAAAATGCAGGTTTTTGTGGGGGAAATTGTAGACGGCGAGTCTTTAAGCATTATAGGAATGGGACAAAAGCCCAGTGCTGGCGTAAAAAAAGGCGACATTGTAGACTTAAAAAAAGCGTCGCAGTTGGCGCAAGAGGCAATTTTAGACGCCGAAAAAAACACAAGCATAAAAACAAAGTCTATTTATGTTAGCATTAGCGGCTCGCAAATAAAGGGCATGCGCACAATGGGCTATGCAAACGTGCGCAGCGCAAACAATATTGTTACCCAAGAAGACGTAGACAGAGCCTGCGAAGACGCAAAAAGCAAAACATTGCCCGAAAACAGAGCCTTTATACATTTCATTTGCTGCGGCTACTATATAGACGGCGTATATTGCCAAGACCCTGTCGGCAAGCGCGCCCGCCGCATAGACGCCGAATTTTGGCTTGTACACGACGATTGCGACGCCATTGCAAACACCGTTCACATTGTGCGAAGCTTCGGAATGGAAGTAGACGACATTGTGCTTTCGGCGATTGCGTCGGCTAGAATGGTAACAAGCATGCAGCAGCGCAAGGAAGGCGTTTTGGTTATAGACATAGGCTGCGGCACAACCGACTATGCAATGTACAAAAATTCGAGAATAGTTATTGCCGGCACAATTCCCGTAGGCGGCGACCATATTACAAACGACCTTGCGCACGGCCTTAGGCTTTACAACAAAAACGCAGAGCTTTTAAAATGCAAAATAGGCAAAGCCGTAATTAGCGAAGACGAAAAATCGGAATTTATCTGGACAAAGGGCGACCAGCAAATTGGCGACAGAAAAATTTCGCTAAACTCTATGAACATAATAATAAGGGCAAGGCTTGAAGAACTTTTCCTTATACTAAGAGACGAGCTTGGCGAGGTTTTCGACTCTACAATTCAAAGCGTTGTAATAACGGGCGGAACCTCGCGCCTTACGGGCATAAACGAGCTTGCCGAGGGCGTTTTGGGCGTAAAATGCACAACGGGCAAATTCAATTCGTGGGTAAAACATTCGCTTTGCCACCCAGAATTTGCAACGTCGCTTGGGCTGTTAGACTACGCGCTTGAAAACGAAATACGCAACGCTTCCGACTCGGGCGAAGGCCTGTTTTCTAAAATTAAGGGGCTTTGGAGGAATCTGTAATGGCGGCAAACATAAAGATTATAGGAATCGGCAAAGGAGGCTCTTTTTTGGCGTCTAAGCTAAAGATGGGAGCCTTTAAAAACGCGGCGTGCTGCGCGGTTTCAACAAACAAGACCGATTTGGAAAGCGTTTCGATAGGCGAAAAAATGCTGATTAGTGCCGACCCCGAAGCCGCCCAACTTCAGATTGCGTCTATAAAGCGCAGCATAGAAGGATATTCCACAATAATTTTATTGGCGCAATTTGGGGGAGATAAATCTGCGCATCTGACCGCCGCATTCGCAAAAATTGCAAAGACAATGAATATTGGCAGGCTTGCCATTTGCGCAATTGCAAACAAGATAGACGACTATTCCAGAGCCTCGCTTGCCCGCCTTAGGGAAAATTGCGAAAACCTGCTATGCCTACCGAACGACCTTTCCGTAGGCGAAATATTCCGTCAAAACGATATAATGAAGTCCTTTCAGTATGTGCAGACAATTCCCCCGCAAAGGGTTGCGCCCGAAGTAAAGAAAACTTCGTTTATGTCGAAAATAACAAGGTCTAAACCCAAAGACACGCCGCCTGCCGAGCAAAAAAGCCAAACGCCAAAGGCGGCCTCGGGCGAAAACCTTGCCCAAGACGAATTTCCCTTCGTTTCGCTTTCCGAACAAAGGGGCTTTTTCGGCGATACAAAACGCAATTTCTACAACGGCGAAGATTTGGATATACCAACCTATTTGCGCCGAAACCTTAAAATTATAGTATAGAAAAATGATAACCCACTTTGTTGTAATAAGAACTAAATCGGGCGAAAACGCCTCTAAAATTTTAGAGGGCCTGCAAACCCTAAAACAGATTAAATGCGCCGACAGCGTAAGTTTTGGCAGCCCCGTTGCCAGCGAAAGACCAGTTGTAGACGACACATTCACCGCCGCCTTGTGCGTTCAGTGCAAAGATTCCCAAACCCTTTCGCAATATCTTAACGACCCTATCCACGTTAAATTCGCCCAAGACTATCTAAAAAAGTATCAGGCAAAAATAACGGTGTATGACGTTCAGTAGCAAAGACGCCTGCCAATATATTGCCGCCCAAGCGGCGGCTCTCGGCGGCCGCGCCTACTATGTGGGCGGCTGCGTGCGAGACTCTATTTTAGGCATACAGTCGAAAGATACCGACGTTGAAATTTTCGGGTTAAGCCCCGAACAAATAGAAAAAGTTTTGTCGAAAAAATTCCACTTCGAAGCTGTCGGCAAAAGCTTTGGGGTTTGGATTTTAAAAGGGCTGGATATAGACGTAAGTATGCCGCGCAAAGAGCGCAAAAACGGGCTGGGCCATAAATCGTTCGAAATTATAGGCGACCCAAACCTTTCGCCCAAAGAGGCGTGCTCGCGCCGCGACTTTACCATAAACGCAATGCTGCGCGACATTTTAAGCGGCGAAATTATAGACCCTTTTGACGGACAAAAAGACCTTGCAAAAAAGCTTATAAGGCACACTTCCGACAAGTTTGCGGAAGACCCTTTGCGCGTGCTTAGGGCAATGCAGTTTGCCGCGCGCTTCGATTTTGACGTGGCAGAAAAAACCGTCGAACTTTGCTCGAATATACCCATGGAAAACCTACCAAAAGAAAGGGTTTTTCAGGAATTTAAAAAGCTTATTTTAAAGGGCAAAAAAATTTCGAGGGGACTTGCCTTTTTAAGAGATTGCAACTGGGTTAAATATTTCCCCGAACTTTCGGCAATGGTTGGCTGCCCGCAAGACCCTATTTGGCACCCCGAAGGAGACGTATACACCCACACAATGCTTTGTATGGACTCTTTTGCGCAAGACCGCATTGGCGACGAAAAGGAAGACACCATTGTAGGCCTTGCCGTTTTATGCCACGATATGGGCAAACCCCTTTGCACTAAAAAAGACTCTACCGGACGCATACGCTCGCTAGGTCACGACATTTTGGGAGGCCCTGTTGCCGAAAAGTTTTTACGCCGCATTAGCGACGAAAAAGTTTTGCTAGACGACGTAAAAGTTTTGGTTGAACGGCATATGGCAATTTTAGACTTGTGGCGTTCAAAAGCGGGCGATTCCGCCATACGCAGGCTTGCAAACAAGGTAGGTCGCATAGACAGGCTTGTGCGCATCGACAAGGCCGACCGCGAAGGCCGCGCCGTAAAAGAGGTAGAAAGCTCGCCACAGGGCGAATGGATTTTGTCGAGAGCCGAAGAATTGAAAATTAAAGATTCCGCCCCCAAGCCCCTGCTAATGGGAAGGCACCTTATAGAGCGCAAGCTAAAGCCGTCGCCAAAGTTTGCCGAAATTTTAAACGCCGCCTACGAAGCCCAGCTAGACGGAAAATTCTTCGACCTAGACGGCGCGTTGAAATATCTAGACAATGTGTTGCTAAAGTAGCATTTTGCTAAAACAGCATAAAGCACCCTACCATTACCGCGGCTGGGAACAGCGCATAAAGCAAAAGCATAACGGGCGAAACACCGTTTTTAAAGCATGGCGACAATATAGAAACGCCCGCAGGGTTCGGCGCATTTGCAATAATTGTAAGCCCGCCGCCCGAAACCGCGCCGGCCACTACCATATATTTCATTGTGTCCGACAAATTCGGAACAAGCGAAGCCAAATAGGTAATTGCGGCGTTGTCGTTAAACGCGCTTAAAATCATCGAGCCGAAAAATATCATATCCTTGCCCATTCTGCCAAGCAAAGGTTCTATCCACCAAGCCTGCAAACCGCCGTGAATGACCAAGCCCGTAAGGAACAAGCCAACCAAAACGGGGCTGCGCAACGACACTTTGTTTTGGTATTGGGCAGTGCCTTCCACAAATGCCAGAAAAAGCAAAAAACCGAAGCACAAAAGCACAATGTGGTGCAAAAACATAACCGAATACGCCAAAAAGAAAACGTGCGCCATCATTATAAACTTTACGGTAACCGACTCGCGCTTTTGCCCCATATCCAAGTCGCTGTGCATTTTTGCCATATAGGAAAAGTCTTTGGCAAACGCAAAACGCCCAACAACCACGCAAATAACAATGCCCACTACCGCGCTTAGCCCGAAATTTTCAAGCATATACAAAAAGCCCCAGTCCCATTTTGCGGCAATCATCAACACCGGAGGGGCTGCAAAGTGGGTAAGAGTACCCCCTACCGAAACAGAGGCAAGCAATACCGCAAGCGTATAATACTTAAAGTGCCCCGAAGGCCTTAGCTTGAATATCTTTTTATGCAAAAGCATTGCCGAAATTGTAATTGCGGCAGGCTCGGTTATAAACGAACCCAAAAGAGGCCCTATTATTAAAATTGCGCACCACCAAGCGGCGGGAGTTCCCGAACCTATTCGCGCAAAAAAGCCTATTAAGTCTTCCGCCAATCTTATTACGGGGCGCGTTGCCGAAATTGTCATAATAACAATAACAAAGGCAGGTTCCGTAAACTTCTTTTCTACATACATTAGCGAATTTAAATATTCAAGCAACGCCGAATGCCCCTTAAAGAAAACAATTGCCGCAAATAGCGGTATAAGCCAAATGGCAAAAACCGTTTCTATTTCGCCCATATAGTGCAATGTTGTTGCCAAAAGGCTTACGCGCCTTTTATGGGGCAGCTTGCCGCTGCGTATAAGCGGCTCTAGTTTGTTCGAGTATCTGCGGGCAACCTTTTTCGACAACGATTCAAAAAACGGACACACAAAGGTGTGCACTATTGCCATAAAAAAGATTATTGCCGCCCACAAATTAAACGGGTCTTTTTTTATTCTGTCGACCAAAGTGCGCCAAAGGCACTCGCTTTGAGCCCCGTATTCGGAAATGGGCAAAGGAAATTGGTCTACCGCGTTTGCAGCGCACGCAACCCCCGCCAAAACAACAGCTGTTAAAAATACCTTCTTCATTTTCGTATTTAACATTAGCCCTTTTTTGCAAAAAAAGCTTTCTACGTCAACAATATCCGACCTGTTTAAATCGGATAATATTTCGATGCCATAAAATTTTACATTATTGTAGTTTTTTTGTTGAAGAGAAAAAATAAACAGGCAATATTTACCGCGTGAAACAAAACCCCAATATGTATTCGGTAGAGGCCGTGCGAGAGGCATGGGAAAGCTCCAGACGCACAAAGAATCTGGAAGTTGAGGTTTTACATAAAATAAGCTATGCGGTTGCCACAAAAAAAGACGTTTCGCTTTTGCTTAAGGAAGTCTTGGAAATTCTCTACCGCGAAATGGATTTGCAAAGGGGAACTATCACCCTAAAGCAGGGCGATATTCTTATGATAGAAGCCTCGCACGGAATGACCGAAGAAGAAATAAAGCGCGGCATCTACCGAATAGGCGAAGGCGTAACTGGCAAGGTGGCGCAAACGGGCAAGTCTAGAATTGTGCCTAATATTGCGGAATCTTCAGACTTTTTAAACCGAACCAAAACAAGAGACGGCAAACACAACATAGCCTTTATCTGCGTGCCGATTATACACTTAGGCGAAGTTATAGGCACAATGAGCATAGACCGCAAGCTAGACGCCAACGCAAATTTGGGCAGAGATTTATGCCTGCTTGAAACAGTTTCGAACATTATTGCCGAAGCCGTTTCGGTGCTATTTTTATATAACGAAGAGCGCGAAAAGCTTATAGAGGAAAACAACCGCCTAAAATCTGAGCTAGACGACAAACGCCCCGCAGACCTTATCGGCAACTGCAGCGCAATGCGCAAGATTTACCGCGACATAAACCAATTTGCCAATAGCGACATTCCCGTGCTTATAAACGGCGAATCGGGCACGGGCAAAGACCTTATTAGCCGCGCAATTTGGCGGGCTTCGCGCGAATGGAACAAAAGCTATTGCGTGGCGCACTCGTATGCTTTAAGCGACACTTTGTTTGCCGCCGAACTTTTCGGCTACGAAAAGGGAGCTTTTGAAGGAGCTACCTCGCGCAAAAAGGGCTTGGTGGAAAAGGCGGAATCGGGCACGCTTTTTATAGACGAAATCGGCCAGCTGTCGAAGGAAAATCAGGCTAGGCTAAAAACCCTTTTGCAGGACAAAAGCTACCGCAGGCTGGGCTCGTCGGAAGAGCGCAAGGCGAATGTCAGAATTATTATGTCTACAAGCTACGACCTTGAAGAGCTTGTAAAAAACGGAATGTTTTTGGAGGACTTATACGCCCAAATTTCGCCCTTTAAGATAACAATTCCACCGCTTAGAAACAGGCGCAGCGACATAATTTTGCTTTCGGAATTCTTTATAGAAAAATACGCGGTCGAAAACGGCAAAAAAATAGAGCGCATTTCCACCCCCGCAATAAATATGCTTATGGCCTACCACTGGCCGGGCAACGTAAGAGAGCTTGAAAACTGCATAGAGCGCGCTGTTATTTCGGCTACAAGCAAGGTTATTTTAGGCTACAACCTGCCGCCCTCGCTGCAAACGGGGCAGTCTACCGAATCGGCAAAAGTTCCAAGCGAAAGCGAAACCGACTTTACCTCTATGGTAAATTCTTTCGAGCGCGAGCTTATAACCGAGGCCTTAAAACTGCACAAGGGCAACGCCTCTTTGGCTGCAAAACACCTGAACATAACCCAACGCATAATCAACTACAAAATAAAAAAGTTCGGCATTAAACTTGAATGGTTTAAAAACAGGTCGTCGCCCTACTTTATAAAAAAGAGAATGTTGATGAAGAAAAATTCAAACGCGCTAAACTCGTAAAAATCAAATAAAATTCCGTACCTTTAAAAAAGTATGGAATTTTTTTGTTATGTATGCTTTAATTTACGGCGAATGAGACTTTTTTTACTACGACACAGCATTGCCAAAGAAATTTTGCCCGATTGCGATAGGCCGCTTACCGAAAGCGGCGTTGCGCAGCTCGACAAACTTTGCAGCCTGCTAGACCCCGCAATTTTCAGGAACACCGCCCAGTTGTGGCATAGCCCGTATTTAAGAGCAGCCCAAAGCGCAAAACTTTTTGCCGAAAAGCTAAATATAAAAATTCCCCTTCTTAAAACAAAAGGGCTTTTGCCCGACGATTCGTGCACTCAAATGGCAAAGACAATTGCTTCGCTTTCAACAATAGGTGCCGATTTAATGATTGTAGGGCACAACCCGCATTTAGAATCGCTTTCGCAGCTGCTGCTAAACGACAAGTCGCACAGGTGCGCCGTAAGGTTTTACCCCGCAACATTTGCGTACCTTGAATTGGCAGAATTTCCCTCGCACGAAAACGAATTCGGCATATGGCACTTAAAAAGCCTTATATCGCCTACACTTTTAAAATAGCATTAAAATGGATATCTCGATAATTCTTCCGCTTTACAACGAACAGGAAACTTTGCCCGCCTTCTTTGCAAAGCTTTCGGAAACAATGTCGAAAATTCCATCTTATTCGTACGAAGTTATTTGCGTTAACGACGGCAGCACCGACAACACCCCCGCAATTTTAAACGAACTGGCAAAGGATAACCCAGATATAAAAGTTATAAATTTTTCGCGCAATTTCGGCAAAGAAGCCTCTATGATGGCTGCGTTAAAATTCTGTTCCGGCAAATGCGCAATACCAATCGACGCCGATTTGCAAGACCCCCCAAGCCTTATAATTGAATTTGTTAAAAAGTGGCAAAGCGGCTACGATGTTGTTTACGGAGTGCGCAAAGACAGAACAAGCGACGGGCTTTTTAGAAAGCTTACCGCAGGCGGGTTTTACAAGATTTACAACCTACTTGCCGAACGCCCCATTCCCTACAACACAGGCGACTATAGGCTTATGTCGCGCAAGGTTATAGAGGCTGTTTTGTCGCTTAACGAGCGCGGACTTTTTATGAAGGGGCTTTTTAACTGGGTTGGCTTTAAGTCGTGCGCGGTAGAATATGTGCGCCCCAAGCGCGTCGGCGGGAAATCTAAATGGAACAACCTAAAGCTTTGGAACTTTGCGCTAGACGGCATTTTTAGCGCTTCTACTTTGCCCCTTAGAATTTGGAGCTATGTGGGCTGCTTTATGGCGTTTATTTCGTTCTTTGCGGCGTTTTGCGTATTGATTTTCGGAGAGGCTTCGTATGCAAAAATAACGCTGCTTTCGGTGCTGTTTTTGGGCGGCATTCAGCTTATTGCGCTTGGCATTTTAGGCGAATACATAGGCAGAATCTTTAAGGAATCTAAACAACGCCCGCGCTATATAATAGAAAGCACGAAAAACTTGTAGGGCAAAAAAGCGGCTTGCGACAAAGCCAGTTTTTTGCGAACACAAAAAAGCGGCAAAAGAGCAAATTCTTTTATGCCGCCTTTTTGTTTTTGCGTTAAAAGACTATAGCAAACCGCGCTCTGTAGAATTTTCCGCAAAATGTATTATAGCCTGAAGCACCCTGTCGGAAGCTTCGGGGTGTTTGCGCAATTCTTCTATTGCCTGCGGACGCGCATAGTGGCGTTTGTAGATAATCTTAAACGCGCTAAACGCCAAGTCTATTTCGGCAACAGTGTAGGCGTTTCTTTGCATATTAACCTTGTTTATTGCGCAAACCGCCGCGGGCGAGCCGTCGGCCATAAAAAACGGAGGCAAGTCTTTTACAAGTTTAGACGATGCGCTTAGCATTGCGTACGCGCCTATTCTGCAAAACTGGTGCACACCGCTACCCCAACCTATTACGGCGTGGTCTTCAACCTTAACGTGGCCGCCCAAAGCGGCGTGTGCACTCATAACAATGTAGTTGCCAACGATGCAATCGTGCGCAATGTGGCTGTAGGCCAAAATGTTGTTGTTGTCGCCAACTATTGTGTTTTCGCCGTCTTTTGTGGCGCAGTGGGCGGTTGTATATTCTCTAAATACGTTGCCCGAACCTATCTTAAGCCCGGGGGTGCCCCCTACAAATTTAAGGTCGTGGGTTTTGCCGCCTATAAACGCATAGGGAAAAACCTGATTGTTTTCGCCCATTTCGGTAAGGCCGTCTACTGTGGCATGGTGCGCAATTACGCTGCCCGCGCCAATCTTTACACTTGCGCCAATATACGCATAGGCGCCGACTTGCACGTTGTCGTCTAGCTGGGCGCCCTTTTCAATAATGGCAGTAGGATGTATATTTGTCATAACCGCTATTTATTTTTAAATTCGTTAAACCGTTTCGGGGGCTGCAACTATTGCAAACATAATTTCGGCCGACGAAACCGTTTTGCCGTCTACACAACACTCAGCCGTTGCGCATGCAAATTTTTCGCCGCGCGTTTTTGTTATTTTTACGTCTATTTGAATTTGGTCGCCCGGCTTTACGGTGTTACGAAACTTTACGTTGTCGGCACTCATAAAATATGCAATTTTGTTTTCGCCGTTAACGTGCCTTAGCATAAGCACGCCCGCCGCCTGCGCCATTGCCTCGAGCTGCAAAACCCCCGGCATTACGGGGTTGCCAGGGAAGTGCCCCTGAAAAAACGGCTCGTTAATTGTAACGTTCTTTATTGCAGTAAGAGACATATTGTCGGGGCTAACCTTAACGACTTTGTCTATCATCACAAAGGGGTATCTATGCGGCAACAAATCCAAAATGCGGCGCGAGTCCAATACCTCTTCGGTAAACATCTTTACCTTGGGCGAAAGAGACTTTGCCGGAGTAGAATGCTCTTCGGCGGGCACGGCAGTCATTTGCTCGTAGATTGCCTTTGTAAGCTTTGCGTTAAGCGAATGCCCCGGGCGCACGGCAATTATGTGTGCTTTAAGTTTTTTGCCCAGCAAAGCCAAATCGCCCATAAGGTCTAAAATCTTATGGCGCACAAACTCGTCCTGAAAACGCAGGGGCTCTTTCGACAAAATTTTGTCGCCCTTAATAACTATTGCAGAATCTAAGCTGCCGCCCTGAATTTTGCCCATTTTAAGCAAGGGCTCTATATCTTCGTAAACTGTAAATGTGCGCGAAGGAGCAATGTCGGACTGGTAGAAATCCGGATACAAATCTACCGACAAGTGCTGGGTGTGAATGCCCCTGTCGTCGGCCGAAGTGCAGGTTATTTTTAAGCCGTCGTATGGCAATGCAATAAGCGAGCGGTTGCCGTCGGTTACCGAAAGCGGGCTTTTAAGAGAATAGTATTCGCGCTCGGCGTTTTGCTCTACGGGTTCTGCCTGCTGTATTAAATTTACAAAATATTTCGCCGAACCGTCTAAAATGGGGGGTTCTGCGGCGTTCATTTCGACAATAACGTTGTCGATATTCATACCGTTTAACGCCGACATAACGTGCTCTATTGTATGAAGCGAAACATTGCCGTCGCTAACGCCCGTGTTGCGTATTAAATCTGTGCCTATAAGGGTAATAGACGGCTTTATTTCGGGCTTGCCGTAAAGGTCTTTGCGCCTGAAAACTATGCCCGTATTTTCGGGGGCGGGCTTTAATGTAAGCGTTACGTCTACACCCGAGTGCAACGCTTTGCCGCTAATCGAAACTTCCCTATTTATGGTTCTTTGCTTCATATCGTCTATAAATTGTTCTTGGCTTTTACAGATGTGTATATTGCACTCTTTAAGGTGTCTAACCCCTCGTTTGTAAGGCACGAAACGGGGATAACGTCTACCAAAGGATATTTCTTTTTAAACGCCTTAAGGTTTTTTGCCGAGCTTTCTTCGTCCATCTTATTGGCTGCCACAAGCCTTGGCTTTTTAAGCAGGTCTTCGTTATACAAGGCAAGCTCTTTAAGCAGGTTTTCGTAGTCGTCTACAGGCTTGCGGTTGTCGGTACCCGCCATATCAAGCATAAACAAAATAGTTTTGCATCTTTCTATATGGCGCAAAAACTTGTGCCCTAAACCCTTGTTTTCCGAAGCGCCCTCTATTAAGCCGGGAATGTCTGCCATACTTACAAAGTCGTAGGTGTCGGGGTATTTTATAATGCCAACATTAACATGCAGCGTTGTAAACGGATAACTTGCAACTTTGGGCCTTGCCATTGTTATAATGTGCATTAGCGAAGACTTGCCCGCATTTGGGAACCCAACCAACCCTACGTCGGAAATGGTTTTTAAAACTATGTCGAACTCGCCGTATTGCCCCTCTTCGCCCATTGTGTGCTGGCGCGGAGCCTGATTTACCGAGCTTTTAAAATGCAGGTTGCCCAAGCCGCCCTTGCCGCCCTTTAGCAGCAAAATTTCCTGCCCGTGGGTAAGCAGTTCGCAAACAATGTCGCCCGTTTCGGGGTTTATAAAAACGGTTCCCGGGGGGAAATGCACGCGAACATCTTTGCCGCATTCTCCCGTTTTTTGGCGGCTTTGACCTTTTTTGCCGTCGCCCGCCTTATAGAACGGAGTATATCTAAAGCGTTCCAAATCGCCAACGTTTTCGTCGCACAGCGCGTATATGCTGCCGCCGTTGCCGCCGTCGCCGCCGTCGGGCCCGCCAAAGGGTATATATTTTTCCCTTCTAAAGCTGGCAATTCCGTTGCCGCCGTCGCCCGCCTTTAATCTGATATGTGCTTCGTCTACAAACATAATTATATAGACAAAAGTTTCTACATTTGCCGGCAAATGTCAAAATCAAAAAAAGCCCCTAAAATGCTCCATACACATACCCCATCTTAGGCTTTTCCGGGTATAGTATATTTTATCGGCGTCGAAATACTCTAGGGCTGCCAATATGCAAGTAAAAGCCGCAGCAATTATGTCGGAACGCGCGGGCTCTATCCCGTATTTTTCGGAACGCTCTTTTGCCGAAGAAGCCGCAATTTTCTTTAGCGCAAATTTAAGCTGCCCAAGCTCTAACGGCGAACCGTTTGGTGTTTTTTGCATTAAGCGCGCGGCAGCCACCGCTCCGCCCGTGGCTATAACACATCTGTTGTGCGACTTAAAGTTTGCAGCTTTAAGCTGGGCTAGGCAATAGTCGTTTATCTTTAAAATAGTTTCCTCTAAAACGGGCATTTGAGGGTTTTTTATAAACTTTTTTGTAAGCCTTACCGCCCCTATGGGTATAGACACCGCCTTTTCGGGCTTTCCGTTTTCGCAATAACCGCATTCCATACTGCCGCCGCCTAGGTCGAAAAACACGCATTTGTCGAATTTTGGCAGCGCAGAATCCGACAACGCTCCCGACATAGAAAGCATTGCCTCGGTTTGCCCCGAAATTATGTTTATTTTAACGCCGCACTTGTCGTAAATATACCTGCAAATTTCGTCGGCATTTTGCGCCCCCCTTAATGCGGAAGTAGCGCACGCAATTATGTCGAAACTTTCGCTCTCTTTTTTTGCAAGCTCTATAAAATCGCAAATTGCTTGAACGATAAGCTCTTTTGCGTTGCCTACAAGCCCGTTTTTGCCGCAAATTCTAAAATTGGCGGTATTCGTAAAAATTTCCCTAATAGACAGCTGCGCCTTTTTTGCAAACAGACACTTTATTGTGTTCGAGCCTATGTCTATAGCCAATACATATTCGTTCATATTTGGTATCCTTCGGGTGCAATTATAACCACAAATTCGCCCTTAACCGCGCTTTTTAAAAGCTCTTGGCGCACGCTTTCTATTGTGCCCGTAAAAAAGCGTTCGTGCATTTTTGTAAGCTCTTTTGCTATGCAAATTGCACGGTTGGGGCCAAAAACTTCAAGGGCGTCGTCTACAAACTTGGTTATTCTGTGCACCGATTCGTAGAATATTAGCGTGTGTTCGCTATTGGCATATTTTGTAAAGCACGCAATTCTTGCCGAAGTTTTTGGCGGCAAAAAGCCCAAAAACAAAAAGGCGTTTGTGGGCAACCCCGATGCGCTTAGGGCTGTTGTAAAGGCGCAAGGCCCCGTAAGCGGCACAACATTAATTTGGTTTTTGCGGCACAAGCGCACAATTCTAAACCCCGGATCGCTTATGCAGGGGGTTCCGGCGTCGGAAACCAAAGCTACGTTTTTGCCCGCCTGCAATTTTTGCAAAAGATAGTCGGCATTGGCAACTTCGCGCACGTCGGAATATACAACAAATTCTTTCGAAACCCCCAAATGCGCGGTAAGTTTTGAAGAAACCCTGGTGTCTTCGCAGGCTACAATGTCGCATTCGCGGATTGTTTTTGCCGCCCTTTCCGACAGGTCTTCAAGGTTGCCTATAGGTGTAGGTACAATAAAAAGCGTTCCCATAATCTTTACATTTCGTATTTTGCAAATATTTCGCTTTTAGGCAAAACTTTTATTATTTCGCGCTCGAAAGGAAAGGCCTCGGCAAAAGTTTGGTCGTTGCAAAAATCCCTTAGGGGGACATATACAAACTGCCTTTCCTTCCACTGCGCGTGCGGAATTTTTAAAGACTGCATATTTATGCGCGTTTCGCCGTAAAAAATTATGTCTAAATCTATCGGGCGCGGCGCGTTCCTAAAAGTGTTAACGCGCCCCATTTTTTTCTCTATTTGCTTTAAGAAGCAAAGCAACTCGAAAGGCGCGCATAGCGTAGTTCCAAAAACCGCCCCGTTAAGGAAATCGCCCTGGTCTAGGTAGCCTACGGGCTTTGTTTCGTATATGCGCGACTTTTTTAAAACTCCTACCTTTTCGGATAACGCCGCAAGCGTGTTTTGCAAATTTGCAAGCCTGTCGCCCATATTCGAGCCCATTGCTATTACGCAGTATGTCATTGCCTATGCCTGTTTATTTTTACCGCAATTTTCGAAAGCCCGAAATTTTTTTCGCATAAAAGTTTGCGCAGCTGCAGTTCAATGCTCTGAATTTTGTCGAAATTAAAAAACAAATCCTGCGCGATTTTTTCGGCAAGGCTTTCTATTAAATTGTATCTGGTATTTGCAACGGTTTGCCTTACGCATTCTATAACGCTAGGGTAGTCTACACTGTCAGAAAGCGAGTCGCTTTTTGCGCATTTGCCGAAATCGAAACCGAGTTTTAGCGATACGTTAAAATCCTGCGCGTGCAGTTTTTCCTCTTCGGTGCACCCGCAGCTGCCCGATGCTATAATTCCCTCTAAAATAAGCTCGTCCATTTTATGCTATTTGTTTTGCAGCAAAAACAAGTCCAGACAAATTTTTGCCGCCCTTACATTGTGTGTTCTAAAAATATCCGCTCCGCATTTTGCCAGCGCAAAAGCGTAGGCTGCAATAGTCGCAAAATCCAAATCGCCCAGGTTTAAGCCCGCAACTTTTTTTAGTGTAGACTTTCGCGAAACGCCCAGCAAATGTGGATATTCCAGCTCGGAATAGTCGCATATATTTTTAAGTATGTCGATGTTTGTTTCGGCATTTTTGTTAAACCCGAAACCGCAGTCTATAATTATGTCGCTTTTTGGCATACCGCATTCTTGTGCGATTTTGGCGGAATCTAAAAGGTCTTTTACAACGTCTTTTGCAAAAGTGCGCGGCTTGTTGTGGGTTATAACAACGGGACACTTAAGCTCGGCACAGGTTTTATACATATTTGTTTCGTCACGCGCGCAGTCGAAAGCCCCGCCAAAAACATCGTTTACAATGTCGGCTCCTTCGCCTACCGCGTAGCGTGCAACGTCTTCTTTATAGGTATCTACCGAAATGCAAATGTCGGGAAAGTTTTTTCTTAAATCCGGCAAAATTTCGGAAAGGCGTTTTACCTCCTCTTCGGCGGAAATTCTAAGCGAGTTGGGCCTTGTAGATTCGGCCCCCAAATCTATAATTGCAGCCCCCTGCAAAATCATTTCCTCGGCGTGCTTTAACGCCGAAGTTTTGTCGAAATACTTGCCGCCGTCGGAAAACGAGTCGGGAGTAAAGTTCAATATGCCCATAATTTGGGGCGTATCTAAACTTATAAAGCCCGAGTTGTGCGGCGTTCTAATTTTTAGATTTTTCATCTTTAATATAGTGCGCCAAACTTTCTATGGCGGCATCGTATTTTTGCGAATTAAATTTTGATTTTAAGTCGGTTAAAAGCTGCAATGCCGTTTTGTAGTCGCCAATTTCGACTGCAATTTTCGCAAGCATTGTAGTTGCGCTTTTATAAAAGGCTTTGTCGAAGGTAGCCTTAGAATAATAATATTGGGCTTTTGAATATTTTTTTTGGGCGTATAAAACATAGCCCATTTGGCACATAATTTCGGCGGTAGGTTCGGCGGTTTGCAAAAACGCGCGCTCAAAAGATTTTTCGGCATTTTCAAACAAACCTTTGCCGCCATAGGCAATGCCCTTTGCTGTGTTGCCAAAAAATGTGTCGGGCGCAATTTTAAGGGCAATCTCGTATTCGCCGGCTTTTGCAAGCAAAAGCGAAATTCTGCCAAGCCTTTCGGGCGCAACGGCTTTGCCTGCATTTTTGTATGCGTCTACAGCAAAAGAATACATTTGAAGATTAAAATATAAGTCGCCCATGACGGAGTAGTCGTCGGCGTTTGCAAGGTTTAGGCTTTGCAGGCTTTTTATTGCGGCAAGCGCGTTTTTATAGTCGCCAATTTTCGTGTAGGCGGCGCACAACATACGCCAGCTTTGCGCATCGCTTTTGTCGAGCAACACAAGCTCTTTTGCCTGAGCTATGCACTTTACGTTTTCGCCCAGTTGCGAAAGGCAATATAGCCTGTTTTTCTTCAGCAAAATGTCGCTTTCGTCCAGCATTATTGCGTTGTTTAGGGCAAAAAGCGCGCTTAAATAATCGCCGCTTTGCATATGACAAAGCGCAATGCACTTATACATATCGGCGTCTAGCGAAGATGTTTTTGAAACCTTTGCCGCATACTGCAACGCTGTTTTATAGTCGCCAACCTTTGCGCATTCGTAAGTAGCGTTTTTTAAGGCCGCCGTAAATTCGGGCATAATTTTAAGCGCGCGTTCGTAATAGGCAATTGCCCTTTTATGCTCGTTATGGCTTGCGCATATATTGCCCATATTAAACAAAATTGCGGGCGAATTTTCGCAATGCTTTTCCATATATTCCAACGCCTCGTTTTTGTCGGCAAATTGAGCCGCCTTTTTTATAACGGCAGCCTCGCTTGCGTCTATTTTTGGAGAATCGGCAAAAGAGCTAAAAAACGCAAACAGCGCAAAAAGTATAAATGTTATTTTTTTCATTTTAAAATTCTAAATGGAATTGGCAGCGTAAAGCGCGCCCTTACCGGTTTGCCGTTAATTGTGGGGGGTTCGTAGCGCAGTTTTTGCGCGGCATAAATTGCCTGTTCGGCAAATTCTGCATAGTCGCTTTTTTCAACTTTTTCTACGCTTAAAAGGCCGTTTTCGTCTATAACCACAACAAGAACAACCGTACCTTGTATACCCCTTTTTAAAAGATTTTTTGGATAGTTTATTTTAACCGAGTTTAGCCTTTTTGGAATTTTGTCGAGCGAGGCGAGTTCAAAAATTTGCATAGAATATCTTTTTGCATCGCCCCTTTGCATTGAAAGGCGCAAAGCGTCGGAGTTGTCTGCTGCGTTAAATTCGCCAAAGACCGCATATTTGCCGCTGCTTGCCAACGAAATTTGCGCCGGCTGCATTTGCATTTTTTGCAGATTTACCTCTAAAGGCGGCGTTTTAAAACTTGCAGTTTTTTCGGCTGCAATGTCGCAAAGCAACTTGTCTGGCGGCGTTTGTTTTCTTTGCAATGCCTTGGGCTTTTGCGCAATCGAAAACGAAATTCTTTGCTTTTGTTCGGGCTTTGCAACGGGGCTAGCATTCAGCAAAAGATGCAGCAAAAGCACAAATATAAGCGAAAGAAAAAGCGGTAGCATTCTCTTTAAGCGCATAAAAAGTTTTTGCCTAGACATTTTCATTTTTGCTTTTCGGCAAGCACAAACACGTCTTTTATGCCGACCCTTTTTGCGGCGTCCATTAAGGCCACCAATTCGCGCACGTTTGCCGAAGAATCTGCATCTATCAGCAAAACGGGGGTTTCTTTGGCTTTTTTAGCCAACTGCTTTTCTATAAAGGCCAATTTTTGCTCTTTGGAATTTAGGTAGTAGCGACCCAGTTTGTCTATTAAAACCGTAATTTTGCCGCCTTTGGGCTGCTGGGCTTCGGTGGCTACGGGGCTTTCTATTTGCAGCGCGCTTTTGCGCGAAAACGCCGTTGCCACCGCAAAAAATATCAGCAAAATAAACATTACGTCTATAAGCGGCGAAATGTTTATTTCGCTATCGTTTAATGGCTCGTCTAAATCGCGGCGTCTCATAATGCACCCCCGTTTTTTTTGCGGGGCAAAGCCGCATTTTGCAAATTACCGGCCAAGCGCGTTTTTAAATATTTTGCGCAAAAAACGAACACGAACGACGGCAGCGACAATACCAAACCCGCCTGCGTTGTAAGCAATGCCTTTGAAACACCAAGGGCAACAATGTCGTAGCTACCCGAGTTCGACACAAAGCAAATTTCCATACCCAAAACAGTGCCCAACAAACCCAACAGCGGCAACGCCGCCGCCAATGCCGCCGCCAATTTAAGCTTTAAATTTACGGCCTTAAAATATGCAAAATATTTATTTTGCAAACTCCCAAATTCTTCGCTTATGCCCAATTTTTGCACGCTTTTATTTTTGGAATACAACTCTAATATTAGCGAAAATAAAATGTTGTATAGAACAACCGCCACCGCAAGCATTGCGTAGGCCACAACACCCGAAGTTTCGAAATAATAGGCAAACGAATTTTGCATTCGTTAATTTCCCTTTTTGTTAAAGTAAAGCTCAAATGCCGCCGATATTTGCCGCATATTTGCCGAAACCGTTTTTGCCCTGCGCGAAATTACCGCAAAAACTATGTACGACGGAATTGCCAAAACCAGGCCGAATTCGGTTGTAATTAAAGCTTCGCCTATGCCGCCGCCAAGCATATCGGCATTTACACCGCCGTATAACGACAACGCCGAAAAGGTTTTTATTATTCCCGTTATAGTACCCAAAAGCCCCAACAGCGGCGCAACCGAAGCGGTAATTGAAACTATCGGCAAAAACGAGCACAACTTTGAATTGCCTTCAAATTCCAGCGCATACGCCTTTTCAATAACATAGTCTTTGCCGAAAGATACGCTTTCGAGCAAATCGCACGCAAATTTTGCGTAAAATTTCGGCAGATTTTCTGCGGCTTTTTGCGCCGATTGCAAGTCGCCTTTTTTTAGACTTTCGGAAAGCGCGTTTACTAATTCGCCTTTTATGCCGCCAACAGAATATATGCGTATTGCAGAATATAGCGCGGCAAAAAACGCCAAAACCGCAAAGAAAGCTATTGGGTAAACCCATATGCCGCCGCGTTCGAATTTTTCGGCAAACGACATGGGCTTTTCGTCGGCAAACTTGCCCGCGCTTAAATCTATGCAAACGCCGCTTTTTTGCGCTGAATTTTCGCCCGTGGCATATAGATATTTTTGCGGAAACCGCGAAAGCTTTTCAAAATTGGCCGCGCCGTTTTTTAGATCGAAAACAACGGCATCTAAAGCGTCTAGCTGCTGCAAAGTTTTTTCTATTCGGCTTTCAAGCTCGGCATTTTGCCCCGACAAAAAATCTAAATTTGGAGTTTTGTTGTCGTTTAACTGCGCTTTTAAGGAATCTATCTTTTTATATGCTTCGTCTTCGCGTTGCGACAAACTTGCCATTGTTTTTTCGAAACTTTGCGCGGTTGTGTGCTGCGTTTTTGCAACGCCGCTTTGCAAAAAGCAAAGGCAAAAAAGTATGTATAGAACAATTTTCATTTGCTTTGCTCCAAATATACGGGGGTAATTTTCGCCGCGTTTTGCGCCATATCAAAAAGCCTTTTAATGCTTGCGTCTTTAATTTCTACCGGAGTTTTGCCGCTCATTTTGCCGCACTCTTTTGTAGACAAAATTTGATAAAAGCTACAGCTTAGACCGAAGGTTAAAAACTTTGCAGCCTTGCCGTTTAGGGGATACTCGTATAGCTTATATTCTTTAGAATCTGCACAAATGCTTTCTAAAAACGCAATTTTGCGCGAAATTGCCGAAACGCCGGAGCCTGCAATTTGCGCTTTGTTTGCCTTTGCAGAATATATTTCGTTTAGCGGATAGGGCAAAGTTTTTACATATTCGGCGCACTCGGCAAAAATTTTTTCGACTGCGTTTGTAAGGATTTGCAACTGCTTTTTGTTGTTTTCCACTTTTTCTAGCAAAAGTTTTTCCGCATTTTTTGCCTTGGCGTTTTCGGATTGTTTCGCATTTAGCAACTTTTGCATAGCCGCAATTTGCGCGTTTAACGCTTCAAGCCTTGAAGTTAGTTCAACAATCTTTTCCTTTGCCAACAATTCGGTTTTGGCAACGGCAATTTCCGACTCTACATTTTTTGCGGAATGCTCGAAAAGCGTTTGCGCGCTTTCGCCCAAAAGCGAATGGCAGGCAAGGCAAAGGCAAAATGTGGCAAACAAAGCTTTCATTTGCTAGAACAATATTTTTAAGCTTGCATACGAGTAGCACCGCAACGAGCCCTTTTGGTTTTCAAATTCGTCGCTTTGAATCATAAAAGTGTAGTCTAGCTGAATATAATCGTAGCGCAAAGAGGCGCCGAAACGCGCAGTTCCTACCACATATTCTTTTTCCACACTGCGGGGACTATGCCTAAAGGCGTTGCCGTCTAAAGTGATATCGTAGCCTACAACTTGGCCTGTCGCCCCCGCAAAAAGATAGGCGTGCCAATTTGCGCCGTTTGTTTTTGCAATGCCAACGTCTTGAGAATTACTATAGTCTATGCAGCCTGAATCGAAAGAATTGGGCAAATTGTAGCCGAACCTAAGCAGAATGTCGGCTTGCCCCGAAACTTTTATGTTGCCCAAGTTTGCAGAACACGAGGCTACAACGTCGCCCCCGAACGAGCCTTTTTGTATTTTATAAACCCTTTCGGCGTGGCGGTAGTTAAACAAAAATGCGGGCTCTGTTTCTATTTGGTTGTGCCAGCCCATTGGCCATTTGGCTTCGGTGTTTATGCTGTGCACAAATTTTTGGGTTGCTTCGGCAAACGAGTATTTGCCCGTAAGGCCAATATTAAGCCCGAAGCTGTCCAGCGAATTTTCGCGCATTATGTGCGATGTTGCAAAAAAATACAGCAATCCGCAATAGGGTCTGTCGTCGGCTGGCGGGTTCGGATCGCTAATATCGTAGCCTACATACATTCCCTGCCCAAAGCCTGCGGTTTGAAATTTTTGCGTCTTTGAATTTTCGTCTATAAAAAGTTCCAACAACTTAAACTGCAGTTTGTTTGCAAGCCAGTCCGAGCCGTTGTCGGTATACGAAAGCCTTACGCCGTTGGTATAGTAGCGGTCGGTAAAGCCCAAATCGTTTTCGAAGTCTAACGCCAAAACCGATTTGTATTGCTTTTCTTCGGCAAAAACCGATATTGGCAAAAGTACAAAAAATAAAGCTGCATTTAACCACTTCATAATACGCGACTATATGAGAATAAGCTCTGGATTGGCAAGAGGATTCAACCTAAAAAGCCCCAAATCGGACAAAACCAGACCCGCCACCGACGCTGGCAGGCTTGCGCTGTTTTCGTCGCTGGCAAACGCGGTAGAAAACGCAGCCGTGCTAGACCTTTTTGCGGGAACGGGAGCCTACGGGCTTGAAGCTTTAAGCCACGGGGCAGTTTCGGCGACTTTTGTGGAAAAAGACAAAGTAGCCCTACAGTGCCTAAAGGCAAATTGCAGCGGCATTACCTCCTACATAAAAAACGCCGACATAAAAATAAGCGCGTGCGACTGCTTTAAGTTTAAAAGCACCCAAAAATTCGACTTTATATTTTTAGACCCGCCCTACCCACTGCTGCTGGCAAATGCGGCAGAAATTTTTAAACTTGTAAAAGGGCTGTGCTCTACAAACACAACCGTTGTGCTAGAAGCCCCGTTTGAATTTACACCCCCCGAAGGCTACTTTGAAATAATAAAAAGGCTGGGCAAAAAATCGCGCGGCAAACCAACCGAACTTATTATGCAGCCGCTTTTAAGCGAAAGCGAACCCGAAAAAACAAGCGCGCCCGAAAACGCCTAAAGCCTGTTTTTTGCAAACTGCATAACCGCCAAATTGCCCAATGCAATTCCGAAAGCCGCGGTAATAAAAGGCGAGCTGCCAATCACCTTTTTCTGACCTGCTGCCGACGAAACCAAATGGCTTTCGCCACAAAGCTGCTCGTCGGAAAACACGCAGTCGAATTTGCCGAATGCGCCGCGTTTTCTAAGTTCTTTTCGCATACGCGCGGCAACGGGGCAGCCGCACACCTTCCAAAAATCGCCGGTTTTTATTTTTGTTAAATCCTTTCGGCGGGCAGCCCCCATACTTGAAACTAGCACCTTACCGCTTTTTTGGGCAAATTCGGCAATGTCGCATTTCGACGAAATGCAGTCTATTGCGTCTATAATAATGTCGCATTTGCCGAAGAGATTTTCGAGCGTATCGGCGGCTATAAAGGCGTTTACCGCCTCTACATTCGCATCGGAATTTATCGACAAAATCCTGTCGCGGGCAACAAGCCGCTTTTCCATTCCCACAGTGGTTTCCAGCGCAAAGAGCTGGCGGTTTATGTTGCTTGGGTCTACCGTGTCGCAGTCGACAACAACAAAATTTTTTGCGCCGAAGCGCGCAAGGCTTTCGGTTGCATACGAGCCAACCGCACCCAAGCCCGCAATGCCGAACACTGCGTTTTCAACCCTTTGCCTTAGCTCTTTTGTATATAAAATGTCGCTGCGCTGAAATTTATTCATTTGCCGTATACTCTTAAAAAATTTTCGTTTAAAATTTTGCCTATCTCTTTTTCGCCCCTAATTGCCGCCAATTTTGCTGCGGCGTCTTCTAGGGTTTGTTGGCTGCAAAAGCCGTCGCTTTCTATAAGCAAACGGTCTATTGGCGCAGCTTGCGCGGTTTTTTGCGCCTTTTTAAAACACAAACTTTTTGCCGAAAAAGAAAAATATGCGTTTTTTAAAACACTGTTTTCGGGAACGAAATTCGGCGAATGAAAAACCGCCACAACTCCGCTGTTTTTAAGGATTCCGGCAAGGGTTTTGTAGGCGTTTACGCAATGTATTACAAGGGGCAAAGCAAAATCTTTAGCCAAAGAAATATGCATCTTAAAAACCTCTATTTGCGTTTGCGCAAACTGCATATATTGCGGGCGAAAATCCAAACCCGTTTCGCCAATGGCAGTAGCCCCGCTTAAAAATTCGGGCAGTTTTTCCATATCGGCAATTTGGTTTGCGCGCATAGGGCAAAGCCCGTACGCCTTTTTTTCGCACGCAAAATTTTTCAAAACAAGCCAATCAAAACAGTCTATCGCGCTCGACACAAACCGCATTCCTTTCGGAATTTGCATACCGTTAAACTCCGCAAAATGTGCGTGGCAGTGCGCATCGAAAAGCATTTTTACTTAAAACTTTCGAATAGATTTTGCAATTCGCGCTCGTCGGAATACTCGGTTGTAAACGATTGCCCTATGCCACGCATAAGCACAAACCTAAGCTTTGCCCCGTGCGATTTTTTGTCTTTGTGCATTGCGTCTACCAGTTTTGCGCTGCTTAGCGATTTGTCGATTTTTACGGGGATTGCGTATTTTTCCAGCAGCACCCTTGTCTTTTGCGAAATGTCTTTTGCAAACCCTAGCTTTTCAGACAACTTTGCCGCCATAAGAAGCCCAATGCCCACAGCCTCGCCATGAAGATAAACGCCGTAGCCTGCGCAGTTTTCTATTGCGTGCCCGAAAGTGTGCCCCAAGTTGAGAAGCGCCCTGCCGTTTTCGGGGCTGTTTTCAAACTCGTCTTTAGAGACAACATCGGCCTTTATGGCGCAGCAGCGTTTTATTGCAGCCGCAGTCTTTGCGCGGCATTCCAGAATGTTGTCGTTGTTTAGAATATCGAAAAATTCCGCATCGCAAATAAGGGCGTATTTTATAACTTCGGCCATGCCCGCAGCTATTTCCCTTTTAGGCAAAGTGTCTAAAAACGAGGTGTCTATATAAACAGCTTTGGGTTGATGGAAAGCCCCAACCAGATTTTTGCCCGCCTTTAAATTTATGCCTGTTTTGCCGCCTACAGAAGAATCTACCATAGAAAGCAATGTTGTGGGAACCTGATAAAAATCTATGCCGCGCATATAGCTTGCAGCCGCAAAGCCGGTAATGTCGCCTACAACGCCGCCGCCTATTGCAAACAGCGCACTTTTGCGGTTTAAGCGTAAATCGGCAAGCTTTTCGCAAATGGCTTCGAAATTGGCAAAGCTTTTTGTAGTTTCGCCCGCGGGCAGAACTATAAGGCTACCGAATTTTGATATTTGCTCGAGCTTTTCGGAGTGGGCTGCCTTTACATTTTCGTCGGTTATAAACACGTTTTTCTTGCCCAAAGCGGCAAGTTGTGCCGCCTTATTTTGGGCGTTTGAAAACGCGTTTTCGGCAATTTCTATTGTATACGATTTTTCGCCGAGATTTACATTCAGGCTTTCCATTTTAATTACTCCAATCCGAAAATTCCGTTAACGTAGGCCTTTGGGTTGAACTTTTGAAGGTCGTCTACCGATTCTCCCAAACCGACATAAAATATTGGAAGTTTTAGCTCTGAATACACGCCCGTAAGTGCCCCGCCCTTGGAGGTGCCATCGAGCTTAGTTACAATAAGCCCGTTTAGGGGGAATGCTTTGTTGAACGCCCTTGCTTGCTGAATGCTGTTCGAACCCAACGAACCATCGGCAACCATAAAGGAATAGTGCGGGCAATTTGGGTCACACTTTTTAAGAACACGCTCGAATTTAGAAAGCTCGTTCATTAAATTTTCCTTATTATGCAGACGGCCTGCGGTGTCTAAAATAAGATATTTTGCGCCCCTCGCCTTTGCCGCGTGCCACGCGTCGAATGCAACTGCGGCAGAATCGGCACCGTGCTGGCTTTCAACCAAATCTATATTAAGTCTTTGCGCCCAAATTCTAATCTGTTCGTTGGCGGCGGCTCTAAAAGTGTCGCAGGCTCCCATCAAAACCTTGCCTTGCTCGGAAAGCAACTTTGCCAACTTTGCGCAGGTGGTAGTTTTGCCCGAACCGTTTACGCCTATAAGGCAAATAACCGTCGGGTTTTCGCCGCCAAGAGGTTTAATTTCGGCCTGCGAACCGTCTAAAATCTTTTCCAAAACGGCAGCCCCTATTTCTGCGGCCTCTTTGCCCCTAAGCTCTTTGTTTTTAGAATATTCTTTTTTTATAGCGTCTACAACCTTTTCGGTTGTGTCGAAGCCGAAATCCGCACCGTATAGTGTTTCCTCTATAAGGTCTATGTCTTGCGGTTCTATTTTTTTTGCAAACAAGCCAGAAATTGCCCCCAACGCATTTTGGGCGGTTTTCTTTAGCGAGTCTCTAAACTTTTTGAATATCGAAAACATTATTTTTTAACTGCTTGGCGCATTGGTCTTTTTAGCGACAGCGAAATTTTGTCGAGCAGCCCGTTTACAAAGCGTTTCGAATCGTCTCCCGAAAACTCTTTTGTAAGGTCTACCGCCTCGTTTATGGTAACAACTGGCGGAATGTCGTCTCTAAAAAGCAGCTCAAAAACGGCAAGCCTTAAAATTGCCAATTCAACTTTTGCGATTCTGTCTATAGACCAGTTTTTTGCGTTTTTAGATATTTCGCCGTCTATTTCTTTTGCATGGGTAAAAGCCCCAACAATAAGCTCTCTTGCAAACTGAAAATACCCCTTGCGGACGGCAAGCTCGGTTTCCTTATTGGTTAAAAAGCTTTGCAAAGCCTCTTCAAAAGGCCCGCTTTCGTTCATATCGCGCATATAGATGAACTGCATTGCCGCAATTCTGTTTTCGTGTCTGCCCCTTAATGCGTGGGGCTTTTCGTTTTGCGAATTTTCCGATTGCATATTAAAACTCCGTTTCGTCGAGCAATAAAGATGTCTGCCAAGCCATTTGAATTGCGGCCTCGGCAAATTCAACGCCTCGGGCAATTTTGCCTATGGTTCTGTTTGCCGCCTGCTCATAGTTGTTTGCCACAATAACGCCGTTTATTACGGGCACTGTAGTTTCTACCGCAATTTTTTGGAATGCGTTGGCCGTGCTGTGGGCTATAATTTCGTGGTGCGGGGTTTCGCCCGCAATTACAACGCCAAGGACAACAACGCAGTCGTATTCCGAAGAATCCGCCAAAATAGAGGCTATTACGGGAAGCTCGCAAGCCCCCGGAACGCGCACAATCTTAAGCGATTTTTCGGGTACGCCGGCCCTTTTAAATGTTTTTACGGCGTCGTTTAAAAGGGCGTCTACCATATTTTGGTTAAAGCACGAGGCAATTACTGCAAACTTAAAGCCGCTTGCGTCTACGTCGGGCATTTTTGCTTTGTCGAGACTCATAAGAACTATATAGTTTTGTTAAATTTTTGTTTGGGATACAATCTGCAAGCCGTAGCCTTCGGGCATATAGTGCGCACCGGGGTGCGTTGTTAGCAGGTTTATCTTTTTAAAGCCAAGCTCCTTTAAAATTTGCGAGCCAATGCCGTAGTCTACCTTGTTGGGCAAAATAGGCTGGGCGGCGTTTATGTCTACCCCCCAGTTTTCGACATTAACGCAAACAAGCGCGCCGCACTTTGCCCCGGCAATTTTTGCCATTGCGCGCCTAAAGGAATCGGCGGCGTCGGAAAACGACTTTGCGCGGAACAAATCCGCAAAAATATTCTGCGCGTGAACCCTTGCAAACGCGCCGTCTTTCGACAAATCGCCCATAGAAAGGGCAAAATGGAATTTCTTGTCGGCTTCGTTTCTGAAAATGGAAAAATCGAACTCGCCGAATTCGGTGTCTACCTTGCTCGACGAAATTTTCTTTAAAATTCTGTCGTTTTTAAGCCTGTATTCTATAAGGCTTGCAACGCTTATAAGCCTGTAGCCGAACTTGTTTTTAAATTCTATTATATCGGGCAGGCGCGCCATTGTGCCGTCGTCCTTAATTATTTCGCAAATTACGCCAACGGGCGGCAGATTTGCAAGCTTGCACATATCTACGGCGGCCTCGGTGTGCCCCGCCCTTTCGAGAACGCCGCCGGGCCTTGCCCTAAGCGGGTTTATATGCCCCGGGCTTACAAAGTCTGCCCCCGTAGAAGTTGGCTGCGCCATAAGTTTTAAAGTTCTTGCCCTGTCGGCCGCGCTTATGCCAGTGGTAATGCCGTCGGCGGCGTCTACGGTAACGGTAAAGGCAGTTCCCTTTTTGTCGCGGTTAATCTTTACCATATCGTCTATGCCCAGCCTGTTTAGCACAGCCGTAGTGGCTGGAGCGCAAATCAGCCCCTTGCAGTGGCTTATCATAATGTTAACCGCCTCGGGCGTAATTTTGCTTGCCGCAACAATAAGGTCGCCCTCGTTTTCGCGGTTTTCGTCGTCTACAACAACAATGGGTTTGCCCATTGCAACGTCGGCAATGGCATCTTGAATATCGTCGAAAATCTTCTCCATTTTGTTATCCCCTTATAAATGTTTTTTACGACTGCATTAGCAGTTTTTTAATGTCTACTTGCCCAAGCCTTTTATATTGCCCCTCGGGAATGCGCTTTAAAACGTAGCCGCCAATTTGGAACCTTTTAAGCTCTTTAACAAAGTAGCCAACGCACTCGAACATTCTTCTGATTTCCCTCTTTTTGCCCTGGTGCAGCCAAACTTCAAGCCTTTTGGTTTCGTTTTGCTCTCCTTCTATGCCAAGCGGGATTATCTTTGTAGCCACAAGTTTTTCGCCCTCGAAAACAACGCCGTGCTCTAGGGTTTTAATAAGCTTGTGGTCGAAAGGCCTGTTTAAAAGCACCGTATACTTTTTCATTACCCCGTACGACGGATGCGTTATTCTGTTTGCCAAATCGCCGTCGTTTGTTAGGATAAGCAACCCCTGCGAATTCATATCAAGCCTGCCGCAACAGAAAAGCTTCATCTTATTATAGGGCATAGGCAGCAGATCGAACACGGTTTGCGCGTGAAAAGGGTCTGCATTGCTGCACAAATAGCCCTTGGGCTTGTTGAAGGCCAAAACCACCTTGTCTTCTACCGGAAGCGAAATTTTGCGCCCTTCAAAAACAACGCTGTCGGAATTTTCGTCTATATCCTGCCCTATCTGGGCAACTTTCCCGTTTACGCTTACAACGCCCTCGGCGATTTTCTGCTCGGCGGCTCTGCGCGAACAAACTCCGCATTGGGATATGAACTTTTGTATTCTCATTTTCGCCGAATAGACTTTCAAATATGGCCGAAAAACGCAACCATTTTTGAAAAAAAGCTTGAGGAAAGTCGCATAAAGGCAAGCATACTTGAACTTATCGTGAATATATTTACATACATATACGGCAAATTGAACAAAATCGGGCTGGACTGGTTCATTTTGGGACTGGGCGGCGCAATACTTTTGGCGTACATAGCCCCGCAAATAGGATGCACAAGGGAAAGCTTTTCGCCATCGGAACTGGCAAACTGGCTTTTAACCCTTATCTTTTTCTTTTACGGCCTTAGGCTGGACTTTGCGCAGATAAAAAAAGGTCTTTCAAACTATAAGCTGCACATAGTTGTGCAACTGGCTACATTTGCGCTGTTTCCGCTTCTGCTTTTGGCGTATACCGCCGTTTTCGGCGCGTTTAAAGACCAATACCTATATTTGGGCGTGTTCTTTATGTGCGCGCTGCCGTCTACGGTGTCGTCGTCGGTAGTAATGGTTTCTATTGCAAGCGGCAACATACCCGCGGCGATTTTCAACGCAAGCTTGTCGGGCATATTGGGCATATTCATAACCCCGCTTTTAATGAGCTTTGCAATGCAGGGCGCTATGCCCGACGCCGAGTTGAGCCCAATTTTTGCCAAGCTTTTTGCGCAGGTGCTGCTGCCCGTTGTTTTGGGCGTTTTGCTTAACAAAAGATTCGGCGAATGGGCAAAGACAAAAAAACGCCTTTTTAGGAACTACGACCAAAGCGTTATTCTGCTTATCGTATACACTTCGTTTTGCGACAGCTTTTACAAGGATATGTTTAGCGCGCTTTCGCTTAAAGACATTGTTTTGCTTACCATTGGGCTGGCGGCAATGTTCTTTGCCGCCTACGCCGTAATTTTGCTGGTTTCAAAGCTGCTAAAATTCGACCGCAACGACACAATTACAGCCCTGTTTTGCGGTTCTAAAAAATCGCTGGCACACGGGGCCGTTATGTCGAAGGTTATAGTACACGACCCTTCCAAAATTGCCATAATAATTTTGCCTATTATGATATACCACGCATTCCAGCTGGTGGTAGCCTCTATAATAGCAAAAAAACTGGCAAAAAACGCGCCTAAAGAAGACTAGTTTTAGGCGAATTTGCCATGCAAAAATGCGCTCTTATCTGAGCGCATTTTTTGTTTGAATTTACGCAATGTAATTTTACTACTTTGTCTTTAGTTTTACAATCTTAGTCGGCAACCCACCGGCTTTAATTGTCAGTTTAATCGAGTCGTCGGCACTTTTGCCGGCGCGAAGTATTGCAACCGCCCTACCGCAATATAGCGAACGGGAATTGCCAACAGCCAGTTCGTTGCTTGCCATATCTCCGTTGTCTACATCGATAAGCTTTGCGTTTCCTTCAAGCGAAAACGTTAGCTTGTTATCTGCAATCGGGTATAGGCGGCCAAACTTGTCTACCGCCGAAATTTTTACAATCTGTAAATCCATTCCGTCGGCCCTCCAATTTGCATTTACCAATTCTGCGGCAAGTTCGGCGGGGTCGTCGGCGCTTTCAAGGCTATGCTCGCCCACAACTTTGCCGTTTGTTTTTGCAACCGCTTTTAGCTCGCCTTGTTCAAACTTTACATTTTCCCATATAATTTTATTTCTTATACGAATATTAGAACGGTCGTTTTTACGCACACCCAGCGATTTGCCGTTTAAAAACAATTCGGCTTCGTCTGCATTTGTATAGACAACCACATCGGCAAAACTGCCGTCTTTGCGGTTCCAATTTTCGTTTTCGGGCATAAGCCCTATGGTTTGCCCCGTAGGCGCAACATAGACACCGGTTTGTACATCGCGCTCGCAAACTCCGACATAAACAACCGGGGCTACTCCGTCTAAGAACGTGGCTTTCATCCAATATCCCTGCGGCTTTATGTTTAGGGCGGTATCTATATAGGCTTTGGTGCTCCAGCCCTTTTGCGGCCAACCGCCAGACTCGCCCCAATAGGCGATAACACCCCAATAGGCAGCTCCCGCTACCTTGCTATGGTTTAATTCGTAGAAATTTTCGGCCAAACCTCCCGTAGTCATTTCGCTTTGGTAAAAAATCATATTAGGATAGTTTTTGGAATCGTTTTCAAAAAAACACCCCGTATAGTTTTGAGAAGAAACATCGGTGGCAAACGCAAGCTCTGCAGGCTTGGTAAGTTTCCATTGTTCTTTGCTTATGTGCCACGGGTCTAACCCCTTTTCTCTGGCGGGGAATTGCCCCACTGTATAGGGGCGCGTATCGTCGAATTTTTTGGCATAATCCCGCTTTATTTTATACATTGTTACAGCGTAGTCTCCATACTTGTCTGTAGGGTTAGGATATGTTCCGTGTTGACAATCTAGTTCGTTGCCCAAGCTCCACATAATAACGCTTGGGTGGTTTCTGTCGCGCTTGATAAACTCGGAAAGCGCGTAAGGCCATACCTCGTCTTCGTGTTTTCTCCCGCCCAAATAGGCTTTGCTCCATTTATCGAAAACTTCGTTTACAACCAAAATACCGTGCTTGTCGGCCAAAGCTACAAACGACTCACTATATGGATTGTGCGAAGTTCTTATATTGTTTACTCCAAGCGATTTTAAAAGCAAAATGCGCCTTTCTATTTCAGAATCGTAAACGGCGGCCCCAAGTGCCCCCAAATCGTGGTGAAAATTTGACCCCTTAAGCAAAACTTTTCTTCCGTTTAGCAAAAAGCCCTGTTGCGGGTTAAATTCTATGGTTCGCACGCCAAAGTTAGATTTTTTATAATCCAACACTTTGTCGGAATCAAGAACTTGCACGACGACCGAATAAAGCGTTGGCGAATCAATGTCCCAAAGCGAAGGATTTTTTATGTCAAAAAAAGCTTCGTCCGTTGCTGTCGAATTTGCGGCGACAACAACTGACTGTGTTTTCTCTGCAAGTTTTTCGCCTTTTGGAGAATACACCGTAGATTTCACATGTATTTTGCGTTCGGCGTTCAAAGTGTTTTCAATTTCCGTTTGAACTTTTACTTTTGCCGATTTTCTCGAAATTTGAGGCGTTGTAATATAAAGACCGTGTCGGGCAACGGAAATTGGCTCTTTTTGCAATAAGTATACATTTCTGTAAATTCCCCCGCCCGTGTACCAGCGCGATACATATTTCGGAGAAACCTCAGCAAAAACGGCAATTACATTTGGGTTGTTGTAATCTATGAAGTTTGAAATGTCTACCTGAAAACCGCTATATCCATATTCGTTCGACGCAACTTTATGTCCGTTAATATACACGTCGCAAACTTGCATTACCCCTTCAAAATCCACTATTACTCGCTTGTTTTTCCATTGCGGATTCGCAACAAAAGTTTTGCGATACCATGCCTGGCTGTAGGGTTTAAAACCTCTACCTTTATCCTCCGTTTTATTTTTAATTTGCTCTTTAGTAGGTTCTATAAAGGGCTGTTCAATTTGAAAATCATGGGGTAAATCAAGCAAACGCCATTTAGAATCGTCGCAATCTCTCAAATGTGCTTCGTCGTTTTTCCCATAATAGAATTTCCAATCAAAATTCCATAGTTGCCGCTGCGTTGCATTAACAAGCAACACAGCAAACAACATAAACACAAAAACAATCCTTCTCATCATATACCATCTCCTTCTCATATATTATATCGAATAACTGTCAGCCTAGCCTATCAGATAAATCGTTTTTATATCAAGACTAAAATTCAAGAAAACTAAATCAAAACAACCATTTTCGCATACATTTCTTTGACATTTTTATTGTTTTTCCCGTTTAACATGCAACAAAAAACCCTTTCGAGAATTCCGAAAGGGTTTTGATTTTTTAAAGAGCCTGTTATTCTTTTACTTCGTACACGCCGTCTTTTGGAAGCGTGCCCGATATAATCGCCCTTGCCAGCGGGTTTTCTATCTTTTCTACAATCATTCTCTTTAAGGGACGCGCGCCGAAAGTCGGGTCGTAGGCGGTTGTAGCCATATTGTCCAAAGCCTTTTTCGAAAGCTTTACATACACGCCCTGCTTTTCCAAACGCTTGTTTAGGTTTGCAACTTGAAGTTGGACAATTTGCTTTACCTGGTCGAGCGTTAGCGCGTTAAAGATTATAATGTCGTCTATTCTATTCAAGAACTCGGGCTTAAAGTGCGCTCTTAAGTCGGCGTTAATGGCGTTCTTTGCGCTTTCGGGAAGGTTGCCGTCTTTGTCGGCAACGGCGTCTAAAATGTACGAAGAACCCACATTCGAGGTCATTATAATAACCGTGTTTTTAAAGTCTACCTTGCGACCCTGACCGTCGGTAAGAATACCGTCGTCCATAATCTGCAAGAGGGTATTTAAAACTTCGGGGTGCGCCTTTTCGATTTCGTCGAAGAGAACTACCGAGTAGGGTCTGCGCCTTACGGCCTCGGTAAGCTGGCCGCCCTGTTCGTAGCCAACATAGCCCGGAGGCGAACCTATAAGTCTGGAAACCGAGTGCTTTTCCATATATTCCGACATATCTATACGCACCATATTGTCTTCCTTGTCGAACAAGTTTGCGCTTAGCGCCTTTGCCAATTCGGTTTTGCCTACACCCGTGGGCCCCAAGAACATAAACACGCCTATGGGTCTTTTCGGGTCTTTTATGCCCGCCCTGCTTCTTAGGATTGCATTGGCAACGCTTTCTACAGCCTTGTCTTGGCCTATTACCCTCTTATGAAGGGCGTCGGGCAGGTGCAAGATCTTGTCCTTTTCGCTTTGTACAAGCTTCTTTACGGGTATGCCCGTCCATTCGGAAACAACGTCGGCTATTTCGGAAGGGCCTACAATTTCCCTTACCATTGCGTTTTCGCCTTTGGTTTTCGAAATTGCCTTGTCTAATTGAGCCTGCAATTTGGGCAGAACGCCGTATTTAATTTCGGCAGCCTGATTGAGATTATACTCCCTTTCGGCATGCTCCATCTTGATTTTGGCCTCCTCTATTTGCGCCCTTAGCTTGTTTGCCAAAGCCGACTGCTGCTTTTCGTCTTCCCACTTGCTGCGCAATACCGCCGACTGATTCTTTAAATCGGCAAGCTCTTTGCGGACTTCGGCTAGGCGTTTGTCGTCGCTCTTTTCCTTTACAAGGGCTGCCTCTTCTATCTGCAACTGCATTTGCTTGCGCATAATGTTGTCGAGCTCTACGGGAACGGAATCCATTTGGGTTCTTATTCTTGCGCACGCTTCGTCTATAAGGTCTATCGCCTTGTCGGGAAGCTGCCTGCCCGTTATGTACCTGTCGGAAAGCGTTGCGGCCTCTACCAAAGCCCTGTCTTGAATTTCAACGCCGTGGTGGGTTTCGAAACGCTGCTTTAAGCCCCTTAATATTGCAATGGAATCTTCAACCGAAGGTTCTGCAACATATACGGGTTGGAAACGCCTTTCCAAAGCCGCGTCTTTTTCGATGTTTTCCCTATATTCGTTAAGGGTTGTTGCTCCTATACAACGCAACTCGCCTCGGGCAAGCATTGGCTTAAGCATATTGCTGGCGTCTAGCGAACCGTCGGTTTTGCCCGCGCCTACAATTGTATGCAATTCGTCTATAAAAAGAATTATCTTGCCGTCCGACTCCTTAACTTTGTTAAGAACGGCCTTTAGCCTTTCCTCAAACTCGCCTCTATATTTTGCGCCCGCTATAAGCGATCCCATATCCAAAGCGAAAATCGTTTTGTCTTTCAAACCTTCGGGAACGTCTTTGCGGACAATCCTTTGCGCCAAACCTTCGGCTATTGCGGTTTTACCTACACCCGGCTCGCCTATAAGAACGGGGTTGTTCTTTGTCTTTCTCGACAAAATCCTTATAACCCTTCTTATTTCCTCGTCTCTGCCAATTACGGGGTCTAGCTTGCCTTTGCGGGCAAGTTCTACAAGGTTAGAACCGTATTTTGCCAAAACTTCGTACGAAGCTTCGGGGGTTTTGCTGTCGATATTTTTGCTCGAACGCATTGTAGATAACACCGTTTTTACCTCGCTTGTGGAAATTTGAAGCGAGGCAACCATATCGGCAAAGTCGCTGGGTTCGGGCTTTTCGAGAATTGCCAAAAACAAATGCTCGGTAGAAACAAAAGCGTCGCCCATATTTTTGGAGATTTCCAACGCGCGCGAAAGCGTGGCCGAAAACGCCGCGCTGGGATATAGCTCGGCACTGGCTCCATTAACTTTGGGTTGCGCTTGCAAATAACGCTGTAAAGAAAGTCTTAAGACCTCTTTTTTGGAGCTCATTTTTTCGAGAATGGCGGGAACAATGCCGCCTTCCTGATTGGCGAGAGCCTCCAACAAATGCGCCTGTTCAAGCTGCGATGCATTGTAGCGCCTTGCAACTTGCGAGGCCTCGTTTATGGCCTCTATAGATTTTTCTGTAAAATTGTCGGGATTTATATTCATACCTTATTCCTTAGCAAATAGCGTGCCAAACCTATCTACAAGTATCGGACAAGAACCCCGCGCCATAATGGCCAATTTATAGAGACATTTTGTACCCCGTGCGACAAAATGTTTCGAATTTAAAGCCCTACTCGGAAATTGCGGCTATAATAGAGTCTATATCGGCAAGTCTGCCAACGCCCTCTTTGCCGCAGGCAAGCATACCGCTTTGGGGAGCTATAAAGTTTACGCCCCACTCTTTAAGCGTTTTTATATTTTTTTGAACCGCAGGCGAATTATACATATTGCAGTTCATTGCCAACGCCACATATTTTTTTGCGTTCGACGCCATAAAACAGGTAGAAAGAAAATCGGGAGCCAAGCCGTTTGCAAAATTGCCCAATGTGTTTGCCGAACACGGAGCTACCAAAAATATTTGCGCAAAATCGGCAAGGGCAACGTGCTCTACTTCCCACTGCCCCTGATTTTCCCACATAGAAACATACACTTTGTTTTTTGAAAGAGTTTGGAATATAAGCGGGTTTACAAGCTTGGCGGCGTTTTCGGTCATTACAACTTTAACGCAGGCTCCCGCCTTTACCAATTTAGAGGTTAAATCGGCTGCCTTGTATACGGCAATAGAGCTGCATACCCCCAACAAAATGTGCTTGTCTTTTAGCGGATTCACGCAGAATATAATTTTACTGAAATTTTGAATAATCAAGCAAAAATTTATATGTCGGGAATAAGAGCATACGCCGAAAATTTAGAGGGCAACACAATTCGTCTAAACCAGTTTGAAAGCCGCCACCTTATTGCCGCAAGGCGCGCGCGCTGCGGCGACAGTGTGTCGGTTTTCGACTTGTCGGGCAACGCGTATCTATGCAAAATAGTTTCGGCAAACCCCAAAAAGACCGAGCTTGAAAAGGTAGAAAAGCTGCAGGTTTTAAGAAATCCCTTTACGGTTGCGCTTGGGCAGGCAATACCCAAAGGCAAAACTTTCGACGACATCTTAAGGCAAAGCATAGAGTCAGGCATAGATGCGCTGTTTCCCATTTTGTCGGAAAATTGCGAGGTAAAAATATCTCCCGAAAACGCGCAAGACAAACGGCAAAAGTGGCTAGCGCAAATTGTCGAAGCCATAAAACAGTCGTCTAATATGGCAAAGTTCGACTTGCATGACCCCGCTCCTTTAAACGCTTTTTTTGAATATTCTAAAGATTTTGACGTAAAAATCATCGCCAGCTTAGAAAGCGTTGCAAAGCCGATTTTAAATGTCCTAAAAGAATCGGTAAAAAGCAATGAGGCAAAAATTGCAATTTTAGTTGGCCCCGAGGGCGACTTTTCGCTCAGCGAATATAAGGCCGCCTACGAACACGGGTTTTTGCCCGTAAAAATAGGCAATCAGGTTATGAAAGCCGAAACTGCCGCCTTGGCAGTATCTAGCTTTTGCGAAAATTATATGCTTGCAATGCAATAAGTTAAAATTTTTAAAACAAACAACACCAGTCAAAAAAATTTCCGCATAACCAAAAAAATCGGGGTTTATTCTACAACAAAAAAGCTTCGAAGCGCATAAAACTTCGAAGCTTTTTTGTTTTTTTATTGGCGTTTTGCTATTCGGCAGAATCAACCGAAATGTGCAATTCTTTAAGCTGCTTTTCGGTTGCATAGCTGGGGCTTTGCGCCATAAGGTCTTGCCCTTTTTGTGTTTTGGGGAATGCAATAACGTCTCTAATGCTCTGACGGCCGCAAAGCATTGCAACCATTCTGTCGAGACCTAAGGCAACGCCGCCGTGCGGGGGCGCGCCGTATTTAAAGGCCTTAAGCATATAGCCGAAACGGCTTTTAACGGTTTCCGGCGGAATTTTAAGCACGTCTTCAAACACCTTCTTTTGCAAGTCGGGATTGTGAATACGAATTGAACCGCCGCCAAGTTCTACGCCGTTAAGCACAATGTCGTAGTGCTGGCCGCGAACGCGCTTCGGGTCGGTATCCAAATACTTTATGTCTTCCTCTACGGGAGCTGTAAATGGGTGGTGCGCCGAAACGTATCTGCCCTGCTCTTCGTCGAACAACATAAGCGGGAATTCTATTACCCACAAGAAATTGTATTTGTTTTGGGGGATTTCCAACTTGCCGCGCTTTTGCAAAAGCTTTGCGCTTTCAAGCCTAATTCTGCCCATAATGGTGCAGGCTCTTTCCCATTCGCAAGCCGCAAAGAAAACCAAGTCGCCGTCTTCTATGTTAAGAATGCGTTTTAGGTCGTCTTGTTCCTGTTGCGAGAGGAATTTCAAAATGGGGCTTTTCCATGCACCATTTTCGCTCTTTATATAAGCCAAGCCCTTTGCACCCAAAGTTTTGGCAATGTCTTCAAGCGATTTAATTTCGCCCTGAGTAATGTCGGACAAGCCTTTTGCGTTAAACGCCTTAATTGCGCCGCCGCTTTTTACCACCGAAGAAAATACCTTGAACTGGCTGTCTTTAAATACGTCGGTCAATTCCTGAATTTCCAAGCCAAAACGCGTGTCGGGCTTGTCTATGCCGTATTTGTTCATTGCGTCGAAATACGAAATTCTGGGGAAAGGCGTGGGAATGTCCATATCCAAAACGTCTTTCCAAACCTTCTTTAGCATACCTTCAATAAGGGCATACATATCTTCGCGTTCAACGAACGACAATTCTATATCTACCTGAGTAAATTCAAGCTGGCGGTCGGCGCGCAAATCTTCGTCTCTAAAGCAGCGTGCCAACTGGTAGTAGCGTTCAACACCCGCAACCATAAGCATTTGTTTATACTGCTGGGGCGACTGGCTTAGCGCATAGAACTGCCCTGGATTTACGCGACTGGGAACTAAAAATTCTCTTGCGCCTTCGGGCGTGCTCTTGAACAAAGCGGGAGTTTCAACTTCAATAAATTCCTGGCTGTCGAGATAGTCGCGTATAGCCTTTGTTGCCTTGTGCCTTTTCTGCAAAAAGCCCAAATTGCGCGGTCTTCTAATGTCTAAATAGCGGTATTGCAAACGCAAGTCTTCGTTTACTTTGTCTGCCTGTTCGTCTCCCATCGGGAAAGGCAAAACTTCGCAAACGTTGTGTATTATAAGCTCTTTTGCGTCTACTTCTATTTCGCCCGTTGCCATATTGTGGTTAACGGTGTCGGCGTCGCGCTTGCACACAGTGCCCGAAATTTGAATTACGCTTTCGTCTTTCAACTTTTGCGCCTGCTTGTAAATTTCGTCGTTATCGGGGTGGAAAACAATCTGGATAATGCCCGAGCGGTCGCGCAAGTCTACAAACAAAACGCCGCCGTGGTCTCTTACGGTGTCTACCCAACCTATTAGCTTCACCGACTTTCCTTCGTCGGCAAGTCTCAATTCATTGCATTTATGCGTTCTTTTCATCTTAACTTATATAAAATTGTTTATATATAAAAAATCCGCAGGCCGCCTTGTTCGGGGCGGCCTTGGGTTAAAGGGCTATTCTCCGAAGTTGTAGGAGGGCAATTTAGGCTCTACCATAACTTTCGAAAGCTTTACAAAATTCGGCAAGCCGTTCTCGTAGGGAACTTGAACTTCGCCCTGAATGAGGGGCAAAATGTACTTGTTGAATTTGTACGAAATCGACATTTTGTCTTCGCCGAGCCAAAGTTCGGGGAACTTCTTTTCAACATTGGCAACGTCGGAAAGGGGAATCATTGTTGTCGAGCACGAATACTTTTCGGTGTCGCCGCGAACCAACGCAACCATAAGGCCGCTTTGACCTTCAACCGCCGCCTTAACGGCTTCCTGACCGCAAAGGAAAGCTTCGTTCGAATCTGTCAACGACGAAACCGTAGAAGCCGCCCTTTGAATGTGTCCAAGCTTCGACGAGCGAGCCTTTACGCCCGGCAAAGAGGAGGAAACCAAGTTTTCGAGATATTCGCCAACGCCGCCCAACTGCGAGTGGCCAAAAGCGTCTGTCGAAGTGCTTGCCGCAACATAGTTGCCGTTTTCGTCTTTTAAGCCTTCGCTTACTGCAACCAAGCAGAATTTGTTTTCTTTAAGAACTTCCTGAACGCGGGCGATAAAGCTTTCGGCGTTAAAGGCAACTTCTGGCAAAAGAACAATATGGGGAGCGTCTTCGGGGTGGTTCTTGCGTTTTGCAATGGCTGCCCCTGCGGTTATCCAACCGGCGTTTCTGCCCATAAGCTCTACAATAGAAACCAAGTCGTGGTTGCCCATGGCTTCGTGATCGCACGAAAGTTCGCGGATTGTAGAAGCAATGTACTTTACAACGCTGCCGTAGCCGGGGCAGTGGTCGGTAACGGGCAAGTCGTTATCTATAGTTTTAGGAATGCCTATTACGCGCATTTTGTGGCCGAACTTTTCGGCTGCAATCGACATCTTGTTGGCGGTGTCTTGCGAGTCGTTACCGCCAATGTAGAAAAAGTAGCGAATGTTGTGGGCTATGCAAACTTCTATAACTCTGGCATAGTCTTGTTCCTTCTTAAGCTTAAAGCGGCAAGTGCCCAAAGCCGCCCCGGGGGTATGGCGCAAGCCCCTTATGTTTTGCTGGCTTTCGGCGGCCAAGTCTATAAGCTGTTCGTTCATTATGCCGGCTATGCCGTTAAGACCGCCGTAGATTTCTTCTATGCATTCGTGATTAAGAGCTTCGGTTATAACGCCCGCCAAGCTGGCGTTTATTACTGCAGTCGGCCCGCCCGATTGCGCAACCAACACGTTTCCTATAAGTTCTTCTGCCATAAATTTAGTCTTTCCTTTATATTTAAAAATTGATTCCAGTTTGCCAAAAATACGCCGTTTGGCAACACTAATATTATCAATTTTACGCCTTTTTTTTGTTGAGAATGCCGACGATAAATGGAATAATGCATTAAACATAAAAATTATGGCTATTACTGCAAAAAACAAAGTTTTAGGCATCGACATTGGCGGCTCTGGCGTAAAAGGCGCCATTGTAGACATAAAAAAAGGCGAATTTGCCAGCGAAAGGGTTAGAATTCCCACGCCCGTTCCCGCAACAAAAGAGGGGCTTATTGCCGCCATAGGCGAGATAATAAAAACGCTGAACTGGAAGGGGAAAATAGGCTGCGGCTTTCCCGGCATTGTAAAAGACCAGGTTATAGAAAGCGCCGCAAATTTGGGCGACGACGTTTTTAGAGGCACAAACCTTGCAGAGGAAATTGGCCGCAATTTCGGCAACGACGCCTGGATTATAAACGACGGCGACGCCGCGGGCCTAGCCGAGCTTTATTTTGGGGCCGCCAAGGGGCGAAAAGGAACTGTTATAATGCTTACCATAGGCACTGGCATAGGCTCTGCAATATTGTTCGACGGCCACCTTTTGCCCAATAGCGAGCTTGGGCACATAAGGGTTGCCGACCCGAAGAAAAAGGGCAAGGCAATTTCGGCCGAAAAGCTTTATAGCGATGCCGCACGCAAAAAATTCGAATACGGCTGGAAACAATGGGCAGTAAAGTTCAATGAGTATATAGCTTATGTGGAAAGACTTTTTTCGCCAAACCTTATTGTTTTGGGCGGGGGTGCCGCAGCCAAGGCCGACAAATATTTTAAATATCTGCACAGCACCTGCGACATAGCCATTGCCGACCTCGAAAACAAAGCGGGCATTATAGGCGCAGCCTACCGCGCCCACCAAAAGCTCTAGGCGCCTTTTGTGGTCGAACCTGGCGTTCTCGTCTCCTACTGCTTACAACAAAAAAGGCTCCGTTTTCACGGAGCCCTTTTTGGTTGACCAGTAGGCATTGGACTCGCTCGCTTGGTTTTGCTTTCGCAAAATCCGCGCTGTTCTCGCCCTTCGGGTAAATGCTTCCGCATTTATCCTCCACAAAAGCTCGCATCCTGCGACTTTTGTGGTCGAACCTGGCGTTCTCGTCTCCTACTGCTTACAACAAAAAAGGCTCCGTTTTCACGAAGCCTTTTTGGTTGACCAGTAGGCATTGGACTCGCTCGCTTGGTTTTGCTTTCGCAAAATCCGCGCTGTTCTCGCCCTTCGGGTAAATGCTTCCGCATTTATCCTCCACAAAAGCTCGCATCCTGCGACTTTTGTGGTCGAACCTGGCGTTCTCGTCTCCTACTGCTTACAACAAAAAAGGCTCCGTTTTCACGAAGCCTTTTTGGTTGACCAGTAGGGACTCGAACCCCAACAAAAGGTGCCAGAAACCTTTGTGCTACCATTACACCACTGGTCAATTTATAAAGGCGCTATTCTCTTATATTCTTTAATTATGTCAAGAACAATTTGAATTTTGCCTAAATGCAAAGCATATACTTGTTTGACAACATAAAAGTTTAAAGTGCCATTTTAAAGTGCCAAAATGGCACTTTAAATTTACTAAGTCTCTTTCAACCCTACAGATTTTGCGAATATTAAGCGTTTGCCATTTGCAAAGTTTTTTTGATTGGCTGGCAGTGCAGATAGGAAGTTTGCAACCTATATAAACACTACCGGGAATTTTTAATGTCAGTTTTAAATAAATATACGCTTTTGTTTTGATATAGTGTAGTGCCTTTGCCCTACCCTAAAGGAAATCGGCAAAAGACTTATTGAATTTTACCAAAACAAAAAAACACTGTTTTTTCAGGATATAGACATTTTATATACAAATTGTTTTACCCATTCTAATAATTTAATTGACTAAAAACCCTTTGTTTGCCTATATTTTTGGCAAGCAATGCAAGGTTGCATTTGCAAAACTTAAAGCAATATAGATATGAAGAAATCACTACTTATTTTGGGCGCGGCAGCCTCTGCCGCAATTTTGTCGGGTTGCGCTTCAACTATCCCCACAGGCGCGTTTTATACCGATGTTAGAGTTCCAGTTTCGGCAACCACAAACGAAGTCGGCACAAAAATCGGCAAATCTACCTGCAAAAGCTATGTAGGCGTTGTAACAATTGGCGATGCCAGCATAGAAGCCGCAAAGAAAAACGGCGGCATAACCAAAGTTGTTTCGGTAGACTGGAAAGCCAAGAGCATTCTCGGCATAGTCGGCGAATACGAATGCATAGTCCGCGGCGAATAGTAGGCTAACTACTCTGCAACAAAAAAGCCTTTTTAGGAATTCCTAAAAAGGCTTTGCGTTATATTCTGAACATTTAAATTTTTATTTGCGGCGGCGATACACTGCCAAGCCCAACGCCAACGCGCCAAAGATCGCCGCAACGGTTGCGGGTTCGGGAACATTAGCATTTACATTAATATTTAATGAACCTGTCGATGAATCGAAATCAAAGCCCCATTTTTCCGAATCGTAGGCTTCACCATTTATGTTTAGGATTACGTTTTCCTTTTTGAGTGAATCAGTACCTATTACCTGCGAACCCACCACAGTCTCTATTACTGAAAACGTGTAAGAATCGTCAGGAGAAATTACACCGTCTAGATTTATCGTAATTTTACTGTCCGAATCGAAAACGAGCTTTGAGTTTTCTCCAAGCAGAATTTTTGTTGCATCGGTCGCAGCATCTACATTGAAAATAATTTCGCTATTATCTGCAACGGTAAGCGTTTTACCAGCCATTATTTCTAGTATCGCCCCCTCTTCAAGAGTCAACACCGCCCCGCCAGAAATAGAAGCGTTGTCAACAACCCTCGCATTTATCATAGCTCCGCCAGAGGTTGCGGGAATATACTTACGAATAGTCAAACTATCGTCCGCTGATGTCATCGAGAAGTTCGTGATAATGCCATCAGTTCCTATAGTGTTCTTGTATATTGCGGAACCTGACGTGCTTGTAAATATTGCACCTCTTAAATCACTCTTCTCAAAATTTACACCAGTAATATCTGTTCCCGTGAAATTTGTCCGCATTAAATTTACTTCTGAAAAGTCTACTGATGTCCCATTCCAAGATAAAAACTGATAATGAAGAATGCTGTTTTTAAAACTTGCTCCAGTTAAATTTGCACCTTTGAAATTACAACGCGTAGACATTGCAGTATAGCTTGTAAATTCGGTGACACACGATGTCAATGTTGCCCCATCGAATATCGCATTTGTCAAATTAGCATATGAAAAATCTACAGAAGCACCATCAACACATCTAAATCCATAAGATGATGCCGAAAGAATGGAATCTTTAAAATTAGCTCCTGTAAGGTTTGTTGCAATAAATGTTGCCGCTTTTGATCCACCACCATTTGACGAATAGGCTCCTTTGCATTTTTCCCATACGGATCTTCTCATAGAAAGACCTGTAAAGTTTTTAGTATAAATATCTTGCTCACTATAGTCTTCTCTGTCGGCAAAACACGTAATTGTTACAAACATTGATATTATTGCTATATACTTTTTCATAATTTTAGTATCCTAGATATTTGAAAATTGAAGGAAGAAGTGGGTCTAGATGAATATTAAATGGGCCTTTCCAAGTAGCTCCATTAGATTGGGTATAGCTTGAAACCGAATATTCGCTAGGATTCCCAGATTTTGTAAATTGCCCGTGTAATGAATTAAAATATGTCGCTATTTGAACATATTCTTTTTGGCGAACAACAAATGATGTATGCCCTGGAGCGAGATATAAAGTTTCAATCTCTCCATTTGTTTTGTCCAACGACAAAATATTGCAACCGGCACCGCCTTTGTTTCCCATCGATGGAATATGCAATGGCAGTTTATTGCCAGTTAAAACTAGTTGCGAAACGATATCGTTTATGCAAACGGATATATTTAATGGTGCTGACATAACTCTTTCAAAGTAATTATGTACGGGTATATGGTATTTAGAATACCATATGCTGCAAAATTTGTGCAATACTCTGATTATCAGACAAAATTATTTATTGAAATATTGATTCTTTTAAAGCCTATCTTTGAAAAAGAAATCCTGGAATTGTCAACAAACCAAACAGTACAAAAGTTTTTTGGCTTTTGCTGTTGACAATGGTATTCTAAATACCATGAACAATGAATTGATATCAGCGAGGGCTCTTTTAAGGGGCAAAAACATTAGCGTGTTAGATGCAGCTAGGCTTATTTGCAATATTGCAGATTTTATGCCCAAAAAATCCAAACTTACTACCCTTCAGTTTTGCGCCAAAGTAATTGATATTGGCAAAAATAACTTTAGGCAAAACGAAATGCCCATAGCCAAAGGCTTTGATATTTATTTGCAGACAAAGCAGGATTTGCGAAAAGCCTCGTTTAGCGACATTAAATATTTGGGCAATAAGTTGATGAAAGCCAAACCCGAATTTGCCAAGCGCAATTTTTCGGAGCTTAGTGTTGCAGACTGTGAAGAGTGGCTAAATTGTGCTTTTACAACCCCAAGCCAATACAACAAAGGACGCGCTATGTTGCACGGGTTGTTTGAATTTGCCCTAAGGCGCGAGTGGTGTGATAAAAACCCGATAAAGCGAATTTTAAGAAAAAAGGTAATAGAAAAAGAAATTTTGCCACTAAAGCTATTTGAAATTAAAAGAATTATAACCAATGCCAAAAAGGAGAAAAACGGCATATATTTGCCTGCCGTTGCCCTTTTGGTCTTTGCAGGCATTCGCCCGCGCGAAGTTAGGCGTTTAACTTGGCAGGATATTGATTTGCAGGAAAACACAATAACGGTGCGCTCGCTGTGTTCCAAAACAGGCGGGGTGCGCCAAGTAGAAATTATGCCGCAATTAAAGCGCATTTTGCTAAGCTATAAACCGAAACCCCAGCAAAAAATATGCCCTGTAAACTGGCAACGACGTTGGCGCAAAATACGCAACCATTCGGGCTTTAGCGGCCGCTGGGTGCAAGACGTTTTGCGCCACACCTACGCCAGCTTTTTTGCCAAGCGTTTTAAAGACTTGCCGCGCCTACAGCTAAATATGGGGCACAGCAACCAAATGCTTCTGCGAAGCCGCTACATAAATATGCGCAACATCTCGCGCTTTGAAGCCGAAAAGTTTTTCAACTAAGGCTTTGCGTTTTGGGGCAGCCAAATAAAAATTTTTACAGTTTCATATAAATTAAAGGGTATGTCCGCCCCTGTTCGTCGCACGGTGTTCGTTTATACGGCTTAAAGCCAAG
>CAKTSY010000002.1 GCA_934613415.1 uncultured Opitutales bacterium
TCCCGAATGGGGTTTGCGCCTCTCTGCGTTATGGAGGGGCTAGAGCTGATGTTGATGCCACTGAGCTGAATTTGCTTGTGCGTTGGAGTTTGCCTTTTTTACTGCTTTGCAGCACGTTGCAACATCGCTTCCAAGCGAGCGGCTTAGTCCTTATTGTGGATTTTATCCCCACACTCCCTCGCTAGCTAGAATATTGTGTGCTTTGAAATAAAAACACCGAAAATCCCTCGGCGGTGCTTCTTCCCATTTTTTGCGTGATAAAGCTATCCAATACCCCCAACTATTCTTGTCCTTTCAATATTATAATCTATCTCTGTTGAAAAAAATACTTCGTTTCTTTACAAGACATACCGCGCATATATGAACTTCGCCCCCAGAAAATGGGATAATAAATAAGCCCAAAAGTTTATCAAAAGCTACCCTTTGCTTTTTTTGTAAAAAGGAAAGATATCTCCCATAACACACACACAACGCCACCAAACTCTTGGCGGCGTTTTGTCATATCAATAAGTATACTTATCTAAAACTTTATTCGACACCTTCTATCTCTTCATATACTAGCTCTTGAACATAATACTTCTTCCCCTTATAGGTGTAATACGGGTGTGCATATAAAAACAATCCGTCGTAGTTGCTAGCCAGCTCCAAATATTTGTTTATATCAAAATCTATAAACTGGTCGGAATTTGCGGTCATAAGGGGGCTGTCGTTGTCGATTAGGGGTTCAGCTTTCAATACGGTACAAACTTGTCCTTCTGTAATGCCGTCTATGCCTATAATTTCAACGTCGTCGTCTAATCTTTGCAAAAGTTCTTTTAGGCCATATTTTTTAATATGCTCGTTTTGGCATATGAAAATAAATTTATGCGGCCATTTGCGGTTTTAAGTTGTTAACAACAACCTCTATCATAGGTTTTCCGCAAACGTCTATAAGCGGTTTCGGCAAATCGTATCCTGCCTTTGAAAATCGGCTCCCCAAGCCAGCCATTGGTATGACAATATTTAATTTATTCATACTGTTCCTTTATTTTCTGGTATATTGATTTTTTGTTTTTGCACTTTGCGTAGTTTAGTTTGTGCACAAAAGATTTTTTTGTTATTTCCTCCCAAAGCGGTTGGGAGAAATCTTTGTTTATATTTTTAAGCAAAAGATGGGGTATTGTGTCGTCGCAAATTTCGCAATTTAAGCTGCGAAAATATTTATATTCGAGCATTACATCGAGCAATATATGGAGTATAAAATAGTGAGGGATTGACGGCTCGTTTTTTATATATTCGGTTAACAATTTTAACAATGCGCCTATTAACGGATTTTGTTTTTTTACAACAATAAAGCTGCTTAAGCTATTTACTCTGTTGTTGGGGTCCCACGAAAAATATTTGGGGTTAAACATTTCCCATTCTTTATGGCAGGTTGGGCGCGCCCCTCTTTGAAACATAAAAAACGGCGCATCTTTAATGTTGTTTGGAATGTCGGACGAAAAGTAGCAGGTGGCATCTGCCCAAACCCCGCCATATGTATACAATAAATACAAGCGCAAAATATCCGAGAACAATGCCATCTTTGCGGGTTTTGCATTTAATGTTTTGTCGTATATATAATCGGGGATATCCACATATTTAGATATTGTGTTTTTGTCTATAACTATGTGCTTTAGGGTTCCTTTATGGGTATCTGCCGATTTAAACGATATTTTCACTACATCGCTTGAAATGTTCTCTTGCCCCTGATACCAAAATTGCCATAGCGAGCTGTTGTCGGCAATATCCGCCTTTTTTGGCAATGTTTGCAGTTCGGGAATTTCGCCCTTTAAATAGGGCTCAACATAGTTTTTGCGCAGCTGCTCGGCCAATATATTTTGCTTTGAAAAATCGTTTTGTAAATTGCTTAGGCAAAATGTGCGCAGCCTTTTCCGTAGGGGTTTATAAGGAATTATAGAAGAAAGCCCCTTTAGTGCATATAAAAACGGAATGTGTGCATTAAGCTTTTTTAAGACAGAGCATAATTTATTGTATGCAGAAAAAGAGTGGTAATAAATGTCTTGTATGGTAGAAGTGGCAAATAAACTTTTTGTTTTTATTCGGTTCTTATTTCTGCCTGCAATTGTAGATTCAAATTCAGATTCGCTATATATATATGAATATGGGCGCAGCCCCAGCCTTTTAACTTTTGTATGCCAGTAAAAATCCGAATCGCTGTCTACCGGGCGGCCAAACGGTATGCAATTTTTTAAAAGTGTTTTTGCCGCATTGTACGAAACTGCATCTATTGGCGTTTCGCCCGAAAATCTTTTGTATTCGACAAACTCAAAACTGTTGCATGTGCGTATGGTTTTTGCTTTGTCTAGCCTGCCAGATTTTCTGTAGCCAAGCTGCAGGTAGCCGAAATCGCCATTATAGTTTTTTAAAAAATCTATTACTTTGCAAAGGTTGGCGTTTGGAATGGCATCGTCCTCTATAGTTATTGCAAAATCCAGGCGGTCTTCCACAATCTTTTGCCAGCAGTATATATGGCTAATGTAGCAGGCAATTTCCGCCTTCGACATATACCTTGTCATTAAGCGTTTGTTTAGTTGCTTAGAATAGTATTTGTTTATTTCGCTTTCCGAAAGATTTTGTGCATCGGCTGCCTCTATTCGCTCGAAGGATATATTTAAGCCAGACAGTATTTTTGAAATATTTGCCAACCTATCTGTAGCGCGGCGTAAATTTATAACAAAAACTTTATATCTTGTCCCAAGTCTGTCCATATTTGCAGAAAAATCTATTCTTAAAATTAAAATACCACTGTGTATATTGTCGTAAGGTAAAAACCGTCCAAAGGGCGAATGCGCTGCAGAATGTGTCTTTAAAGTGTTTCATTTGTGTTGATTGGCAGTTTTACCCAGCTTGCGGGTACAATGTCGCCATAGTCTATGTTTGCAAATTTTGTGAACCACTGGTTGGGGGCTATAACTGTTTTGTTGGGGTTGCGGTTTAGCCACGCGCACCACCAGCTAAAAGACGAATTAGAAATAATTTGATGCTTGCAGTTTGCCATTAAAAAGAAATCTTCAATTGCGCTGTTCGATTTTATCAACTTTGTTTGGTTGGATAATTCGAAGTTTTCGGCAACCCATTTGATGTCGTCGGATGCAATAAAAAATTTTAGGCCGCTATGGCGTTCGCGCAAATATGCAATGGCGCGCAGGTAGTATGGCAATGTGCAAACATAAAGGCGTTTTTTGTATTTAGGGTTTTTTATGTAGTCGCCGCGCCTTATGTGAATTGCAACCGAATTTGTGCTGCAAATTTCATCAAACTGCGGGTGCTTTTGCAAAAGTTGCTCGTCGCGAAACGCAAAATCGGCTTTTACTGCGCCGGCAAAGTCGGCGAAATATTTTTCGCTTTGCCAGTAGCCGTCGTAATATGCCGAAGTTTTGTTGTTTGCAATGCTTGGCGTGTAGGCAAAAGTTTTTTCTAAAATATGCGTTGGCGCATATTTAAATGGAATTTTTAACGCCTTCCAAAGCTTTTTTCTGAACGCAAAATTAGGCGTAATTAGGCCTTTTAAAATGTCGCTTGTTGCAAAATTCGGGGTAAGCAAAAAATTGTCTAGCGCATAGCCGCGGTTTTTCTTGGGGTTAAGTGCCGACAAATCTAAAAACAAATTCGACCCGTTCCTAAGCGAAAGCGCCCTGCCAAAGGCATATTGAAACATTTGGTTGCCAAGGCCGCCCTGCAAGCGAATTACTGTGTATGTGTGCGCCATTATTTTTTATTTAAATGTTTTGCGCGCAAAAGCATGTATTTTATTTTATATATTACGCGCGCAAAGGGGGTGTGATAATTTGCTTTTTTGTGCCCTATGTCGGATTCAATATCTCTTACTTTGCATAAGAAGGGGCATAACCCGTCTATTGCAAGCGAAGTTTCCCAAGTATATTGCAAGTCTACATCTATGGGGCGGAAGAATCGCGAACGCTTCGCCAAAATTTCTTTTGCGCCTTCTTTTGTTATGGCATAGGCCTGCATTCCCATTGGCGGCTTGTTCCACTTTACCAATTCAAAAACAAATGGGGCCATAATTTGTTTTTCGCTTTTGGCTATGTTTTGGTTTTCAAACTTTTCGGTTGTGCAAGTTGCGGGGATTTCTACAGCAAAAGGCGTTCGCGAAAGTGCCTTTTTTGCCTTAAAGGGTGCCATTAACTTTATATAGTTCCATTTATGCTTTATTGCATTCAATGCAAAGGGAACCGCGTAGAAAAGGGGGTTTAATTCGATGTCGTCTTCCAAAACAATGCCGTAGTCGAGGTTTAAGTCTACAATTTTTTGGCACACTTTTAGGTGGCTAATGTAGCAGGCAATTTCGCCGCAGCTTAACCCAACAAAATAGTGTTTTTTGTTTAAAATAGCCGAATAATAACTGCTTAAAAAAGCGTCCGAACAACTTTTGCCATCGGTTGCCGCAGAGCGTTCGTATGGCATGCCAAGCTTTTCAAGCTGCGCGTGCATATTCGCCCAACGGTCTACAGACCTGTCGAGATTTATAACAAACACCTTGTAGCTTTTTTGCATAGAGATTTTTTAGAATTGTTATTTTCTACGCCTGAAAACTGCCAAGCCCAACGCCAGCGCGCCGAATATTGCAGCATAGGTTGCGGGCTCTGGGACCTGCGTTATAATTAAGCTGAATGTGTTTTCGTTTTTAACACAGCTCCAAGCGCCATCAAAGCTTTCGCCCAAAACAGTAAGCGATACGCATTCTTCTGGAATGTCTATAATAGAGCCGTCTTCAAACGAAATTAAGTCGAACTTATATTCAACATTTTCTAAAAGCTCTTCGGTTATGTTTACGGTAAGCTTGCCGTCTATAACCAAACTTGCCAAAGATTCTACAAAAATCTGCGTCGGGTCGCTAGCTGAGGTGTCTATAACAAGCTCGCCGTTGCTTGCAATAGTAAGCGTCTTTTTATTTACTACGTCTAAGCGCGCGCCTGTGTCTAACTTAAGGGTTGCCCCGCCATAAACTGTTGCATCGCTTTCCGAAATTTTTGCGCTAATCATAGTTGTGTTAGCTAGATTAGGCGAGGGCGTGTATTTGCGAATTGTAAGGTTAGCGGCACTAGACGCCATTTCAAAGTTTTTAATAACGCCGTCGTCAAGTATGGTATTCTTGTAAATTGGCGTGCCGTCAATATCTGTAAGCGTTGCACCGCGCATATCGGCATTCGTTAAATCTGTGCTGTCTAACACCGCGTAGGTAAGGTCCGAATTTTGGAGATTTTGATTTGCAAAGTTCCAACCCGAAAAATCGTTATCGGAAAGATTTGTATTCGATAAATCGTGGTTTTTGTAGCTTGCAGTTGTATATAATTGTTTGCGCTCAAATGCGCTATATGTTGCCGCTGTAAAGTTTGCTCCGTTGATTTTCGCGTCGGTAAAATTGGTGTTAAGCAAATTCATATCAACAAAGCTCCAACCGTTTAGGTCGTTGTTCGAAAAGTTTATGCTGGCAAGCTTATCGTTTTTATAGGTTGCCGTTTTTTGGAACTGTTCGAATGTTAGCCCGTTTTGTGTAGTGCCCGAAAGGTTTGCATTTGCAAAGTCGGCATCGGAAATATCTGCATTTTCAAAGCCTGCATTTGAAAGGTCTTTGTTTGCAAAGTTCCAGCCACTTAAGTTGTTGTTGGCTAGGTTCGTGTTTTGCAGAGAGCCTTCTAGGTAGCTTTTTGTTGAATAGAATTGTTCCTGTGTAAGGCCGTTTGCAACTGTGTAGGACAAGTTTGCTCCATCAATTTCGGCATCGGTTAAAACGGTTCCTGCAAGAATTGCATTTGAGAAATTCTGGTCTTTTAAATTCGCGCCAGCGAGATTAACGTTGGTAAAGTTTGTTTCCGAAAAGTTCTTGTCTAGATAGCTTTTGGTAGAATAGAGCTGGTCGAATTCGAATGCCGTTCCGGTAAGATTTGCTCCCGTTATGTTGGTGTTTGTCATTACGGTGTTTGCTGCTTTAATGTAGCTTAAATTTTTGCCCGAAAAATCCCAGCCGGAAATATCGTTGTTCGAAAAATCTATGTTCGAAAGGTCGCCGTCTTTATAGTTTTTGGTGCTGTAGAATTGCTCTTTTGTAAGCCCGCGCGTCGTTGTGTTAGATAGGTTAGCTGCAGTTATATCGAGGTTGTCGAGTGTGGCATTGTTGAATGCGGTGCCAGAAAGGTTTTGCCCCGCAAAATTCCAATTGCTCAGGTTGTTTTCAGAGAAGTTGATGCCCGAAAGATTTTTGTCGGCATAGCTTTTTGTCGATTGCAATTGTTCTTCTGTAAAGCCGTTCGATGTTGCGCGCGTAAAGTTGGCGTTTGTTATTGTTGCGTTGTCGAACTTGGCGCGGGCTACGCTTGTGTCTACAAAACTGGCCCCCATAAGGTTTTGGTCGGTAAAAGTAAAGCGGCGCATATTATTGCCGTCGAACTTCACCCCCGAAAGGTCTTTGTCGGCAAAGCTTTTTGTGGAGGTAATTTGTGCCGCCGTTATGTGGGAATAGCTTAAGTCTGCGTTGGTAATTATAGCGTTGCCGAAGGTCGCATTAACTACGTTGGCATTGGCCAGGCTTGTGCCCATTAAATTTGCATTTGTAAATTTTACGTCGGTAAGAGTGCTGTTTTCAAGTTTTGTATTTGTTAAATCGGCATCGGTAAAATCCCAATTGGCCGCCGCAAAATCGTTGTTAGAAAGGTTTATGTTTGTTAGCTTGTTCTTTGCCGTTTCCAACTGTGCCCTTGTCAAACCCTTTGTGGCGGTGTTCGAAAAGTTGGCGTTTGTTGTGTCTGCATTTGCAAAGCTTGTGTTTGCAAAAGTTGCATTTGTAAAGTCGCCATTGCTAAGTTTTGTGTTTTCAAGATTTGCGTTTGAAAAATCTGTATCGGCAAAATTGGCGTTGGTTGCATCTGTTCCTACAAGGCTTGCGTTGGCAAGGCTTGCTTTGTTTATGCTTGCCCCCGTAAGGGTGCTATTTTCAATTTTAGCTCCGTTAAAATCAAGTTCGGTAAGAATCCAATTCGCAAAATCGTTGTTAGAAAGGTTTGCTCCTTTTATTGAAGAAGCCGTGCGCAATTGGATTTCGGCGAGCCCGTTTTTCGTAGTGCCTGCCAAATTAGCATTGGTGAGATTTGCGCGAACAAACACCGTATTTTTCAATGTTGCGTTCGAAAAATCTGCGCCAGTTAAATTTGTGTTTTCTAGGTTTGTATTTGCCAAATCAAGAGAGGACAAATCCCAACCAGAGAAATCGTTATTAGAAAAGTTTGTTCCGTCTACGCTTTCGGCTTCGCGCAACTGGCTTTGTGTAAATCCGTTTTGCGTTGCACCTGTAAAATTGGCGTGTACAAGATACGCATTTGCAAACGATGTATTTTTTAATGTTGCATTTGTAAGGTCTGCCCCTGCCAAGTTTGTATTGGCTAAGCTTGTGTTTGTTAAATCAAGAGAGGATAAATCCCAACCAGAGAAATCGTTATTAGAAAAGTTTGCTCCGCTTACATTTGCAGCTTCGCGCAATTGACTTTCTGTAAATCCATTTTGCGTTGCACTTGTCAAATTTGCGTTCTCAAGGTTTGCATTCGCAAACGACGTATCCTTTAAAATGGCATTAGAAAAATCAACTCCTACAAGTTTAGAATTTTCAAACTTTGTATTCGTTAAATTGGCATTCGCAAAATTCCAGCTTTCAGAATTAAAATCGTTGTTAGACAGATTGATACTTTTAAGCTTATTAGTTGTCGATTCCAACTGCGCTTGCGTCAACCCATTTGCAACGGTATTTGAGAAATTCGCATTAGTTGCATTTGCATTTGTAAGGTTCGTATTTGCAAGTGTGGCATTAGAAAAATCGACGTTTGTAAGTACCGTGTTTTCGAGCTTGGTGTCGGTTAAATTTTTGCCGGCAAAATTCCAACCTTGCGAAAGATTGTTGTTCGAAAGAATTATTCCCGAAACCCCATTCTGTGTTGATTCCAACTGCGCTTGGGTCAAGCCAAGTTCAACGGTGTTCGAGAAATTGGCGCCGCTTATGTTGGATTTATTGAAGTTTGTATCACGCAAAGCGGCGTGTGTAAAATCCACATTATTTAGTCCGGCATTTTCAAGATTAACAGAAGCAAGGTTCCAATTTGCAAAGTTGTTGCCCGAAAAAGTTGCTCCTTTTACAGACGAAGCAGAAAGGAGTTGTTTTTCGGAAAAACCATTTTGTGTTGCATTTGCCAAATTAGCTCCTTCTAGATTGGCGTCCGTAAACAAGGCGTCTTTCAATGTAGAGTTCGAAAAATTTGCCCCAGACAAATTTGTGTTTTCAAAGACTGTATTTGTCAGATCAAGCGAAGATAAATTCCAAGCAGAAAAGTTGTTGCCCGAAAAGTTTACCCCTTTTATTGATGCTGCCGAGCGCAACTGGGTTTCGGTAAACGCGTTTTGCGTTGCATTTGACAAATTTGCATTTTCTAGATTTGCCCCTGTAAATAGTGTGTGATACAATATGGCATTTGTAAAATCCACTCCGGTCAAGTTTGTGTATTCAAGTTCTGTATCCGTTAAATCTCTGCCTGAGAAATTCCAATTTGAAAGATTATTCTTCGAAAGTATTACTCCTGTCAGTCCGTTTGATGCACCCTCAAGTTGTGCTTGAGTTAACCCGTTTTCAACGGTATTCGAGAAATTGGCATTAGTTGTTGTTGCGCCCTCAAAACTTGTGTTAACAAGCGTAGCTTTTTCAAAATCAATACCGGTTAAGTTTGAGTTGTCGAATTTGGTGTTTGTTAAATCGCGGTTATAAAGAAAGTTCCAATCTCCACCAGAAAGATCGTTGTTTGAAAGGTTTATATTGGTCAATCCGTTTAAAGCTCTTTCAAGTTGTGAGCGTGTTAACCCCTTATCAACGGTATTCGAAAAGTTTGCATTTGTTGTGTCTGCATCTTGGAAAAATGCGTTTTTAAGTGTGGCATTGCTAAAATCAATGCCGCTAAGATTTGAATTTCTAAACGATGTTCCCGTAAAATCTTTATTTGAAAAAGTCCAGCCTGCAGACGTAAAATCGTTGTCTGCAAGAATTAGATCTTTTAACCCGTTAGATGCGACCTCTAGCTGCGCTTGTGTGATTCCTTTGCCAACGGTATTCGAAAAGTCTGCATTTGTTGTATTTGCTCCCGCAAAATTTGCACCAGAAAGCGTGGCGTTTGAAAAATCGGCATTTTGGGCATTTGCTCCCGCAAAATTTGCGTCTGATAATACGGTATTTGAAAAGTCCGCTTTGGTTAAATTTTGTCCATCAAAATTCCAAGAGGCTAAGTTGTTGCCTGCAAAGATGATGCCGGTTAAATCTTTGTTTTTATAACTTTTTGTAGCATATAGCTGTTCTGCAGTAAAACCGGTTGCGCCCGAAAAATTTGTATTTTCTATTATAGCATTATAAAAGGATACGTTTGTTAGGTTAGCGCCGCTAAAAAGACTGTCTTTTAAGTTTTGGTAAGAAAAATCCCAGCCGCTTAAATCGTTCGCGCTAAAATCTATCTTCTCCAAGTTTTTATTTTTGTAACTTGCGGTGGAATATAATTGTTCTTTGGTAAAGCCGTTTGCTACTGTGTTACCGAAATTTGTGTATAAAATCTTGTTGTGATAATTAAAATATGCGCTTGATCCAGCCATTCCCGTAATTACGGCATCTGTAAAATTGGTGCCTTCAAGGTTCGAATTCGAGAAATTTGAACCAGAAAGCGTTGCTTTGTTAAAATCGGCGTTCTTTAAAGTGGTGTCGTTAAAATCCACTTCCTTCATAGTGGCGCTTACAAACTTTGCGTTTGTTAAATTTGTCCCGCTAAAATTTACACGAAACTTGTGCGATTGGGAATCATACCCGATCCATCCAAATCCGGTCTCGTCAAAATATTGGATTTGTATGTTTATTTCATAAATCAAGGCAGAAAACGAAGCATCCGAAAAATCTGCCCCCGTGAAATCGCCTGAAAATGAAGGCCCAGAGGAATAAGGGCAATACGAATCTTCGGGATTATAGGGATCATTGTATGGACTATTAACCTCTATGCTATCCGAAACCTGTTCTTTGGGTGTGTAATATTCCTTCCAATCGGAATTCACATAGTTGCCCGAATATGTACTATCAAACCATATGCATTTGTCCGGGATATCATAACTCTCTGCAAAAAGTGGGGCAGTTGCTGTTATTGTTGCAAGAATGTATGTTGTTAATTTTTTCACCTTATTGCCTTTTTTGTTTTTTTAAATTTTTTGCGCTAGTTAGTGCGCGTTCAATTTCGTTGCATAGCGCGTAGCGCACCGCTGCTTGTAGACCGCGATTGTCCGAAAATTCTCGGTTTATGTATTTTATTTTTGTGTTTTTCGGGCATTCGTTTTTTTGTTTAAAAGAAGTTTTGTAAGTGGAAAAAAGATACCCGTGTAAATCCGACGGCACCTTGCTTAAAAGCGATTCCGGGCACAAAATAATTGGCTTTTTGCCTTTGCCTACGGCAACGCCTGCTTCGTAAAGCACATTGCTGTTAAAAAACGTATAGATTATGTTTTGGTTGGCATCGGCAATTGCGATGTTGTCGTTTAACGGCGGGTTTTGTGCCAAATCAAAAACAAGAAGAGCCGAATCGTCTATGCGCCGTAAAATTTCGTCGTGTACAAAACATGCGTGCGATGCCCTTAGTCGCTTTATGCTAATTGTTATTTGATTTTCGTATTGCTTTTCAAGCGATTCGGCAATTTTTCTTAAATATTCTCGAATGCTTATCCAATAGGGGTCTTGGTAGACGCTTAAATCTTTAGCCCAAGAATAACCCACAAACACATTTAAAACTATCCCTAGCGTTTCGGACGCTGTGTCGGATATAGGGGGAATGTCGGCTACTATTTTTTTTAACCACGCATCAAAGCGGTCTCGTTGCGATTCAAACCAGTGGTTTGTTATATAGTATTTGCCGCCAAAAATATCTTTCCAATATCGCAGTTTCCCTTTGTCGTCGTATAACTTGCTTTCGCTTTCCACCAGCATGGGGAAGTCTAGCCCGAAAGTATCCTTGCAGAACTTCTTGTCTTTAAGGTCATTTATAACTTCGGGGGACAAAATCTCTTGATAAAAAAGTTCGCGCATTGCGCCCCTTATATATTCTCCGATTTTTTCGTCCAGCTGTTGCTCTTTTTTCATTTTGTACGCAACCCTGAAGCTATCGTATTTAAAATACGAATGTCAAATATAAATTCAAAGGATAGTTTGAATTATTTGTAGGAAATAAGTTACGCAAAATCGGCCGAGCGGTTGGAACAGATTTTAAGGGCGATTTTTACAACGTAAGATATATAATTTTATGTTTTTCAAAAGCTTGCAACAAAGCAAACGCCTATAGTATTTTAAATACGATGGACAAAATGGAATTATTGATAAACGAGGTATTAAACGGTGCAAATGTTTCTGCGTTAGACGCGGCAAGATTTGTTAGAAATATTTTAGACGCAAAGCCTAAAAATTGCAGTTTAACCGATGCACAATTTATTTTAAAAGTTATTGAAGCAGGCATTCGCAATATAAGGGCAAGCGAAATGCCCTTTAATCAAGGTTTTGCAATTTATTACGAAAGCAAAAAGCACTTACGCAAAGACTCTTTGCGCGACATTTGCTGCATTGGCAATAGGCTAATTAAAACCAAGCCCGAATTGGCAAAGTGCAACTTTTCGCAACTAACTGTGATTGAATGTGAAATGTGGATAAACACTGCTTTTGCAACCCCAAGCCAGCAAAACAAGGCAAGGGCTATGTTGCACGCCCTATTTGAATTTGCAATAAGGCGCAACTGGTGCGACAAAAACCCGATAAAGCATATCGAAAAAAGGCGCGTTATAGAAAAGGAAATTTTGCCGCTAAAGCTAAGCCAAATTAGGCGGCTTATAGAAGTTGCAAAAGGCGAATGTGGAGGCATTTGCCTGCCTGCCGTAGCCCTTTTGATATATGCGGGGATTAGACCTCGCGAAGTTAGGCGTTTAACGTGGCAAGATATTGATTTGCAGGAAAACACAATAACAATACGCTCGCTGTGTTCTAAAACAGGCGGGGTGCGCCAAGTGGAAATTATGCCGCAACTAAAGCGCATTTTAAGCAAAACAATAGGTTTTGGCAAAATATGCCCGAAAAACTGGGAGCGCCGTTGGCAGAACATAAGGCAAAACAGCGGTTTTAGCCGCAAAGCGTTGCCGTGGCAGGCCGACGTTTTGCGGCACACCTTTGCCAGCTTTTTTGCCAAGCGTTTTAAAGATTTGCCTAGGCTGCAGCTAAATATGGGGCACAGCAACCAAATGCTATTAAAAAGCCGCTATATAAATATGCGCAATATCTCGCGTGCCGAGGCCGAAAAGTTTTTTAACTAAACATATTTTGCTTGCCTAAAAATAGGCTGTTTGCAAATATGGCAACGAATACATTAACATTAATTTAGCAAAGAATGGGAAAGATAGGAATTTTTATTAGCGCGATTTTGTCCGCATTTTTGGCAAATTTTGCCGTGGCAGACAATGTGAAAGTTTCGGACTTTGGCGCGGTTGGCGACGGCAACTTTGTGAACACAAAGCAGATACAAGACGCCATAGACAAATGCAGCGCAACGGGCGGCGGCGAAGTGTTGTTCGACAAGCTTGGCACATACCGCACGCAAAGCATATTTTTAAAAGACAATGTAATGCTTAATTTACCTCGCGGTGTGGTCTTAAAAGGCCATAAAAGCGGGGAATACAATGTTGCCCTTATTAGGGGCGAAAACGCAAGCAACATAGGCATAACGGGGCTCGGCACAATAGACGGCTCGGGCGGCGAATTTGAAATTGGCGACGAAGCCCCAAATCGCCCGCGCCTTATTTTGCTAAAAAAATGCAAAAACGTTTTGGTTGAAGGCGTGCGCCTTACGCGTCCAGCCTACTGGACATTCTACCTTTTGCAGTGCAACAATGTTAAGATAAACAAGCTAAATATCTATGCCCACGCAAATTACAATAACGATGGCATAGATATTGAATCTAAAAACGTAGTGATTTCCGACTGCGTAATAGATACTTTCGACGACGCCATTGTGCTAAAAACCCTCAATGCCGACTCGACCGTAGAAAACGTTACAATAACAAACTGCCTAATTTCGTCGTGCGCAAGTTCGGTAAAAACGGGTACCGAAACATTGGGCAATTTTAAAAACATAACAATAAGCAACTGCATAATTAAAAAATGCGCCGAAAGGTCTATAGTGTACGAATCGCGCAAGCATTGGCCCAAAACTTTCGGCGTGTCGGAGGGCATAAACGGCGGTTGCGGCATAAACATTTCTTCGGTAGACGGTGCCGTTATAGAAAATGTAACAATTTCGAACTTGGTTGTTATGGATATGCACGTTCCGCTTTGCATAAGGGTGGGGCATCGCAACCGAGGCGTTAAGGGCGATCCCAAAAGCGCAATACGCAATGTAAAAATTTCGGGCATAATCGCAAAGGCCGAAAGCTGGATTAGCAATTCAATTACCGCCACTCCGGGGCATATTTTAGAAAACATTTACATAAGCGATTTTATGCTAGAGGCAAAGGGCGGCGCGCCGCTGGAAAAACTGCAAAATGAGCAAACCCGCGCTGTAAAAGACCCCGAAAAGGGTTTCCCCGGGCCGAGAGTATTCGGCTGCATTTTGCCTTCCAGCGCGTTTTATGTAAGGAATGCCAACAACATTACGTTTAACAACGTTTGCATTGGCTACTGGAACGGCGGCGATATTCGAAGCCCCTTTGTTGCCGACAATGTTTCGAACCTGCGCATAATGAACAGCACCTATAAAAACGCGGGTTTTAAAGAATTTGTTACGCTTAAAGATTGCAAAGATTCCGTATTTTTCAACAATAGCTTGTTGAAATAATTTATACGGATGCGCAGTTGGCTGGCGGTAGTTTTTTTAATGGTTTGCTCTTTGGGGTTTGCAAAGGGTGCCATTAACGCGCGCTTTTTAGACGCCCTGTCGGAAACGGGCGTAATTTCGAAGATGGACGCCGACGCGGTAAAGAAGGAAAGCTCGTCTATAGAGCTATTGCTGCCGCAGGCGGAACCGCTTCTTAGAACCTTTCTTATTCTGCAAAACCGCTACACCTACGCGCAGCATAGCTATTTTAACGAGGCAAATTCAAGCCAGTCGCGCTTCGACATACGAAGGTTGTTGCCCGTTTTTATTGCAAACCCCACCGAAAACACAAGCGTGTTTGTAGCCGTATATTTGCCCAGCGATATGCCAATAAACAGCGCATTTGCAACTTTTAATTTTGAAAGCGAATATGTTTGCGGAACCTTTAAGGCGGGCTTTTTGGGGCCGAACTTTTCGATGGAAGAGCCCGACAGTTGCACAAACCTTTTTACGCCCGACAGAAATATTTTGTGCCTTTATTTCGGCGGCGGCGACGGCGGCATAGACGGCTATCGCAAAACGGCCTACGGAACTTCGCTTGGCTTTTCGGGTAGCCACCCCGGCATATATTTCGACGGCTATCTGCCGACGCACAAAGAATATGTATATCAACTTGGCTTATCGAATTCTAAAAGCGACGCATTAACCATTAGGCGCGACAACGGCGTTATTGTTTGGCTTATGCTAGGTTACGAAAAGAAGTTTGAAGATTTTTCCGTAAAATTTGGCAGCAATTTTGGCTACTCCACAAAAAGCGTTTCGGCAATAGCAAGTGGGGCGTCTTTGCCTAGCGAGATTGTAGATTGTGGAGACCTTTACGGCATAGACCCATATTTTAGACTGGCAACCGAAAACTTTACTTTGCAGCTAGAATATATGATGGCGAAAGTTCAATACGGCAAAACCCAGTCAGACTTAATTCCCACATATACAACCTCTTCGGGATATGCCGATCCACACGGCTTTAGTGCAATGGTTGCCTACAAGTTATTCGATTTAGGTAAGCTTGGTAAACTTGAGCCTATTTTTAGGTATACCTACCTAAATACCGACGGCAAAGGGGTTAGGGAATGCGACGTTTTCTATAAATCGCCAAACGTAGGCGGTTTGTTCAACAAGGCCCACGCGTATTATGCGGGCATAAATTGGTATATACGCGGCAGATACCTAAAATATGCAATGGGTATAGAGCATTTAGATTTTCAAGACTCGCCCATGGGGTTAGACAAAGGCTCGGCGTCGTCGGACATAGTTATAGGCCAGCTGCAGGTAATGTTTTAGCTTTTGTGTGTGTTGCGTGTAGTATTTATAATACTATTGTCAAGCAACAGTTGCATTTCGCTTAGTATTAACATAATATGTGCCTGCAATTTATCTGTGGGTTCATGTATTTTTTTGCATATACTTCCTCGAAGATATGATTTTTGGCAATGTTTTCGCAAATACAATGTATGTAGTATTATAAATACTATATACAAAACGATATTTTAAAACTAAAATATAGGAGACTATTTGTATGAAAAAAATATTGTTTGTATTGTGCATTTTTATGCCAAGCTATATTTTTGCGGATAACGAAGATTATAGTGGACAAGATGTTAGTGGAATGAATTTTTCTCTTGAAAGCAGAAGAAACTCAAAATGGGGAAATCTTATTGGAGCAAGAGGGACGATTTTTTCTGCGGGGACTGAATTTGGTTCTGGCACGGATTATACTAATGCCAGTTTTGGCAGTGCGAATTTGGCTGGAGCAATTTTTTCGGGGGCAAACCTGGCTGGTTCAAATTTTGAAAACTCAAGTATAAACGGCGCAAATTTTAGTAATGCAAATTTAGTTTCGTCCGACTTTTTCATAGCCGTAGATTTTACAGGGGCAGACTTTACGGGCGCAGTTGTAACCCATGCTGATTTTTCGGATACAACAAGAAATGGTTTTACAAAAGAGCAGTTGTATTCGACTAGAAGCTATAAAGAAAAATCAATGCAGGGCATGGGCTTTCTGGGAAATAATTTTGATGGTTGGGATTTCTCCGGGCAAGATTTAACCGGGGCGGATTTTTGTTGTACATCACTAAGCGGTACGAATTTTGATAATGCGATAATTACAAATGCAATGTTTAATAATTCTTCATACATAGATAAGTCTACTATATATTCAACAAAAAGCTACAAGGAAAGAAATCTAATGGGAGTTAGCTTTTTAGGCCTTGATATATCGAGTTGGGACCTTAGCCGACAGTGTCTGATGCACGCTGTATTTAATTATACAACCCGCAGAAATGTAAAATTTTCATTTTCAGACCTAAGAGGCTCGTTTTTTGACGAAGAAGACAATTCGGAAAACCTTCCTATTTACAAAAACACTATATTGTCAGATGGAGTAATTAAGAATTTTTCTATGACGTCTGCCGAGGAGAGTTTTAGTATTCGAAAATATGTTCCGCTAAAAAATAGCGACAATGTAATTTCGGCAAAAATTTCTGAAAAAAATAGCGAAATTTTTGGTGGTGCGATATTGAATTTAGAGCCCGGTTCAAAACTTGAGATTTCGGCACAGAAGACATTGACTGTTCATGCCGATGGAACACTAGCTATTAGCACTTCAGTATTAGATTCAACTCAGATTTATCTTGGTGAAAATTCTGGTCTAATAATAAGTGGTAACCTTATAGTAAATATCGAAGAGGCCTTGGATGAAAATAAATTTTATAAATTTGATATAGTAGCATTTGAAGACAATAGCTTGTTAGATATAAAAGAAGAATGCGTATCTCTTAGTGTTATAGGCGAAGCATATAATGACTTTTGGTACTGCACTATCGAAAATGGAACGCTTAGCATAGTGATTCCCGAGCCTAGCAATGTGTGTTTAGCAATGTGTGTTTTTGCTCTAGGTTTCTTTGTTTACAAAAAAATAAAACATGTTGCATGAGATACACCCATTTTTTACGCACAAAAAAACTTCGGGGGTTTCCCGAAGTTTTTTGCGTTTTTAGCCTTATGGATTTTTAAGCTATTGCTCTTTAGAATAGTTTTGGAAAGACTTTAAAAGAATGCCTTCTTTGGAATCTTCGGCGTCTTTTGTCATATTCTTTAAGCTTGGGAACAACACGGTGTCGCGTATGTTTTCGGCACTGGTAAGCAGCATAACAAGCCTGTCTATGCCAACGCCCATACCGCCTGCGGGGGGCATACCGTGTTCCATTGCAACCAAAAAGTCTTCGTCTAGCTTTTGCACTTCTTCGCCTATTTGCGCTTCGAGCATCTGACGCTGAATAATAGAGTCGTTCTGTTCGGAGTAGGCGGGGGCAATTTCCTGCCCGTTTATGCAAAGTTCAAAAACGTCTAGCACGCCCGTGTCTTTCTGGTTTATTTTGGCAAGCGGGCAAAGCTCTTTTTGAATGTGCATAACAAATGTGGGCTGAACCAAGAAAGGCTCTATTTGCTTGCTGTAAACTGCGTTTGTAACTTCGTAGTCTTCTGCGGTGTCGCGGTTTTTAATTTCTATTTTTTGCGCGTCGCAATAGGCAAGCTTTTCTTCCCTAGTTCTAGAGAACCAATTCGGGTCTTTTGTGGTTTCTATAATAAGGTCTTTATAGTCTGCCTGACGCCATTTGCCGCCAAGCTCTATAATTTGGCCGTCGGGGCGTTTTATAGAAGTTGTACCCAAAATATTTTTGCAGATGCGCTGAATCATAGACTTGAAAAGCTCCATCATACCCTCGTGGTTAGAGTAGGCCTGATAAACTTCAAGCATTGTAAATTCGGGGTTGTGCTTGCGGTCTACGCCTTCGTTGCGGAACACTCTGCTAAGTTCGAACACCCTTTCAAAGCCGCCTACAAGCATTCTTTTTAGATAAAGCTCGGGTGCAATTCTAAGGAAGAACAAAGAGTCTAGCGCGTTCATATAGGTTACAAAGGGCTTTGCCGCAGCTCCGCCCGCAACCGAGTGCAAAATGGGGGTTTCAACTTCGCAGAAATCTCTTTCCCACAAGAACTGCCTAATTTCCTTAATTATTTTCGAGCGCAGCATAAACCTTAGTTTAGATTCCTGGTTCGTTATAAGGTCTAGGTAGCGCTGGCGGTAAATTTGGTCGTCGTCGGTAAGGCCGTGCCACTTTTCGGGCAGGGGGCGCAACGCCTTGCTCAGCATTTTATAGTCGTGCACCCTAACGGTAATTTCGCCCGTTTTGGTTTTAAACAATTCGCCCCTTACGCCTATAATGTCGCCTACGTCTATGTCTTTTTTAAACTGTTCGTTATACTTGCCTTCGGGCAGGTTGTCGCGCGAAAAATAAAGCTGTATTATGCCTTTGCGGTCTTGAATTTTAATAAAGCTGGCTTTCCCCATAAGCCTGAAAAGCATAATGCGCCCTGCCAGCGAAACTTCGGGGCCGCTTTGGGTTTCTTCGTTAAACAACGCCAAAGCCTGTTCGGAGGTGTGTGTTTGCGGCCATTCGTTCCTAAACGGGTCTTCGCCGCGCGCGCGCATTGCGTCTAGCTTTGCCTTGCGTACGGCAAAAAGGTCGTGGCTGTTTTCTTGAATTGTTTTGTTGTGGTCTTCGTTCATTATTAAATAAAAAATTTACGCCATTATTAAACGTCTCGGCACTTAAGGCAAATATTTTTTTATCCGCAAAAACGCAGGGGAGTGCGGCTTAAACGGTGTTGTTTTTTGTTATTTAAAAAGGCGCGCCAAAAAGTTTTTGTCGGCCGACTTTATTATATACGCGCCGTCGGGGGCGTTGGCTGCGTTTTGGCATTTAAAAAGTTCGCCTAAAAGTTGCGTTGCGCTTTCGGCGGAATCGGGCGGGGTTGTGCCGCGTATGGATTGGGCGGCTGCCATTGCAAAGGCATAGTTTATGTCGGCAGCCCTTGCCGAAGCCGAGGTTTTTTTCAATTCCAAAAAGTCTTTTACAAAGTTTTCGGCCTGCGAAATTTCCGCCCATTGAGGCAGCGATAAAATTCTAAAAAAGTCTTTGCCGAATTCTTCTATCTCGAATCCGCAAGCCGAAAATTGTTCCAGATTGCTCCTTAAAATTTCGGATTCAAGCCTGTCTAGCTGCAGGCAAATGGGCAACAAAAGCGTTTGCGTTATGGCTTTGCTTTCGCTTTCAAGCGAATCTATAACGTTGTCGAAAACAATTCGCTTTTTGGCGTTTGTTGTCTCTACAATTTTAACCGAGTCTGCGGTCTTAAAAAATATGTAGCTGGCAAAAGAACCCATAAACTGCCAGTCTGGCAATGCGCTTTCTTGGGGTTTAGTTTCGCTTTGGCTCTGCAAAAAAGCGGCGTTGCCAAAGGTGGAATCTTCCGTTTTTTCCGGCAAAATTTTTGCCGCAACGCAGTCGCTTACCTGCAAAGGGCGCACATATTCTATATTCTTTGGCCTTTCGCGTGCGGGGAAAATTGCGGGCTTAAGCTCCAATTCGGGCGAAGAATTTTCTTTTTTTGTTTCGGCAAAGGGATTTGCCAAAGCCTCTATTTTTTTTGAAACGCATTCGCACAAAAAGTCGCCAACAAAGCGTTCGTTGTTAAAGCGCACTTCGCGCTTTGCCGGGTGTACGTTTACGTCTACCAACTTCGGGTCTATTTCTATAAAGATAAAACCGCCCGCATATTTGCCTTGCGGCATAAATGGCGCATACGCCTCTTTTAGGGCAAAAAACACGGTTTTAGATTCTACTGGGCGATTGTTTATAAAAGCGTATATGTTGCGGCTTGTCGCGAACGAAACATCTGGCTTTGAAATTGCCCCATATATTTTTAAAGCCCCTCTTTGCGCAACGCCTAGCTCGGTTAATTTTTCGGAAAGCTCGCGCCCGTATATTTTTTCTATGGCGTCTATAAGCCCAAACCCTTTTGCCGATTTAAAAATTGTTTTTGCATTTTCCCTAAGTGTAAACGAAATATCTGGCAACGCCAGCGCGTAGCTTTTGCAAAGCCTTACAATTTGCATTGCCTCGGTATTGTCGCTTTTAAGAAATTTGCGGCGGGCGGGAACCGAGCAAAAGAGGTTTGCCGCGGTAATTTCGGTGCCAAAGGCTGCGCCGCATTCCCTGCAATATTCAAGTTTGCCGCCGTTTACGAAAATTTCGGTGCCTGCCGAAGAATCTTCGGGGCGCGTTTTTATTGTAAATTGCGAAACCGCAGCAATAGACGGAACCGCTTCGCCCCTAAAGCCGTAGCTTCTTATTTCGTTTAGGTCTTGCTCGGTGGAAATTTTGCTTGTTGCGTGCTGCTCTAAGCTTAGCAGAGCCTGCTCTTTTGTCATTCCGCACCCGTTGTCGGCAACCCTTATGTAGGCCTTGCCGCCGCTTTTAAAATCTATATCTATTTTTGTGGCGTTTGCGTCTATGGCGTTTTCCACAAGCTCTTTTACCGCCGAAGCGGGGCGTTCTACAACCTCGCCCGCTGCGATTTTGCTTATTAAAACGCTGTTAAGCTTTCTTATTTCGGGCGGTTTCATAGATCGAAAAGCATTTGCTGGGAGTTGTCTTGAGTCTCTTTTGCGTTGTCGAAATCCGCCAATTTAAGGAATTCGGCTTCGCTTAGAATTTTTACACCGAGTTTTTCGGCTTCGGTTTTTTTAGAACCCGAGTTTTCGCCGCAAACCACATACGAAGTTTTTGCCGAAACGCTTGCCGAAACTTTGCCCCCCAAACTTTCTATAAGGGCTTTTGCCTTGCTTCGCTGCATGCTTTGCAATGTTCCCGTAAGCACAAAAGTGCTGCCTTTAAATTTGTCTAACACGGGTTTTGTGCGGTTTAAAAAGTTTACCCCGGCTTGGCGCAGTTTTTCTACCTGTTCTAAATTGTGCGGGTCGGCAAAGAACGCGGTGATTGAGTCTACTAGAACTTCGCCTACCCCGTCTACCGCCAAAAGCTCTTCTTTTGTGGCGTTTTTTATGTTGTCCAGCGATCCGAATTTTGCCGCCAGGTCTTTTGCGGTTTTTTCGCCTATATTGAAAATGCCTATGGCAAAAAGCAGGCGCGGCAAATCCCTATTTTTGCTTTGCTCTATTGCATTTATAAGGTTTTGCGCGCTCTTTTCCTTTATGTTGTCTAGCGCAAGCAAATCGCTTTTTTTAAGCGAATAAATGTCGGAGGGAAACTTTACCAAATTTGCGGAAACAAGCTTTTCTACAACCGCGCCGCCCAAGCCTTCAATGTCCATACAATCGCGCGAGGCAAAGTGCTCTAGCGCGCGTTTTATTCTGTCGGGGCAAAAGAAATTAGGGCAACGCCAAACCGCCTGGCCTTGGTCGCGGACAAGCTTTGTATTGCATACGGGGCAGTATTCGGGGAATTTGAAGGGCTGCGAATTTGCTCCGCGCAAATCTTTGTCTACAACCTCTATTACCGCGGGTATTATTTCGCCCGCTTTTTCTATTAAAACCTTGTCGCCTTCGCGTATGTCTTTTCTGGCAAGCTCGTCGGCATTGTGTAGCGTAGCCCTCGAAACCGTGCTACCCGAAAGAAACACGCTTTCAAGCTCGGCGACAGGCGTAATTGCGCCCGTTCTGCCAACTTGCAAAGTTATCTTTTTTAAAGTGGTTATTGCCCTTTGGCTTTTATATTTCCACGCGGTTGCCCAGCGCGGCGACTTTGCCGTAAAGCCCGCCTTTTGCCACAAAGAGCAGTCGTTAAGCTTTATAACCGCGCCGTCGGTATCGAAGGGAAACTTTGCCCTGATTTCGTCTAGCTGCATTATTGCGCTGTAGGCGGCGTCTACCCCAACAACTTTTTGGCTCCACAAAAGGGGGCTTAAGCCCCAGCTTTTTAATGTATTAGGCAATGAGCTTTGAAAATCCAATTCAAAACCCTCGGCTTTTGCTATAAAATAGAATACCGATTCTAGCTCGCGCTTTTCAAGCTGCGTTTTGTCTAGCAATTTCATTGTGCCCGCCGTTAGGTTGCGCGGGTTTGCATAGGCGCGTTTTTGGGGCTTTTCGGGCAAGTCGGTGTTTTGGGCTTGTTCAAAAAAGTCGCTTTGGTTCTTTTGCTTTTTTGCCGCGTTTTGCGCTTCTTTTTCGGCGCAAAGCCTTTCAAATTCGGCGCGCGTCATATAAACTTCGCCTCTAATTTCCAAAAGGGCAGGTGGTGTTGGGGTGTTCAACACTTGGGCAATGCCCTTTATAATGCCTATGTTTTCGGTTATGTCTTCGCCCGTTTCGCCGTCGCCGCGCGTAAGCGCCCTAAGCAAAACGCCGTCTTTATATACAAGCGAAATTCCAGCCCCGTCTATTTTAGGTTCTATATTATATTCAAGCTCCTTAGTTTCGTCTATTTGCAGAGCCTTTTTTAGGCGGCTGTCGAATTCGCGCAATTCCTGAATGCTAAATACATTGTCTAGGCTTAGCATTGGCGAAAGGTGCTTTACCTTTTCAAAATCGTCGCCTAAGTCGCTTCCAACGCGCTTGCTTATAGAATCCGGCGAGTCGTATTGCGGGAAAACTTTTTCGAGCCTCACAAGCTCGTGCATAAGCGCGTCGTACTCGATATCGCTTACAAGGGGCGCGTTGTCTATGCGGTAGGCTCTCTCGTATTTTTCGAGCAGCTTTCTAAGCTCGATTATTCTGCTTTGTGCGCTATCCATTGCAAATTGTGCCGTCTTTTAGCAGCAGTTGTTTGTCGGTCATTTTTGCGAATGCCGAATTGTGCGTTATAAGCAAAAGCGAAACATTGTCGTTTTTGCACAATTCCAAAAACATTTCGTTTATTATTGCCGCGGTTTTTTCGTCGAGGTTGCCCGTGGGTTCGTCGGCCATAATAAGCTTTGGGGCGTTCATAAGGGCGCGGGCAATTGCAACTCTTTGCCTTTCGCCACCCGAAAGCATTGCGGGCGTGTGCCTGATTCTGTCTTTAAGCCCGACTTTTTCTAAAAGTGCCAAAGCCCTTTCTTTAGATTGCTTGTTGTAGAGATTTGCAATTCTTGGGGCAATAAGTACGTTTTCCAGCGCGTTAAGTTCGGGTATAAGGCAATACGACTGGAATACAAACGCCATAAAGCGGCTTCGCAGCGCGCTTTGTTTGGAATTGCCCAAGTTGTCTATCCTTTGGCCGTTCCACATAACTGAGCCGCCAGAGGGCTGTTCTAAGGCGGCAGCTATGTTTAAAAGCGTGGTTTTGCCCGCGCCGCTTTCGCCCCTTAGGCTTACGCTTTCGCCTTGTTGTATTGCAAAGTTTATTCCCTTTAAAACCTCTATGTCCGACTTGTCGGGGCTTTTAAAGGATTTTCGTATGTCTATACATTCTAATACAAAGCTATTCATTGCGCATCGCTTTCGAGGCTTTAAGGCGGGCGGCAACACAGGCGGGGATTATGCCCGCAAGTGTGCACAAGACAACCGCAAACGCCGAGGTTGAAATTATATCCGACATCTTGTAGGCAACGGGCAGCCTTGTAAGGAAATAGAATTCGCTAATGGTTTCGTTGCCCAAAGTAAAGTCTACAATTTGCTGTCTAAAATGCAAAATGCCGAAAGTTAACGCCAAGCCCAAAGCCGAGCCTAAAATACCTATAAAAAGCCCCTGCGCGCAATAGCACAAAACGGTTTGGTAGCTACGCGCGCCCATTGCCGCCATAAGCCCTATTTCGCGCGTTTTTCTTACAACCGAAGTGTAAAGCGAAATGCAAATCGAAAACGACGCCACCAAAATAACCAGCATAATTATAAGCGACATCATTGTCTTTTCCATATAAATTACCCGTAAAAAGGCTTCGTTGTTGTCCATCCACGACTTTGCTTTAAGGCCCTCTTTGTCCAGCTCGCCGTTTAGCTTTTTTGCAAATTTTTTGCAGTCAAGCCCGTCTTTAATTTTTATTGAAATGTTTTGCGCGCCGTTTGAATCGAAGTTGTATAATTCGCGCATTCTGCGCAGCGAAACAAGCCCTGTATTGGAATCTACCTGCGAAAAGCCCGTGTTAAGCAGCCCTACAACTTTCAGGCGCACGGGCATAGGCACTTCGTTGTCGTTTAGCTTGTCTATCATTGCAGGCGAATAAACCGCAACAAAATCTCCAACTGAAATTCCCGCATTATACGCCATTCGCGAGCCCAAAATTACGCCGTCGTCGTCTAGGGCGTCTATGGTGTTGTACATAACAAAGTCGTTCTCTTTTATCGGCAATGCGCAGTCTTTCGAAATTGTGTCGAAACTTCTGAATGCGGGGAACAGCGGCGAGTTTCTAAAAATCATCATAACGGGGCCTTGAACTACCTCTTCGGCTCGCAAAACGCCGTCTATTTTCGAGAGACGCTTTTTCAGCTCTTTTGTGTTGTGCAAATTTCTGCCTATGCGCGAAACTGAAATGTCGCCCGTAGTATCCTTTAGCTTTTGGCCAATTTGCTCGTGAAAGCCGTTCATTACGCTTTGCGTACCCAAAAGGGCAAGCACGCCAAGGGCTACTCCCAAAATCGAAACCGCGGCAAAAAACGATATTTTTTTGCTCGTGGGGAAAAGCTGTTTATAGGCTATGTACAACCACCAACTCATAGAGTTATAGCTTTGTTTGGCGTCGGATTTTTGCAAGTTCAAATTAGCAAAGGGGTGCGTTTTTTTCTTTCTAAAATCGAACAAATGCTTTAGCTTTTCAGCCAATATGGAAAAAAACGAAGTTTTGGTATTCGGTTCGGTTGCGTACGACTGCATTGAAACGGTCTACGCAAAAAGAGACTACATTTTGGGCGGGTCGGCGTCGTATGCGTCGCTGGCGTGTTCGTATTTTGCAGATACGCATATGGCGGGCGTTGTGGGCAAAGATTTTAAACAAAGCGACATACAACGCCTTAAAAACCGCAATATAGACCTTTCGGGCTTGCAGATAGATAATTCGGGCGACACCTTTTTTTGGCGCGGCAAATATTTTGAAGACTTTAACAAGCGCGAAACTTTGGACGTTAAAATAAACGTGTTCGAGCACTACAAGCCCCAGCTTCCCGAAAGTCTTTCGACCTGCCAGTGCGTTATGCTTGGCAACATAAATCCCGAACACCAGCTTGCGGTGCTAGAAAAAATTAAAAGCCCCAAGTTTGTGCTAGTCGACACAATGGATTTGTGGATAAACATTGCAAAACAAGACCTTTTAAAGCTTATCCCGAAGGCCGACCTGTTTATTTTAAACGATTCGGAATCTGCCGAATTGACGGGCTGCGACAACATATTTAAGGCTGCCGACGAAATGAAAAAGTTGGGCGCAAAAAATATTCTTATAAAGAAGGGCGAACACGGTTCTGTGCTGTTCCACAAAGACGGAATGTTTATTGCCCCAGCCTATCCCGTATCGGAGTTGAGAGACCCTACGGGCGCGGGCGATTCGTATGCGGGGGCTTTAATCGGCAAAATGGCGGGCGACGACGACTTTTCGTTCAAGTCCATGAAAAACGCAATGCTATACGCCGCCGCCGTTGCTTCTCTTACTGTGGAAGACTTTTCGTGCGACAAGCTCGAAAAATCGGGCTTTGCCGAAGTCGAAAAAAGAACTGAGTTTTTGCGCGAAATAACAACTGTGTAGGAGTTTGCCATGGAAAATATCGAAAAGACCGTAAAGGATATGGCTTTGGCTGCCAGAAAGGCGGCGTTAGACATTGCAAACTTGTCGGCCGAAAAGAAGAATGCGGCATTGCTTTGCATTGCAAAACACCTAAGGCAAAATACGTCCGAAATTTTAAAAGCAAACACCCAAGATGTTGAAGCCGCAAAGCAAAACGGGCTAAGCCGCGCCATGGTAGACAGACTAACCCTTAGCGAAAAGCTTGTAAATTCCATTGCCGAGGGCGTAGAGCAGGTTGCAAGTTTGGAAAATCCGACGGGCAGAATTTTGTCGGAAACAAAAAGGCCGAACGGCTTGGTTATTAAAAAAGTGTCGGTTCCGATAGGCGTTATAGGCATAATATACGAAAGCCGCCCAAACGTTACGGTCGACTGTGCGGTGTTGTGCCTTAAAAGTTCTAACGCCTGCATTTTAAGGGGCGGCAAAGAGGCGTTTTTGTCGAACCAGATTTTGGCAAAGTGCATAAGAGACGCTTTGGAAGAAACAGGCGTTTGCCCAAATGCCGTGCAGTTTATACCCACTGCCGACAGAGCCGCCTTAAACACACTTTTAAAGCTCGATTCGCAAATACAGTGCATAATTCCCCGCGGCGGCGAAAAGCTGATTCGCTTTGTTTGCGAAAATTCCACAATACCCGTAATTAAGCACTATAAGGGCGTTTGCAATTTGTATATAGAAAAATCTGCAAATTTAAAGATGGCAAAAGACATTGCAGTTAACGCTAAGTGTCAAAGACCAAGTGCCTGCAACGCCGCCGAAAATCTTTTGGTAGACAGTGCTATAGCCGAAAGCTTTTTGCCCGAAATATGCAAGGCGTTAAAGGAAAAGAATGTTGAAATCAGGGCAATGGGCTTGGCGTTGGAAATTCTGCAAAAGGCGGCAATACCCGCAAAAGAGGCTACCGAAGACGATTTTTACACGGAATATACCGACTATATAATTTCGGTTGCCGTTGTAGACGGGGTAAAAGACGCCTGCCACTTTATAAACGCGCATAGCTCTGGGCATAGCGACGCTATTGTAAGCGAAAATGCCAAGGCGGCGGAAGACTTCTTAAACAATATAGATTCTGCCTGCGTATATTGGAATGCTTCTACCAGATTTACCGACGGCTACGAATTCGGTTTGGGCGCCGAAATAGGCATTAGCACCGACAGGCTGCACGCGCGCGGGCCAATGGGGCTTAACGAATTGTGCTCGTATAAATACAAGATTTTCGGAACTGGGCAAACAAGGTAATAATCCTTAAAAAACAAAATCCGCAATCGAAATGCTCGGTTGCGGATTTTTGCTTATGTTTTTTGCAAGGCTTTTTAGCTTAGCTTTAATTGTTTTTTATATTCAATATACGCTTTTGCAAAATCCTGCGCGTTTTGCGGCTTGTAAAGCTTGGGCTTTACCGATGCCGAAATTATGGCGCGCGCGCCTTTAAGGTCTTTTACGGATTTATCGGCAATCATTTGCGCCGCCACGTTGCCAAGAGATGTCGCTTCGGCAGGACCCGCCAAAACCTGCATATTAAGGGCGTTTGCGGTAAATTGGCACAGCAAATCGTCTTTGCTGCCGCCGCCAATAATGTGCAAAGTGCTGGGCTTTGTGTTTGAAAGCTTGCTTAGCTTTTCGAACACATACGCATATTTAAGCGAAAGCGAATCGTATATGCACCTTAAAATTTCGCCCTTATCTTTGGGAGCTTTCTTATAGCGTTTCTTTATCGCGTCGGAAATCTTTTTGGGCATATCGCACGGCATTGCAAATTCTGCAGCGTCGGGGTCTATAAAGTATTTGAAGGGCGTAGAATTTTTTGCGAGGCGCAGCATGTCTTCGTAGCCGATTTTTTCGCCCGCTTGCGTCCACGCGCGCTTGCATTCCTGCATAAGCCAAAGTCCGCAAATATTTTTCGAAAATCTTACGGTTTTGCATAGGCCAAGCTCGTTTGTAAACGAATATTTGTAGGCGTCGGCATTTATAACTGCCTTGTTAAGCTCTATGCCCATAATAGACCAAGTGCCGCTGCTAAGCCAAAAGGGAGATTTTTCGGCGCTGGGAACTGCGGCTACCGCAGACCCCGTGTCGTGTCCCGCCACGCATATAACATTGGGGTTGCTTGCCATATTGGCCGAAAGACTTTTTCTTATCTTGCCCAAATTTTGGGGGGCTGCCACCGCCTTTTTAAACAGGCTTTTTTTGAAGCCCAATTTGGAGATTATAGAGTTTGCCCAGCAGTGTTTTGCCGTATTGTAAAGTTGCGAAGTGCTTGCAATGCTTTCTTCTATAACTTTTTTGCCCGTTAGCGCATACGACAAATAGTCGGGTATAAACAAGAGGCTGTCGGCGTTTTTAAGCAGTTCTTTGGAATTCTTAAAATGCGCAAAAAGCTGGTAAACGCTGTTAAAGAAAAGGAACTGTATGCCCGTATTGTTGTAGAGGTTTTCTTTGCCCGTTTTGGCAAAAACCTTTTCCATACAGCCCGAAGTCCTTGCGTCTCTATAGATGAACGGCAATCCCAAAAGCTGTCCGTTTTTGTCTATCAAAGCGTAGTCTACACCCCAAGTGTCGATACCCACCGAAACAATCTTCTTGCCGTATTTGCGGTCGGCGGCGTAAATGCCGTCGTACATATTTTTGCAAAGGTTTGTAATGTTCCAGTGCAGGCCGTCGGGCATATCAACGGGCGAATTGTCGAAGCGCGAAATCTCGTCTAAAACAATTTTTTTGCCGTCGAACACCGCCGCCATAACGCGGCCGCTGCCGGCTCCTAAATCTACCGCCAGATAAACTTTTTCCATAGACTTATTTCTTTAATTTTTTAACTACTTTGTCGGCGATTTTTTCGATTAAATCGTCCCACGAGAAACTGTATTCGTGCGAAAGGTCCACTTTTGGAACGGGGCATCCCAAAGCCGTTCTAATAGTGTCTAAGTCTTTGCGCTGAACCTTGTTAACATGCATGGGGCCTTTGCCGATAAACATCGACAAATACGCGCATTGGCTTAGGGCTTCTATGTTTTCCATTTTCCAGTAGGCAACTTCTATGTCTTTTGCCCAGGTTATAACGCCGTGGTTAAGCATAAAAATGCAGTCGTGCTCTTTGCTTTGCGCGCCTATTGCCTCCGAAACTTCCTTTGTTCCTGGGGTTTTATATTCCGCCAATCCAATTTGCCCTACAAAAATTTCGGCTTCGGGGTTTATGAATCTGGCGGGGGTTCGGCCCGCAAGCGCAAAAGCCGTAGCATATGGCGGGTGCGCGTGGCAGCAAGCCTTTGCTTTGGGCTGGGTTTTCATAATTGCCAAGTGCGCCAAAATTTCGCTTGTTCGCTTTCTTGTGCCGCAAAGCTGGTTGCCGTCTAAGTCTACAAGGCAAAGGTCTTCGGGCTTCATCGAGCCTTTGCTTATCATTGTAGGCGTGCAAAGCACTAGGTTAGAACCCACTCTAACCGACATATTGCCGCCGTTGCCGTCGTTGTAGTGGCGCGAGTAGCAGCGTCTGCCCAAGTCGCAAATAAGTTCCTTTAATTTATTGATTTTCGGCGAGTTGAAAAACTTGTCTAAATCCTTCCATGCCGCCTTTTCGCTTTTTTCGTCCCAGAAAAATTCCGAGCTTTTAATGATAAATTCTTTCTGCTTTTTTGCAGATTTCTTTGTAGTGCTTTTCATAATCTAAAAAATATACCTAAAATTAGACAATTTATTTTGTTCGCAATCAACAAAAAACCAAAAAATCAAAAAACTTCAAGCAAAAAATCGGGGCGGGCGTGCTTTTAAGATGTTATAAATCTTGACTATACGCAATATTTGCGCGATTTTTAGCTTATGTTAGCAAGGCAAAGACACAGAATAATTTTGAATATGCTTTCGAGTCAGGCAAGCCTTAGAACTATCGAGCTTGCCAAATATTTCGAAGTTACCGACGAAACCATTCGCCGCGATTTAGAGCAGTTAGACGAAGAAAAAAAGCTTATCCGCACCCACGGCGGCTGCATAAGAATAGAAAAGGGCACGGGCAACTTGCCCCTTAACAAACGCCTGCTGCAAAACCACAACCTTAAGTGCGAGATTGCCAAAAAGGCTCTCGAAATGATTAAGGAAAACGATACCCTTTTGTTCGACGCAAGTTCTACCGCCCTTGTTTTGGCGGAAATGCTGCCCGATATTAGGCTTACGGTTATAACCAACGCGCACGATATTGTTTTGGCGGTTATGGACAAAACCAACATTACCGTTATTTTAACCGGCGGCAGGCTAGACCGCGAAAGCCACAGCTTTGGAGGCTTTGCTTCGTGGCAGGCGGTTAAACGCTATTCGGTAGACTTGTTTTTCTTCTCGTGCAACGGCGTAGACATAGACAGGGGCGCAAGCGAAGCCGCCGAAATGCACGCCGAATTTAAGGAAAATGTGCTGCCGTTTTGCTCTAAAAAAGTTTTGCTTTGCGACTCTTCGAAGCTTAACGCGCGCTCGATAAGCTATTTTGCTCCGCTAGATAAAATAGACGTTCTCGTTACCGATTCGGCGGCAAGCCCCGAAGCTTTGCAGCCTTTCGAATCGGCCGGGGTTAAGGTTGTTTAACAAATTTTGCATATAATAAAAACGGCTTTGGGCGAAAATTTCCAAAGCCGTTTTTTTGCGCAAAATACGTTTGGGCTATTTTAAATTTCCAAGCTTATAGGGCGTGTATAGCAAAATGCCCTCGCTTGGGGTTAGCCCCTTTATTTGCCTTAGGGCATTTGCCTTTTTTTGCTCTAGAGATTCCGGGCGCGACGCCTTTAAAAATGTGCTTGTAGCTTCGCCGAAAAAGGCGTCTAAAAACTCTTCCAACGACGGTCTTTTGGGGAACACCTCTATTTGGCAGGGTTCGTCTTGCGCTTGCATTACAAGTTCCATCGTATCCGAAAGCGTCATATTGTAGGCGTCTATCAATTTTAAATCCTTTGCCTTTTGCGCTGTCCAAACTTCGCCGGTTGCCAAGTTTTTGGCTGTAGCTTTGTCTATTTTGCGCGAATCGGCAACAAGGTTAATAAACTTGTCGTACACAAAATCAATTCTGCTTTGTATTATGGCATTTTCCTCGGGCGTGCTTTGCCTAAAGGGGCTTAGCATATCGGCAAATTTGCCGCTTTTTGCCGTGTCGAAATTCACTCCGTAGCTGTCGGCCAATTTTTCTACGCCGAAGTTTATTGAAAATACGCCTATAGAGCCTATAAGGCTTTGCTCTTGCGCAAAAATTTTGTGCGCTGCCGACGCAATCCAATACGCCCCGCTTGCGCACATAGACGAAACCGAAACAAACACGGGCTTTTTTTGCGCCAGATTTTGCAAAGACCTGCGTATTTGCTCGCTTGCCTGCGCCGATCCGCCGCCGCTGTTTATGCGCACTACCACACTAGAAATTGTGTCGTCGTCGGCAATTTCGTCGAAAATAGCCGAATAAAATTTTGCCGAAATTACACTTTCTTCGCCGAAAATATCGGAGGGGTCGCTCTCCATAACAATGTTGCCAGACATATAAACAAGAGCCGTTTTGTTGAGCGAAAACGCGCTTATATCATCGTTGGTTTTTGCATATTTTTCTATGGGAACTTCGTCTATTGTATCGTCTTTAAAAAGCGTTTTTTTGATTTTTGCTTTGTCGGCAATTTTGTCTACAAGGCGAATTTCCATAGCCTCTTTTGCGCCGAAAACGGGGGTGCTTTGCGTGGCGTTTTCAAGCTTTTGCGCGTCTATTTTCCTTGCGGCGCAAACGGCATTTAGCACGTTTTGCCAAAGGCTTTTGGCTATGTTTGTAAGCTGTGCTTTAGCTTCGGGCGAAAAGCCGCTTTTTGTAAACATATCGCCAAAATCCTTATATTTGCCGCACTTTACAACGTTTGCCGAAATGCCGTATTTTTTGAATGCATTTCCGAAAAACACGCCTTCGAACGCCAGCCCCGAAAGGTCTATCTCGCCCATTTCGTCCATAAAAATTTCGTCGGCCGCGCTAAAAACATAGTATGCTTTTTTGTCGGCGTAGTCGGCCACAGCATATACTTTTTTGCCGCATTCCCTAAAGCTTAAAAGGGCGTTCCTTATTTCGCACGCCTGCGCAAGCGACATTTGCGTGGTGCTGTCGCAGTAAATCAAAATTGCCGAAACCGAGTTGTCGCAGGCTGCCTTTGCAATGGCGTTGGCAATTTCCCTTTCGTTTAGCTTGCCGTATTTGTTTTCGCCGCCGAACACCGAGTTTGCCGAAAACGGAAGGTCTTGCACGGGCATTGCAATGTTTAGCGAAACAATGTTTTCGCCTTTGGTGTCTTGTAGATATTTTGCCGCCCATACGCCCAGCGTTAAAAACGCAAAAAACGCCAAGGTTAAAACTAGGCACGAAGTGCACCCGAATTTTATAAATTTCATTTTGTGGATTTAATTAATTGGTTTTTCGCCTAAACTCGAATTTTCTTACCTTAGGTTCGAAAGGTTTTATTTTTGCCTCTAGCCTTAAGAATGCGCTTTCCCTTTTTAAGTCGGCAAACTTTTCCTTGTTGAACGCGCTTTTAAAGTCTAAGTCTACGTCCATATAATCGGTTTCGTTTACCCTTATTAAAACGTGGTGCATAATGCTGCGGTCCTGCTCGCCGTCGTGTATGCAGTGCGAAAGCCTGCGCACAAAATTTTCGGCGTCGCTGTAGGCGTCTATAACCCAAGTGGCGTCGGTTGCCTGTGTTGCAACTGTTTCGGCCATATTTGTTGCGCTTTCAACGTTGTAGCGAATTTCGCCGTTGTCGTAGCGAATGTCTCCCGAAATGCAAAGACAAACGTTTTCGCCCAGCACGTCTTTATAGCTTTCGTAGGCGGTGGGGAACATATTAAACGAATACGATTCGCCGTCTCTTGTAGAAAGCAGGAACGACGCCCAGGGCTTTTTGTCTTTTTTTGTAAAGCGGCGTTTTACGCCCGAAATTACCCCGCAAACCCTAAAGGGGGCTTTTTTTATGCGGCGCACTTTGTCTAAGTCGGGCATAATTTTTAGCAGAGCGTCGAATGGGGCAAATTCGTTCATAGGGTGCCCCGAAATGTAAAAGCCCAAAAGCTCCTTTTCGTGCGAAAGCTTTTCGGAAAGCGGCATGGGCGGCTTTGTCATATCTATAACGTCGGCAAGTTCCGCGTTTTCGCTTCCCATATCCATAAGGTCGAAAAGGCTGGTTTGCCCCGTTGCCCTGTCTTTTTCTCTTTCGGCTGCCGAGGCTACAATGGCGTCTAGCGAGGCGTTTAAAATGCCCCTGTCTATTTTAAACGAATCGAATGCGCCCGACAAAATAAGATTTTGCAGCACCCTTTTGTTTATGCCCGAAAGCCCGACCCTTTTCATAAAGTCGGCCATATCCTTAAAGTTGCCGTTCTTGTCGCGCTCGCTTACAATGGCGTTTGCCGGGCCGTCGCCAATGCCCTTTACCGCCGAAAGCGCATATCTTATAGAGCCTGCGCTTTTTTCGAATGGGTGTTCGGCAAGAGGATCCCAATTCTTGTCTATAATGGGGAAGAACGACTGGCGCGATTCGTTAACGTCGGGGCCTAAAACGTGAATGTTTATGTCTTCGCAGGCGTCGATAAACTTTTCAACCTTGTCGTGGTTGCCCATTTCGCTAGACAGCATAGCCGCCATAAATTCGGCGGGGTAGTTCGCCTTTAAATACGCCGTTCTGTAGCTAAGCATGGCGTAGGCCGCCGAGTGCGATTTATTAAAGCCGTATTGGGCAAATTTTTCGAGCACGCCGAAAATCCTTTCGGCTTCGGCGGGTTCTATGTTGTTAAATTCTTTGGCCTTTGCAACGAATATGGACTTTTGCTGCGCCATAACCTCGGGCTTTTTCTTGCCCATTGCCCTTCGCAAAATATCCGCTTCGCCGAGCGTGTAGCCTGCAATTATTCGCGCTGCCATCATAACCTGTTCCTGATAAACCAAAACGCCGTAGGTTTCCTGAACAAGGTCTTTAAGCAGAGGGTGGGGCACCTGCAGTTTCGAAGGGTCGTGCTTGGCCTCTATAAACTGGTCTATAAACTGCATGGGACCTGGTCTATAAAGCGCAATTAAAGCTATAATTTCCTCGAAAACGCTAAGGCCTATTCTGCGGCACAAATTGCGCATGCCTTCGCTTTCAAGCTGGAATACCCCAACGGTTGTGCCGCTGTTAAGCAGTTTGAAAGTGGCGGGGTCTTCCAAGGCAACTTCCTCTATGTCGAAATCGGGGTTTTTGCGGGCAAGCCTTACGTTGTCTTGCGCGTCGGAAATAACCGTTAGGGTTTTTAGCCCCAAAAAGTCGGCCTTTAAAAGCCCAAGCTCTTCGTCGGGCGTTTTTGCAAACTGGGTAGTTAGCGCGCCTTCCTGCGTCATCATAGGCACGATATTGTCCAGCCTTTGGTCGCCAATAATAATGCCGCAGGCGTGCTTGCCTAGTTGGCGTATCATGCCCTCTAAAACTTCGCCCTGTTCGAAAACCTTTTTTACGTCGGGCTTAGTTTCTACTTCGGCTCTAAGCTCGGCCGACATTTCCAACGCTTTTTTAAGCGTCATTTTAAGCTCGTCGGGAACAAGCTTTGCAAGGGCGTTTGCCCTGTCGTAGGGAATGCCGTTTACGCGGGCTAAATCGCGCACAACCGCCTTTGCGCCAAGCTTGCCGTAGGTGGCAATGTTTGCCACGTGGTCGGTGCCGTATTTGCGCCTTACATAGTCTATAACAAGCGGGCGTCGGCGTTCGCAAAAGTCTACGTCGAAGTCGGGCGGCGAAACGCGCTCTAGCGACAACATTCTTTCGAAAAGCAGGTGAAACCTTATTGGCTCTATGTCGGTAATTTTTATCAAATACGCAATCATACAGCCTGCGCCGCTGCCGCGGCCTGGGCCTACGGGAATGCCCTGGGTTCTCGCCCAGTTAATAAAGTCGTATACAATAAGAAAATAGTCTACAAAGCCAGCTCCCACAATAATCGAAAGTTCGTAGTCGAGCTTGTCGCACAGCATTTTTGCCCTGTCGGGGCTTTCGCCTTCTTTTGGAATGTATTTTTCGGGGTGGTTGTAGTCTACATTATAGCGCTTAACCATGCCCTTTTTCGCCAAATCGAAAAGCAAAAGGCCGTTTTTCATAAGCTCTTTGCGCCTTTCGGGCGAAAGCGAAAAATCGTCGGGCTTTTTGTTTTGCCTTAAAACCTCGTTCTTTTTTGCGACATACAAATCAAGAATGCGGTTGAAATTTTCCTCGTCTTTGTCGTATACGATTTCGGCGGGCTTTTCGTATTTGGGGTAGTGGTTTTTCCCCATGGGGATTTTAATGTCTACTTTTTCGGCAACTTCAAGCGTGTTGTCTATCGCGTCCAGATTGTCGGGAAACAGCTCCGCCATTTCCTCGCGAGTTTTAATGTAAAACTCGTTGTTAGGATAGCGCATGCGGTTTTCGTCGGCAAGCAGCGCTCCCGTATTTATGCAAAGCATGGCGTCGTGCGCTTCGGCGTCTTTTTTGTAGACATAGTGGCTGTCGTTTGTGGCAACCAGCTTTAAGTCGAACTCTTTTGCCAGCTTTATAAGCCCAGGGATTACCTTTTTGTCGGCGGGTAAAAAGTGGTTTTGAATTTCTATGTAGTAGTTTTCCCTGCCGAAAATATCCACAAACTTGGCGGTTGCGCGCCTTGCGTTTTCGTAGTCTGAATAAAGCAGGTATTGCGAGGCAACCCCGTTTATGCAGCCGCTAAGGGCTATAAGCCCCTTCGAATATTTTGCCAGCGTTTCGTAGTCTATGCGGGGTTTGCGGTAAAAGCCGCGCTCGTAAGATTCGCTTGTAAGCTTTGCCAAATTCAAAAAGCCCTCGTAGTTTTTTGCCAAAAGGGTTTTGTGGTGTATCAAAAAGCGCGGAAAGTCGGATGGGCGCAATGCCGAAACATCGCCCTCAATGGCGTCGATGTCGTCGGACTTTTCTTCGGTGGGCATTGTGGCCCTTAAGGCGCGAACGTCGTCGCCCATATTGTGGTCGTTAATAAAATAGGCCTCCATGCCTATTATGGGCTTAACCCCCGCCTTTTGCGCCGCCTGATAAAAATCTATGGCTCCGCACATATTGCCGTGGTCGGTCATTGCAACCGCGGGCATGCCAAGCTCTTTTACCCTGCCAAGCAGCACGGGCAAACGGGCACAACCGTCCAGCACCGAGTAGTCGGTGTGGACATGCAAATGTACAAACGAGTCGGCCATAAAGGCTTAGGCCTGCGCCGATTGGTCTTCGGCCAAAGTCATACCGCCTACAACCTGAACCTTTTCGAGAATCTGGTTTTTAATGCTTTCGGCAACTTCCGGATTTTGCGCCAAATACGCCTTTGCGGCTTCTCTGCCCTGGCCTATTAGCTCGCCGTTAAGGGAAATCCAAGCTCCCTTCTTTTCCAGAATCTTGTGCTCAATGCCAAGGTCTATAAGGCTGCCCGTCTGCGAAATGCCTTCGTTGTACATAATGTCGAATTCGCATTCGGTAAAGGGGGCTGCAACTTTGTTTTTAACAACTTTTACCTTTGTTCTGTTGCCTATAACCTTGCCCGAGGGGTCTTTAATTTGGCCTATTCTGCGAATATCCATTCTTACCGAGGCAAAGAATTTTAATGCGCGGCCGCCGGGGGTTGTTTCGGGGCTGCCGAACATTACGCCGATTTTTTCCCTTATCTGGTTTGTGAAAATGCAAACGCACTTTGTTTTGCTGATGGCGGCAGTAAGCCTGCGCATTGCCTGGCTCATCATTCTTGCCTGAAGGCCTACTGTGCTGTCTCCAAACTGGCCGTCTAGCTCCTGTTTAGAAACTAGGGCTGCAACCGAGTCGATTACAATAACGTCTATCTCGCCCGAGCGAATTAGCGTTTCTGCAATGTTAAGGGCGTCTTCGCCGCATTCGGGCTGCGAAACCATAAGGTTATTTAAGTCTACGCCAACAACCTTTGCATAGCGCGGGTCTAGCGCGTGTTCTACGTCTATAAACACGGCATTGCCGCCCATTTTTTGCGCTTGGGCAATAACCGAAAGACACAGCGTTGTTTTACCCGAAGATTCCGGGCCGTAAATTTCGCAAATTCTGCCGCGCGGAAGGCCCCTTACGCCCAATGCCAAGTCTATTGCAATAGAGCCCGTGCTGATTGTTTCAACCTGCATTTTTACAGCATCGCCTAGCCTTATAAGCGAGCCTTCGCCAAATTGTTTGTTTACCGCGCTAAGGGCCATATCCAAAGCCCTGTTGGGGGTTGCAGTCTGTACAGAATCGTTCTTCTTAGCCATAATTTTTACCGTAATATATTGTTCTTATTTCTTATAAAATTTATATGCGTCTTTTATAATTTCGGCGCAAAAAATTGTCGATAAAAATTTGCTAAATTTATTCGGCGCAAAAGGCATCAAGCTCGCACTCTACAAGTAAGTTGCTGCGGCATACGGTGCTATATGCTACGCACAGGGGTATTTTGCCTTCTTTGCTTAAATATTTTTCAAAAGTAGCGCAATATTCGGGCTTTGCGCAATAGGCAACGGCGTTTATGCAGTCTTTAAAGGACATATTCTGCTTTTTTAAAATTTCCAAAATTACATCTCTAGTAAGGCGCGACTGCTTTTGAACATCGCCTATATATGCGGATTGCCCGTCGGCAAAAATCGACGCTGTTCCCGAAACAAAAATTCGCCTGCCCGTATTTGTGCAAACCATTACAGCCCTTGAAAAAGACGAGCCGTAGTCTTTTGCCGAATTTTGCAGGGGTGACGGAATTTCGCGCACGCTCCAGCTTATATTCTTTTTTGAGCCTTTTAGGGCAATTAGCCCGCTTTCTATTAAAGAGTTGTTTGTGTTTGCAGCCCCAATTCCCGTGCTGGCGGGCAAAAGCCCCTTAAAGATATTGTGGGTGTTAAAAAATTCGGTTCTAGCCGCGTTAAAATCGCCGTACCAATCCAAAATATTTTGGTTGTAAAACCAGGTGCGTATAACGTCGTTAAAACAAAATCCGTTTTCGGTTAGGATATTGTTTAAACAGTTTAAATTGTATGTTGCGCGCTCTTTGGCGGTGCAATTAGGCAAATCGCCGTTTACGCCGAATGTGCGCAGGCACTCGAATTCTTCGTTGCCGTATACTACGCTGTTGCCGTTTGCGCTTTGCCTGAACGATATTTTTTCGGCCTTGCCCAAAACGATGTGTATAGACGCCAAAAGGGGCTTTGCATTTTCGCTTAAGGGCAGAATGTAGTTTACTGGGAAAGAGTGCCCTGCCTTTTTCTTAAACTCAAGTAGGGGTTTTTTAAGAAATTCGCCCCCGAAAAGTTCGGCAAACAAAACCGTGGCATTTTCCTTTTTGGCGGTGTACAGCGCAAAGTCGAAAACGGCGTTTGCCTCAGATGCGGTTTGCACCCTTTCGCTTATGGATATTTCGTAAACGTCTTTGTAGAACTGCAAAGTTTTTGTTGCGAAAATTTCCGCCATATAAAGAGCTCCTCCCCTTTTTTTATTATTTTAATTCGCCAAATTTCGGAATGGATACAAGCTTTAAAATATATTCGTCGCTTTCGCCGCGCTTTTTAAGCGAGTATGTTACCAAAGTCGGGTCTTGCAGCTGTGCGGCAAATGCGCCAATTTCGTTTTCTGGCGTTTTTTTAGATTCTATAAGGCGCATTAAAAGATTGGGTTTAACAGAAGAATCGGTTCCCTGCAGTTTGTTTAGCCAACTTTTCATTAGGGGCAAAATGCTGTCTATAGAATCTGTGGCAAAGGCTGTATTAAGGAAAATCTCGGCGCAGTCGTCCGAGGCATCTTTTTCTTTTGCCATAATTTCGTAGGCCTTGCCCAAAAAGTTGTAGGCAAAAGTCTTGTCGGCGGCATAGGCGCAGTTAACAATGTAGCAAAGGGCGGCGTAGTGCATATCTGCATACAGGCCGTTTTGCGCAAAGCCCCAGGCTGTTGCCAATTCTATAATGTCTTCTTTTGCAAGGCTGTCGGGGTTAACTATTCGCAGTTTTTGACAAATTTGCGCAAAGTTTTTAGCGGAGGAAGCTGCGGTTGCCACTTTAACAAAGGCGCGGTCTCTGGCTGCTTTGTCTTGGCAAAGCATTGCCGTTTCAAACGCCTTTTCGGGGTTGTTGTAGGCGCACGCCTGGGCAAGCTGTATCAAAAATGCGTCTTTTTGCGCGCCGTTTGGCAGGCTTGCCAAAAGCTTTTTTACCCTGTTTATGTCGCCCGAATTTGCCGCGCACTTTGCCAAATATTGCGTGGCGTCGTTCTTGGCTTTGTCGTTTTCTATTTCGTTGCAAAGGCGCAATGCCCCTTCAAACGCGCCCAAATTTGCATATATTTTCACCAAATATGCCATCGCCTCGTAGCGGCGAAAATCTACACTTATTTTCTTTATGTTTTCGTTTGCAGAAATCGCCGTTTCCAAAAATAGGTCGGCAAGCTCTGGGTTTGTCTGCAGGTCTTTCGATTTTTCGAAAATATTTTTTATGGCGTCCATTTCGTAGACAATAAGCGAACGCTGCATTTTTAGATATTTTGCATATTCGTTAATGTCTATGTTCTTCTTTTGTTTGGGTGTAGCCGGCTTGCTTTGCCTTTCCTTAAAACGCGGGCTCTCGTATACTGGCTGGCAATAATCTGGGGAGGGCATTCCAAAGAATTCGCACAAAACACCGTTTTTATTTGCAACGGCTCTTTTTAGTTTTGGCAGAATATTGTTTTCGAAGTCGGCATACTTTACCGTGCCCATGGTAAGTGCGGGGTTAGATACCATCTGCAGCGCAATTTCCGACGATGGGAACTCTTTTAAAATTCTTTCGGCGTCGGCATGCGAAAGTTCGCACAAAGCCAGCGCGTCGCTAAAATTACCCTTTTCGAATTGGGCGGCGGCTCTGTTTAGCCTAAGAGACGCGTTAACAAAAAGCTCGTTTGCCGATGTCTTTTCGGGTTTGTTGCACGAGCACAAAAAAAACGCCGCAAGCGAAAGGGTGGCAACTTTTAAAATCGGTTTCATATTACCTAAATCCTACCCTTTAGCTTGGGCGTTTATCAAGCAGTTTTTCTACTTGGCAAAGAATTTTTTTATAGTGTCGGTTGTATACTTAAGCTGTTCCTTTGTAAGGTCGGGGTATACGGGCAGAGCCAAACATCTTTTTGCGATGCTTTCCGCAACGGGCATATCGCCTACTTTATAGCCCAAAGGCTTAAAGCATTCCTGCAAGTGCAGGGGAACTGGATAATATATTTCGCAGCCAATTTCGTTTTCGCGCAGGTACGACATAAGAGCGTCGCGCCTGTCTGTTAAAATTACAAACTGGTTGTATATGTGCCTGTTGCCAGCCATTGTTTGCGGAAGAGTAATTTCGGATACGTCCTTAAGCTCTTGCGCGTAAAATTCGGCGTGTTGGGCGCGGGCTTTGTGCCAGCTTTCAAGGTATTTCATCTTTACGGTTAGCCCTGCCGCCTGCAGGCTGTCTAGCCTAAAGTTGCCGCCAACCCATTTGTGGTAGTAGCGCGGTTCCATGCCGTGGTTGCGCACCTGCCTAAGCTTTTCGGCAAGCGAGTCGTCGTTGCAAACAACCATGCCGCCGTCGCCAAAGCCGCCCAAATTTTTGCTCGGGAAAAAGCTAAAGCAGCCCGCGTCGCCAAAAGTGCCCGCCTTTTTGCCGTTTTGCATTGTGCCTATCGACTGGCAAGCGTCTTCAACCACCTTTAGGTTGTGCTTTTTGGCAATTTCCATAATTTCGTACATGTCTGCACACTGCCCGAAAAGGTGTACGGGAATAATTGCCTTTGTTCTTTCGGTTATTTTCTCTTCAATTAAGCCGCAGTTTATGTTGAAGGAAACGGGGTCTATGTCTACAAAAACGGGTTTTGCCCCGGCGCGCCATACGCTGCCTGCCGTTGCAAAGAAGGTGAATGTCGGCACAATAACTTCGGGCGCAGGCTCGTTCTCGACGGGGCTTCTGCCAATGCCGAGCGAAAGCAGGCTTGCCAAAATCGCGTCGGTGCCGCTTGACACACCGAAAGCGTGTTTGCAGCCGCAGTAGTCGGCAACAATCTTTTCCAACTCGGCAATTTGCGGGCCGCCTATAAAGTGTTGCGAATCGAACACTTTTGCGAAGGCTTCTTTTAGCTCGCTTTCCATTGAAAGGTATTGGGGTTTTAAATCAAGCAGTGGAACTTTCATAGTTTGTTATATAAAATTTGTTAGTGTGGGAACAACAGCATTTCGTTTATTCTCGACAACGTCGAAAAATGCAATGTTGCAAAGGGTTTGTCGTTTATGAATATCTCCCTTTTTTCGGGAAATTTCAAGCCGTCCGAAAAGATTTTTTTGTTCGAGAATAAAATTTTAAACGACATTTGCTCGGCTTCGTAACAAATGCTTTTTATGTCGCCGCTTTGCTTGTCGAAAAAGTATTCGTAGGTTCTTGAGGGCGTTGTAACTTTAAGCGAGCAAAGCGATTTGTCGGGCGAGTCTTTGCCGCGAACAATCTCTATTCTGCGCGAGTCGCTCGAAAGCCCGCCAAAGGGGAACGCCTTTGCAAGCAAAACTTCGTCGAACAAAAACAGCGATTTTAAGGCTTCGTTTTCGGCAAATTCCAACGCCTGACTTGGACCCGAAACGGTTGCCGTTAGCAGCTTTCTGCCCAAAGTGTATTCGGGTATAAAATACGCCGCCGAAACGCCGTTTGTGTCGGTCGTTTTTAGATAGGTATTGCCGTTTCGGTTTTTTATTACCCTTAAAGCGTAGTTTTTGCCCTGAATTGTTGCAGTGCCTCGCATAAGCTCGTCTCTCGAGCGCGAAATGGTTTCGAACAGGCCCGTAGCTTTGTAGAACTTTTTTATTATGTTGTTTGCTTCGCTGTTTGGCAGCTTCCAAAACTTTTTTTCGTCTTTTTCTTCGGGCGAAATGCCGTCGCCGTCTTCTGCCATAGCCATTCTGTCGGAATACGAATTGGCTTTGGAGCTTGTTAAAACCCAGGTAACCAAAACGCCCAAGCCCGACAACAACGCGCCCGTCAAAATTATTATCGACACCGTTTTTATGAACGAAACTTTGCGCTCTTTTTCGAGGGCAATAGCCTCCATTTGTTCGGCGTTTTTTTGAATTTCGCTTTGGCGGCGTTTAAGTTCGGCGTCGTCTACAAGGTCTTTGCCTTTTTTTTCGAAAGGTTCGTCTTCTACATATTCAAAATCGGGTTCGGCTTCGAAATTGGAATCTTCAAAATAAGCCGAATGCATATCGACAGACGAATTTTCGCCGTTTTCGCTTGAAGATGGATTTTCTTCAACCTCTTCGTAGCCTGCGTCTTTAAAGGCAGCAAGGTGTTCTTTGTCGATTTCTATTTCTTCAAAAACTTCCTCTTCTTCGAATTCGGGCGGAGGAGGAAAGCCGCCCCTAAACGGCGGAGGCGGCGGTATAAAATAGGGCGGTAGGGGAGGGGGAAAGGGAGGAGGCGTAAAAGGTGCGCCGCTTTCGGGCATCTTTCGCTTCCTTAGCCTTGGGTTTACCTCGTTGCCGCCCTTTTGCATTTACAAAAAACTACAAAACTTCTACCGAAACTTTGTGGGCTGTGCCGTTAACTTTAACCGAAAAATATTTTGGCGATTTGTCGGAAAGAGTTGTTGTTGCCGCAGCCTCAGCGGGTTTTGCGCTTTCGGGCTTTTTAAGCGCGTATACGCTTTTGGGCTTTGTATACAAGTCTTCCAAAGGCTTGGGGAACATAGCGTAGATAACGGCGTGTTCGTCGTCGTCTTTAATACCCTTTTCGCGCAACTGCTTCTTAAGGTTTTCCATATTCGGGGCAACCAAGTCGGCGGGGCGTACGTCTATGGGCTTTTTGCCCGATTTCTTCTCTGCTAAGGCTCTAATTTCCGGGTCTACAGGGGCGGGAGTGCGGCCGTAATAGCCCAAAGCTATGTCCATAGCCTGTGGCGTAAACATATTCCAACGGCCGAACTTTACGTTCATCATCGCCTGTGTGCCCACAATCTGCGAAGTGGGTGTTACCAAAGGTATCCAGCCAAGCTTTTCCCTTACATAGGGAACTTCGTTAAACACCTCGTCGAACTTGTTTTCCATATGTTGTTCTTTAAGCTGGTTGCGGAAGTTCGAAAGCATGCCGCCGGGAACTTGGTATTTGAGAACATCGGGGTCTATAACTTCGTTTGCGCGCATTGTGTAGGCCCCCAAAACGTCTTTGTAAACGCCTTCAAAATATTTCCTTAAGTCGGCAAGCTTTTTTAGGTCGTATTCGGGCTTGCGCGGGTGTTCGGCAAGCATAGCCAACATTCTTACAGTGTCGGGCTGGCCGGTGCCGTTTGCAAAGGGCGAAATCGAAGTGTCGATTGCGTCAACCCCCGCGTCTATTGCGGCATAGTAGGAGGCGGCCCCCATGCCCGCAGTGTCGTGCGTGTGCATCCAAACGGGAATTTTAACAGTTTCTTTTAAAGCCTTAACCAATTTATAGGTTATATAGGGGGGTATAAGACCCGCCATATCCTTGATTACAATGGCGTCGCAACCCATTTCTTCAAGTTCCTTGCCCATTTGGGTGAACTTTTCTATTGTATGAACGGGGCTAGACGTATAGCAAATTGTGCCGTGGGCTTCTTTGCCTGCTTCTTTTGCCGCTTCTATTGCGCAACGCATATTGCGCGTGTCGTTCAAAGCGTCGAATATTCTGAAAATATCCATACCGTGCTTTGCCGAAGTCTTTACAAAGGCTTTAACTACGTCGTCGGGGTAGTGCTGGTAGGCGACAATGTTTTGTCCGCGCAACAGCATCATATGCTTTGTGTTAGGGCAAAGCTTCTTTAAAGTGTCGAGCCTGTCGAAGGGGAATTCCCCCAAAAAGCGCAAGCCTGCGTCGATGGTAGCTCCGCCCCAAGTTTCGAGTGCGCCAAACCCCATGCTGTCTAATATGGAGCAAACGGGTTCCATCACTTCGGTTGGCATTCTTGTTGCGGCCAACGATTGGTGGCCGTCCCTCAATACGGTGTTGTTAAATACTACAGGTTTCATAATTGACCGTAAATGAAATTACATATTAAACCGTTTTGCAAGAAATATCGGCGGTTTTTTGGCATATTTTTAGATTTTATTTTTCGTGTGCATACCCCGCAATTTTCAAGCTTATTTAGCACGTTTTTCGAATGCAAAAAGAGGGCGTATACAGGGTTGTTTTCGGGCAAAAAACATTGACAAATTTGGATTTGTTTTGGAAAATGAGCAGCGCAATTAAAAAATGTTAACGTTAACGAGTATTATATATGATTAAGAATATCCTAAAGGGGGCGGCTTTTTTGTGCGTCGCAATTTCGGCAACATGGCTTTATGCAGACAAACCTTTCGGGCTTACAAGCGGCAAACAGTTTACAGACCCGCTGGGCTTGAATATGCAAGATGCGGTATTTTCGTGGAAGATTCCCGTAGGTAAAATGCAGCAGGCATACAACGTTCAATTTTGGTCTCCCGATATGAAAATTTTATGGGCCGATACCGGAATGCGCCGAGGCAAAGTTTCTGTGGCAAGGCCGTTAGACAGCTCTATGCGTTTTGAGGGCGCAACAAAATATTTGTGGAGGGTAAAAGTTTCGTATACCGACGGTACCCAAAGCGACTGGTCGGACTTTGCCGCAATAGAAACGGGGCTTACAAGCAACAGCCAGTGGCAGCCCGCAAAATGGTTAAGCACGCCCAAAGCCCCCGAAGTTAGAAACGCGAAAACGCGTAGGGGCGAAGATGTTGTGCAAAAGTGGATTGCCCCCACCTATTTTAGAAAAACTTTTAACATAGATAAAACCGAAATGGCTTCGGCAAGGTGCTACGTTGCGGTAAAAGGCATATTCCAAGCCTACCTAAACGGAAAGAAAATTGGCGACGACTTTTGGAGCACGGGGTGGACCGACTACAACAAGCGCATACAAACCAACACATACGACATAACCGATTTGCTTGAAAACGGCAACAACGCAATTTCTGCGATTGCAGCCGACGGTTGGTATGGCGGGCGTTTAACTTGGCACAACCTTAAAAATTTGTACGGCGAAAAGCCCGAAATTTTGGTAAAAATACGCATAACGAAAAAAGACGGTTCTGTTTTTGAAGTTAACAGCGACCAAACTTGGAAGTGCGGACATTTTGCGATTTTAGAGGCCGACATATACGACGGCGAAACTTACGATGCCAATTTAGAGCCGAAGGGTTGGAAGCAGGCCTCCTTTAAGGAAGATGCAAAATGGACAAGCCCCGTTGCAAAGGATATTGCCGAAAAGCCCCTGCTAGAGCCCCGTCGCAACCAGCCCATTAGGGCAAATTTGCAGATTAACCCCGTTTCGGTAAGAGAGCTAAAAGAGGGGGTATACATTTTCGATTTCGGACAAAATTTGGTTGGCGTTCCGCAATTTAAGCTAAAGGGCGAAAAGGGGCAAAAAATAACATTGCGCTATGCTGAAATGCTTAAAGACGACCAAACTTTGTATACCGACAACTACCGAAGCGCAAAGTCTACAGACTATTATACGTTTTCGGGCGAAAAAGACGGCGAGGAATATGCGCCCGTATTTACATTCCACGGCTTTAGGTATTTGGAAATTTCGGGTTTAAAAGAAAAGCCCTCTCTAAATTCGGTAAAAGCATTGGTAATGTATAACGATATGGAGCTAACGGGCAGTTTTCGCTGCTCTAACGAAATGCTAAACCGCCTGCAAAGCAATATACAATGGGGGCAAAGGGGCAACTTTTTCTCGGTTCCTACCGACTGCCCGCAAAGAGACGAGCGTTTGGGTTGGACGGGCGACGCCCAAGTATTTTGTTCGACGGCAGCCTATAATATGAACGTTTTGGGCTTCTTTACAAAGTGGTGCCTTGATATGGCCGACTCGCAGCTGCCCGACGGAAAAATTCCCAGCGTTGTGCCTTTGGTAAAAGGCGTAGAAGGCGACGGCTCGCCCGCGTGGAGCGACGCGGTTGTAATTTGCCCTTGGCAAATCTACTTGGCCTACGGCGACTTTAGCGTTGTAAAAAATACATATCCTGCAATGAAGAAGTGGATGTATTTTCAGCGCGACCATTCTAAAGGTTTGATAAGGCAGGACTGCGGTTTTGGCGATTGGCTTCAGCCCAAGCAAAAGAATAAACAACTTAGGGGCGATACCCCCAGAAGTCTGATAGGCACCGCCTACTATGCCGAATGCGCAAGGATTATCGAACAAAGTGCCAAGAAATTAAAGTATGCAAACGACGTAAAAAATTACGGCCAGCTTAAAGACAAAATAAAAGACGCCTATTGCAAGGCCTTTGTAAAAGAGTCGGGATTAGTTGAAGGCGACACGCAAACGGCGTATTTGCTTACCCTTGCTTTCGATATGGTAAAAGATAAGAGCTTAAGGGCAAAAGTGTTCGCAAAATTCCTTGAAAGGCTGGAAAAAGACGGCAATACGCTAAATACAGGCTTTGTGGGAACTCCGTTGATTTTAGACGTTCTTAGCCGTTTTGGCCGCACCGACTTAGCCTATAAAGTTTTGCAAACGCCCGAATATCCATCGTGGATATACTCGATAAACCAGGGGGCTACAACAATGTGGGAAAGGTGGAACAGCTATTCTAAAGACGCAGGCTTTGGCCCCGTTTCGATGAACTCGTTTAACCACTATGCGTACGGCGCAGTCGGTAAATGGATGTATGCAAATATTGCAGGCATAGACAATCAAACGGGCTCGGTAGGCTATGGCACAATAAGGTTTGCTCCGCAAATAGGCGGTGGCATAACAAACGCTGCCAGCGAATATCAATCGGCATACGGCGAAATTTCAAGCTCGTGGCGCATTGTAGACGGCAAAAAAGTTGTGTGGAAAATTACAGCTCCGGGCAACACAAATGCCTATATTGTCGTTCCAAAAGAATGCAATTGGAAAGAGTCTACAATAAACGGCAAACCGCTAGAAAAGCGCGCAATAACATTGCCCAGCGGCAAATACGTTTTGGAAATGCCGCTAAATAAATAGCAGAAAAGTTTTTGGGCTTTTGCCTAAGTTAGTATACAACACAAAGCCGCCGCAAATTAAAAAATTTGCGGCGGCTTCTTTGTTCGCGTGGCATTCGCCTTTTGTCTCTTTTGTATATTTAATAGGCAATCCCTATGCCAGACAACTATGCGCAAAAATATACAAATTTTGTATAATATTGCTTTGTTTTTGTAAATTTATACGCAATTCGTATATTATTCTTGATTTTTGTAAAATTTATACGATTATTGTATAAAAATGAGCGAGCAACTGAAAGATTTTGTAAAATCCCGACGCAAGGAATTGAAAATGACGCAACAGTCTCTTGCCGACAAGAGCGGCGTTGGCATTCATTTTGTTCGCGATATAGAGCAGGGCAAGCAAGACCTTCGCATAAAAAAAGTAAATCAAGTTTTGTTTATGTTCGGCGCAAAGCTAGCCCCCGTTGCACTCGATAAGGAGGATAGGCAATGAGAAGCGCAAAGATTTTTTTTAAAGACGTGTTTGCAGGAACATTGCGCGAAACGGAGGCGGGCTACGAATTTGTCTACGACGAAAACTACCTTCGCGCAGAATCCGCCCAACCTGTAAGCCTTACTTTGCCGCTTCGAATTGCTCCGTATACGCAAAAAACGCTCTTTTCGTTTTTTGACGGACTTATTCCGGAAGGCTGGTTGCTTGATTTTGCCGCGCAAACTTGGAAACTTGACCCCCGCGACAGAATGGGGCTTTTGCTTGCATGTTGCAAAGATTGCATAGGCGCAGTTAGTGTTGTAGGAGCCGAGCACGACAAATGAAAAGATGCTTGTATTGCTATAAGCCGCTAAACGACGGGGAAATTGATTTTCACGCGTCTTGCGCAAAAAAATTTTTTGGAACTTCTGTTGTTCCAAAACTGCCTTACACGCAAGCCGACTTAAAGGAGCTTGCCAAACAGGTTGTGCGCTCGCATACGACAATAGCGGGCGTTCAGCCGAAGCTTTCTATGTATCTCGACAAAGCTGTTCGAGCCAATCCGAAACTTACAATTGTAGGCGTGTTCGGTAACTTTATTTTAAAGCCGCAAGCCGCGAGGTTTCGCAATCTTCCCGAAAATGAAGATTTAAGTATGCATTTGGCGGAAATTGCAGGGGTTTCAACCGTGCCGCATTCTCTAATGCGCTTCGCCGACGGCGAACTTTGCTATGTTACAAAGAGAATAGACCGCGGCGCAAAAGGCGAAAAATCTCCGATGGAAGATATGGCGCAACTGACTTTGCGCTTGAGCGAAGACAAATACAAATCGTCCTACGAGCGAATTGCAAAAACTATCCGTGAATATTCCGACAATGTCGGTTTCGACCTTTCAAATCTTGCCGAGCAGGTTTTGTTTTCGTGGATAATCGGTAATTCGGATATGCACTTGAAGAATTTTTCGCTTATAAAAAATGCAGATAAATGGCAGCTTTCGCCAGCCTACGATATGCTAAATGTAAAACTGGCACTGCCGGACGACACGGAAGAATTGGCATTAACCCTTAACGGCAAGGGTGGAGCCATGTATAAGTTCACAAGAAATGACTTTGTAAAATCATTCAAAACATTCGGCTTGCCGAATTCGGCCATAGACAACCTGTTTGCCAGAATGATTAAAGCCAAATCAAAGCTTTGCGATTTTGTATCGGCAAGTTTTTTGCCAACAAAAATGCAAGATGCTTTTTGCGAACTTATAAAGGAAAGAATAGCGCGATTGTGTTAACTGCAGGCTAAAAAAAACGGCGCCGATATCGGCGCCGTTTTTTGTTTTAAGGTTTCCCTAAAATTAGGAAAGCTGGTATTTGCCCGGAACGGGAACGCCCGCAAGGGGATTCTTCCTAAACGAGATATTTTCGGGAACGATGTTTTCCTTGGACTTTTTAATCATCCAATCGAACTTGAATTTGCGACCCGAAAATGCGCTCATTCTGCCCGCAATAGCCAAGAGGGTGGAATTTACCAAAGGCCTGATTTTGTTTACCTTTACGCCGTTTCTTAGGCAATTAAGCAAGTAGCGGTGTTCGTCTACCAGGCAGTTGATGTTTGTGGGGGCATTCCATAATACTTTGCCTTTAAGGTCGGTCATAACAATTTTGCCGCCCAAAGAGGAGTATAAAATGCCCTTTGTGCCGATGAATCTTTCGGCCTGTTCGCTTGCGGTTTTCGGGTCTTGCTGGCAAAAGCTTGCAAGTCTAAGACCGTTGCCCATATCAAAGTCTATTGCAAAGTGGCTGAATCTGTCGCCGTATTCGGGGGTTGGCAAGTCTGTAGACCTTCCGCCAAAGCCTCTAACTTCTACGGGGAAGCGGTTGTCGCCCAAGCCCCACATGATAACGTCTATGTTGTGGACGTGCTGTTCTACAATGTGGTCGCCCGAAGTCCAGATAAATGCAAACCAGTCTCTGATTTGGTATTCCATATCGTCGGGGGTCAAACCCTTCATTACACCGCTTTTTACAAGGTTTTTGTATTGGCCGTCGCCCACATAGCCGGAGGAATTCCAGTAGCACTGGGTTGAAACAATGTCGCCAATTTGGCCGTCTTGCAAACGCTTAATCGCTTCCTGATAGCCTGCGTGATAACGGCGTTGCGTGCCGCAAACTACGCTAAGGCCGCGCCTGTCGGCTTCGTCGGCAAGTTCAAGCATCTTTCTTGCCTGCGTAATGTCTATGCAGGCGGGTTTTTCCAGAAAGGCGTTTTTGTTTGCCTTTACGATTTTTTCGTAGTGCGGTGTTCTAAATACGGGCGGGGTTGCTTCTATAACAACGTCTACATCTTCGGCAAGAAGGCCGTCGATGGCGTCAAAGCCCGTAAAAGTTTTTACCTTTTCAGAATCAAAAATATCTTTCTTTTGATTGGGGTATTTTTGCGACAAAAAGCCGTTTATAATTTTCTTTGCGCTTACAATCTTGTCGGGGAAAAGGTCTGCCAAGGCAACAACCTTAATGTTTTGGTCGGCTTCTATCATATTGCGAAGCGCGCCCGTGCCGCGGCCACCGCAGCCTACCAAGCCCACTTTAACCCTGTCGGAGCCCAATGCGTGCGAATTTTTGCCTATTGCCGTTGCGCACCCTGCAAGGGCTGTTGCAGCTCCCAATACAGACGTGCTTTTTATGAAGTTTCTTCTGTCCATCTTACATATCCTTTTTGTTGTGTTTAATAAAATCCGTGTATAAAACTAGGTTAAAGCTAACCAAATTTACGCTTTAAGTAAAGGATATTCGGTAAAATCGTTAAAATTTTGCGGCAAAGCACCCGCAAATATTTTCGGGAAATCCCGAAAAATGCGCGCTACAAAAGCGCCTTTGCAATGTGTTCTATTTCCTGCAGCATTTCGGGCAAAGTTGTGCCGGTAAACACATATTTTTGATAGCCGCAGTTTTCGTGGAATATGTGGAAAATTTCGCCGTCGTAGTGCGCGGCAAACGCCGCCTGGCAGCCGCCGCCTAGCGCCTCTAAAAATTTGCGCTCCAGCGTAAAGCAAAGCATTGCGGTTTTGTCGCCTACATTTTCTATTTCGTCTTTGATGTCCGATCTTGTCTGCAATGCGATAATGCCTTGGGCTACCGCTGGCACGCAGCATTGTGTTTTTAGCTCGGTAAATTTAACACCCTCAAAATTTTTTATGCCAAGCCTTAAAAGCCCGGCCGACGAAAGTATCGTTGCCTGCAAGCTGTTCGGCTCGTTCGACGCCACTTTTTTTAGACGCGTTTCAACGCTGCCTCTAATGTCGCTCCAAACCGCCTGCGGGAACATCTTTTTTAGCTGGCTTCGCCTTCTGGGCGACGATGTTCCTATCAAAGACGGAATTTCGACATTCTCGTTTACGGCAAGCACGTCTTTTGCGGCGTCTCTGGGCAGGCAGGCTGCAATATACAAATAGTTTGCAACTTTTACGGGCAGGTCTTTTGCGCTGTGCACTGCAATGTCGGCCTCGTCGTTTAAAAGGGCGTCTTCCAGCTCTTTTGTAAAAAGCCCGTTGCCGCCCATTTTTTCCAAAGACCAGTCTTGACGGCGATCGCCTCCCGTTTTGTAGGTTAAAATTTCGAAAGACGAATCGGGGATTTTTTGCGACAAAAATTCGGCAGCCATTTGGGCTTGTTTTATTGCAAGCGGGCTGCTTCGGGTTGCAAGTCTATACTTTTTGCCCATATCTATTTTGCGTAGCCGTCGGCAAAGGCTGCCTTTGCGCCCTTTATATTTTCCCTGGCAATGCAGGGCATTAGCGCGCGCATTCTCATGCCCGTTTTTTCGGCCAAATGTTTTTCGCCCGTCGCCAAAAGCTTGTTGTATTTTACCAAGCCGCCGGCATATTCCTTTTCCCACTCGTTGGTAAATTCGCCAGACTGTATTTCCTTAAGGATTTTTTTCATATTCCTTTTTACGTCTTTGCCTATTACCCTTTGTCCGCGAGTAATGTCGCCGTATTTTGCGGTTTCGGAAATCGCCTTTCTCATTCCCGAAAATCCGCTTTCGGCAACAAGGTTTACAATAAGCTTAAGCTCGTGTATGCATTCAAAATACGCCATTTCGGGCTTGTAGCCTGCTTCTACTAAAGTTTCGAACCCAGCCAACGCCAGCGCGCTTAAGCCGCCGCAAAGAACGCATTGCTCGCCAAAAAGGTCGGCTTCGGTTTCTTCTTTAAAGGTGGTTTCCATAACTCCCGCGCGCAAAGAGCCTATGCCGCTTGCCCAGGCCAACGCCAACTTTTTGCACTCGGCTCGGTTGCCTTGGGCGGTTGCAATTAAAGCCGGTATTCCGCCACCGTCTACAAACTGCGCGCGCACTTCGCGCCCCAGGCCTTTAGGGGCAACCATAATAACGTTTATGCCAGCTTGCGGCTTAACAAAGCCCGCGTGTATAGACATTCCGTGTATAAATACAAGGGTTTTGCCTTCCGAAATATTTGGTTTTATATCCTTTTCGTATATTTCGGCGTGTTTCATATCTGGGGCAGCCATTAAAATAACGTCGGCCTTTTTTACGGCGTTTGCGGTTGTATACACTTCAAACCCGTGTTTGCGGGCGGCTGCAATAGATTTGCTTTTAGGATATAGCCCTATAATTACATTTAGGCCGCTGTCTTTTAAATTTAAAGCGTGGGCTCTGCCCTGTGCGCCATAGCCTATTACCGCAAGCGTTTTGCCTTTCAACGGCTTAATGTTGCCGTCTTTTGCAGTGTAGATTTTTACCGGCATAAAAAAGCCTTTCTAACCAAGCGGCAGGCTTTGTCGCTTACTGCTTTTTGCCCGCCGCGCCTCTTTCGAGAGCAACGTTGCCCGTTCTTGCCATTTCAATAACGCCAAAAGGCTCTATCATCGAAAGAAACGCCGCAATCTTGTTCGGGTTGCCCGTACATTCTATTATAAGCGAATTTCTTTCCACATCTATAACCTTGCCCCTAAAAAGCCCCGCAACTTCTATAAGTTCGCTGCGTGTTTTGCTTGTGCACTTAACTTTGGCGATAATCAATTCGCGTGCAACAAAGGGGGTTGTTTCGCAAAAATCTTTAACTTCTATAACGTTTACAAGCTTTTTTAGCTGGTTTACGCATTGTTCTACGGTATTTTTGCCGTCGGCAACCGTTACTGTAATACGCGAGTATTTACCCGAATGCATCGGCCCGACATTTAGTGTTTCTATATTGAAACCGCGCCCGCTGAACATTCCCGCAACTCTGGCCAAAACACCAAACTTATTTTCTACAAGAGCCGATATTGTGTGTTTCATTGCGCTTATAAACTTAAAAATGGTGGGCGATGTAGGACTCGAACCTACGACATTCTGTGTGTAAGACAGACGCTCTAACCAACTGAGCTAATCGCCCGTACTAGGAATTTAAGTCGCCTATACTGCCAAAAAGTTTTCGATATGCAAGCTTTTTTTACAAAAATATTGATTTTATTTTAAAAAAGGCAGATTATTGCCTTTGTGAAAGCCTTTTTTACCGCATTATTACTAGCTTTTTTGATTTTCGGCAAAAGCTTTGCCGATTGCCCTGTTCAATGCAAAGACGCCAATTTGGGGCAAAAAACAATGCGTGTTATATCGCTTTCGCCCTCTACAACCGACATTATTTTTTCGATAAACGCCCAAAATTGTTTGGTTGCGGTTTCAAAATTCTGCAAATTGCCGGAAAATTTCAGGCATTTGCCCAAAATAGGCGGAATAATAGACCCCAACTACGAGCGCATTGCTTCGCTAAAGCCCGACTTGCTTATAATAGCCTCTAAAAACTGTCCCGAAATAGAAAAGAGGTTAGACGCGCTAAAAATACGCCATATTTCGCTATTTGGCGACGGGTTCGACAACATTCCAAAAAACGTCATGCTTGTGGCAAACGCTCTAAACAGAACAAAAGAGGGCGAAAAGGTTGCAAACGAGCTGCGCGAAAAAAAACGCCTTGCAATGGAAAATTCGGCGGGCAAAAGAAGGCCCAAATGTATTTTTATGTTCGACAAGATGGCGGCGGGCAAAAATTCTTTTGCGGGCGAAATTTTGGAGTATGCCGGGGCTGCAAACTGCGCGGGCAACGGCACAAACGCCTGGTTTGTGCCCCAAAAGGAATTTGTTTTGCTGGCAAACCCCGAAGTTATAATAGTAGAGGCAAAAGACGAATGCGACTTTGCTTTAAAAAAAGAATTTTACCTAAAAGACCCCGTTTGGAGCAAAACAAAGGCGGCAAAAAGCGGCAAAATTTTTTATATAGCTAGCGATATTATCTGCATGCCGTCGCCAAAAGTTCTTTCGGGGCTAAAGCGCGTTTGCGAAATTGTTGAAAGCTGCCGCTAAAAAGTGCGCGGTTTTTTATCCGAATTGCACGCCAAGCCAAAAGCCCGCTCCAATAGAAACGACTACCGCAAACCTAAATATTGCCGAAAGCCCGGTTCCCAAAAAAGCTCCAATGCCAGCCTTTGCGGCTTCGCCAAAGGGGCGTCCGCCCAAAAGCTCGAAAAGCAGCGCAAATATAAGCGGGGCTAAAAATATCCATAAAATCATAGGCGGGATAAATATGCCAACTATTGCGCCTATTATCGCGCCCAAAGCTCCCTTCCAAGTTGCCCCCATTTTTTTAGAACCAAAATATGTAAAGGCATAGTCTGCAATTTGCGAAACCAAGGCCGCTACTCCCGAAAACCATATAAGCGACCAGCCTTCTAGCGATTGGGGGAATATCAGCTTATATACAAGCACGCCGGCAAACGCCAGCATCGGCCCCGGCAAAAGTGGCAAAAACGAGCCGATGGCCGCTATTACAAAAACCGCACTTAAAAGCAGGGCACTAGCCTGTTGTGTATATAAAGAATAATCCATAGTTTTATGCTTGTAAAAGGCTGCAATAGCCGCTTAACTTGTTCCAGAAATATATCAAACATTTTAAACGCAAAAATTCAAACAAAAATATGGAAAGCTCATTCAACGACCAAAAACTACTTGAAATGCTTCAGGGCGAAAAATTTCTTGCATTTTTCGACTTTGCAATGAACGACGATTCTTTCGGCGGCGAAAAAGACGGCATTTGCAAGGTTGCGCGTCCAAGCACCAGCACGCTCGAGTATTTGTCGTTGACATTCATTTTCGATACGCTCGACGACGTAAGGCGCAATATGGCAAAAAGAACGGTCTCGAAACTTACAAGCGAGGCGTTTGCGGCAACAATTCCGCAAATCTACGCCATAACAAGCGTGCCCGGCAGCATGAAGCAAAGCGACCACTATATTCACCATATAGACCTTATGTTTAAGGGAGCCTTGCCCGACGATATGCAAGAGCTTATAAAAAAGGTGGTTTATGTAATCCGCCACACGGCGGGGCTTGAAACCGAAGTTCCTCAATGGTGGGACGAAAACGAAGCTCCCGCGCCTTCCGAAGCCGAAAAGGCAAGCTGGAAAGACAGAATCAAGGCCTTTTTGGGTCTTGGTAAAAAATAGGGGCATTTTTTAGATGCAGATTTTTGACGAAGCTAAAAACGGTTTCGGCTCGAAAATTTCGGTTTTGATGGTAGACGACCAGGCCATTTTCGGCGAGGTTCTTAAGCGAATGATTGCCGAAACGGGCTATTTGTTTACCTTTTGCCAGAACCCGTTAGAGGCTGTTGCCGTTGCCGAAAAAGTAAAACCCACCGTAATTTTGCAGGATTTGTCTATGCCCGAAATGGACGGGTTAGACTTGGTAAAGGAGTTCAGAAAAAACCCGACTACCGCCGAAGTTCCAATGATTGTATTGTCGGCAACCGACAACGCCGAGATTAAATACAAGGCGTTTGCAAACGGCGCGAACGACTATATGGTGAAATTGCCCGACAAGCTTGAAATGCTTGCCAGAATAGAATACCACTCGAAAGCCTACATAAATTATTGCGAAAAAAACAGGGCAATGCAGCTTTTGCAGGAAAGCCAAAACGCGCTAAAAAAAGAGCTGTATCAGGCTCAAAGCTATGTGGAAAGCCTTTTGCCCGAAAAGTGTTCGTACAACTCGCTTTCGTGCGATTGGGAGTTTCAAAGTTCCACAATGCTTGGGGGCGACTGTTTCGGCTACGGCTTTATAGACGCCGAAAATTACGCGGTATATTTGCTGGACGTATGCGGCCACGGCGTGGGGGCGGCATTGCTTTCGGTTTCGGCAATAAACGTTTTGCGTTCGCGAACCCTTGCCGGCGTAGATTTTAAAGAGCCCGCCGAGGTCTTAAACGCAATGGGAAAAGCCTTTGATATGGAAAAGCAAAACGGAATGTTTTTTACCTTGTGGTACGGCGTATACAACACAAAAACGCGCATTTTAAAATATTCCAGCGGCGGGCACCCTCCCGCAATTTTAAAGGACAAAAACGGTCTGCATTTTTTGGGAACAAAGGGGCTTGTTGTAGGCTCGAATATGGGCATAGACTATGTTCAAGAGCAAACCACTATTTTGCCCGAAAGCGACTTGTTTGTGTTTTCCGACGGCGTGTACGAAGTGGAAAAGCAAGCCGACAAGTCTATGATGACAATAGAAGACTTTGCCGAAATAATAAAACAAACATCGTCTTTAAAGGAAATAAAAAAGGCGGTGCAAGCCGTTCAGGGGCGCGACAATTTCGACGACGATTTCAGCCTATTTAAAGTGTCTATAAAATGACGAAAAAAACATACACAAGCTCGCTGGAAAACGTAGAGCGTCTTTCGCAAGACGTAGAGGAATTTTTTGCGCAAAAGGGTGTAGACAATGCCGCAATATTCGCCATAAACCTTTGTTTAGACGAGCTTTTTACAAATTCTGTAACCTACGGCTACAAGGGCAAAGCCGACGGCAAAATAGAGGTAGAGCTTTCCCTAAACGGAAATACCGCCGAAGTTCTTTTGCGCGACTTTGCTCCCGAATTCGACCCTACAAAATCGGGCAAAGAGGCCGATTTAACTTCGGGTATAGACGAGCGAAAAATAGGCGGGTTAGGCATATATTTTTGCAAAAAGAATATGGACGAATTTTCGTATGCCAGAAAGGGCTGTGCCAACGAAATTACATTGAAAAAACGCATATAAAATGAGTTTACTTTCGGTAAGGGATTTAAAAATTACGTTCAATTCCGGTTCGCGCAAAACGCAGGCGGTAAAGGGCGTTTCGTTCGACATAAACGACGGCGATTCGGTTGCCATTGTAGGCGAAAGCGGCTCGGGCAAAACCATTACTTCGCTTTCGTTTACAAGGCTTCTGCCAAAGCCGCCCGCCTGCGAAATTTCGGGCGAAATTCTGCTAAACGGGCGCGACATACTTAAAATGTCGCCAAGCGAGCTTCGCAAAATAAGGGGCGCAAAAATCGCCTATGTTTTTCAGGAGGCTTCGGCTTCGCTTAATCCGGTTTTCACAATAGGCTCGCAAATTGCCGAAGCCGTAAAGATACATATGCCCGAAGAGAAAGACGTTAGGGGCTTTGTGGTGAAAATGCTAGAGCAAGTGGGCATAAGAGACGCAAGCTTAAGGTACGACGCATATCCGCACGAGCTTTCGGGCGGCATGCAGCAAAGGGCAATGATTGCAATGGCGCTAAGCTGCGCGCCTTCCCTTTTGGTTGCCGACGAGCCTACAACCGCGCTAGACGTAACAATTCAAAAACAGATTATAGACCTTTTAAAATCGGTGCACGAAAGCCGCAAAATGTCGCTTATTTTAATAACGCACAATTTCGGGATAATTTCGTCTTTATGCGAAAAGGTTATGGTTATGTTCAGGGGGCAGATTGTGGAAAGCGGCTATACAAAAGACGTGCTTAAAAACCCGCAGCACCCCTACACAAAGGCGCTTATTGCGTGCGTTCCGAGGCTCGGGCACAAGCACGAAAAACTTGTAAGCATAGACTACGAAAATTTGTAAGATGGATTCGCAAAACACATTGCTTGAGGTAAAAAACTTGGTTGTAAGCTTCGATACTTCTTCGGGGCTTTTCGGGCGCGGCAAGAAATCGTTCAACGCCGTCGACAACGTTTCGTTCTTTGTAAAAAAGGGCGAAACCGTAGGGCTTGTAGGCGAAAGCGGTTCGGGCAAAACTACTATAGGCCGTAGCATTGTTTCGCTTGTAAAACCCGCAAAAGGCGAAATATTTTTTGAGGGAACTCGCATAGACAACCTTTCCCGCAAAGAATTTATGCCCTTCCGCAAAAAAATACAAATGGTGTTTCAAGACCCATTCAATTCGCTGAATCCGAAAATGAGCGTTTTCAAAATAATTTCGGAGCCGCTTGAAATCCATTTTAAGAATATGACATATGCCCAGCGAAAAGCCGAAGTTGCCTCTTTGCTTGAAACCGTTGGTCTTAAGGCCGATTTTATGGAAAGGTTTCCGCACGAGTTTAGCGGTGGGCAACGCCAGCGCATAGGCATTGCAAGGGCGTTGGCTGTAAAGCCGCAGTTTTTGGTTTGCGACGAACCCGTAAGCGCGCTAGACGTTTCCGTTCAGGCTTCGATTATAAATTTGCTTGAAGATCTAAAGCAAAGCCTGGGGCTTTCCATGCTGTTTATTGCTCACGACTTGGCTGTTGTAGAGCACATAAGCGACAGAATTATGGTTATGACAAAGGGGCGCATTGTAGAGCAGGGCATTGCAGAAGATGTTGTTGCCAACCCGCAGCACCCCTACACAAAAAAGCTTATAGCGGCGGTTCCCGTATTCTAATGAGGCGTTTTTTTGCAGTTGTTTTTGCGGCATTTTTTACATTGCTTTTTTGCGGTTGCTCGAAAAAACCTTTTTCTAGCGATGCCGAAATTTGCGCGCGGCAAAAGATTTTGCTTGTAGGCAACAGTGCAGATCCTGCCTCGTTAGACCCGAGCATTGCAACGGGGCTTAGCGAATCTAAAATAATTGCCGCTTTGTTTGAAGGCCTTGTAAGCCCCGACGAACGCACTTTGCAGATAAAGCCCGCGCAGGCCGAAAGTTGGACAATTTCGCCCGACGGGAAAACCTATGTTTTTAAGATAAGAAAAACCGCCTATTGGTCGAACGGCGACAAGGTAAAAGCCGGCGATTTTGTGTATGCTTGGCGGCGCATTTTAAACCCAAAATTAGGGGCGGAATATGCCGGAATGCTGTATGTAATTAAGAACGCAAGGGATATAAACAAGGGCAAAAAAGAGCCTTCTATGCTGGGCGCAAAAGCTTTAGACGACAGCACTTTGCTTGTAGAGCTTGAACGCCCGAGGAACGACTTTTTAAATTTCTTGTATCACACTTCGTATATGCCGTTAAACCAAAAAAATCTGGAGGCCTTTAATGCTTACGCAAGCCGAAGGTCTAAATGGACGCGCCCCGAAAATATGGTTGTAAACGGGGCGTTTAAACTTGCCCGCTACGAGATAAATTCGCAAGTGCAGGCCGAAAAAAACCCGACTTATTGGGACGCAAAAAATATAAATATAAACGGCATACGCTTTTTGCCAATAACCAATATGAACACCGAAGACAGGGCGTTTTTTGCGGGGCAGCTGCACCTAACCGACAGCGTTTCGGCAATAAGGCTTGAAAAGGAAAACAAAAAAGCTTCGGACTATATGCAAAAGGGCGACTGGTATGCAACATACTATTATGTGTTTAACACAAAAAGGCCGCCCTTTGACAACCCTCTTGTGCGCAGGGCGTTTAGCTTGGCCGTAAACCGAACCCCCATAATAGATTCGTGCATGAAAGGCGGTCAAAGCCCCGCATATTCTCTTGTGCCCGATTTAAACGTAAACGACAAAGCCCGCGCCGAAAACATAGAATTGGCAAAAGAGCTTTTGGCAAAGGCGGGCTACCCCAACGGAAAGGGATTCCCGAAAATCAGGCTTGTATACAACACTTCGCAACAGCATAAGCCCATTGCCGAATCTTTGCAGGAGTGTCTGCGCAAAAATTTGGGAGTTTTCGTAGAGCTATACAACCTTTCGTGGCCGGCGTATCTCGACGCACGCAGCAAGGGCGATTTTGATATGACAAGGGCAAGCTGGACAGCAGACTATCTTTCGCCCGAAAGTTTTTTGTCGAACTTTTTAAGCGACAGCCCCCTTAACAATTCGGGGTGGAAAAATTCGGAATTCGATAGGGCGGTTTTTGAGCAACGCTACAAAGACGCGCAAAAAATTATGGACGACAACGCCGTTGTTTTGCCGCTTTTCTACTACAAAAGAATATTTTTAAAAAGCCCCCTTTTAAAGGGTTGGAGCACAAATAAACTGGACTACCACAACTATAAATCGGCGCACTTTTAAATGTTAAAATTTTTGCTAAAGAGAATTTTTGGGGCTATTCCCGTTTTGTTTATAATAGCAACCATTACCTTTTTTATGGTAAGGCTTGTTCCGGGCGGGCCCTTCGACAGGGAAAGACCTTTAAGCCAAGACGCCCTAAATGCCCTAAATGCCTACTATGGGTTCGACAAGCCTGTGTATGTGCAATATTTCCAATTCCTTAAAAATTTGGCGCACGGCGAGTTGGGGCCTTCGTATAAATACGAGGGTTGGAGCGTAAACGAGCTTATTGCCGAAAAAGCTCCGGTAAGTTTGCAACTTGGTTTATATGCGCTGCTTATAGCTTTGGTTTTTGGCGTTGCAATAGGCGTGGTGTGCGCCGCATTTAAAAATACAAAAACCGACAAATTTTTGTCGGCTATAAGTTTGTTGGGCATTTGTTTGCCGTCTTTTGTGGTTGCCCCTGTTTTGATTTTAATGTTTGCGCTAAAAATAAGGATATTCCCCGCAATAGGCTTTAGCGGGTTTTCGGGGGCAGTTTTGCCGTCGGTATCGCTTGCCTTGTTCTATTGCGCATGGATTGCCCGCCTTTGCCGCAGCCAGTGCGCCGAAATTACCGAAAAAGCCTACATAAAAACCGCCCGCGCAAAAGGGGTTGGGCCTTTTAGAATATATTTTGTGCATGTGCTTAAAAACGCGGCAATTCCGCTGGCATCGTATATAGGGCCTGCCGCCGCCGGGCTGCTTACGGGCTCGTTTGTTATAGAAAGCATATTCCAGATTTCGGGGCTGGGAAGGTTTTTTATTTCCAGCGCGCTAGACAGCGACTATACAATGATTATGGGCTGTGTTTTGGTTTACGCGTTTTTTATTGTGGTTTTCAATATGCTCTCCGACATTTTGCTGGCGGTGCTTAATCCTAAAATAGCGTCTAACTTGGGGCTTAGAAGATGAGAAAACTTTGCTTTGCATTTTTAATTGTATGCTTTGTCTTGTGCATGGGCGCCGACTTTTTTGCCCCCTATAGCTACGCCGAACAAAATTTGCAGCTTGGGGCCAGCTCGCCTACATTAAAGCACATATTCGGCACCGACAATCTCGGGCGCGACTTGTTTTCGAGAATGCTTTACGGCGGGCGCGTTTCGTTTGCTATAGGCATTTTTGCCACTTTGTTTGCGTCTGTTGTTGGGGTAAGCTACGGCGTTGTAAGCGCGTATTTCGGCAAAAAGTGCGACTATATTATGATGCGCATTGTAGATATTGCATATTCTTTGCCCTTTGCAGTTATTGTTATTTTGCTTACGCTGGCTTTTGGCAGAAGCGTTTGGCTTTTGTTTGTAGCCCTTGGCATTGCCGAATGGATGACTATGGCAAGAATTGTAAGAGGGCAGGTTTTAGAGCTTAAAAGCAGGCAGTTTGTAGAAGCTTCGGCGGTTTTGGGGCAAAGCACTTTTAAGGTAATAGTAAAACACATTTTGCCCAACGCCCTGCCCGCCGTTTTGGTGTGCGCTACGCTTACCGTGCCGAGCGTGATGTTGTTGGAGTCTTTTTTAAGCTTTTTGGGGTTGGGCGTGCAGGCTCCGCTGCCGTCGTGGGGCACTTTGCTTAGCGAGGGGGCAGACTTGATGGAAACGGCTCCCCACCTTTTGATTTTTCCGAGCATAGCGTTTTCGCTTACGCTGTTTTCGATAAACAGGCTCGGCGAATATTTAAAGGAAAAGCTTGCCCGCTAGGCAAATTTTCTTGATATGCGGTTTTTTTCTTTTTATAAACGTTAACTTAATTGCAAAACTTTGATATATGATGATTAAGAAATTCACTGTGATTATGGCGTCGCTAACCGTTGCAACAGCTTTGGTTGCCGACGAATTCGTTAAAGTTGCCTACAGATTCGAATCGGGCAAGCCCGTAGAACAACGCATTAAGCTAGACGAAGACCAAAACGGTGTCTTTACGCTTAAAATAGCAAAAGGCGACATTCCGCAAAACGCAAAATACGTTATAGTTGCCCCCGAATTTGCCAGGGCAAAAGTAGGCGACAAGGGCTTTTTTGTAAGCCCAGATTCAATGCTTGTAAACTTTACACAAAAGCCCGAGGGCGAAAGGCAGTGCTGGCAGCAGCCGCTTGCGCTTTCGGCGGTAAACGTAAACGGCAAAGCTTTTGCAATGGTTACCGAAACATTGCGTTTTTTGTGCAAAACTAAAATAGCGTTAAAAAACGGTGTGTATGACTACGAATACGTTTATTTAACCAAAAGCGAAAAGCCGTTTGAAGATTTAATTGTAAAGTTTTACCCGCTAAAGGGCAAAGACGCAACCTATGCCGGGGCTGCGCGTCTTTACAGAAAGTTGAAGTTGGATTCCGGCGAAGTTGTGCCCCTAAAAGTAAGGGCAAAAGACAATCCCGAATTGGCGTATGCCGTGCAGTCTTGCGAAATAAGAATGAGGCTCGGCTGGAAGCCGTATCCTACGCCCGTTGTAGAGCAGACTTTGGAAAACGAGCCCGAAATGAAGGTGAAAATTCCGTTTGCAAAGGTTTGCGAAATAGAAAAAGACCTGTTGAAAGCGGGCGTAGACAAAGCCGAAATTTGCCTTGTAGGCTGGAATAAAAGCGGGCACGACGGCCGCTGGCCCGATTCTTTCCCCGTAGAGCCGAAACTTGGCGGCGAAAAGGGCTTGCGCAATCTTATTAAAGAATCGCAAAAAATGGGCTTTCAGATAGTCTGCCACTCGAATGCAGTAGGATCTTGCAATGTATCGCCCAATTTCGACAAAAACGATATTTCGATAGACGAAAACGGGAAGTTGCGAAAGGGCGGAGTATGGTCTAACGGGCAAAACTACAGATTTTGTCCGAAGCGCTACTACCAAAAGTTTTCGAAGGAAAACATACAAAAAATTACCGAATTGGGCTTTAGGGGTTTGCACTACATAGACGTAATTTCCACCGTAGGCCCCGTTGCATGCCATAGCAAAGAGCACCCGATAACTTCGAAAATGTCGGCGGAATATTGGAATAGGGAACTTGCCGACGCAGCCCTGCTTATGGGGGGGGCTGCAAGCGAGGGCGGCTACGACTTTGTTGCGGCAAATCTGGATTTTGGTCTGTATATTACATACAACCTAAATCCCAAAAACTATCCAAAGCTAACCGACAGATACGTTCCGATGTGGCACATAGTTTACAACGGCATAATTATGAGCAACGCCGCAACCGACACTGTAAATTTCCCCATAAAGGAAAAATGGGCGCAGCTAAAGGTTGCAGAATTTGCCACAAAGCCCACCTTTTATTTTAATTCGGCGTTTTCCGACAAATTGGATATGAACTGGATGGGCAAAAACGACCTTCTTTGCTCTAACCCAGAAGAGACTAAAAAATCGGTTGCGGCGGTAAAACAGGGCTACGACCTTATGAAAGAGCTTGGCTATTTGCAGTACGAATTTATGCAAGACCATTGTCAGATTGCCGACAATGTGTTTAAGTCGGTATTTTCGGACGGTAGCGAAATTATAACAAACTATTCGCAAACGCCTTTCGAATATAAGGGCGAGTTGGTTGCCCCCATGGCATACAGGCTTTTTAAGCCAAGCGTTTGGCAACGCTTTGTAAACTTGTTTTAAGTTTTTGCGCGCATAAAACAAAAACGCCGCTTTAAGGGTTTTCCCCAAAGCGGCGTTTTTTTGTGCTAAAAAAACTTTTTATATGCAAAAATCGGCAGACGAATTTTCGCGGTTAAGCACGTCTTGCAATGTCATAGATTCCAAATCCTTTCGGATTTTTTCGTTTAATTCTTCCCATATTTCGCGGGCGGCGCAACCCTCGGCGCGCTTGCACTTTTTCGGGCACATAACGCAGTCTACAATAGAAAGTGGGCCTTCCATTGTTTCTATAATTTCCAGTAGCGTTATGTGTTTTGGCATACGCTTAATTTTGTAACCGCCTTTTGCGCCCCTTACCGAGGCAATCATTCCGGCATTGCGCAATTTTAAAATAAGCCTGCCCACATATTTGGGCGAAAGCCCCTGTGTTTTGCAGATGTCGGCAATCATTCTCGGTGTGTCGCCGTCGTTTTGCGCCAAATCGAGCATAATTCTAAGCCCGTACCTGCCTTTTGTAGAAATTTTCATAAATCAATTTCGCGTTTTATAGGCTCACAAAAGCGTTGTGTCGAGTATAATTTTTATCGGCAAAAATGCAAAAAAAGCGCGCCCTTGTTCCTGCGTGGCTGTAGGTTCAAATTTTTACAGCAAAAAATAATTGACTAAATCCGCCAAAACATAAAGTATTTACCGAATATAAATCAGGCCGAAGTAGCTCAGCTGGTAGAGCAACGCTTTCGTAAAGCGTGGGTCGTCGGTTCAAATCCGATCTTCGGCTCTGGTGTTTTTTGCGGCACAGGCATTATGTTTTGTTGCCGTTTTTTGTTTTTAAGGGTCAACACCAAAGAGAGTGGGTTTTAGTGAAAGACGCCGCATAGAACCAAGACCCTCAATCTGTAATTTTCAAAGTTTTTATAACCGTAAGCCATTCGTTGTATTAGTTTCATTTTCCTGTGGGAGCCTTCTGTTATCCCGTTATTTTTCGTAAATCTCCACATTCGGATTATCGGTGTAAACCGGTCGCTTATCGTCTCTGCTAGCCGCTCAAACTCTTGTGTCGCTTCGTATTTCATTTGCTTCATCATTCCTTTCAGTTCTCTTATATTCCTTATACATTCCTTTGCCGTTTGATGTTTTCTGTTTAACAGCTCGCACAACCTTTCCTTAAACTCGTATGCCAGCTTTATCGCGGGATTGTTCTCAAAAAACTTTTCCAATCGCTTAAGCTCTTCGGAGTTCAACCTATCTCCACGTTTTCGCAATGGGTATGTCAACTTTCTATTCCATTTTACTTCTTCTTGGGCTTGTTTGCAATTCAAGCGAAGCGCGAATGAGATTTTGCCGTAGGCAAAAGACCCGAAGGGCGAGACGGTTTGCGCATGCAAACGCGAGTCAAAACTCCATAAAGTGATACAGCACCAATCTTATAACGTGGAACCTGTCCGCCACTATTTTTGCTTTCGGAAAACACCGCCTTACTATGCTTCGGTAGCTGCTGCTTAAATCCATGCACACTACTTTTACTTTATCCTTTCCTTTATAGCTCATCAAGAATATCACACTGGGCATTGTAAGAGTTTTTCCCTCTTCTTTGCCCTCCTTTTTTATCCATTCCACTATCTTTGACGAAGAACGAAAAATTTCACACGGGTTCGTGTGAAATTTTAAACGGAGAGAGAGGGAATAGGCTTAAAACTATTAACTTCCTTGCTCTTAATATATTGCAATTTTACAAAAAATCTCAGTTGCGTTTAGTTGCAATATTTTTTGTAGGTGGGAAAATATAATAGACTTGAATTTTGATAAATTAACTGTCGCAGTAATAAAATCCGAAACAAGGCTTGAAAAAACTCCAAGATAGCTTAGCGTAGAAAGTGGTATAAAATTTTGCGAAAAAGAAAATTTGGCAATAATGTTGGAACGGATTGACATAAAGGAGAACTCTCTGTTGAAGCTCAATTCAGAGCTTCTCGATTCTCTATTGAAAGACCATACAACAAACCGCAACATTATTTGGGGGACTGACAATTATAAGCACTTCGGAATTGGATACCGTTATAACGAGCAGATTTTTCCAGAGCTTATCACTGAAGATTGCGGAGAAATAATACGTCCCCGCGTCTCGAAAAGCCAAGAAGAACAACAGGCAAGAGTTAAAGATAAAGCCGAGGTATTTACCCCTACTTGGATATGCAACGCCCAAAATAATCTTGTCGACGAAGCGTGGTTCGGCAGAAAAAATGTTTTCAACATAGAAAAAGATAAAAATTGGACAGTCAAATCCAAGCCTGTAGCGTTCCCTGAAAACAAGACTTGGCAGGACTATATAGCATTAAATCGATTGGAAGTAAGTTGCGGAGAAGCTCCATATCTTGTAAGCCGCTACGACGCAATTAGCGGAAAACCTATCCCAATAAAAAGGAGAATCGGGCTTCTCGATAGAAAGCTTAGAGTTGTCGGAGAGAATACAACAACGGAAAGCGAATGGATAGACTCCGCGTTGACCGCCTTTAAAAGCGTTTACGGCTTTGAATGGCAAGGCGACAATTTGCTTCTGGCTCGGGAAAACCTACTTTTTACGTACAGCGATTACTACCGGGAAAAATTCAAAAAACTTCCTTCCATAATTGAGCTTTTGAATGTTTCGGAGATTATATCTTGGAACTTATGGCAAATGGACGGATTAAAATGCGTCGTACCGTATAGTTGCCACGAAGAGACAATCGTCCAAAAGGATTTGATAGAAACAAGAAAATTAAAAGTCCCCTGCAAGGGCTGCCAAAGGAACGACATTAGGCTTCATAACGGCAAATATTGCTACATAATGGATTGGCAAAAAGGCAAACGCAAAAAATTTGTTTCGCTGATAAGGAGAGAAAAAAATGCAATCGGGAAAAAATAGGTATAAAAATCCGTTCGGGTATAAGCTGATTTATATATTCCGAATCAACGATGATGCCCATGAAAACTGCCTAAAAGTCGGCGATACTACCGTTATGTACGAAGGTTCTCCCGCCGAGCTTACTCCAAATTGCAGCAAACTCAACTCTGCCGCCAATGCCCGCATAAACGAGTGCACAAGAACTGCGGGCATTCATTACGATTTGCTTTATACAGAACTCGCGTACTTTCAAAAATCTGACGGGAAATTTAAGGCATTCCGAGACTATACCGTACATAAAGTTTTACTAAATTCTGGTATAAAAAAGAAGGAAATCCAAAACGCGCGGGAATGGTTCATTGCGGATTTAGAGACGGTAAAAAACGCAATAAAAGCCGTAAAAGATGGGCGAAAATCCCTCACTGGCGCGGAAATTTCGACAGATAAAAACCCGATAGTCTTCCGTCCGTCGCAAGTAGAAGCCATAGAAAAGACTGCAAAATATTTTAAGGGCAAAGCGCATAAACAGTTTTTGTGGAATGCAAAAATGCGTTTCGGGAAAACCCTTGCCGCCTATGAAGTTGTGCGCCAGTTAGGATATGGAAAAACCCTAATATATACCCATCGCCCTGTTGTTCTTAAAGGTTGGAGAGAGGATTTTTATAAAATCTTTACCGACGAAAATTCTCCTTGGATTTTCGGGAACAAACCAAATCAGACGATAAATTCTGGTACAGAGCTAAAAGATCTATTGGCGTCTGGCAAAAAATTTGTATATTTTGCGTCTTTGCAAGATTTGCGCGGTTCAAAATCGGTTGGCGGAAATTTCGATAAAAACGACGAAGTTTTCAAAACAGACTGGGATTTGGTAATTGTCGACGAAGCCCACGAAGGCACGCAAACGGGGCTTGGCGAAGAAGTCCTTGCGCAGATATTTACAAAGGAGAATAAAACAAAGCTGCTTCAACTTTCGGGAACGCCGTTTAATCTGATAACCAAATATACCGCCGACGAAACGTATACTTGGGACTATACAAACGAGCAGGAGGCAAAGGCGATGTGGGACAAACTCTACGGCGGAGACTCCAATCCATACGCCGATTTGCCCTCAATGCAGATTTACACGTTTGACTTGGCAAAGCAGTTTAATAACTTTGTCGACAGCCAAAAGGCGTTTAATTTTAGGGAGTTTTTCAAGGTATGGTCGGGCGATATCATGCGTGACGGTAAACCTGTTCCGCAAGATTCGGCAATCGGCAGATTTGTATATGAAAAAGAAGTCGAAAAATTCCTGAATTTGATTTCAAGAGCCGACAAAAGCAGCAATTTCCCATTCTCGAAAGAAGAATTTAGGGGATACTTTCGCCATACATTGTGGATGCTTCCGGGGGTTGCTTCCGCAAAGGCTATGAGCGAAATGCTGCAAAAGCACCCGATTTTCGGGAAATTTAATATCGCAAACGTTGCGGGCGACGGCGATGAAGAAGAGGAAAGCAAGGAAGCTTTAAAGAAAGTTGAAAACGCCATTGGAGATGACCCAGACGATTCATATTCCATAACGCTTTCTTGCGGACGCCTCACAACGGGAGTGTCGGTAAAGGAATGGACTGCTGTCATGATGTTGTCGGGGTCTTATTCGACGGCGGCTTCTCAGTATTTGCAGACAATTTTCCGCGTGCAGACCCCCGCGGAAATCAACGGCAAGACAAAAGAAACCTGCTATGTTTTCGACTTTGCTCCCGACAGAACCCTCAAAATGATGGCAGATGCCGTAAATCTTTCCACAAAGGCTGGACGTTCCGAGGAAGGCTCAAAAAAAGCCATGGGGAAATTACTCAACTTCTGTCCTATTATAGCAGTGGACGGAACAAATATGCGCGAATACAACGTTGAAGAAATGTTGGTTCAGTTAAAGAAGGCGTATATAGAAAAAGTTTGCGTCAACGGTTTTGACGATAGCCACCTGTATAACTTTAACCTGCCAGAACTTTCAGAAATGGACAGGGAAATGCTCGCACATTTGAACAATATAGCAAAGGCGAGCGGCCAAAGCAAAAAGCCTCAAGACCTCATCGTAAATAAACAGGGGTTTGACGAAGAAGAACACGAAAAGAAGGAAAGCAACCCCTCTAAGTCTTCTCGCGAAAAAACCGCCGAAGATTTGGAAAAGGAAAAGAAGAAAAAGGAGAGAGCCAATCTTATTTCCAATCTTCGCGCAATTTCCATACGCATACCATTGCTTGTTTACGGCGCAAATATACCCTTTGAACAGGACATCACAGTAGACAATATTACCGGTATTGTTGACGACATTTCTTGGGAAGAATTTATGCCCAAAGGGTTTTCAAAAGAAGACTTCAAATACTTCAAAAAGTTTTACGATACAGAGGTGTTCATAGGCGCGGGCAAACGTATTCGCCAAAGAATAAAAGATGCCGAAAGTTTGCCTGTAATGGAGCGCGTGAAAGAAATTGCTGAAATATTCGCCATGTTCCGCAATCCGGATAAGGAAACGGTTCTGACTCCGTGGCGTGTCGTAAATATGCATATGAGCGACTGCCTCGGCGGTTATGATTTTTGGAATGAAAACCATACTGAAACATTGGATACCCCCAGAGTTGTAGACCACGGCAAGATAACCGCGGAAACATTCTGGAATCGTGACGCAAAATTTTTGGAGATAAATTCAAAAACGGGGCTTTATCCGCTTTATGTGGCGTATAGCCTATTCTGCGCATTGCGACAGTCGAATAAGCGCAAGACCGACTCCGAGCTATGGGAAAAAGTGCTAAGAGATAACGTGTATGTGATATGTAAAACGCCAATGGCTGAATATATCACTAAAAGAACTCTTGCAGGATATAAGGATATTAAAGTAAACGCAAAATACATAGATAACCTCGTTAACAAAGCTCAAGACGAAAAAACACGAAAGAACTTAGTAAAACTTATACAGAACGGAAAGACCTTTTGGAATATAAATCAGGATACAGATATGAAATTTGATGCTATTGTAGGAAATCCACCATACACCGAAATTACGGCTAAAAAAGACACAAATAATGGTCAAAAGCGACAAAAGAATATATTTCAATATTTTCAGCAAATTGCTGATGCTTTAGGTTCAAATACATCTCTTATATACCCTGGAGCAAGATGGATTCATCGTTCCGGAAAAAACATGGAGGATTTTGGAAAAACACAGATAAACGATGGACACTTAGATCTTCTAATTTACTATCCAGATTGGACAGAATTATTTCCTACAGCGCAAATTGGCGATGGTATTTCCATTGTATTAAAGTTAAGAAATAAAAAGGACTTTGGTTTCACATATGTATATAGACTAAAAAGCGAAGAACACTCTGTGTTTATTAAAGAAAAACCAGGTAGCAACCTTATTCCATTAAATCCCGTTAACAGCTACATTATAGAAAAGATAAAGCAAACTATGCTTAACTATTCTCTGCCTCCTCTTGCTGTTTCCGTACTTTCACAAAAACTCTTTGGCATAGAAAGTTCATTTGTTGAACTAAATCCTAAAAAAGTTCGACCATATAACAAAGGCGATAATTTTGATACACAAAATGAAATAAAGCTATTTACAAACAATAAAGCTGGCAAAGCAGGGCGAGCACAGTGGTATATTGCTAAAAGAAATATAATTCACAAGGAAGCGCAAAAGTATATTGATCGTTGGAAAGTAGTAGTATCAAGTGCTAACGCAGGAGGACAAAAACGTAGTAATCAAATTGCAATAATGGATAATCATACAGCATTTGGGCGTTCACGTGTAGCTCTCAAAGATTTTGCAACAAAGGAAGAAGCTCGGAACTTCTTCAAATATGCACAAAGTACATTTATTCGTTTTGCTTTTTTGTTAACAGATGAGTCTCTTACTTCTTTAGCAAAATGGGTTCCTGATTTAAAGAATTATAAAAATAACAATGGGTTGATTGATTTTTTTGCAGATGTAAATACAGAAGTGTACAAATTGTTCAATATAAGTGAAAAATATCAAAAGTATATAAATGATTATATTGCTAAAATAGATTTAGCGCGAGGGAAACAAATATAACAAAAGAAGGAATCGACTTCATCGAGTCAATGATTAAATCAATGGAATAAAAATGGAGGAAGTTAAAAACTACTTTTATAATTATCTTTTAAGGCCGATTTCTGAACTTGTTTTGAATCAAAGAATATACAAAGACTTTCAGAAAAATTGTATTTTAAAGGGTTATAAAGAGGATTACTTTACAGACTTTGTCGATATAAACTACTACAAGGCAACAATTACAGACCTATGCAGACTTCTAGACTATCCCAGACGAGAAGATGATAGGAATTTTGTAGGATTTATAAAGTTATTTAAAGAAGAAGAAGCCAATATTATAAAAAGTAGAAGTAATATACCTGTATTTTGCTTAAGCTCAAAGAGCACAAAATATGTAGATATATCTGATAAAATAGAGCCAGATTTTAACAAAGTAGAACACGATAGAAAAATAAAAGAATTAGAGGAAAAATTTAAGATTTTTCAAGAGTATCGGAACAAAGTAAATTGTCACCAAACTTCTACAGAAAAAAACCGCCAACTATGGAAGATATTGATGCGACTATTTCGCTTTTAGAAGATTTACTGTTAATATATGCGAAACTATTCGGTATATGTTTATGCTCCATAATTCCAAAACCTATTTACCGAAATCCACCATTACTGGATATACCCGTAGATTAAAATCTAATGGCATTGGACTATCCATATTATAGAGTATAAAAAAGCCCTCATTATCGAGGGCTTAGAATCAGAAGAACATTCTTAGTAAAATCGCGACCAGAATGCCTATCTGCCAGACGGCTATGCGTTTGAAGGTGTCGTTATCGGCACTCAGTCGAAAGACGTTTTTCTGGATTTCGTCTTCGGCAGTCGAAGTGTCGGGCAGCTCCGAATCGAAACGCAGGACAATCTGCGAAAGCTCCAAGCCCGACGGGAAGCCCTCCGCGTAAAGATACGTCGTGCTCGAAAACGACGAAACCGCGATGTGCTTCGTATAACTTCCGTTTCCCTCGAACGGTAGCGACCACCCGTAAAACGCCAAATCCCTGCTCGACGCGCCGTAGTTTTTCCAAAATCCCGAATTCCCCGCGCCGTAGAAAAATCCCTCGAAGCCCTGCAAACACGAACAGGTAATAGAATGCAGATAAACCGCGTCGGTCGATTCCTCTTCGAGCTTGAAATATGCGCTTGTTCCCTTGTACAAATAGAGCTTGAATGCGCCCGACCATTTGAGTGTGAGCGTCATTTCCACGGTCTGTCATTCGTCTTTTGGCAGAATCACGCCCGACTTGTCGATGTTCTCGGTCTTTGAAACTATCGTCCCCGCACTTGCGGACGCAATGCTGCCAAGCCTTAGCTGGACTTTCGTGACGTTCGGGTTCGTCGTCGGCAGGTAAATCGAGAACCTGATTTTGTGCAGCATTCCGTTGCCGCTTAAGTACTTTGAGGGAAGTTCGTATTCGTGCGAAGTGTTGTAGGTATCGGGCACGAGCGAAATTTTCAGGACATTCTTTTTGCCGCCGATTTCCGTGCCGCCTACGCCTTTCGAGTGCGGGCTGTTTAAAAGAAAAAGTATGGGACATTTGAAAAATACCTCTCATAAGGAGAAAACGCCTTGCCAAGCAAAGACGCCTGAGTGCGGAGTTTGCCGTTCATAAGGTGCGTGTTGAATGCGTCGAAACCCCAGAAGTATTCAAAGGCCTCTTGGTCGATGTCGATCCAGACGGTTTCGCCACGCTTTCTGATGTCGTAGGTGTCGTTTAGCAATTTCTCCCATTTCGCAATCGCCGACTCGTCGAGCGGTATAATCTCCTTGGAGTTTGGGACGGTTTTGGGCGCGCCTTTGCAGTAGAGGAATCTTCCAAGAAAGACGCTGCCGATAAAGCTGCCTTTGTTTTTTGAAACGATATTGTCGATTATGTCGTTTCAAAAAACAAAGGCAGGGAAATGCAGGGATTGGGCACGTTAAATACGCCGTTTACAATTCGGTTGTGCTTTATAGGCTCGCCGCACCAGCCGCTGTTTAGCGTTTCGGTGTCGTCGCCCTGCTTGCGGTAGTTGCCCGCCACAATGTAGATGCTGTCCCGCGCCTCCTCGCATACGGAGAAAATTTCTCCGCCGCTTTCCTCCATCGCCTTTATCATGGCTTCCGATGTCGCGTTTTTTACGATGAAATCCGGATTTTTTGAAAACTTTGGGGCTATTTGGATTTTTTATAGCTAAATAAATCAGATTCCTTGCTCAAGTCTATTAGCGGAAGTTTTTCGCAACAACCGGTCGTTATTGTCGGCAGCGCCTGTTATGGTGACATGCCCTTAACATTGGAAAGGTCTTGAGCATTCAGGCCCTTTCTGAAGAAGGCATCATCTTTACTGGTTGCTGTGGTTCCAAGTTGTCTCAATGCTTTCCACGAAGCACTGTTTCTACCGTCAACATAGGTGTTGCCACAGCCAAGCCCATACCAGAGAACTATCCCTAAGGTATACTTTTTTTAATTGGGAACCTCAATAACAGGATCGGGTAATTTCCCCGTGAATTTTGAGGAGTCCAGCGGGGAGTTCCTATCAATATAACTCTCTAAATTAAAATGTTTGGTCGCGGATAATGACGAAACATCGATTGAATATTTCCAATTTAAGGTTTTCGACTCGGAGTCATACGAGAACATATCAGGACGGTTAACCTTGCAATAATCTAGACCAGTATAAATAAAATATACTTCCCAGCGGTTTTATCATGTGCAACAGAGATGCCTCTAGCGTTTGTTGAACCAAGCAGAGAAAGATAAATACCAAGAATCTCCTCTATCGGCTCGGTTGCCGTTTTGGTAGCGGGCATAATAACGGTTTTTGCGGCTTTGGTTTTTGCAAAGCTATATTGATTTTTGTCGCCGATATTTTTCAAAAAACCGCGCTTGAATTTAAGTAAGTGCGGTTTTTTTGCTCTTACTTCTTTTCGATTAGCTCTACGGGAATGCCCTCTTCTACAATATAGGCAAAGCGCGCGTTTTCGCCCAATGGGTGCGGGGGCACCAAAATGTTTGCGGTTTTCAGCTCTTCGTCGAGATTGTCTACCGTATATGCAATATGCGGGCAATCCTGCATAAGCTTGGGCATTGTGCAGTCGAAATCGAACTTAAGCCATTCTATTGAATTTTTGCTTTTCGATATGTCGCTAACTGCAAGTTTAAGAGCCGGAATATATGTCATATATTCCTTGTTTTCGTTCGTCGGGAAACCGAAGTGGTTGAATGTTCTCATAATATTTTTTTGTTGTAAGTTAAAATGCGTATACGGTTGTCGCCGAATATACTTGATCTGGATATAGCTCTATTGTTGGGAAGTGCCCAAAGTTTGCGGCGTCGGGCAGCTTTTGCGTTTCAAAGCAAATTGCCGCGTATTTGTTGTAGGGCTTGCCGAATTTGCCTAAAATAGAACCGTCTAAAAAGTTGCTTGTGTATACCTGAAGCCCCGGCTGGTCGGTATATACGTCCATAATTCTGCCGCTTATGGGGTCGCGCAACGAGGCGGCCTTTACCAGCGCGCCGTTTGCGTTCGGCAAAACGTAGTTGTGGTCTAGCCCGCCGTTTGAAATTTCAAAAAATTCCCCGTTTTCGAGAATGGCGGGGCCCAAAACTTTTGGCTTCGAAAAATCCAAAGGCGTATTTTTTACACTAAGAATTTCGCCGGTGGGGCGGAATTTTTTGTCTAGAGGGGTGTAAAAGTCGGCACTTACCTGCATTTCGTGCTCTAAAATTGTGGGGCTTTTGCCCGCCGAAAGGTTAAAATAGCTATGGTTTGTAAGGCTACAAAGCGTGGGCGCATCGGTAAAGGCGGTATATTCGATTACCAACTGGCGTTCGTCGGTAAGCTTGTAGTTTACGGTAACGTTTAAGTTGCCGGGGAAGCCCTCTTGCCCGTCTTTAGCCAAATAGTTTAAAGAAACACCCTTAAAGGAATGCCCCGAAATTTTTTCGATGCTCCAGTTTTGCTTGTCGAAGCCCTTTGCGCCGCCGTGCAGGCAGTTTGAAAACGACTTTTCGTTTTTTGTAAGCTTAATGGATTCTCCGTTAAGGGTCGCCTTTGCGTCTGCAATGCGGCTAGCCGTCCTGCCTATAATGGCTCCCATATAGGCGCAGTTTTTAAAGTAGTCTTGCGTCGAATTGTTCCACAAAACAATGTCGCCGCTTTTGCCGTTTTTGTCGGGCGTGTAAAGGTTTGTAATTATGCCTCCAAGCGACAGAACTTTCATTTTTAGTTCGCCGTTTTTTATTTCTACAGATGTGTATTCGCTCATAAGTCTTTTTTTCGATAAAATATTCGGGCAAAGAATTCTTCAAGTAAAAAGTAGGTTTTTCCTTGAAAATTTGCGAATTTGACGATTACAATCGTGCCGTGATTATCAATGAAGCAGAATTAAATTCTTTCTTAACGGCTCAAAACGGCAAGCCTTTCGATTTGCTTGGTATGCACAAGTGCAAAGGCGGGCTTGTTGTTAGGGCGTATTTAATAAATGCGCAGTCGGCAGAGTTGCTTGATATGCGCACGGGCAAGTGCACGCCAATGCAAAAGCTAGACAATTCTGGCTTTTACGAACTTTTTTTGCCGCGTTTAAGAAAGCCGTTTGCGTATAAATTTAAGGTAAAGTCGTATACGGGGCAAATTTCTGAGGTGTACGACCCATATTCTTTTGCCCCCACAATTAGCGAGAACGACTTGTATTTATTCGGCATGGGTGACAACCACAAGGTGTACGAGCATTTGGGTTCGCACCTGTGCAGCATAGACGGCGTTTCGGGCACAAGCTTTGCCGTGTGGGCGCCAAACGCGCGCAAAGTTAGCGTTGTGGGCGACTTTAACGAGCACGACGGCCGCTACCACCCAATGCGTATGCTGGGCAATTCGGGCGTGTGGGAAATTTTCATACCCAACGTAAAGGCCGGCGCAAAATATAAGTACGAAATTTTGGGCGAATTTTCGCCTACGCCCTTTTTAAAGACCGACCCCTATGCCGTAAGCTTCGAGCCGCAGCCCTACAACAGCGCAATTGTTTGCGATTTAACAACCTACAAGTGGGGCGACGACAAGTGGCTGCTAAAACGCCAAAATAGCGATTTAAAAAAACTGCCACTTTCCATATACGAGGTGCATTTAGGCTCGTGGCTAAGAAATGCAAAAGACGGCGGCAGGTGCCTTACCTACAAAGAGCTTGCGCCCCTTTTGGCGGCCTACTGCAAAAAGATGAATTTTACGCACATAGAGCTTATGCCAATTACCGAATATCCCTTCGACGGCTCGTGGGGCTATCAGGTAACGGGCTTTTTTGCGCCGACATACCGCTACGGAAGCCCTCAAGACTTTATGTATTTTATAGACTATATGCACGGGCAAAACATTGGCGTTATAGTCGACTGGGTTCCCGCGCACTTCCCAAAAGATTCTTTTGCGCTTGCGCGATTCGACGGAACGTGTTTGTACGAGCACCAAGATCCGCGCTTGGGCGAGCACAAAGAGTGGGGTACTCTTTGCTTTAACTACGGCCGCAACGAGGTTAAAAACTTTTTGATAAGCAGCGCGCTTGCCCTTATAGACCGCTTCCATATAGACGGCCTTAGGGTAGACGCTGTTGCCTCTATGCTGTATTTAGACTACGCCAGAAACGACGGCGAGTGGATACCCAACAAATACGGCTCGAACGAAAACATAGAGGCAATAGAGTTTATAAAGGCGATGAACGCGATTGTGCACACCTACTTTAAGGGTGTTGTTACCATTGCGGAAGAAAGCACCGCCTTTTTGGGGCTTACAAAACCCGTAAAAGAGGGCGGCATGGGCTTCGATTTTAAATGGGATATGGGTTGGATGCACGACACATTAAGCTATTTAAAGGAAGACCCCATAAACCGCAAATACCACCACAACAGGCTTACGTTCCCCGCCATTTACCAGTTTAGCGAAAACTATGTTTTGGTATATTCGCACGACGAAGTTGTGCATGGCAAAAGCTCGATGATAAACAAAATGGGTTCGCCCTATTGGCCCGACAAGGCGGCAACTTTGCGCGCGCTATACGCCTATATGTGGCTGTGGCCGGGCAAAAAAACGCTGTTTATGGGCAACGAATTCGGGCAAAGCCACGAATGGCGGTACGACGCTTCGCTTGACTGGAATTTGCTAGACTACAAAGACCATTCGGGCATTAAAGACGTTGTCCGCGATGTTGCGGCATTGTATGCCAAAGAGCCCGCCATATACGAGGGCGATTTAGACTATAAATGCTTTAAGTGGATAAATTGCGACGACGGCTTTAACAGCGTAATTTCGTTTTTAAGGTTTTCGCCCGACGGCAAAAAAGCCTTTGCTATTGTTTGCAACTTTACGCCAATAGAGCGTTCGAAATACCCCATAGGCCTGCCTTTCGGCGGCAAGTGGAAGGAAGTTATAAACACAAATTCGGCAGACTACGGCGGGCAAAACATAGGCAACAAAGGCGAGATATTTGCCGACAAAAAACGCTACGGCGAATTTGAATATACAGCAACGGTTGTTGCCCCCCCACTTTCGACCGTGGTTTTCGAATATTCGGAAGAATAGTTAAAAATCAAAAACGGGCGCGAAAATTAGCGTCCGTTTTTTTGCAGGTATTTGTAAAGGCTTTTTAGCCGGTCTTGTTGTAGGCATAAAGCAGAATATTTCGCTTTTTGCTCGCTTTTCTTTCTATATAAGGCAAATATTAAACGACAAACTCAAATATATGGACGCCGTTAATTTAATTTTGCTTTCGGGAGGGTCGGGCACAAGGCTTTGGCCGCTGTCTAATGGCGTGCGCTCGAAGCAGTTTTTAAGGCTGCTAAAAGCCCCCAACGGCGAAAGCGAATCTATGGCGCAGCGCATAGTGCGCCAAATAGGCGAATCGAAACTAAACTGCAATTTGTATGTTGCAACAAATACCGCCCAGAAAGACTGCATAGAAGACCAAATTGGCGGCAAAATTTCGGGCGTTATTACCGAGCCTGAAAGGCGCGACACTTTTCCCGCCATTGCGCTTGCAGTTGAATATCTTTTGCGCGAAAAAAATTTAAGCGAAAGCGATGTTGCCGTTGTAATGCCTATAGACCCTTATACGGAGTCGGGCTACTTTTCGGTTGTGGAAAAAATGGCGCAATACGCAAAAAAAGGCGGTGCCGACTTGGTTTTAATGGGCATTAAGCCCAAATTTGCCTCGCAAAAATTCGGCTATATTGTGCCCGAGAAACCCCAAAAAAACGGCGCGTTTAAAGTTTTGCGCTTTGCCGAAAAGCCCGACGAGAAAACCGCCCAAGCCCTGATAGACGACGGCGCGTTTTGGAACGGCGGCGTTTTTGCATTTAAGCTTGGCTACATAAAAAACATTGCCGAAAAATATGTAAAAACTGCAAAGTCTTTTGGTGAATTTTGCATGCGCTACAACGAGCTGCCAAAGATAAGCTTCGACTACGAAGTTGCCGAAACCGCGCAAAACGTTGCAATGATTGGTTTTGACGGGCAGTGGAAAGACCTTGGCACATGGAATACTCTGTGCGGCGAAATGTCGGAGAATATTTTGGGCAATGCCGTATGCGACGGCAATGTCGAAAACTCGCACATAATAAACGAGTTGGGAATACCCGTTGTTTGCTTGGGGCTTAAAAACACGGTTGTTGCCGCAGCCTACGACGGAATTTTGGTTGCCGAAAAAGACTCGGTTGTAAACCTAAAAGAATATGCCGAAAGCGTTAAAACGCGGCCTATGTACGAGCGCAGAATTTGGGGCGAATACGCGGTTTTAAACTGCGGCGAGCACTCGAGCAAAAAGTCGCTTACAAAACTTTTAAAGATAGCAAAAGGCTCGCAAATTAGCTACCACAGGCACAATCACAGAACCGAGGTTTGGACTTGTGTAGACGGCACAGGCACAGTTGTTGTAGACGGCGCGGCGCGCGAAATATCGGCTGGTGACACCGTAAAACTTGAAAGGGGCGTTTTGCACTCTATTGCCGCAAAAGCTCCGCTAACCGTAATAGAAGTTCAGCTTGGCGACATTTTAAGCGAAGACGACATTCAAAGAATTTAAACAAAAAAACATATATGGAAAACACCAATAAAATAGCGTTAATTACGGGTATTACGGGTCAGGACGGCTCGTATCTTACCGAGTTGTTGTTGCAAAAAGGCTATACCGTTCACGGCATAATACGCAGGTCTAGCTCGTTTAACACGCAAAGAATAGACCATATTTACAACGACAAAAGCTTTTCGGGTAGGTTCTTTTTGCACTATGGCGACCTTACCGATTCTAGCAACCTTAACCGCATACTCGAAAAAACTTCGCCCGACGAAATCTACAACTTGGGCGCGCAAAGCCACGTTAAGGTAAGCTTTGAAGTTCCAGAATATACGGCAGATGTAGATGCCATTGCAACATTGCGCTTTTTGGACGCAATTAAAGACGTAGGCCTTGTAAAGAAAACCAAGTTTTATCAGGCGTCTACTTCCGAGCTTTTCGGCAAAGTGCAGGAAATTCCCCAAAAGGAAACAACGCCGTTTTACCCGCGCAGCCCCTACGCGGTTGCAAAGCAGTATGCCTACTGGATTGTTATAAACTACCGCGAAGCCTACAATATTTTCGCGTCGAACGGCATTTTGTTTAACCACGAAAGCGAAAGGCGCGGCGAGACTTTTGTAACCCGAAAAATTACAAGGGCGGCAGGCAGAATAAAGCTTGGCTTGCAGGACAAACTTGTTTTGGGCAATATGGACTCCAAGCGCGACTGGGGCTATGCTCCCGAATATGTAGAGGGCATGTGGCGCATACTTCAGGCCGAAAAGCCGTCGGAATATGTTTTGGCTACAAACGAAACACACACGGTAAGGGAATTTGTGCAGTTGGCGTTTGCCCGCCTTGGAATGGATATAGACTGGCAGGGCTCTGCCGAAAACGAAAAGGGCATATGCAGGCAAACTGGCAAGGTTGTTGTAGAAGTTTCGCCCAGATACTACAGGCCCACCGAAGTAGACTTTTTGTTGGGAGACCCCGCAAAGGCCAAAAAAGAGCTTGGTTGGGCACCCCAAACAACGTTTAAAAAGCTTGTTGAAATTATGACCGACAGCGACTTTAAACTGGCGCAAACCGAAGCGAAATTAAAATAGATGAAAAAAAGCGATAAGATTTTTATTGCAGGCCACAACGGAATGGTTGGCGGTGCAATTTTAAGGGCGTTAAAAAACGGCGGCTACGGCAACTTTGCGCTTAAATCGCATAAAGAGCTAGATTTAACCGACCAGCAAAAAACGGAGGGATTTTTCCTTGCCGAAAAGCCCGATGTTGCGGTTATTGCGGCGGCAAAAGTAGGCGGCATTTACGCAAATGCAACGTATCCCGCCGAATTTATAGAAATAAATTTGGCAATTGCGCTAAACACAATACGCGCGGCAAAAAAGGCAGGCGTTAAACGCCTACTTTATTTGGGGAGCACCTGCATATATCCTAGAATGGCGCCCCAGCCCATTCCCGAAAGCGCGCTGCTTACAAGCGAGCTTGAAAAGACAAACGAAGCCTATGCAATAGCCAAAATTGCGGGGTTAAAGCTTTGCGAATTTTTCCGCAAGCAATACGGGCTTTGCTACCACAGCGCAATGCCCACCAATCTTTACGGCCCCGGCGACAACTACCACGAAAAAAATTCGCACGTTTTACCCGCCTTAATACGCCGCTTTCACGAAGCCGCAAAGAGGGGCGACAAAGAGGTTGTTTTGTGGGGCACAGGCAAACCCCTGCGCGAATTTTTGCATGTAGACGACTTGGCTTCCGCATGCGTGCATTTGCTTGAAATAGACAACCCGCCCGACTTGGTAAACTTGGGCAGCAACGAAGAGGTTTCTATTGGCGAGCTTGCCGAAATTGTTGCCGACACCGTCGGCTTTAAAGGCAAGATTGTGCACGACACAACCAAGCCCGACGGCACGCCGCGCAAGCTGTGCGATACAACATTGTTGCGCTCTTTGGGCTGGAAGCCAAAATACGACATACGCTCGGGCGTTAAGGCAACCTACAAAAACTTTTTGGACGAGCTTGAAAAAGGCACAATAAGAATGTAGAGAAAAGCTTTTTTGCCGACATAGAAAACAAACAAAAACCGCCGTTTAACTCGGCGGTTTTTTGTCGTTTGCTTTGGCTGCTATGCGCGCTATTTTTTGTCTATGCCGTACCAGCGTGCTGCCAGTTTTGCCGTGCCCATAATAAGCTTTAGCACGCGCCACGAAGTGTTTTGCACGGTGTAGTCGGGGCATATTTTTTTGTAGCCGCCGTTTTGGGCAAATTCGTCTATAACAAGCTCTATGCTGTCTAGAACCGTTTGCTTGTCTAGCCCGGTAAGCACTATTGTGCCGGCGTCCATAGCCTCGGGGCGTTCCAAAGCCTGCCTTATTGTTATTGCCGGGAAGTTTAGCATGCTAGATTCTTCGCTTATTGTGCCCGAGTCGGAAATTGCGCATTTTGCGTTCATTTGCAGTGCGTTGTAGTCGAAAAACCCGAAGGGTTTAAGCCACTGTATGCGTTTGTCTATAACGGCGTTTTCAAGGGCTTCTATGCACTTGCGCGTGCGCGGGTGCGCCGAAACAATAACGGGCATATCATACTTTTGTGCCACGGCGTTTAAAATGTCTATTATTTTAAGCAGGTTTTCGGGCAAATCTACATTCTCTTGCCTATGGCAACTTACAATAAAATAACCGTTCTTTTTAAGCCCAAGTTTTTCAAGAATGTCAGAGCTTTTAATTTTTTGCATATTGTCGTTTAACACTTCGAACATGGGCGAGCCCGTAAGGTAAACGCAGCGGTGGGGCAACCCTTCCGCCAAAAGGTGGCGGCGCGAATTTTCGGTATACACCAAATTAAAGTCTGCAATATGGTCTATAATGCGGCGGTTTATTTCTTCGGGCACATTAAAGTCGAACGAGCGGTTGCCTGCCTCCATATGGTAGATTGGAATTTGCATTCTCTTTGCCATAATGCCAGCAATGGCGGCGTTTGTGTCGCCCAAAATAAGCACGGCGTCGGGCTTTTCGTCTATGAAAACCTTTTCGATTTTTGTAAGGGTTTCGCCCAAAACGTGCCCAAGCGACGAGGTATCTACCGAAAGGTAATAGTCTGGGTCGCGTAGGCCAAGCTCTTCGAAGAATATGCGGTTTAGCTCGTAGTCGTAGTTTTGCCCCGTGTGCACAAGCTTGTGGTTTAGGTGCTTGTCTAGCAGCTTCATTACTGCCGAAAGTCTTATTATTTCGGGGCGCGTTCCAACAATGGTTAAAACTTTTAAATTAGATTTCATTTCTTAAACCTTTTCAAAGAATGTGTCGGGGTCGGTAGGGTCGAAAAATTCGTTTATCCAAAACAAGGTGTAAAGCTCTTCGGTGCCTATGTTTGTTATGTTGTGCGTATACCAAACCGGCATATCAACAAAAGACGGGGTTTTGCCGTCTAAAACAAAAGAATGCGTTTTGTTGCTACCTATGCGGCGAAGCTCTATTTTTGCCCTGCCTTTTATAACCGCAAAACGCTCTATTTTTCGCGTGTGGTAGTGGTTGCCGCGCGTTATGTTTTGCGCGGTTGTAGAAAAAGAAAATTGGCCGCAGCCGCCGTTTTGTTTTACGGTTTCAACAAAAACGCCGCGGTTGTCGCTATTGCATTTAAGCGCAAATGGAAAGAATTTTTCGGGTTCTATGTACGAGCGGAAAGTGTTAAAAAGCTTAACCGAAAAGCTATCGCTTAAGTCGGGAAAAATTCCGTTTTGCAGATATTGGCTTTTAAAGCCCTCAAAAATATCTAGCAGCTGCGAGACTTTTAAATGCGCGTTTGCCTGTATTGCAAGGCAGCCGTTGTTTGTGCGGTTTTCTATGTGTTTTATAATTTCTTTGCACAAGTTTCCCACATATATAAGCGGCAGCTCGGCGTCGGTTTTTATTTCGGGCGTTTCGTTATGCGTAAGCTTGTGGCAAAAGGTTGCAACAACCGAGTTGTAGTTTGGCCTGCAAAAGGGGCCGAACACATTGGGTATTATGCAGCCGGTAAATGCGCGCTTTTCGCATTCGGCAGCCCAGTCGCAAAACATTTTGCGGCAGGCGGCTTTGCTTTGGCCGTAAAGATTGTCTTTGGTCTCCTGCGTAGAGCTCGAAAAAATTATGTGCAAATTGTCGTTCGCTTTTTTTGCGGCGTCTATAAGGCTTTTTGCAAGCGATATGTTTTTATCGTGCAATTCCTGCATATTCTGGCAGCGGTTGATTCCCGCCAAGTGCACAATGTAGTCGCACTTTCCCGCAAAATCTTCAAGTTGGGTTGGGTTTAAAAAATATTCGCGCGAAAATTCCACGCGTTCGAAGCGTTCGGGCATTGTTCCCAAAAGGTTGTATAGCCAGCCGCCTATAAACCCGTTTTGCCCCGTAATGCCAACTTTTATTTTTTGCATTTTATATAGTCCAAGTTTGCGGCGGATACTTTATTTGTTCGCCTAAGGCCTCGTTTAATGTCTTTTCTGAAAGCACCAAAATTTGCGCGTGTTCGCCTTCGGTTTTTATGCAGTTTGCGTAGCCTTTGGGTACGCATAAAATCTGGCTTTTTTTTCCGCTTAGCAAATAGCAAAAAACCTGCAAATTCTTAGACGGGTTTTGCCAGTTGTCTACCTTAACAAGCCCTATTTTTGCTTTGCCCGACAGGCAAAAGAACCACTTTTTCTCGTCTTTATGCCCGTTCCAATTCCTTGTTATGTTCGGGTTTTGATCTATAACATAAAGCCTTTTTTGCTCTCCCAAAACAAACGAATTCAACGCCGAAACGCTTCCCCTTTCGTCGGTAAAAATTTCGCCGTCTATAAGTTCGGGTTGGCTCATTTTGCGCAAACGTCGTTTCTTACCATATCAAGCTTAAGCAAAAGTTTCTTCATTTCGTCTACGCTTAAAAGCTCGGTGTTTTCCGAATTGTAGGTTTCAACTTCGTTGATTTTTTCGGAGCCTTCGGTGAAATATTTGTCGTAGTTTAAGTCGCGCGTGTCGCAAGGGATTCTATAGTAGTTGCCCATATCTACGGCTTTTGCCATTTCCTCTTGCGTTACCAAAGTTTCGTAAAGTTTTTCGCCGTGGCGCGTGCCTATAATGTTTACGGGGCTGTTCGAGTTGTAAAGCTCTTTTAAAGCCTGCGCTAAAACCTCTAGCGTAGCCGAAGGGGCTTTTTGCACAAACAAATCGCCGTTTTGGGCGTGTTCGAAAGCGAAAATAACAAGGTCTACGGCGTCTTCAAGCGTCATCATAAAGCGCGTCATTTTCGGGTTTGTAAGGGTTATTGGGGCCTTGCGCTTAATTTGGTCTATCCAAAGCGGAATTACCGACCCGCGCGACGCCATAACGTTGCCGTACCTTGTGCACGAAATTATTGTTTTTGCGTTTTCACCCAAAGCTCTGCCTTTTGCAATGGCAACCTTTTCCATCATGGCCTTCGAAATTCCCATTGCGTTTATGGGGTAGGCCGCCTTGTCGGTGGAAAGAACAACAACGTTTTTCACCCCGTGCGCTATTGCAGAATCCAAAACATTGTCGGTGCCTATAACGTTTGTTCTTACCGCCTGCATGGGAAAAAATTCGCAGCTTGGCACCTGCTTTAATGCCGCCGCCGAAAATATGTAGTCTACGCCGTCCATCGCGTTGTCTACGCTTTGGCGGTCGCGAACGTCGCCTATATAAAACTTAACTTTGGGGTTTTGCAAAGCGTGGCGCATATCGTCCTGCTTTTTTTCGTCGCGGCTAAAAATGCGTATTTCGCCGAAGTCGGAGTTTAACATTCTCTTTAAAACGGCGTTGCCGAAAGAGCCCGTGCCGCCTGTTATAAGTAAGGTTTTATTTTTGAACATTGTAGTAAGTTAAGCGTGTGTCGATATGTTAAAGATTTCCCTATTTAGGCGTGTTCGTCAAGGGCTAAAGCTTGGGTTTTAGAATGAAGGCCCCAACCAACGCCGTAAAGGGGGCAACCAAAACAAGCCCGAAAGACCCGACCAAAGTTTTTACCGCCTCGCTTGCAACGTAGGGATTGTTTAAAAAGTCTACGGGCGAAACGCCCTGGGCTGCAAAAGTCATCATAAGGGTTATGTATCCGCCAGAGTATGCAAGCAGCAATGTTGTAGACATTGTTCCCACAACAAGCCTGCCTATATTAAGCCCGGAAGATAAAAGCTTGGCTTTGCCTATTTGGGGGTTTCGCCGTACCAATTCGTGCATTCCTGCGGCAACGTCGGTGCTTAAGTCCATAACCGCCCCCGACGACGACAAAAATATTGCGCCTATATAAATGTCTGCCAAATTTAAATCTTCAAAGCCCGAGTATAGCAACGCCTGCGAATAGGGCATAACGGCCCCGTTTATCTTGAATAGCTTCGAGAAAAAATACGCGGTAACACAGCTTGCAAAAACGCCTAGCATTGTACCCAAAAAAGAGGTAGTGCCCTTCCTTGTAAAGCCCGCAACCAAAAATATTATGGCAGCCGAAAGTATGAAAACCGCCGCCATGCAAACCCATATGGGGTTTGCCCCGTCAAGACAAAGCGGGATTACAATTTTCCAAATTACCACGCACGAAAATACGAACGAAACTAGGGCTTTAAGCCCCGTCATTCCCGCAAAGGCAAGCAGCAAAAGCGCAAAAAGCCCGAAAAGCAGCGCCATTTGGTTTGTGCGGTAAAAATCCTGGGCGTTTATGGTATCTTTTTCGGGCGAGGCGTTTTCGGGAACGGCGGCCAAAACGGTGTCGCCAACGTTGAACATTTTGTCCAAGTCCATTTGCGCCCTTAAGATATTTGCTCCGTTAAATATTTGCCCCGAATGTTTGCCGCTTAGGATTTTTATTTTAAGCGATTGTTCGCCGCGCTTTACAACGCCCGCGGTAAATACGTTTGAATTGTCGACCTGCAAAACTACGGCCTTTTCTTTGCTTCCCTCGCAAAGCCCTATTTGGTTGTAGGGCTTTATAAAGAGGGCAGCTACGCATACAACGGCAAAAACAAGAACCGTTATAATGTCTTTAACGAACGAATCGCGCGGGCTTTGCATTGGCTATTTAACCGCCTGCTTTAGCATTTTTGCGATGTCGGTGTTGTCTATTGTGCCGTTAAACGCCTCGCTTTGCGCGCCTATTGCGGTTGTGCTTACGGGCAACGCCGTGTGCGCGTTAGATGTCCAAGCAACTGCCGCCTTGTTGTCTAAAACTGTTATAAGCGCGTTTGTAAAGTTTTCGGCCTTTTTTGTGTCGGGTTTTTGCCCTTTAAGATTTTTGTCGAAGCTGGCTTTTAGCCTTGCAATTTCGTCTTTTGTCAAAACCGTGCGGTCTTTTTTAAAGTCGCCTTCAAACTTAAACGAAAAGAATTTTGAAATGTCCGACTTTAGGTCGTCGAAGCTAAGCGAGGGGTTTTTCATATGCTTTTTTATCGCTTTTACGATAATATCGCGCGAGTTTTTTTGGCATTCCAAAAGATTTATGTACGACTTATAGCCCGTGCCCGCAAAGCCCAGTGTAAGGCCGCCGGTTTCGTGGTCGCCGGTAACAACAATCAAAGTTTCGTTCGGGTGCTTTTTTTGGAATTCCAACGCAACTTTTACGGCTTTGTCGAAGTCTAGTACTTCTTTTATTACCGTTGCCGCGTCGTTTGCGTGGCACATCCAGTCTATCTTGCCGCCTTCTACCATAACAAAAAAGCCCTTGGGGTTGTCTAAAATTTCTATCGCCTTTTCGGTAAAGTCGGCAATTCTGGGGCCGCTTTGGTCGTCTATGGCGTAGTGCAAGGCTCCCTTTTCGGCAAAAGCCATTGTTTTGCCGCAGCCTTTTTTTACGTTTTTAAGGGCGTCTTTGCCGAAATATACGCTATAGCCATTTTGTTCGGCAAGTTTGTAGGCGTCGCCGTTGTAGTGGCTCGACTCTTTTTTGTCGGCATCGCCAATGCCGCCGCCGCCGAAAAAGTCGAAATTGCTGTTTATCATATCAATGGCAATTTTGTAGTAGTTCGAGCGGCTGTCGTTGTGCGCATAAAAGGCGGCGGGCGTTGCGTGGTTTATGGTTACGCTTGTTATAATGCCAACTTTCTTGCCACTTGCCTTTGCAACTTCGGCAATAGACTGCAGTTTTTTGCCTTCGGCGTTTATGCCCAAGGCTCCGTTGTTTGCCTTTTCGCCGCAGGCAATTGCCGTTCCGCTTGCCGCCGAGTCGGTAATAAACGAATTTGCCGCACGCGTATATGTAATTGCGTTGTTGGGCAGCTTGTTTATTGCCAAGCCGTCCATATTATTCATATGCAAAAATTCGTCGGTCATCATTCTTTGGGGAATGGACATACCGTCGCCTATAAATAGGAAGACGTATTTTACCGGGCTAAGTTCTTTTGCCGCGGCAAAAGAGCAGATACACGCAAAAAGAGTTGCGTACAAAGCAATGGGTTTTTTCCAGTTCATCATAGTAGTATGTAAATATCACGGGTTAATCTAGAACGAAAAAGCGAAAAGTACAAGCTCCAAAAAAAAGCGCATTGACGGCTTTGCCAATGCGCTTTTTAAGAATTTTTTGCGCCCTACGGAATTTGCTGGATTTTTACGCTGTCGGGCTGGGCTTTTGAATTTGCCTTGTTTACCGCCGAAACAACGTCGGCTACAATCTTGTTTTTAAGATTTTCGTAGCCCGATTGCAGCGCGCTTGCGGTAATGGAATAATTTGTGCCGTTTAGCGCGCAAACAACCGTAATGCTTGCCCCGTAGTTGCCCGATGAAAGGTAAAAGTCGTCTACCTGAACGGAGCAGGGAATGCCTTTTAGCTGTTCGTTTAAAAGGGCGGCAATGTCGGCCTTTAAAGAGGCGCGACTAACCGTGGTTTGCGCCGTAGGTTGCTGGATTATAACTGTTTGCGGCGTAGGCTGCGTATACACAACGGTTTGCGGGGTGCTTTGAGTGTATATAACCGTTGTTGTGGGTCTTTCGTAGGCCCTTATTGCCGAGCCAAACATATACGAGATTCCGCCTATGGCAAACCATTCGCCGCGCGGGGGCCTTGGGTGGTGAAACCTTGGAGGCGGAGGTGGCGGGGCGGGTCTTGGTGCAGGCGGACGCGGCCCGGGAGCAGGGGGTCTGGGCTGGGCAAACGTTAAAACAGGCAAAACCAACAAGCCTATAACAATAGTCTTTAAAAATTTCCCATTCATAATTTTCCTTTGTTAGAATTTTTGCTTTATTTTTAAACAATTGGTTAAACAAGGAAATTTGCGTTTCGTTTCAAAAAAATATGTTTTCTAAAAAATTTTTATAATGCAATAGTTGTTTTTTGCCCATAATTTTTAAAAGGGCAAAATTTATAATTGATTTGGCAGGCCCCCATACATTTTATGGATAAAACATATGGCAAAACCGAACACAAGATTTACAAACGAAATAATTTCGCGCAACATAGAGCGCGAGAACGGGCTGAGGATAAACGCCCGAAAATCGTCGCAGGCAACAAGACGCCGCCCCGAAAGAATTTCGGACGCAAGAAATCTAAGAATGGCCTTTGCCCACGACGCCGACCGCATTATACATTCTATGGCCTATTCGCGCTATTTGGGTAAAACGCAGGTGTTTTTTCAGGTCGGCAACGACCATATAACCCGAAGGGCATTGCACGTTCAGCTTGTTTCGAAAATAGCCAGAACAATAGCCCGTTTTTTAAATGCCAACGAAGACCTAACCGAGGCTATATCTCTTGCGCACGATATTGGACACACCCCCTTCGGCCACCCCGGCGAAAGCGCGTTGGCGGCTTGTATGGAGGAATGCAAAAATGGAAGCTTTTTGCACAGCGCGCAGTCGGTAAGGGTGCTCGACAAAATAGAAAAACGCAGAAAGGGACTAAATTTAACTTTAGAGGTTTTAGACGGCATTTTGGGGCACAACGGCGAAAATTTAAGCAACCAAATAAAGTTTAACCCAAAAAATCTGAATTTTGAAAGACTAGACTACGATACCGAAAAATGCCTTACGCTTCCCCGCAAAGTAGGCTACGAAAAATCGGTGTTTCCGTCTACGCTTGAAGGCTGCATTGTAAGGGTTTCCGACACTATAGCCTATTTGGGAAGGGACATAGACGACGCTATAAGGCTTGGGCTTATAAAGCGTGAGCAGCTGCCGCAAAACGCGGTTTGCATCTTGGGTGCGCAAAATTCCGACATAGTAAATTCGCTTTGTATAGACGTTATGAACAATAGCTACGACGGCAAGGCAATAAGGTTTTCCGACAAGGTTTATTCGGCGGTGCTGCAGCTTAAAAAATTCAGCGTAGAAAACATATATTACCACCCGCTTATAACCGCTCAAGTTTCGAGATTTATTCCAATGCTAAAGGCAATGTTTAAAAAGCTTGTTAAAGACTTAAGGGAAAAGAACACGCAGTCGATAATATTCGAGGCGTTTATCAGCCAGTCTAGCGAGGCGTATTTAAACGAAAACGCTCCCGAACGCATTGTAGCCGATTTTATTTCGGCAATGACCGACGATTATTTTATGGAAACCTACAACAAAATGTTTATGCCCGAACGCATAGACTACGGCAGAAAATTCGAAAGATTTTAGCGTTTTTTTATATAGATTTTGCTTGAAAAGACGCAAAGAGAGGTTCTATTGTTAGACACATCTAATTTTTATTATGAAAGCTAAATTGTTGAAAAAGTTGGCAACACTTACTGTTGTTGCGGTAGTATCCGTTTTTGCAAGCGCATGCTCTAGCGTTTGCAAAACTAACGAATGCGCAAAGAGCAACGAATGCGCGGTAGCCGTTTGCGCTGCAAAATGCCAGTGCAACCCCTGTGTAAAGGGCTGCAAATGCGGTTGCGACAAGAGCACATGTGCTGCGCAATGCCAAAAGGCTGCAAATTGCGCAAAGCCCGCAAACTGCCAAAAGGCATGCCCTGCTCAAAAACAGTGCGCAAAATAACTTGCCTTAAATAAATATGGAGACCGCCCCCTAAAAAGAGGGCGGTCTTTTTTTTACCATACTTTGATTTTATCAGACTACGATGTGCGATTGTTAAAATCCGAAAGTTGTGGAAACGCCGTACCAAAGCAGGCTGTCGTTGCCTTCGCCTTTGCCGTCGCTATTTGCGGCATATCTAATACCGGCCGAAACCGCCCAAAAGTCGGTAATCTTTACAACAGCGTCTATTTTTGCCCCGGCATAGCCGTAGCCGCAGTCGTCGGCAAGGCCGCCCGCCGTATAGTCGGCATAGCCGCCAAAGCAGGCAATGTCAAGCGTGCCCCATTCTTCGCCTATAAGCCATTTTGTTATGGGGGCAGAATAGCTTAGGCCTGCTTCTATTGTAGTGCCAGAATATGTAAAGTTGTAATAGCCTGCAACGTACGGGCATATCGCAAAGTCGCCCAAAAGCTCGGAAGTGTCGTAGCTTAAGGCAAGTTTTAGCTCGTGCTCGTTTTGCCAGCCTTCAATTGGGTAGGTGTAGGCGGTATAGCCGAAATCTATAGTAAAGTTTTCTATAGAATAGGTAACGCCGCAGTAAATGTCGTTTTCTTCGTAATTGCCCGAGTAGTTAGAGTTGTCGGCAGTGTAGCAACCCCACCAGCCAACATATGCGCCAAAGCCCGCGCCAATGTCGTAGCTTAAATCAACTTCGGGGGTAATTACATGGCCAGCAAGCTGTTTGCCTCTAAATATAAATTCCGATTCGTACCCGACCATTGCCGAGGCCGAAAGTTTTTCTACAATGCCCTTTACGCTTTCGTTGCCTGCAAGGGCACTAATGCTTTCCGCGGCCGTTGTAGCGGGCGAAGCTTTCGCCGCGTCGTCGGCAAAAGCGGTGGATAATGCGCCGCAAATCAAAGCGGCAGTAAACGCATTCTTTATATTCATTTGTTTTTACCTGTTTGTTTTAGACAAAGAGAATTCTTTGACTATGCTTTTTATGTGTAGCATAATGCGTGCCAACTTTTTGAGAATTGCGCAATTTGTTGTATATTAGTGCAATGTGCCTTTTGTCGAGTTTTGCTGCCCAATTTGCAACACAAACAATAGTGTGCTATACAACAAATTTGTATGTATGTTCGCCAAATTTGTAGGCATATACATTTTTGCAGGCAAAATTTTTGCGCGTCTTTAAAAAACTAACAAAAAGCTGTTTTTTGTCTAATAAAACTCTAACAAAAACAGTCTACTATTGTGCGAATAATAAAAATATAAATATGCAAGAATATCTAAAATCGAAAATGGTAAAACTGCGCTGCAAGAAGAGTTATCAAGGCGCGCACACGCACATAGTTATAGGTCGCGTGTTGGAGGAAAATCAAAACTACATAGCAATTATGGGCAAAACATTTCACTTTGGCAGAATTGTAGACGGTATGAAAAACCAGATTTTCTCGGGTGCAATTACCGAGCGCATTGTACCTTGGAACAATGTGGAGATTATCCACCCCTTGTCGGACGAAAGCGATTTTACCGCTCCCATTAAGTTCGACACAAACGGCAATTTGGTTTTGTGCGACAATGCGCACACGCTTATAGCCGAAAAGCGCGACGAACTATAGGGTTTGTCGGCTCGCTGAATTTTTTATGGTTTATATGTGTTAGTTTCGGCCTCCCTTGATTTTAGGAGGCCTTTTTTTTGCCCGTTTTGTTTTGGCTTGCGTGCAGCCGCCATATTTTGCAGAGTTTCAGCGTAATCGAAAACCGGCTATATGGAGCTACGACACATAAGATATTTTTTAAAGGCGGCCGAAACTTTGCACTTTTCGCGGGCGGCCGACGAGCTTGGCATTGCGCAGTCGGCGCTAAGCCAGCAAATAAAACAGCTTGAAGCCGAAATGGGTTGCACGCTTTTCGACCGCAGCAACAAATGGAAGCTTACCCTTACCGAAGCCGGCCGCGTTTTTTGCGAAGACGCAACCCAGATTATCTCGAATGTAGACTCCGCCAAGCGAAGGGCTTTGCAGGCGTCGAAGGGCGACGGCGGCTCGCTTTCTATAAGCATAATTCCCTCGTTCTTTAGCTCTGCAAAGTTTTTTGAAGCATTGAACAAAATGCGCAGCCAGTGGCCCAACGTGTTCTTAAAGCTAAGCAAGCATTCTTCGGCAAATATTTTAGAGTGTGTGGAAAATTCGGTTTTGGATTTCGGCATAATAAGGGTTGTAAACCCCGCAACTTTGGGCACGCAGTATGTCGAAATAGGGCACGAAAAGATTTTGCTTGCCGTGCCCGAAACGCACAGGCTTGCAAAGGCGCGCTCTATAAAACTTGCCGATTTAAAGAGCGAAAAGTTTGTTATGCTACCCCGCGAAGAATCTCCGTTTTTTTGCCAGATTATAGATGTTGCGTTGCGCAGGGCGGGCATACTTTCGCCGAACGTTGTAGAGGAAATATACAATTTCGACGCAATATTAAGGTCGTTGCCGAACTCGAATTTAATTTCGTTTGCCCCCGAGCTTCTTAAAACGCAAAACAATTACAAGGGCGTTGTTTTAAAGCCTGTTTTAGACTTGAATGTAGACGTTCGCTACGTGGGCGTTTGGAAGAACGGGAAAGTCTCGAAACCCCTTGGCAACTTTATAAAAATCCTAAAAAGTACATTCAAAATATAATCTTTTTAGCTTATTAACAATGCTAATATTATATATTGAACTTATAATGCAGTTTTTGTAAAATTTCCGCATACAAAGGATTTTTTATGGGACTGCCCTTATACGAAGAGGCCGATTTTATTTCGAAATACGCGGCAAGCCTGCTTGCAAGCGGCGCGTATGTGTCGAGGGTTATGCGCTCGGCGTCGCGCATTGCAACGGCGTTGGGTTTGGATATAAAATTGGTAACGGGTTATTCTAACGTAATAATTTCGATAGAAGACGAAAAAAACAAAATCTGCCTTACAAAGGTTGTAAAAATTCCCGCAAAGCCGATTTCGTTCGAAACAAACGCCGATTTGTGCTGCCTTTCTTGGAAGGCGCTGGACAACCATATGTCGCTTGCCGAAATAAAAGAGGCGTTCGACAAAATTATGGCGAAGCCCAGAATAGATTCCTTGTTTGTTCTGTTTATGGTGGGTTTTGCAAACGCTTCGTTTTGCAGGCTTTTTGGCGGCGACTTTCTTGCAATGGCAATAGTTTTTAGCTCTACTCTTGCGGGATTTTCTGCAAAGCAGATTCTGCAAAAAAAGGGCGTAAACGAATATATAGTTTTTATAATTTCGGCGTTTTTGGCGTCTATTTGCGCGTCTAGTGCACTTTGCTTTAACTGTACTGCCGAAATTGCCGTGGCTGCCAGCGTGCTGTTTTTGGTGCCCGGAGTGCTGCTTATAAACGGCGTTTTAGACATTCTAGACGGCTACGCCGTGTTCGGCTGCGGCAGGCTTATAGGTGCGTGTCTTTTGGTTATATGCATAGCCATAGGCTTGTCGATAAGCCTGCTTATTGCGAAAGGGGTGCTAATGTGAGCTTTTTTGCGATAGTTCAAGACTGCATTTTTGCCGCGGTTGCCGCAATGGGTTTCGGCGCGATTTCCGACCCGCCCGTTCGCGCGTTTTCGCGCATTGCCGTGCTGGCGGCAATAGGCCATTCGCTTAGGTTTGTACTTATGCACTTTGGCTGCGACATTGCAACGGCGTCGTTTTTGGGGGCAATAGCCATAGGCTTTTTAAGTTTGTTGCTTGCAAAGCAAATGCGAGTGCCCGCCACAATTTTATACATTCCTGCTCTGTTGCCTATGATACCCGGCATATACGCCTATAAAACGGTGTTTTCGCTTATAATGTTTTTGCAGACTTTAAACGACCTGCAAAAAAGCGCGGGCTATATGCAAAGCTTTTTCCTTAACGCAACGGTTTCGGTTACGGTTGTTGCCCTTATGGTGGCGGGGGCGGCATTGCCTTCGCTGATTTTTAAGAATAAATCGCATACGCTTTCAAGGCAAAAAGCGGTGGCAACTTCGGCAAACAAAAAACATTTCATAACAAAATAGTTTTTACACAATGAACAACGCAGCAGAAATTTTTTGGCGCACGCTCGGCGCATATAATACCGATACTTGGGTGTATCAAATTTTTATTGTGGCTGTGGGGGCGGCCCTAACGCTTTCGCTTTTTGCTAAGCAGACAAATTTAAGGTATGCTTTAATGAAGCTATATATGGCATTTGTGTGCGCGTGGGTTGCCGTTGTATACTATATGATGTATTGCCCCTCGCGCGGCTACGGCGAAATTTTGGCCGTGTTCTGGGGCTTTATGGCAGTGCTATGGGCGTGCAAAATATTTTCTAAAAATCCCGAAATTAAAGTTTCGCTTAACGTTGTTTCGCTGATTTTGCTTTTGGGACCTTTTATTTACCCGCTTGTTTCCAAATTTTTGGGGCGAAGCTTTCCCGAAATAACCGCGCCAATAATGCCGTGCTCGGTTGCCGTGTTTTCGGTAGGGCTTATATTGTGCTTCGAAAAACACATAAATTTGATATTGGCAATGATGCTTTTGCACTGGTCTCTTTTGGCAGTTCCAAAAACGCATCTATACGGTATTGTAGAAGACTACTTTTTGGCATTGTGCATTGTGCCCGCTTTATACCTTTTCTCTAAAAACTATATGCTGCAAATTGCCAGCGAAAAAACAAAACCGTCGGCAAGGGTGCTAGACGCCTTTTTGATAAGCCTTTGCATAGCCTTGGGCGTGTTTTTTGCCGCAATGATTTTAGAGCAGTTCGGTTTTATAAAGTGGTAGTGCGTTATCATTATAACTTATAAAGCCAGCATGGCGTTTATATTGAAGATTTTTGCAATTTCTATTAACATTTTCACAACAAAAACAAAGATATGAATAAGACTACTAAAAAAATATTATCGTTTATATTGTGCGTTGCAGTTGGCATTGCCGTATGGTTTTTGCCGTTGCAATTTTTGGGGCTAAACGACGCCGTTTTCGGCATACACTACTTTGCCGCGTTTTTGGTGTTTGTTTCCCTTTTGGGGGTATTTAGGCTTATTCCTGCGCTATTTGCCGTTTTGATTTCGGCGTTGGTGTTTAGGGCAATGTTTAATTAGCATTTTTGCAAATTTTTCTTGTGCGCAAAAGGGCTTCTTTTGCGCATTTTTTTTGTTGAGGCAAATAGATGTAGGGTATAAAGTTTATACCATAAATTTTTAACCGAAGGAGTTGTTTTTTATGGACGAAGTTTTTGAAAATATCAAAACGCGCAGAAGCGTAAGAAAATTTAAGCCCGACGCCGTAAGTCAGGTCGATTTAGACAAGATAATTCAGGCGGGGCTTTATGCGGCAAGCGGCAAAAATACGCAAGACACTATTATTGTTGAAGTTGTAAACAAAGCAGTTAGAGACGAAATTTCGCGCATAAATTGCAAAATAGGCGGCTGGGCAGAATGTTTCGATCCATTCTACGGCGCGCCGGCAATGCTTATTGTTCTTGCCAAAAAAGACTGCGCAAACCGCGTTTACGACGGCTCGCTTGTTATGGGCAACCTTATGCTGCAGGCGCACAAGCTGGGCTTGGGCAGCTGCTGGATACACAGGGCAAAAGAAGAGTTTGAAAGCCAGTGGGGCAAAGACTTTCTTGCCAAAATAGGCGTAGAAGGCGACTACGAAGGCATTGGCCATTGCGCAATAGGCTATGTAGACGGCTCTTATCCCGCCGAGCACCCGCGCAAGCCCAACAGGGTTTTTTATGTAAAATAAAGGTAGTTTGTTATGAAAAAGCTTATTACTTGGTTTTTTGCGTCTAGCGCGGCGCAAAAGGGCGCGTTAAATTCGGCAATAGGTTTTTTGCGCATATTTTCCGGCTTGGCAATGTTGCCATACGGCATCGGCAAAGTTGAACGCTACGGCACTTTTAAGGAAAACTTTTTTGGAGACCCCATAGGTATTGGCAACGAAACAAGCCTTATAATTTGCATATTCCAGCAAATATTTTGTTCGCTGCTTATGGTTTTGGGGCTGCAGTCGCGCTTTGCGGCCTTTATGCTTTTTACAAATATGGCAGTTGCCGTAAAGTTTCACTTTTTTGACCCGTTTTGTGCGGTTAAGGCACTGCCTACAGTGTTCTTGGCAATGTATGCTTTCCTTACAATTTCGGGCGGCGGGGCATTTGCGCTAGACAATGTTATATATAAAAGGCTTTCGTGCAAAAACGCGGCAAAATGCGCGCTTAAAACCGTGCTGGTTGGCATTGCCTTTTGCCTATTGGTTGCAGCTTGGGCGGGGCTTTTTGCCGCAACGGGCAGCTTTGCCGCGGTGGCCGCAGGCTTTGCGCTTTTGGCCTACGTTTTATATTTTTAACCGAAACAAAATTTGTGCGGATTACGTTTACCTAAAATATGAATGCAAATACGGTAAAGAAAATTAACGACATAATCTTGTATGTGCTTTTTTGCTTTTTGGCGGGCACGGGCATAATGCTGGAATTTAGCTTTGTAAAGGGCGCCGGCATGCAAACGGTTATGTCGCTAACCAAGCACGACTGGAAAGTTTTGCATACTATTGCAGGCTTAATAATGATAATAAGCACATTATTGCACCTTTTGCTAAACGCAAAATTCATAAAAAACGCCCTTTGCCATAAACGCAAAACCGCGCTTTTTGCCTTTGTAGCACTTGGCTTGCTTATTATCTTAGGCTTGGTCTTCTTCCCCAAAACAACAACTACAATCAACCCACCCCAGCAACAGCAAACACGGTAAAGACCATTGCAATTTTATTTTTTAAGGCATACCGCTAAACACGGTGTGCCTTTTTTTCTTTCTAAAATCTACAAAATTGTTGATTTTTGCGGTAGTTTTGGGGGTGGGGGCGGTTTTGGAGGCTTTTGCGATAAAAACACTTGGAAAAGTTTTTGTTTTGTGCAAATATGGCGAGATTATTTTTACATATAAACGAGGAGGTGTGCATTTACGCCTCCTTTGCAAGGGAAAACGGAAAATATAAACATGTCTAAAATAAACAGAGAAGCAGCTTTGCAATATCACAGTTGCGGCAAAAAGGGCAAAATAGAGATTGTGCCCACAAAACCACATTCCACGCAGGAAGATTTGTCGCTTGCCTACACCCCCGGTGTGGCCGAACCGTGCTTGGAAATTCAGAAAAATCCCGACGATGCATATACTTATACGGGCAAGGGCAATCTTGTCGCGGTTATTTCGAACGGTACTGCCGTTTTGGGTTTGGGCAACATTGGCGCACTTGCGGGCAAACCCGTAATGGAAGGCAAAGCCTTGCTCTTTAAAATCTTTTCGGGTTTAGACTCTTTTGATATAGAAGTTGCCGAAACCGATGTAGATAAATTTGTTGCGGCGGTAAAGGCAATTGCCCCCACTTTTGGCGGCATAAATCTGGAGGATATTAAAGCCCCCGAATGCTTCGAAATTGAACGCCGCTTAAAGGAAGAGTTAGACATACCCGTTATGCACGACGACCAGCACGGCACTTCGATTATAACGGGCGCCGCCTTGTTGAATGCATTGCAAATTGCGGGCAAAAAGGCCGAAGACGTTAAGGTTGTTGTAAGCGGAGCGGGGGCTGCCGCCACTTGCTGCGCAAAAATGTACATAGCCTTGGGCGTAAAGCGCGAGCACATTTTTATGTGCGATTCTAAGGGCGTTATAAGCACTTCGCGTCAAGACTTGAATCCACAAAAGAAGTTCTTTGCGGTGGAAACTTCGGCAAAGACTTTGGCGGAAGCCGTAAAGGGTGCCGACGTATTTTTGGGCGTTTCGAAAGCCGATGTGCTTTCGGCCGAAATGCTGCTTAGCATGAACGAAAACCCGATTGTTTTTGCATTGGCAAACCCCAAGCCCGAAATTTCGTACGAATTGGCAATGGCTACGCGCAAAGACATAATTTTTGCGACGGGGCGTTCCGACTATCCGAACCAGGTGAACAATGTTTTGGGCTTCCCCTACATTTTCAGGGGAGCGCTAGACGTTCACGCAAAGTGCATTAACGAGGAAATGAAAATTGCCGCGGTAAAGGCTTTGGCCGCTTTGGCGCACGAACCCGTGCCCGAAGACGTAAAGAAAATCTTTAACGGCGAAAACCTTGTTTTTGGCAGGGAATATTTCCTCCCCAAGCCATTCGACAAGAGGCTTATTGTTAAGGTTTCGGCGGCGGTTGCAAAGGCTGCCATCGATTCGGGCGTAGCCCGCGCCCCCATAAGCGATTGGGCGGCCTACGAAGACCGCCTGTCCAAATTGCTTAAATAGGATTTTTACGGGCAAGCAAAAACGGCAAAGTTCAAAAAGCTTTGCCGTTTTTTTATGTGTTGAATTTACTTAATTGTGCCGTAGTCTGCGTTTTCTATGCTTAAATTTTTGCAGTTTTTAAGCATGTAGGGGAATTTTTTAATTTTATCTACTTTTATATTTTTAAGCGAAATATTTTCGGGAGGCAGCTTGCTTTCTCCATCTATATAGCATAGGTAGTTTGCCGATTTGCAGGTTATGTTTTCGGCAAAAACATTGCCTATTTTTGTAAGGCGCGTTTCGTAGGTGGGGAAGTCTTTCCATTGAAAAAGCGCATCTGTTTCTATCGAAACAACGCCCTCTGAAACATTGTCTACGCTTACGTTTCGTATGTAGATATTGTCTACAACGCCGCCGCGGCGTTCGTTTGTTTTTATCCTTAAAACGCGCCAGGTTTTGGCATCTGGGCTGTCTTTAATTTGGCAGTTTTCTGCCAATATGTTTTTTACGCCGCCCGAAAGCTCGCTGCCTATAACAAGCAATGCGTGCCCCGCCTTTACCGTGCAGTTGCGCGCTACAATGTTTTTAGAGGGGGTATCTATTCTCCAGCCGTCGTGGTTGCGCAACGACTTTATAACAATGGCGTCGTCGCCCTGATAGAATGTGCAATTTTCAACCAAAAAGTTTTTGCTGCACTCAAAATCTACGCCGTCGTTATTGTGCTCTAGTGCCTTTATGTTTACATTGCGTATAAGCCCGTTTTCGGAAAGGAAGATATGTATTGTCCAAAAGGGGCTTTCCACAATCTTAAAATTTTCAAGTCTTATGTTTTTGCAGCGGTTAAATTGTATAAATTGCGGGCGCAGATGGTTTTCGCCAACCGCCATTTGGCGGGTTTCTACGGGGGCGTTTGTGGAGCAGTAGGTGTAAAGCTGCCTTAATGCGTCGATATGCGCTTGCGGGCGGCCCATCCAAGTTTTCCAAACCTGCATTTCGGCGCGCAAAGTGCCCTTGCCTGTAATTGCAATGTTTTGGCAGTTTACGGCATAAATTAGGGGCGAATAGTTGTAGCATTCTATACCCTCCCACGAAGAGAGCACCGCTGGCAGGTAGTCTGCAGGATTGCCCGAAAACACAAGCTCGGAATTGTCGCTAAGATACAAATTTACGTTGCTTTTTAGGTGTATGGGCCCCGTTTTCCATATTCCCGCCGGCACAACAACTCTGCCGCCGCCCGCTTTGCTGCAGGCGTCTATTGCAGCCGCAATGGCGTTTGTGTTGTCTATTTTGCCGCCGCTTTTTGCGCCGAAGTCGGTTATTGGAAAGTCGTTGACGGGAAAGTCTGCCAGCACAATGTCGGGCATATCGAAGGGGGCGGCAACCCTAACCGTTTCGTAGCCCGTTTTGTTGAAAGAATTGCATGCGCAAAGGGCAAGCCCCGCCGCTGTGAAAGCCAAGATTTTTGCGAGAATTTTCATAATATAAGTACGTTTTTTGAGATTTGTTTATCTTGCTTTTAAGTATTTTGCAAGACAAAGATTTAATATTAACTATATATCGCAAAAAAACGGCGTTTAAAAAGAGAGCAAAGTTGCGAAAATTGTATCCGTTTGGTTTTCATAATGTTACAACAATATTTTGTTGAAGGTTTTATTTTATTTTACAAAGGCTATAAAAGTTGCAATAGTGGTTTTATAGAATGTAAATATTAACTGCTAACAATATTATTGTAGCCCAACTAGGAACAGGATTAAAAAATGGAATATCAAAAACAATGGGACGGCTTTTGCAAGGGCGCGTGGTGCGACAATGTAAATACTTTGGATTTTATAGAGCTTAACTATACTCCCTACGAGGGCGATGCTTCGTTTTTAAAGGCGGCAACTTCGCGCACCGAAAAGATTTGGAAGCAAGTTCTTGCCCTTATGGAGAAGGAACGCCAAAACAACGGGCTTTTGGCTGCCGACGTTTCAACCCCGTCTCAAATAGATTCGCATAAGGCAGGCTACATAGACAAAGAAAACGAAATTATTGTAGGCTTGCAGACCGACGCCCCTCTAAAGCGCGCAATTATGCCGTTTGGCGGCTACAGAATGGTGCAGTCGTCTTGTCAGGCATACGGCCTGCAGGAAGACCCTCTTATTCGCGAAATTTTCACCAAATACAGAAAAACGCACAATCAAGGCGTTTTCGATGCGTATACTCCCGACATTAAGGCGGCGCGCCACAGCGCAATTATTACGGGCTTGCCCGACGCCTACGGCCGCGGCCGCATTATAGGCGACTATCGCCGTCTTGCCCTATACGGCATAGACATTTTGATTGCCGACAAAACCGCCCAAAAGGCCGAGTCGGACAACGCCGTTATGGACGAAAACACCATACGCTTAAGAGAGGAGCTTTCCGAGCAGATAAACGCCCTAAAGCAGATTAAGGCAATGGCCGCCGAATACGGCTGCGACATTTCTAATCCTGCGGCAAATTTCAAAGAGGCGGTGCAGTGGGTATATTTTGCGTATTTGGCCGCAATTAAAGACCAAAACGGGGCGGCGATGAGCCTTGGCAGAACCACAAGCTTTTTGGATATATATGCCGAGCGCGACCTTAAAAACGGCACAATTACCGAAGAACAAGCGCAGGAAATTATGGACGACTTTATCATAAAGCTTCGCATGGTGCGCTTTTTAAGAACCCCCGAATATAACGAGCTTTTTAGCGGCGACCCCGTTTGGGTAACCGAATCGGTTGGCGGAATGAATAATTCTGGCAAAACTTTTGTAACAAAAAACTCGTTCAGGCTGTTGCACACATTGTCGAACTTAGGACCCGCTCCCGAGCCGAACATTACGGTGCTTTGGTCGGTAAATCTGCCCGAAGGCTTTAAGGAATTTTGCGCAAAAACGTCTATAAAAACTTCGGCAATTCAATACGAAAACGACGACTTAATGCGCCCGATTTTCGGGCACGACTACGGCATTGCCTGTTGTGTTTCGCCGATGATTATCGGCAAGGAAATGCAGTTTTTCGGTGCTAGGGCAAACTTGGCAAAGGCCTTGCTATATGCCATTAACGGCGGCTACGACGAACGCCTAAAAATAAAGGTTGCCGACGGCTTTGAGCCCATTACAAGCGAATATCTCGACTACGACGAGGTCGACAAAAAGTTCGACAAAATGATGGATTGGCTTAGCCGAACCTATGTAAACGCCCTGAACATAATCCACTACATGCACGACAAATACTACTACGAAAAGGCGCAGATGGCCTTTATGGACAAAGACGCCGTGCGCAAGCTCGGCTGCGGCATTGCGGGCTTTTCGGTTGTAGTAGACTCGCTTTCGGCCATAAAATACGCAAAAGTTAAACCCGTAAGAGACGAAAACGGCATTGCCGTAGACTTTAAGATAGAGGGCGACTTTCCCAAATACGGCAATAACGACGACCGCGTAGACGCCATTGCCACAAACTTGGTAAAGAGGTTTATGGATAAAATCCGCAAGCTTTATATGTATAGAAACGCAGTGCCTACGCAGTCGATTTTAACGATTACTTCGAACGTAGTTTACGGCAAAAAAACGGGCAATACGCCCGACGGACGCCCCGCAGGCGTTCCCTTTGCCCCTGGGGCAAATCCGCTTCACGGCCGCGACTGCAACGGGGCTTTGGCTTCGCTTTGCTCGGTTGCAAAACTGCCATTCGAGCACGCAAAAGACGGCATTTCGAACACGTTTTCAATCTTGCCCAATTCGCTCGGCAAAGACGAAACGCAGCAAGTTAAAAACCTGATTTCGCTTATAGACGGCTACGCCGCAAAAATGGGGCAGCACTTAAACGTAAACGTGCTTTGCCGAGAAACGCTTCTAGACGCAATGGAGCACCCCGAAAAGTATCCGCAGCTTACGATAAGGGTTTCGGGGTATGCAGTAAACTTTATTAAGCTTACAAAACCTCAGCAGCAAGACGTAATAAGCCGCACGTTCCACAGCCGCTTTTAGAATGCCAAAAGCCCGCATACATTCGGTAGAAACAATGGGGGCTTTAGACGGGCCGGGGTTAAGGTATGTCCTGTTTTTGCAGGGGTGCCCCTTTAGGTGCATTTTTTGCCATAACCCGGACTCGTGGGCTACCAATGCCCATAACGAAAAGTCGACAACCGAGGTTTTTTTAGACGTAAAAAAATATGCCGAATTTTTTAAATTTAGCGACGGGGGCGTTACGGTTTCGGGTGGCGAGCCGTTTTTGCAAAGCGGCTTTTTAGAGGAGCTTTTTGCCCTGTTAAAAGCCGAAAATATTTCGACTTGCGCCGATACCTGCGGCGGAGTTGATTTAAGCGATTCCGTAAAAAACGCGATTGCGCTAACCGACATATTCTTGTTGGACATTAAGCACTTGGACGAACAAAAACATCTTGAAATTACGGGCAAGCCATTCGCCAAAACAAGGGCATTTTTAGATTACATATCGGCGCAAAACAAGCGAATTTGGATTAGGCAGGTTTTGCTTGAAAATATTACCGCCACAGAGCAATACGCAAGGGCGCTGGCTGAATTTTTAAAGCCCTATAATATCGAAAAAGTAGAGCTTTTGCCATATCACGATATGGGCAAGCAAAAGTGGGAAAAGCTGGGGATAAAATATGCCCTAAACGATATGAAGCCGCCGTCTAAAGAGGCAGTTGACTGCGTAAAAAACATACTTATTGAAAGCGGATATACCCTTTAGCGGTGCAGTTTTGCCTATTTACTTTTCGGCAAATCGGTGTAAAATACCCGAAAATAGAAAGGTTGTTCATTATGAAAAAAGTTTTAGTTATAACATCGTCTTTAAGAGAGCACGGCAATTCGAACGCCTTGGCAAATGAGTTTGCAAAGGGCGCAAAAGAGGCGGGAAACTCTGTTGAAGTTGTTTCGCTTGCAGGCAAAAACATTGCATTTTGCAGAGGCTGCCTGGCATGCCAAAAAACGCTAAAATGCGTTATAAACGACGATGCCGTGCCGATTGCCGAAAAGATGAAAAACGCAAACGTTATAGCCTTTGCAACCCCCATATACTACTATTCGGTGTGCGGGCAACTAAAGACTATGCTAGACAGGGCAAACCCGCTTTTTGCAAGCGACTACAAGTTTACCGACATATATTTGCTCGCTTCGGCGGCAGACGATGCCAAAAGCGCAATGGACGGCGCCGTAAGCGACATAACTGGCTGGGCAAGCTGCTTTGAAAAGTGCTCGCTAAAGGGAGTAGTTCGCGGTGTGGGAGCTACCGGAATAGGCGAAATTTCTAAAGAAGCCCTAGACGAAGCCCATAAAATGGGCAAGTTGGCATAGTTTTACAATAGTTTAATAGTTTTTTTACTGCGCAACAAAGCGTTAAAAAATTACAAAAACGTAATTTTTTAACGCTTATTTTGTTTATGCAGATTCATTTTTTTTGATTTTTAAAAAATCGTGTAAGATTTTTGTAAAATTTTAGAATAAATATAACAATAGTGTAATTGTATATATCGCTATGTATAAATTTATAAATTTTACAGGTTATATGAAAAAATCGATATTAACATTGTCTACTCTGGCAATTTTTGCGGGGGCTGCCTTTGCGCAGGACCCTACAAAGATATGGAGCATAGAAAACCAGGATTCGTACACGATTAACGCGGGCGAATATATACAAGCCGAAGGCTACTACTACAATACTACGGGTGAACAGCACAGGGGCCCCGTTTACAATGTAGGCACGCTTACAATAAACGGCACATTCGAAACCTACGTTTTGGCAAGTGCGCAAAGTTTGTTGGACGCCAAAAAGATTTTGGGCGACGGCCAACTAAATATAAATTCGGCTTTATTTATTGGCGAAAACAACGACTTTACCAGCTTTGCCGGCAAAGTAGACATTCAAAGAGGGTGCTTGTGGTTTGCAAATGCAAAAAGCAATGCGTCGGTAAACGCCAGCGAAATAAATTTGGCAAACAACACGCAGCTTAATTTTACTAGCGGCAGCTACGCTATAGGCAGCGCAATAAAAGGCTCTGGCACAATTCGCGCAATAAAGTATCCCGACAACCAGATTGAAGATGGCGTATATATAATTAAAGACGCCACCCCTGCGAACATTACCCTTGCAGGCGACATTTCTCAATTTAACGGAATCTATCAGGCCGAAGACAAATCCAGAATAATTCTAAAAACAGCCCTTGCCGACAGTGTAGATTTTAGGGGAGCAACAAACGGTTCTTTAGAGCTTGTCGGCAGCGACTCGGCAAGGAAGACAATTGCCGTAAATTCGTTTTCTACAACAACCACAAGCGGCGATGTTTATATGTATGGCAACAAGGCCGTAATTAAAAGCAATGCAGCCAACGGCAAAGTCGGCGAAAATTCGGGCACAATCTACTTCGGAGGCAACGGCGCCCATACTCAGGAAAATCAGGTAATATATACTTTCGACAAAACAACGGTTTTGGGCGAAAACGCTGGCAACGTTACAATAGGCGGCCGCGGTACGGGTTCTGTAATGGCAAAGGGCGCAAACATTACAGTTATCGACAATATAAAAGCGGGCAACATTGTGTTTGGCGGTGCAGACGGCGCAGTTGTTGAAGGCAACACGCTTCTTGCTATGGATTCCGGCGAAGTTTCGGCAATCTACGGCGGAATGAACGGCGTTCACAACGGCTCTACCACGATAAAGGTGAGTGGCGGCAAAGTAGGCAGGATACACGGAGGCGACCACGCAGGCGGCAATGTAAACGGCAACATATACATAGAAGTTAAAGACGCCCAAGTAGGCGAAATATACGGTTCGAACTACCACTACGACCCGTCTTACCAAACAAAATTCGAAGGCGTAAACGGAAACGTTCAAATTACCGTAGGCGGCAACGCCAAGGTAGGGCAAATCCGCGGCGGCATAAATACTTCGGCCCAGGAAAGCGAAGACATTGCCAAAGAAAAAATGATTTTGGGCGGCTCGGTTTCGATTGGCGTAAAGGGCAACTCTACTGTAGGCGATGGAGATATAGCAATTTTGGGCGCGGGCGGTTCGTATGGCTCGGTTAAAGAGCACACTTCAATTAACGTATCCGAAAACGCCACAATTAACGGCGATATCTATGCTGGTGCAAACAGCGTTTCGGACGACAATAGCGGCAACTTGCCCTATGTAGGCACAAGCACTTGGCTTACAATTGCCGACAATGCAACCGTAAACGGCAGTCTTTACGGCGGCAGTCGCAGAAACGGCGTTGTTAAGAACAATGCCTACACAACTGTTGCAGGCGGCACAATTAACGGCAACGTTTACGGCGGCGGCAAAGAAGGCAGTTCGGTAGACGGTATGGCGGTTGTAAGCATTGGCTCTACGGCGGGGGCAACCGCGGTTGTTAACGGCGATGTGTTTGGCGGCGGCAAAAACGGCGGCGTTGTAAACAAGCAAACCTATGTAAAGGTATACGACGGCGCAACCATTACCGGCAACCTATATGGCGGCGGCGAAAATGCCGATGTAAACGGCACGTCGCAAATGGAAATCTACGGCGGCAAAATTTTGGGCGATATTTACGGCGGCGGCAAAGACGGCGGCGTAACCAAAAATTCCTCCATACGCTTTGTAAGCAATGTTGACTTTACGGGCACAGTAAATGGCGGCGGCGAAAACGGCGCAACTGTTATAGGCCAAAAAGTTTTAACATTTGGCGGTTGGGGCAACGGCGAAAAGTGGGAAGGCGACTTTAACGGCAAAGTCGAAAACATAAACGCAGTTGTTCTTACAAACAACTCCAATGTAAACAACCTTAACATGAAGCTTACCGAACGCACAAACTTTGGCGGCACGGGCACATTGTCGGTTGTTGCAGATATGCAAAATGTAAATATAAAAGACCAATGCCTGGTAAATGTTACAGGTTCAGCTCCCTTAGATGTTACATTTAAAAATTCTAAGTTTGTAGGCAATACCTTGGATATGAACTCGTTCGGCGTATTCTTGCACTGGGGCGTCGGCAAAATGGCGTTCGACGGCACGCTTATTGAAAACAACAACATAACGCGTTCCGACGGCGACAAGGTTCAGGGCATGCTCTACTACAACGGTTCGGGCAGCGGCGAAGTATTAAATACTGTTCTTAAAAACAACACCATCACAGCTTCGCAGGTTCAAAGCTCGGGCATTTTTGTATACCAGCAAGACTTAAACGTTTCGGGCTCGAAATTTATTGGCAACAAATCTATAGGCTCAAGTTCGAAACTTACAAACGGCGCGTTTTATGTTGAAAACCAAAGCGCAAGCGAAAAGCTTGTAACGGTTTCGGATACATTATTCGAAGGTAATTCGGCAGAAAACACCGCCGATGCGGCCATGGCAAGGGGCGGCGCGTTGTCGGTTGTAAAGCGCGTTAAAAGCGGCGAAACAAAAGGCGCGGGCGTAAACGTTATTTTAAACGATGTTGCGTTTAGCAACAATACCGCGGGCAAGGGCGGTGCAATTTATGTAGGCGGCGAAAGCCTTACAATAAACGCCACAAAGTCGGCAACTTTTGCCGGAAATACGGCTACAAACGGCGGCTTCCTTTATATGGATAACGGCGAAGAAGGCAGCACTGCCACGGCAAATGTTTCCTTTAACGTTTCAAACGGCGCAAATATTGCAATAGGTACGACAAACGGCGCAAGCGACTCTATTGAAGGCGTAGCTTCTGCAGTGCTTTCTAAAAGCGGGCAAGGCAGCCTAACTGTAAACGGCTCTATGGCAAACTTTGCCGGTACATTAAATGTAAACGAAGGCACAATGTCGGCAAACAACGGCTTGGGTGCAAAATCGGTAAATATTGCGGCTGCCGCAACCCTCGGCGTAGCTTTGGGCAACAATGCTTTGGCAAATTCTACCGTTGTAAACAACGGCACACTTTCGCTTAAGCGCGGTTCGTTGGCAGACGGCGCAACATTTACCCTTAACAACTATTCCGGTTCGGGGGCTCTTAAGGCGTTCGGCGGTATGGTTGAAGGCAACACATTTACCGCGGGCAAAAGCGCAACGTTCGAATCTTCGGCAATTACAATAGGCACGGGCGCAAGCGACGTTCAAAGCGTAAATCTTGCCGGCAAGCTTGCCTTGGATTTCGATGTTTCAAACTTGGGCGAAAACGCCCTTACCTTGAACAATATAAGCGAATCTACCAACTTAAGCGGAATACAGGGCAATGTTCTTGCCGCATTCGATGTTGATTTAACCGACAACGGCAACGACTATAGCGTTGTATTTGCAGCCTATGTAGGCGCGCTTGAAGATGCAAGCCAGCTTGTTGCATGGCACAAGGGCAAAGACGGCAATTGGACAAAACTCGACACGGTTATCGACTATGCCGACGAATTTGCAAGCATTGTTGTAGACGGCTTTAGCTCGTACGCAATCTCGCAAGTGCCCGAACCTTCAACTTGGGCTGCAATATTCGGCGCATTGGCGTTGACTTTGGCAATTTATCGCAGAAGAAAGTAGTTAAGTTTGTTGCGATAATTCAAGAGCCTTTCGGCACCCCCCGAAAGGCTCTTTTTTTGCGGTTTTGCAAAGTAAGCGCAATTCCTAAAATTTTAAGCCGCATTTGCCGCATTTAGAGCAGCCGTTGCATATGGGGCGGCTGGCGCATTCTTTGCATTGCTCGCCGAAATAGGGAGTGTAGCTTTGGGTGTTTTCGAATGCAAATTCCGCTTGGTACATTGGCTTTTTAAGCTTGTATTGGAACTTTCGGCCTTCGTAGTAAAAGCCAGATTTATACGCCATTAGGCTTTGCAGTTTTTTGTCGGGCAAATTGTATATTTTGCCGTTTCTTTCGAAACGCGTTCCGGTTTCCATAAGGCAAAAAGTTGTGTCGGCAGCCACGCATTCGTTATACAGTTTTTCAACCCATTCGCATTTTAACACGCGCGAGCCGTCGTAATTTTCGCCGCCTGCAACAACGCGCTCTATAACGCGGCTTTCAAGATATTTTGCAAGCGAAACTTCGCCTATAAAGGGGGCAACCATAACGCCCTTGTGCTTGAACGGCAGTTCCAGCAAAATCGGCAAACGTTCGTCGGCGCGGGTTTGGTTTTCGGCGGTAACGTTGAAAAACACGTTTTCGTAGCCTTCGTTCCAGTTTTTCGGTAACCGCTTTTCAACCAACTCGGGGCGTTTTGTAAGCAGGTAAAAAATCACGTCGGGGCGGTTGTATATAATTTCCCAGGCTTGGTCGCGCCAAGGGTCGGCCTGCTCTATAAAGAAGTCCGATGTCATACAAACTCTAATTGTTTCGCCGCTTTTAACTTTATATTCGCCCTTGGCATTGCGCTGCAATGGGTAGTCGAAATTGTTTTTTACCTTAAAAACCTGCGTAGAATTTATATTGCGTAGCCTGTCTAAAAAATACATGTAGCAGTTGGCGCACCCCTCGCTTTTTTTGGTGCAGCCGTGCCACGGGTTCCAAATATCGTGCATAAGAGAAAATTTTTGCGCAAAATCTACATTCTTTGGCAGAATAGTCAATGCTTGCCAAAGGGTATATTTTTAAAATAGAGCATATGCTTTTGTTGCAACATATTGGTGATTAGTGCAATAAGTTTTTGCAATGGCAAAATTTATTTTGGCAAATATTATTTTATTGAAAAATTAAGGCTTTAGCGTAGCTTTTTCAAAAATGTATTAATTGGTATATAGATACCGGCAAGAATTTAGGATATGAAAATTAACAACAAGTTTTACATTGCTTTTGCTGCCTTTGGTTTGTTTGCGCAGGCGGTTTTGGCGCAAGAAACAACAAACATATTCGGCGGCCAAGATAGTTCTTCGGCAACCGAAATTAAGGCAGAAGGCTCGAATCTAGACGTAGTTTTAAACCCGAATTCCGAGGCTCCTTCCGGCGAAGCTTTCTTTTTCGGCAACGGCAACACAATTGGTTCGCTAAAAACAGCTGGCAATCCCTCTAGCTGGAATATTGGCGAAGGCAAAACCATTATAGATATAAATCAGGCAGCCTCGGGCGAATACGAGGCCTTTGTAAACACAGGCTCGATGACGCTGACGGGCAATTCGCAAATTGAATTTGTAAATTCGGTGGGCAATAGCGCCGTTGCAAAGGTAGACTTAGGCGAATTTACTTTTGCAGGCTCCGACAATCTTGGCGACTACGGTTTGCATTTTAAAACAAACGCAGTTGTAGAAGGTACCGATTTTACCGCGAAAAAGAACGGGGCAGGTCCGTTGCCTCCCGCAATTTGGGTTACAAACAATTCCAACGTAGTATACAACGTAAAAAGCAGCACTTTTAAAACAAACACCGAAATGACGGTAGATAAAGGCTCTACGCTAACGGTAAACGGCGTTTTGTATATGACAGCCTACGGCTCGCAGCTTAATGTAAACGGCACATTTAACTACAACAGCACAAATTTATACCTAAACCAAGTTTTAATTACAGGCACGCTTAATTCTAAAAGCTCGGTTACTTTTACGGGGCAAGGTTCTAAAATTAGTGGTAACGGCGCAATAAATTCGGACGGTATTTTAGTGCTTAACAATAACTCTAATTTTACAATTTTAGACAACGCTAAAATCAATATTACAAAGGCTAAAGCAACGGTAGACTTAAAGGATAAGTGCGAATTAACCATAGCAGCCAAAAACGCAATAAGCAACAATGGCGCACTTGTAAGCCTTGCCGTTAGAGCCGAAGAGCTGAGTGCGGCCAATGCCACACTGAACGTTTTGGCCGATAACAAATTCGACAAGCTTTGCTTTAACAGGTCTAGCAACACGAGTTTGACGATTACGGTTGCCGACGGCGCGCACTTGTATTTTAATGGTCTAGATCTATCTTCGTATACGTCGGGCAAAATAACGCTTACTATAAACGACTTTGTAGAACAAAGCATTTTCTTTAAGGATATTACGGGTTGGGAAGATATTACAACCGTTTCGCTTTCCGATGCAGAGGGCAACGAATATTCGAAAGACAAGTTATATTTGGTTGCAGGCAACTACATAGACGGCACAAACGGCTTTTGGCTTTCAACTTCGTCGGTGCCCGAACCTTCTACTTGGGCTGCAATATTCGGCACATTGGCACTGGCATTGGCAATTTACCGCAAAAGAAGATAATCGGCCAATGCGACAATAAGATATAAAAAGAGCCTTTCCGTTTTTTTGGAAAGGCTTTTTTGTATATTTTGCGCACGGTTTAAAATAAAATTGAAATATGAAAATTCTTATGCATAGTATGTTGCAGTAATAGAAAGAATCTTGCAAAAGTTTGCATAAAAACTTTGCCCTTAATGGGCTTTTAGATAAGTACTAAACAAAACGGCGTTTGCCTTAAACTGTAAAAACCTAAAAAACAATGTCGCAGATTAACGAAAATCAGGAAGCCGAGGGGTGCTTGGGTTGGTTGATAATATTTGCGGTGGTTTTTATTTTGGGTCTTTCGTTCGCAATATCGCCAATATTCGGCACTGTTGTGGTGGTAATAGGCATTACGGCAATTATTGCATATATTGCAAATGTGCAGCCCCAAGCCAGCGGCGCGCAAACGCCCGAAACGCTGCAGGCGGCATGCTCAATAAAAGGCTGCTCTTTGCCAAAAGACTATTACAACGATTTAAGCGCACAAGTTTTGGAGATTTCGCACTTTGCCGAGAAACTTGGAAACGACATTAAATTTTTGGAGTATACCGATAATTTAAGCAATGTTCAAATTTCGGTTAACGGCTTAAAATTGGGCAATCTAGACCCCGATTCGTTTGCCGGAAAAGTGAAAATGCTGATTTTAATTGACGCTGCAAGAAGCCTTATAAATTCGGGGCACAAACTGAACTTAAATACGCGCGAAGGAGCGGGGCTTTTGCTTATGCTGTGCAATTTTATGGGCAAAGACGCTTTGTACGAGCAGTTCGACAATTGTTGTAGCCGCTTGGCGTGTCCTGCCGAAAATATGCTTCGTCAGCTTCTTAAAATACCCGAACCTAAAGAATGCTTCCTTCTTGGCAAATTGATGGGCAACTACAATTTAGACAACAAATTTCAATATCATATATTGCTATACAGATACACTTCTTTAATTGCTAAAAGCGACGGCGTTGTTTCCGACAAGGAAAGCAAGTGGCTGGATAAAATAATGGGTTTAGGGCAGACAAAAAAGCGCGAAGAAACCCCCGAAATTTGCGAAGAAAACAATCCCAAAAAAGTTTGCTCTATGCAAGATTTTGAAGCTTTGCTAAAAGACGGAATTGTAAGGGCGGTAAAAGATGCCCAAAAAGAGTGTAATTTAAAAGAGGCAAAAAATAATTTGTCGCCCAAGTTCCCAAATGGCTGCAACAAAGCAAGCCCTATGGAAGAGCTAAATGCTTTGGTGGGGTTGTCGAACGTTAAAAGCGAAATAGCCAAATTGGCAAATTTAATAAAGATTCAGCAATACAGAAAAAAGAACGGGCTTAGGGTTTCGGTGCCGTCGTACCATTGCGTGTTTACGGGCAACCCCGGAACCGGCAAAACAACCGTTGCAAGAATTGTTGCCGAAATTTACCGCGAGCTTGGCATATTGGAAAAGGGGCATTTAATTGAAACCGACCGCTCGGGCTTGGTTGCAGAATATGTTGGGCAAACGGCGGTAAAGACAAACGAAATAATAGACGAAGCTTTAGACGGCGTGCTGTTCATAGATGAAGCGTATACTTTGTTTAACAACAGCCGCGAAGATTTTGGACACGAAGCCATTGCAACCCTTCTAAAAAGAATGGAAGATGAAAAAGACCGTTTGGTTGTAATTTTGGCTGGCTATTCAAAGGAAATGCAAGAGGTTATAAATTCAAACCCCGGCTTGCGCTCGAGATTTAATAGATATATTGATTTCCCCGATTACAGCGCGCAGGAGTTGCTAGATGTATTTAAACTTAGCGCAAAGAAATTTGATTATATGCTAGAACCTGCCGCAGAAGAAGCCCTGCTAAACCTGTTTTCGAATGCGGTTGCACATAAAACTCAGGGTTTTGGCAACGGCCGCTTTGCAAGAAATGTTTTCGACAAAACAATAGAGTTGCAGTCTACAAGACTGTCTCAACAAGGAATGCTAACCGTAAGCAAATTGGCAATGATTTTGCCTGAAGACATTCCCGCGTATTCTGCATAATTTTTTGCCGCTTGACAAAGCGTGGTGCGCAATATTGCATACCGCATAGAATTTTTATGAGCGCAAAACAAAGAAACAAAAAGGCGGTAATTGTGCTTAGGTCTAGAATTCCGTTTCCGCCAACAAAGGTATTCAAAGACAGAAAAAAAGAAGCACTAAAAAAAGCATGTAGGGGAAGGCAAACAAAGTCTTCCTCTTTTTTTGCGCTTGGTTTTGCCGAATTTAAAAAAGTTCTCGCGCTAAAAAACGTTTTTTTGCAACATTTGTCGGACACCCACAATAGAGCAAGCCGAAAAAAGGAACACAATGCAAGGCAGAATGTTGAATCATCAAATGGCGTCAAAAGATATTGAAAGCCTTTTAGCGCGCGCAAAAACGGGAACATTGGCGACAATAAATGCAGACGGAACTCCCTATATTACTCCCATTCACTTTGTGCGCAAAGACGGCGCGGTTTATTTTCACGGTTTGCCGGCAGGTCAAAAAATTTCGAATTTAAAAGCCAACCAAAACGTGTGCTTTAATGTTTACGAAATGGACAAGCTTTTGTTTGACCCTAATGAAAATCCCTGTGATACCAACACAAAGTACGAAAGCATAACAATTCAAGGCAAAGTAAATTTCGTTCAAGAGCTAGATAAAAAGCGTGAAATTCTTTCTGCAATAGTAGGCAAATATACTCCGCAGCTTTTAGGCCGCGAATTCCCGCCAAATATGCTAAAAGGCACAGCAGTTTTAGAACTTGTACCCCACCAAATAACCGGCAAATATTTTTGCTAGTTTTGGTAAGTAGTTTTTGATGCAGACGAATTTTATAGAAGTAGCCGTAAAATGACTGCTTCTTGTAAAAGTACACATTAGTTGTATAAGCATGTGCTTGATATAAATGCTGTTGTGTAAAACTTCCTACAATTTAAAACTCAATTTTTAATTGTAGGTAAAAAACAACAGTCTCTAAAAATTGTCCTGCAAAACCTATCATATTGAGTTTAAGAAGGCCGCCACTGTCTCAAAGTCGGACGTGAAACACTTCGACAAACTCGCCGACTTTAAAACCCCAGTCGGCACAGGCGCCCTAGTGAGCCTCTACTCCGACTCAAACCTAATAAAAGACACCGTAAAAACAATCCCAGTCTTTACGCTGTAAGAAAAAATCTTGCAAGCATCTCAACCCAAATGCCCGAAAAATTGAATTATTTAGGGATTCAAATCCTTAAAATATGGAGTGCTTTTTTGTAAAATCTATGCAAGATAATTATTAAACAATATCAAAGCATTGCATCTTTGGTTTATCGCATTCCTTTTGCACAATGCTCCGAAAAACAAAAAGCCCGCATCGATTTTATCTTGAAGCGGGCTTAGGGATTTTAATTTTTTTAAAGTGGAGCGGGCGGTGGGGGTCGAACCCATAACCTCAAGCTTGGGAAGCTCGCGCTCTGCCAATTGAGCTACGCCCGCACAGATTTTCGCTATATACCACACCTTTTTGCGCGCTTAGTAAAGTTTAAAATATTATTTTGCCGAATTTTTTTTCGGCTAAGTTTTTCTCAAAAAGCCCGCTTGCGTTTTTTATATTGAGAAAAAAGCAAAGCTATGCTCTCATAAGCACAAGTATGCGAAAAAGCCCTTCAGAGAACGAGTTGCTGGTCTATGTTGATTCGCTGGCAAAAATCTCTTTTAAAAACGATTCCGATTCGGATACGGTTTTGGAGTATCTAAAAACCGCAAGAGCCGCCATAAAAAAGGCGCACGAAGACGGCGCTTCGGGTTTGGCGGTTTGCTCGGCAAATTCGCGCACGGTAGACAATCTGGTTTTTGCCCTATACGAAAAGTTTTGCGAAAAACACCCCGACTTTGCAAAATACGCCAAAAACAACTTGTCCATAGTTGCCCTCGGCGGCTACGGTCGCGCCGAGCTTTGCCCCGAAAGCGACATAGACATAACCTTTATTTACGGCGACGAGCCTTTCGAAAAAATTGCCGAATTTAAAAAGGCGGTTGTAGACGAAATTATGTATGGCTTGTGGAACGGCAAACTTAAATTGGGGCACTCTAGCCGAACCGTTGCCGAAAGCGTTGAAGACGCTTCGAACGAAATTCTGATAAAGGTATCGCTTTTGGACGCGCGCCTTATTTGCGGCAGCAAGCGACTTTTTGGCAGATTGGAAAGGGCGTTATGGAATTTGTTTTCGAAAACACGCAACGAATTTATAACGGGTTTGCTTAGGCTAAAAAAAGTGCGCCACAAAAAGTACGAATGGACGCCCTTTTACCAAGAGCCGAACATAAAAAACGGCATAGGCGCCCTGCGCGACTACCAGACTATGGTGTGGATTGGCATGCTTAAATTCAAGGTGCGCACGGCTTTTGCACTTGCAAAAAAGGGCTACCTAAAGCCGTCGGAATACGCCCATGTAAGGCGAGCGCAAAAGTTCCTGCTTAGGGTGCGCAACCAAATGCACTACGAAGCAAAGCGCGAAAACGACGTTCTAGATTTGGCTTCGCAGGTTTCCGTTGCAAAGGCGTTGGGCTTTTCGTCTGAAAATTCCAATTCGGCCGATGAAACTTTTATGCGCAAGGTATACTTTTCGTTTAGAGACATAGACGCGGTTTCGAAAGCCTCGCGAAAGCGTCTGCGCATTGCGCTGCCGCCAGACATTCTTGCCCCGAACGAAATGCACTACATTCCGCCTTCGCCGGTGTCGAAGCTGAAGGTAGACGGCTTTGTTATAAAAAACGGCGTTTTGGAATATGCCCACAAAAGCGTGTTTAAGCACCAGCCCGCGCGCTTGATAAAGGTTTTTAGGTATGCGCAAAAATATGCGGCTCCGCTTGGCGAAAGGCTAGAGCTTTTAATAAAAGACTCGCTCGGGTTAATAGACGGCAAGCTTCGTTTCGACCGCGACGCCTGCGACGCCTTTATGGAGATAATATCGGCAACGGGCTATGTTGGCGAATATTTGTTTTTGATGTATTATCACGGCGTTTTGGGCAGGTTTATTCCCGAATTCGGCAAGCTTACCTGCTTGGTTCAGCACGAAATATACCACAGATACACCGCCGACATACATACTTTAAACTGCATATTCCAGCTCGACAAAGTTTTTTCGGCCTCGGTTAGCGACAACACCTACGGCATATACCACAAGGTTAGCACCGAGCTTCAAAACCCGTCGTTGCTATACCTTATGCTTTTGCTGCACGACATAGGCAAGGCCTACGGCATACGCAACCACTCGAAAAACGGTCTGCTTTCGGCGGCCATTGCAATGGAGCGTTTGGGTGTGCCCGAAAGCGACAAAGAGCTTGTGCTTTTCATAATAGAGCACCATTTGGATTTTGCCAGAGTTTGGCAGACGCACGACATAGAAAACGGCAGAACAACCGAGGAATTTGCCGCCGCCATACAAAGCGAGGAAAAGCTGCGCTATTTATTTATTGCCACATTTTGCGATTCTAAAGCCACTTCGCCCGACTTGTGGAATTCGTATAAGGAGTCTTTGCACGAGGGGCTTTATTACGGTACCTTAATGCAGCTGGCAAACGACGAGCAGCACGTTCGCGAATTTTACGAGAACAGGAAAAAATCGGCCTACAAAGACGTCTTAACTGGCGGCGAATATTTGGGCGGCGAAGACGAGCTAAACAAGTGCATGGCAATGCTGCCCGAAAACTACTTTTTGTTTCACGGCAAAGACGATTTGCTTATGCACCTAAAGATGATAGAAACTTTGGAGGACAAAGAGGCCGCGGGCGACTTAAATTCGCCCGTAATAGAGTGGAGGGACGACCCAAACCGAAGCGTAAGCGTAGCCTCCATCGTATTTAGGGACAAGCCTTGGCTTTTCTACCGCTATGTAAGCGCGTTTGCATACGCAAATTTAAGCATATTAAGCTGCCGAATTTTGATTAGGTCGGACGGCATTACAATGGACTCGTTCTTTGTAACGGGTCCCGACGGCGGCTTTGTGCAAAGCGACGCGGCAAAAATGGTGTTCGACAAGGCCCTGTCGCGCGCATTAAGCGGCGAAGACCTGTTCGACGAGATAAGCTCGCTTAGAAATTTCAACATAAAAAGGGGAGGCCGCCGCATAAAACCCGTTGTGAAAATTTCGCACAAAGACGGCGAAAAAAACGCCATACTTATAATCGAAGCGCCCGACAGCACGGGCTTGCTTTCGAGGGGGGCGCGCATAATCTCTCAGTCGGGCTTTAGCATTTCGTATGCAATGGTAAATACCGACCACAGAATGGCGTTCGACAACTTCCATATTCACAGTTCCGACGGCGCCATTCTAACCCGCGAAAGGCTTGAAGAGCTTAAGAAAAATATAATGGAAAACATACTTTAACGAAAAACGTTGCGAAAATTTTCACACTTGTGTTCAATACAAAACCAATATGGATATTAAGAAGCTTTTTTTGGACAATCCCGCGCGCCGCAGGGTTTATGCGGAAAGAAACGGCGTAAAAGTGGGCTTATGCGAAGTTTTGCTTTCGGATACTTTAGACGAAAACGGCAAAGGCACAAAAAACGAACCCGTTAGAATATACGATACCGCCGGCGAGTGGGCAAACCCCGCCTTTGAAGGCGACGTAAAAAAGGGTCTGCCAAAGCTTAGAAAAGACTGGGTGCTTGCCCGCAACGATGTTGTTTGCAAGGAAAGGGAGTTTCAAACAAGCAACAACCCCTTCGGCAAAGAAAGGATTTTTGTCGCAAAGCCAAATGCGCGCCCAACGCAAATGCACTATGCAAAACAGGGCATAATAACCCCCGAAATGGAGTATGTTGCCCTGCGCGAAAATATGCTTTTGCAGAACAATTTGTCGGGCAAAATGTCGCCAAACGCGCCCAGAAATTCACTGTATATACAGCACAAGGGCAATTCGCTGGGAGCGGCCATTCCCGAAGAAATAACCCCGGAATTTGTAAGGCAGCAGGTCGCGTGCGGCAAGGCAATTATACCCGCAAACATAAACCATACCGAGCTAGAACCCGCAATTATAGGCCGCAACTTTTTGGTGAAAATAAATACCAATATTGGCAACAGTGCAATGGGGTCTTCTATCGACGAAGAAATAGAAAAAATGCTGTGGTCGATAAAATGGGGGTCGGATACGATTATGGATTTGTCGACGGGCAAAGACATTAGCGACACGAGGGAATTTTTGATAAGAAACTGCCCCATACCAATGGGTACTGTTCCGATTTATCAGGCACTAGACAAAGTTGGCGGCAACCCCGAAGACCTTTCGTGGGAAATTTTCAGAGACGTTTTGATAGAGCAGGCGCAGCAGGGCGTAGACTATTTTACGATACACGCGGGCGTGTTGCAAAGGTTTTTGCCCATAGCCCAAAAGAGAATGGCGGGCATTGTTTCGCGCGGCGGCTCTATTATGGCAAAGTGGTGCGACACCCACAAAAAGGAAAACTTTTTGTACGAGCACTGGAACGAAATTTGCGAAATTATGGCGGCCTACGACGTTTCGTTTTCGATTGGCGACGGCTTGCGCCCGGGCGCCCAGGCCGATGCCAACGACGAAGCCCAGCTTGGCGAACTTAAAGTTCAGGGCGAGCTTTGCAAAACCGCTTGGAACCACGATGTTCAGGTTATGTGCGAAGGTCCGGGCCACGTTCCAATGCACATGATTAAACATAATATGGACTGCCAGCTTGATTGGTGCAACGAAGCTCCGTTTTACACTTTGGGTCCGATTGTTACCGACATTGCCGCAGGCTACGACCAAATCAGCAGCGCAATAGGGGCTGCAATGATTGCCTGGCAGGGCACCGCAATGCTTTGTTATGTAACGCAAAAGGAACACTTGTCGCTGCCAAACCGAGAAGATGTAAGAGAGGGCGTTGTAACCTACAAGCTTGCCGCTCATGCCGCCGACTTGGCAAAGGGGCACCCGGCGGCTCAATATAGGGATAACGCAATGAGCTTGGCCCGCGCGCAGTTTAGGTGGGCCGACCAGTTCAACCTTTCGCTGGACCCCGAGAGGGCGCGCGAATTTAGGGGTAAATGCAACGGCTCAGAGGAGTTTTGCTCGATGTGCGGTCCTAAGTTTTGTGCAATGCGAATCTCTAAATCGCTCGGCAAAAACGGCAAGGGTAAAACGGAATAAGCTTTTTGCAAAAGGCCGCCAACACTTAAGGCGCATAATTGAGATTGCATTTTTGCAATCTCTTTTTTTCGACAAGTGCTTGACAGCGCTGTATCTTTTTTGATACATATTTTGCAACAAAAATATGAAAAGGAGCGAACGCATAGAAGTTTTCTTTTATTGCACTGCAACAGGGAAAGAACCTGTGCGCGAATTCCTGCAGGCACTTTCAACAGAAGAAAAGAAAATTATCGGTACCGATATAAAGGTTGTTCAGTGGCGGTGGCCTACGGGAGAACCGCTAGTGAAAAAATTGAACGCTTCCATCTACGAGATTCGTTCCAATCTTAAAAATAGAATTGCCAGAATTTTATTTTCGCAAGTTTCGGATAAGCTTATTTTATTGCATTCTTTTATAAAAAAGACGCAAAAAACAGACGAAAAAGATATAAAACTGGCGATAAAAAGGTTAAAGGAGGTATTAAATGAAAAATAACAAACACATAGGGTCGTCTTTCGACAGTTTTCTTGACGAAAACAAAATCCGTTCCGACGTTGAGGAATTGGCTTCCTGCAAATTTTTGGCATTGAAGCTTTCGGAGGAATTGGAATTGAAGGGTATGTCTATTTCGGAATTTGCCCGAAAAATGGGGTCTACAAGAGCCGTAGCAAGTAGAATTTTAAATCCGAAAAACACAAGCCTTACGTTTAAAACCGCAACAAAAGCGGCAAACGCGCTTGGAATGAAATTTAAAGTTCAGCTTGTGTAAGCCGGTTTTTTTTGCAAAAGGCCGCCTGTTTGGAGCGGCCTTTTTGTTTGCGGGTTTTGCTTGGCTACGGTCTTTCGGGTACAAGCTTTAAAACGGCAATTTCGGGCTTGTAGGGAATGCGCGCAAAAATAAGCGCGCTGCCCGAGCCGTTTGTAACGAACATTTTTTTGCCGCGTTCTTCGAATATGCCCAATGCGTACTTGTTGCCGTATTTAGAGGGAACTAGCAAGGCTCCGTAAAAGGGAACGACAATTTGCCCGCCGTGGGTATGTCCGGCCAGCATAAGCGAAAAGTCTTTGGGGCATTCTGGAAACGCGTCGGGCGAATGTGAAAGCACTATAATTGGCGTGTCTTTGGGGTAGTTTTTTATATCCCTAAAAGACGCCGTGTAGTTTATGTAGCGCGTGGAATAGTCGGCCAGGCCCACAAGCGCAAAAGCGCCTTTGTCGGTTTCGATTAAAACGCTTTCGTTTTCCAAAAACTTTATGCGGCTGTCTTTAAAACTTTCTCTAAGTTTAAGCATGCCCATTTGCCAGTCGTGGTTGCCGTATACGCCGTAAACTCCGTATTTTGCCCTTATCTTTGCAAATTCGGCGGCAACTTCGGCCTGGGTTATAAATGGCGACGTAAAATTGCGCATAATGTCGCCGCCGTAAAAAACAATGTCGGGCTTTTGCTCGTTTATTGTGCGAACAATTCTCTTTAGCTTATTTAAAGTGCCGAAAAATCCGTCGGTATGGTTGTCTGCAAAAAATACAATTTTTAAACCGCCTAAATTATCGTTCCAGTTCTTTACGCTAATTTCGTATTTGTTTACAACAAGACAGTTTGGAATGTATAGTGTGGAAATGCCGGCAACCGCCGCAATGCACAAAATTGCCGCATATTTTATGTATCTAAGAAATTTGTCCATTTTTTTCCTTGAAAAACCTTTCCCATAAAACAACAATATTTGCCCATGACAAGAGGAATATTTTTTACAACGTTTATATGTTTAATTTTTCAGTGCGCGTTCGCCGGCGGCGTATACGATATTAGAGATTTTGGGGCAAAGCCAGAAAGCGGTTTTTGCAACACAAAGCAGATAAACGCCGCCATAGAAAAATGCAGCAAAGACGGCGGCGGAACAGTTCTGGTAAAGGGCGGCGAATATACCACCGGAAGCGTTGTTTTAAAGGACAACGTTTCGCTTAAGATAGAAAAAGATGCCGTGTTAAAAGGTACTGCAAATTTGAACGACTACGTTTGCCACGACGATTTCACGGGAAAAGCCCTTATCAGGGGTGGCAAGTGGACAAGGGGGCTTATTTTTGCCTCGTATGCAAAGAATATAGAAATTTGCGGCGAAGGCACTATAGACGGCAGCCATGTTGAAGACCCCACTGGCGAAGAGCAAATGCGCGGTCCGCACGCAGTTTTCTTTGTAGAGTGCGAAGATATTACGGTTAAAGATATAAAAATTAAAAGGGCTTCGAACTACGCTTTGATGATGGTTGCAACCGAAAACGTTGTTGTAAAAAATATCGACATAAGGGAAGGCTGGGACGGCATACACGTTAGGGTATGCAAAAATCTTTTGGTGGAAAATTGCCAAGTGCGTTCGGGCGACGACGCTCTTGCAGGCGGCTATTGGGACAAGGCCATTGTAAGGAATTGCTACCTAAATTCGGCGTGCAACGGCGTAAGGTTTATACTCCCCGTAAAGAATGTTTTAATGGAAAATTTGCAGCTTAAAGGCCCCGGCGAATACGCGCACAGAACTTCGTATAAATTCAACAAAAACGGGCGCAAAAATATGCTTTGCGGCCTTTCCATTCAGCCGGGGGCTTGGGGCTATTCGCCGGGCGAAGTTAAAAACGTAAAGATAAAAGACGTTGAAATCGACAATGTGGGTTGCCCCTTCTACATAGTTGCAAATTTTGACGTTGAAGTTGACGGCGTGCTGTTCGAAAACATAAAGGCTACAAATTGTCGCTACATTCCCCTTTCGATTGCAACGTGGCGCAAAAGCACTTCCATAAAAGACGTTGCATTTAAAAACGTTTCGGTTGAATATGTGGGAGACGCTCCCGACTATGCGGTAAAGGCGTCTACAAAGAAAGCTCCCCGTACGGAGATATACATTTTGCCCTATTGGGGTTTCTTTGCAAAGAATGCTGAGGGCTTAAAGTTTGAAAATTTCGCAATAAGCTGCAAAAGCCCCGACAAACGCCCCGCGGTTGGGCTTGAAAATTCGTCTATTGAGGAGCTAAAAAACTTTACGATAAACGGCAAGGTTGTAAAAAATCTTAAGTAGCAAAAAGCCATTGTTTTGGCTAAAATCAAAAATCCGCCAAGCTATTTTGGCGGATTTTTTTTGTGCGAGTTCAGATTTTTTTGCAAATTCGCTTGACAAAAAAATAAATTCACCAAGAGTTTAAACCAAATGGTTAAATCGGAAAAGGTAAATCTCCGCCGCAAGGTTGTTGGCGACAACGAAACTGTCGACAAAATCTTGTCGTGCGCGCTGCACGAATTTGCGCTGCACAGCATTCACGGGGTTTCTACCCGTCAGATTGCCAAAAAAGCGGGAGTAAACCATGCCTGCATAAACTACTATTTTGGCGGCAAGCACGAAATGTATGTTGAAATTTTGCGCAGGGCGGTTGAATTTTTTAACGAAAACTACCGCGTTCTTTTATCCGAAATAGACGCATATCTTAAAGGCGGCAAAAGCGACCGAAAAAAATCGGGCGAATACATAAAGGCTTTGCTTGCAAAGGGGCGCGAAACTATGGTGCTTGAAGGTTCCGAAAGCTTTCAATTGCTTATACGGCGAGAGGAAAGCTATCCTACCGACGCATTCCCCATTTTGTTCGACGGCGTTTTTAAGCCCCTAAACGAAACTATTGTAGCCCTGATTAGGGCCGACAACCCAGAAATATCGCACGAAAAGGCGTTGGCATTTTCGATTTCGCTTTTATCGCTAAACGTTTCGCAACTTTTGTGCAAAACGGGTTATTTAAAGCTGGCAAACAAAAATGCTTTCGACGATGGCATTCGCGCCGACTTTTCCGACATAGTAGACAAAACAATAGACAATTTTATAGGACAAAAATAAATGAATATAAGAAAATACATATTGGCGTTTTCTATAACCGCTGTTGCAGCTCTTCTTTTTTCGGGCTGCAATAAGCAAAACAATGCGGCAATACAAAGACCCGCTCCCGAGGTAGACGTGGCTTTGCCCATAAAGAAATCCGTAGAGCTGTGGGACGAATATACCGCGCGCATAGACGGCGAACAGAGCGTTGAAATACGCGCCCGCGTAAGCGGCTATCTTGAAAAGAAATGCTTTAAAGACGGCGAATATGTAAAAAAAGGCCAAACGCTTTTTCTTATAGACGCAAGACCCTTTAAGGCGGTTGTCGCCGCTGCAAAAGCGTCGGTGCAAGAGGCCGAAAGCCGCGTTGTTTTAGCCGAAGGCAACTATGCAAGAGCGGCGGAATTGTTTAAGTCGAACGCAATTTCGAAGGAAGTGCTCGACACGCGAAATGCCGACTTGCTTATGTCGAAGGCGAATTTGTCGTTGGCAAAGGCAAACTTGGTAAAGGCGGAGTTAGACTTGGAATTTACAACAATAGTCTCGCCGGTTTCCGGCTATGTAAGCCGCAGATATGTCGACGAGGGCAATCTTATAAGCGCGTCGTCTACATTATTGGCAAAGGTTATTTCAAGGGATACCGTTTATGTATATTTTGAAGCCAGCGAAAGGGACGCAATTAAATACCTAAACGAGGGCACTTTCAACAATATGAAGAGCGAAAAAATACCCGTAAAGATAAAGCTTATGGGCGAAAAGGATTTCGGGCACAAGGGCGTTTTAAGCTATGTGGGCAACTCTTTAAACACCCTTAATTTGGAATTGCGCGCCGACATAAACAATTCCGACAAAAAGCTTATGCCGGGCATGTACGCAAAGGCGGCAATGCTTTACAACAAAAACTCGCAAAGCCTGCTTGTTCCCGAAGCGGCCGTAGGCACCGACTTGGTAGGCCGCTATGTTATGACCGTAGACGAAAAGAACATTGCGCGCTACACCCCCGTAAACGTCGGCGAACTTTTAAACGGCCAGCGAATTATACGAAGCGGGCTTAACGGCACCGAAAAAGTCGTGGTAAACGGCATACAAAGGGCTGTTCCCAACACGGTTGTAAATCCAAAGTTGGTAGAGCTTAAATAGCTTTGTCTTAAAACAAAAAATTTTTTGCAAAATGAAATTTTCACACTTTTTTATAGACCGCCCAATTTTTGCGAGCGTCATTTCCATTGTGATTATGATTATAGGCGCGGTTAGCTACCTAAGGCTGCCCGTTTCGCAGTATCCCGAAATTGTGCCGCCTACGATTACGGTTTCTACCACATATTTGGGCGCTTCGCCCGAAGTTATAATGAACACTGTAGCCGCTCCAATCGAGCAGGAAATCAACGGCGTAGAAAATATGCTATATATGCAAAGCCAGTGTTCGGCCGATGGCTCTATGCGTATTTCCGTAACTTTCGAAACGGGCACCGACATTGATATGGCGCAGATTTTGGTGCAAAACAGGGTCGACATTGCAAAACCGCGTTTGCCCGCCGAAGTTCAAAGCATTGGCGTAAACGTTAAAAAGCAGTCGCCCGATATGCTGCTTATTGCAAACTTGTATTCGCCCGATGCCTCGCGCGACAAGTTGTATTTAACAAACTACGCCATTACCCAAATGAAAGACCAGCTTGCCCGTGTGCACGGCGTAAGCGAAATTCAGGTTTTCGGCGCAAAGGAATATTCAATGCGCGTATGGCTAAACCCCGACAGGCTCGCCTACCTAAACTTGTCGCCAATGCAGGTTATAAACGCGCTTAAAGAGCAAAACAGCCAGGTTGCGGCGGGCAAGCTAAACCAGCCCCCCAACAACGAGGGAGCCGCCTACGAGCTAATCATAAACGCGCAGGGGCGTTTGGCTTCCGAAGAGGAATTCGGCGAAATCATTGTAAAATATACTCCCAACGGCGAAATTGTAAGGCTTAAAGACGTTGCCAGAATAGAATTGGGCTCGTATTTGTACAACGACGAATCGTACTACGACGGCAGGGAAAGCGTTGCCCTTGGCTTTTACCAGCTGCCCGGCGCAAACGCCATAGACACCGCAAAAAGGGTTAAGGCCGAACTCGAACGATTGGCAAAACTATTCCCTGCGGGCATTGCCTACGATGTCGGCGTAGACACTACCGACTATATACAAGAGTCTATCGATGGCGTATATTCGACTATTATCGACGCTATTTTGCTTGTTGTTGTTGTAATTATGGTGTTTTTGCAAGACTGGAGGGCGGCGATTATCCCGCTTTTTGCTATTCCCGTATCGCTGGTTGGAACATTCTTTGTTATGGACTTGTTCGGGTTTTCAATCAACAACCTTTCGCTGTTCGGTTTGGTGTTGGCAATCGGCATTGTTGTAGACGACGCGATTGTTGTTGTAGAAAACGTAGAGCGAAACCGAAAGGAGGGCTTGTCTGTAAAAGAGGCAACCAAAAAGGCAATGACGCAGGTGCAGGGTGCACTTATAGCCATTATGTTGGTGCTAAGTAGCGTGTTCATTCCCACGGCGTTCATAGAAGGGATTTCGGGCGCGTTCTACAAGCAATTTGCGCTTACAATTGCCGCTTCTACCGTGTTTTCGGGCATAGTTTCGCTTACGCTTTCACCTGCGCTGTGCGCAATTTTGCTTAAAGACGAGGGCGCAAAGAAAGACCTCTTTACCCGAATTTGGGATACCACTTTGGGCAAGGCGTTCGGCATTTTCAACATTTGCTTTAACTGGGTTGCCGCAAAATATGGCAAGTTGGTTGTGTTGCTAACAAAATGCTCGCCTTTGGTTGTTTTGCTTTATGCGGGGTTAATATATGCAACTGTTTGGTGCTTTATAAACACTCCCAAAGGCTTTATTCCCAAGCAAGACCAGGGCTATTTGTTTGCAACGCTGCAGCTGCCCGATGGAGCATCGTTTTACAGAACCGATGCCGTTGTTAAAAAGGCGGTTGCCCTTATGCAAAAAGAAGGCGGCGTAAAGCACACCGTTGGCATTACGGGCTATAACGCGGCAACCCAAAGCAAGGGCTCTAACGGCGGCGCGGTTTTTATTACATTAAGCGACCATAAAGAAAGAATAAAACAGGGCTTTACCGCCGATTCTATTGTTGCCAATATGAACAGAATATTGGGAACGCAAATAAAGGAGGCTTCCGTTTATGTATTAACGCCTCCCGCCGTAAACGGTATCGGCGTAGGCGGCGACTACAAGTTTTACGTTCAAGACAAGGGCGGTTTGGGCGTTTCGCAAATTGCGGAATACACCGGCAAAATGTTGGCAAAGGTAAACCAGTTGCCCGAAGTTGCGTTTGCGTTTTCGGGCTACAGGGTAACAACTCCGCAGCTTTACGCCGATATAGACCGCCAGCGCGCGCAAAAGCTAAATGTTCCCATAAGCTCGATATTCAGCACAATGCAATATAATTTGGGCTCGGTTTACGTTAACGACTTTAACATTTTAGGCCGTGTATATAGGGTTGTTGCCCAGGCAGAAGGTTCTAGCCGCCACGACATTTCCGACATATACAACCTAAAAGTTCCGAATTCTTTGGGCGAAAATGTTCCCTTGGGTTCGGTTGCCGACATTCGCAGAATTATAGGTCCCGACAGAACCGTAAGGTATAACCTATACTCTTCGGCCGAAGCTCAGGGCAACGTAACCCCCGGCTACAGTACGGGGCAGGCCATTGCGGCAATAGAAAAACTTGCCGACGAAGTTTTGCCCAAAGACATGGGCATAGACTGGACCGACTTGGCCTTTCAGGAAAAGAGGGTAGGCAACACCGCAATATTGATATTTACGCTTTGCGTTGTGTTTGTGTTCCTTTTGCTTGCCGCCTTGTACGAAAGCTGGACACTGCCGCTTGCTGTTGTAATGGTTGTTCCCCTTGTGCTGCTTTTCGCAATATTGGGCGTAAGGTTTAGGGGTATGGACAACAACATAATGACGCAAATAGGCTTTGTTGTTTTGATAGGTTTGGCGTGCAAAAACGCGATATTGATTGTGGAATTTGCAAAACAGCGCGTAGAAAAGGGCGAAGAGCTTGTAAGCTCGGTAAGCCACGCCTCGCAAAACAGGCTAAGACCCATTTTGATGACTTCGTTCGCCTTCATATTCGGCGTTGTTCCACTGGCGTATGCTACGGGTTCGGGCGCGGAATTGCGTCAGGCATTGGGTACAAGCGTAATGTACGGAATGATGGGTGTTACATTGTTCGGCCTTATAATTACGCCCGTTGCATTTTATGTAATAAAGCGTTTGACTACAAAAAAAGTAAAAGCTATTCAGTAGAGGAATAAGTATATATGAAAATATTTAAAAATTGCATACCTATGCCTGTGCTTGCGCTGCTTTGCGCGTGCAGCATGGCACCCGATTATCAGGACCCCAAAAAGGACGCCGAGCTTGAAAAGGCGGTCGGCGAAAACTTTTTTCACGCTCCCAATTTGTGGACTTCGGCAAAACCAGCCGACACCGAAAACAAGGGCAACTGGTGGAGCATATTCAACGATGCCGTTCTTTCCCACTATATGGAGGAACTTGCCGCCCATAATCCCGATTTAAAATCGGCGTTTTACACCGTAGAGCAGGCGAGGGCGGCCGCCGCAATGACAGAGGCCGAATTGTATCCCTGGCTTAACGGCGACGCCGAATATTCCAGAACGGGGCTTTCCGACAACACGTTCGGCTCTAGCGGCGCAACGTACAACAAATGGCTTATAGGCGCCAGCCTTACTTGGGACCCAGACTTTTTCGGCAGGGTTCGCAACTTGATGAATTCGGATATGGCAAAGGCGCAGTCGCTATTGGCGGCCTACAAAGACACAATGCTTAGGCTGCAGTCGGAGTTGGCAATAGCCTATTTTTCGCTAAAGCAATATAACTCCGAAAAGATTTTGCTTAAGGAAACAATAGACGTTCGCCAAGAGCAGGTTAAGCTTGTAAACGAAAGGTTTAAGTCGGGCACTTCAATTTTGGTGGATTTGCGCCGCGCAGAACAGCAGCTGTACGAGGCAAAAGCGCAGTATAGCGCAATATTAAAGTCGGCAGACTTAACAAAAGACTACATTGCATTGCTTTTGGGCAAAACCCGTTCGCAAATAAATATCAGCGATGCGGTGTTGTCGGATTCTCTGCCCAAAGCTCCAAAATGCGTGCCCAGCCAAGTTTTGCAGCGCCGCTACGACATTGCGTCGGCCGAAAGGCTTGTATATGCCGCCAACGAAAGAATAGGGGCAGCCAATGCCGCGTTTTTCCCGACGGTTACAATAAGTGCGTCGGCAGACTATGCCGCGGCCGACATAGACAAACTTTTCGACGCCAGCAGCTTGGCTTGGGGGGTTGGCCCCAGAATTTATATGCCGCTTTTTCAAGCGGGCAAGCTATATGCGCAAAGAAAAACCGCCTTGTATGAACACAAGCAAATTTTAGAGTCTTACAGGGCAACGGTGCTAAGGGCCATGAAAGAGGTGGAAGATTCCTTGACATCCATAAAACATTTGGAGAACGAATATAACGACCGCGAACGCTGCATGAAGGCCGCAAAGGAAGTTGAAAGCCTTACAAAAAAGCAGTACGACTTAGGCTATGTAGACTACTTTGAAGTTAGCGACGCGCAAAGACTTTCGCTTGTAAACGAAAGGGAGGTTATAAGCCTAAAGGGCAGCCAGTTTAAGGCTTTAATTCAGCTTATAGTTGCAAGCGGCGGCAGCCTTTAACTTGCAGTAATTTAAACAAAGCAAAAACGCCGTTTTGCACTTCGCAAGCGGCGTTTTTTTTCGTTTGCCAAATATGGATTTTTTACGAAGGGAAAGAATCGGCAAAATCTGCCTTCTTTCCCGAAGCTTTTATGCAAACAAATTCCTAAGCAAAAAAACACAAAAATTAGCTCTATAAAGAAAAACACAAAAAAAGTTTTGGGAAATACAACATATTCCCAAAAGTCCAACATTTTTAAACTTTTTTCTTGCCAAAGGTTGGCTTAAACACTAGCTTTGGGGCAACTTAAACAGAGAGGAATTATATATGAGCAAGAAAGCAAAATTGGCATTTTTAACTGCACCAAAAACATTCGAATTCAGGGAATTCGACATACCCGAAACTGTTGGCGACGACGAAATGCTTGTTAAGGTTGAAGCCTGCGGTGTTTGCGGTACCGACGGCCACGAATATTTGCGCGACCCCTTCGGTTTGTGCCCCGTAGTTCTCGGCCACGAAGGTACTGGCGAAATCGTTAAAATAGGCAAAAACGTTAAGTTCGACACCGCGGGCTTGCCCGTAAAATTGGGCGACAAAATCGTTACCTGCATTATCCCCTGCGGCGAGTGCGATGCCTGCAAGAACACTCCCGCAAGAACAAACCTTTGCGAGCATTGCGGCATTTACGGCCTTATGCCCGACGACGATGTTCATCTAAACGGCTACTTCGGTCAATATTTGGTTATCCGCAAAAACTCTACCTTCTTTAACGTAAGCGACTTGTCTTTAGATATGCGAATTTTGGTAGAGCCTGCCACCGTCGCCGTTCACTGTGTGGAACGCGCAAAAACAACGGGGTTGCTTAACTTTGCAACAAAGGTTCTAGTTCAGGGCTGCGGGCCTATAGGCCTTTTGGTTATAAGCGTATTGCGCACAATGGGCATAGAAAATATCACGGTTGTAGACGGCAACGATTCCAGACTTGAATTGGCAAAGGAATTTGGAGCTACGCACACCTTCAACTTTATGAAATACCCGAAGTTCGACGAGCTTTTGGCGGACGTAAAGAAAGTGCACAACGGCTTGGGGGCTGATTTCGTGTTCCAATGCACGGGTTCGGCAAAGGCGGCTGCAAACGCATGGAAATATGTAAAGCGCGGCGGCGGTATGTGCGAAGTTGGCTTTTTTATGGACGGCGGCGAATGCTCAATAAACCACCATTACGACATCTGCAACAAGGAAATTTCGCTGGTCGGTTCTTGGGTATACACTCCGCAGGATTACCCGATAACATTCAATTTCCTAAAGCGTGCGGTTGGCATTGGCTTGCCCATGGGCAAACTTATAAGCCACAAATTCCCCCTCGAAAAAATCAACGAGGCACTGGAAACTAACGTTTCGATGAAGGGCATAAAAATTGCGGTTGTAATGGAGTAGTTTTTATCGGCAATTTAAAAATCAAAAAGAAAGGCAGACTAAATGAAAAGATCTCTGATTAACCAAATGTGTCAGGAGGCAAAAGACGTATTCGAAAAACACGGTTGGACACTTCCGCCCGTTCCCAAGTGGGACTTTTCGGATTTCGGCAAAAACGATTTGGACAACTATGCGCTAGTTCTTATAAATTTGGCCGAAGAAAAGGAATATTGCGAAAAGCTTATGTATGCGCGCTGCGGGCAATATACACCCTGCCACTGCCACAAATTCAAGAAGGAGGACATTATCTGCCGCCACGGCAAATTCCTTGTAAGGGTTTGGGACTGCCCCGAAAAGACAAACGGAAAAACCGTTGTTCTTAACATAAACGGCAAGCCCACCGAATTGATAAGCGGTGCCGACGTGATAATTCCCGCGGGCAGCCGCATTACGTTGACAAAGGGTATTTACCACGAATTTACCCCCGTAGAGCCCGAAACCATTATAGGCGAAGTTTCCACCGCAAACGACGACGTAAACGACAATTTCTTTACAGACCCCGAAATTGGGCGTTTCCCCGAAGTTGAGGAGGACGAACCCGTAAAATTTAAGCTTCTTTAACTTATGGAACGCAACGGCATTTTGGGTGCCGGCACATGGGTTGTAGACCATATAAAAATGGTAGACGAGTGGCCGGCGCAAGACACTTTGTGCACCGTTTTATCGAGCAAACCTGCCAACGGCGGCTTGCCGTATAACGTGCTTAAAGATTTGTCGAAAATGAATTTTCCTGCTCCATTGCAAGGGGGCGGCTTGCTTGGCAACGACGTAGACGGCAAGTTTATAGAAAACGACTGCAAAGCCCACAATATAGACACTTCGCTTTTCGTGTTTTCAGACGAGGCTGCAACGTCTTTTACCGATGTAATGACGGTGCAAAGCACGGGGCGCAGAACCTTTTTCCATAACCCGGCCAGCAACGATTTGCTAAAGCCAGAGCATATAAAGCTTGAAAATTCGAACGCAAAAATATTTTTGGAGGGCTATTTCGGCCTGCACAAGAATATGGATGCAATAGACGAAAACGGGGAAACTGGGCACTCGAAAGTCTTTAAAAAAGCAAAGGAATTGGGCTTTATAACGGCGGCCGACCTTGTAAGCAAAAAGATGGATTTCGAAAAGGCTACAAAGTCTTCGTTGCCCTACTTAGACTATCTTTCGCTTAACGAAATAGAGCTTAGAATGCTTGTCGGCAAAGCTGCCGAAGATATTTCGAACATAAAAGACGAAAGCGCCCTTAAAAAGTGTGCCAGCATTGTTTTAGGCCGCGGCATAAACAAATATATGGTAGTGCATTTCCCCGAATGCGTTTACGCCTTCGGTCAAGACGGTACTATTGCAAAGTGCACAAGCATAGATTTCCCCCGCAAGCTTATAAAGGGCGCGGTGGGCGCGGGAGACGCAATGTATGCGGGCATTTTGTTTGGCGTTCACGAAGGATGGGATATTTCCGATAGTCTTAAAATGGGCGTGTGCGCCGCAACGCAGTGCCTTACAAACGCGGCGGCTTCCGACGGTATGGTAGACTGGCGCGAATGTCTTAAACTCCCCGAAATTTACGGGTACGAAAAATTCTAGAAAATGAAATCGTTAGACTTAAAAATATCAAAAATATTAAAGGGCGACACCAACCCAAAAAACTTCATAATTGCCGACGCAAAAGACGCCGATATGGCAAACGGCATATATTCGGGCGGCTTTGATGGAACAACGGGAGCTTCCCGCAATATGGACGCCTATCGCGAACAAATCCGCAGGGTTATAAAGCAGGGCATTGTAGACATTATGCTTATGTCGGCCTCGAATTTGGAGATTCTTGCAAAGGAGGAGGGCTTGTTTAAAAACAGCAAAATTACGCCCGCCGCCCGCGGCAACGACACAACAGACATTTGGGTCTGCCGGAATTCGTGCTATACAAAAGAGCCTTCAAGAGCCTTTTCGAGCGCAAGCATAGATTCCATAAAAAAAGCCGGTGCCGACTTGGCGTTGTATTCGGTTACATTCAACAACCGCTTGGAACAAGACTACGAGGCCCTTACAAAACTTAAAGCCTTTAGGGAGGAGGCAGAAGCCAAAAAGTTTAGGTACTTTTTGGAGGTGTTTAACCCCAACGCCCTAAACGGCATTAAGGAAAAGGATATGCCTTTTTATGTTAACGACTGCATTGCAAGGTGCTTGGCGGGCGCTGTAAAAGCTCAACGCCCCTTGTTCCTAAAAATTGCCTACAATGGCCCAAAGGCAATGGAAGAGCTTGCTAGCTACGACAGCCGCCTAATTGTGGGCATTTTGGGCGGAAGCTCGGGCACTACTATGGACGCCTTTACGTTGCTGCACGATGCGCAAAAATACGGAGCAAAAGTGGCGTTGTTCGGACGCAAGATAAACAATTCGCAGTCGCCGTTGCATTTTATTGAATGCTTAAGGGGCGTTGCCGACGGCGAGCTTAGTCCCAAAGATGCGGTAAAACTTTATCACGACAAAATGAAAAAAGTTGGCATAAAGCCAAAAGTTTCGCTGGCAAAAGACTTGGCTTTAAGCAACAAAGTTCTTCAAAGCTACGGTTAATTTTTTTGGTGTGAAGAAAGCAAGCTGCCAAAAGCGCGGCTTTCGGTTAAATAAAAATGGCCTGCGGTGTTTTTCGCCGCAGGCTTTCTTTTCTTTGTAAGATTATTGTTATTTTATTGTTTGTGCTAAAATTTTGTTTGGCAGGTAATTTTTTGCGGTTTTAGAACAGGCGGATATATATACAAGTATATACAAAAATGAAAACAAACTTAAAACTATTTGCTATAACTTTAACAATGCTCGGGGCGTTTGCTTCGGGTGCTTTTGCCGACTCGCAATATCTTTTGTACAAAGACGGCGAAACGGTTTCGGGTATAACGGGTTCGGATTTGCAGGGTGTTTCTATTAAAAACAACTCTTCAATGACAAATTCGGACTTTTCGGGGGCTACAATAACTCCGCCAAACGAAAAGGACGAGGCTAACAGGCAAAAATATGCCATAAGCGTAAGGCAGGGCGGCAGCCTTAGCGACACAAAGTTCGACAACGCTGTTATAACCTGCGCTTACGAGAATCCCTGCTATGCCATCTGGCTTGGAGACAATACCAAGTTGGCAGACAAAGACTACGCAAACGCAACACTTACAAACGTAAGCTTTAACGGCGTAAAGATTGACGTTGCCAACAACTATCCCATTGCAGCTTATCACAGCACTCTTACAAACGTTTCGTTCGACAACACCAAAATCAATTTTGGCACGGGCGACAATAAGGAAATGGGCGCATTCTGGCTTAGCTCGGTAAAAGCAAGGGATATGAGCTTTAGGAACGTTTCGATAACCCATAATTTTGCAAGCAATGCCGTGTTTGCAATATCGGGCAACCAGAATACCTGGACATCTATAAAAAATGCCGACTTTAGGGGCATGACCGTAAACGGCTCGCTGTTTACCAAAGAAAACTTTGCTATAAGCGATGACGGAAGCAGAGCCGAAATTTGCAACGCAATTATGGGCAACGGCACAATATACAGCGCTGGCGTTTACGATTGGGATAGCTCCAAGCAAGAAGTTGAATTGCCGTTGAGCGCCGAAAATAAGGGACTTATTCTTGCAAATGCAAGCGACAAACTTACCATAAATGGCGGCAGCGCAACATTAGACGTAGACTCTAAAGTAAGCAGCGGCAAAATAGTTTTAGAAAACGGCGGCAAGCTGGATATTGCCGATTCCGCAAAGCTTATTATAGACGGCGCGCTTGAATTTATTGTAGATAGCGAAAATGTTGATTTGGCCGATATTATCGGTTTCGGCGAGGACGCAACAATAGTAATTGCCGATACTAAAGACCAGCAAGCGGCATTGGACGCCTTTTTGGGTATGATTAAGTACGACGACAACGGCGAATTAAAGACTGCAACTGTAAGCGATTTGCAAAGCCTTTCGGGCAATATAGCGTCGGTTCCAGAACCCTCTACATGGGCGGCAATATTCGGCGCATTTGCGTTGGCTTTGGCTGTGTATAAACGTCGCAAATAATTTTGCCTAACAGGCTTTAAAAACAAAAAACCTTTCGGAGAGTTCCGAAAGGTTTTTTTGTATTCAGTGTTTCCTTAAAAACTAGTCTAAGTATAGGAGGTTGAATTTTGTTTTTGCATGGTAGCTTTCTGAATAGTTTTGCCCGAAGTGCACCGAAGACTTTTTGTTGCCGTTGTCGAAGTCGGTTACATTCATTGCAAAGCCAATGCCCAAGCCCTTTTCGAAGGCAAGCAGCCCCAAGGTTTCGGGTTTTAGCTTTACAGTGTACACACAGCCGCCGTCTATTTTTTTGCAGCTTACCGAAAAGCCCGAAACGTCTTGGTTAAACTGCCTGTCTCTAAAGCGGTATTTGCCGTTGGGCGCAATTTTAACGGAGGTAGATTTGCCGAAAGTTTTGCTTTCTTTGTCTACAAAGAAAAACAGCATTGCGTTGTCGCCATTGTTTATGTCTTTGTTTATTTCAACTTTTTGGTCTTTAATTGTAATTTGCAAGGCAAGCATATCTTTGTTGTAGCACGCCTTAAACGATGCCGATAAATCCGATTTGTCGGGGGCTTTTTTGCCTTTCTTTGCAATAAGTTTATAGTCGGGCGAAGCGTTCGGGTCTTCCTTCGCAAAGGCGGCCATGGCGGGCATGTGCAAGGCTACTGGTCTTTCCCTTTCGCTTTCTACAAAAGGATATGTTGTTGTTTTTTCGTAGGTTAGTTTAGAAAGGTCGCCCCTTACAATTAAAGGCCTTTGCCCTAGCGAAAAGTCTATTTTGTTGGGGACAAGCTTAGAGCCTTGCCTTATGCCAAAGGGCATACTTATTTTTTGCGAGCCAGCCAAATATAGCGTTAAGTCTTTTGGGTTTTGCTCGGTTGTGGCAAAGCGAACGCTTTCAATTTTGTCTTCGTTGCAGTTCCACATGGCAAGAATGTCTTCGTTGCCGAGCTTGTATTTAAGTATGTAAACATTGGGGTTGCCCGTGTCTATTTTGCATACAAAGTCGGCGTATTTTGCAATGTCGGCAACGCCGCTAATAGCGTAGTACGAAGGTTTGGGCGTAAAGTTTGCCCTTACCGTTCCGAAATTGTTTTCGGCGTTGCTTTCGTCTATGCCGTCGTCTTGGAAGTCGTACCACCAAATGCCTTTAAGCCACGGAATTGTGCGGGCCAAAAGATAAAGCCTTGCGGCGTAATCTGCGCTTTGGTTGTAGGAATAGCCAAGCCAAATTGTGGGGGTTGTAAAGCCCATTTCGGTTACAAACAAGTCTTTGTCTTTGCCATTGTTATATTTCCTTATTATGGGAGCTACTCTGTGGGCAAGTCTGCCATACCAGGCTTCGGGTGTGCGGTGAAGTTTGCCTTCGCTGTGGTTGTATGTGTGCAGGCTAAGAATGTCGCAGTAGTTCATTGTTCCGGCCTTAAGCATTTCTTCAAAATCCTTATTGCCTCGGCAAATGCTGTTTATAACAACCTTGGCGTTTTTGTCCTGCTCTTTTATTGCCTTGTACGACGCCTTTAAAAGTTTTGCATAGCCGGCATATGTTTGCTGACCATTAAACTTTGCAGGCATACCGCAGCCGCCGTCCCATTCGTTCCAGATTTGGAAGAACGAAGCCTTGCCCTTTAGATTTTTTGCCGCAAAGCCGCAAAATCTCGCAAAGGCTTTAACGCTTTCGTCGTCTTGCGGGAAGCCGCCGCCGTTTGCGTAGTTATGGTTGCCGTAGTCTAAAATTATAAGGGGGTTAAAGCCCGCGTCTTTAAGCGTACCTATATAGCCATAGCGTTCGTCCAAAACAAGCTCGCCTTTTTTTCTTTCGGCAACGCCCCAATAGAATTCGTCGCGTATGGAATTTATGCCGCCAAATTGCATAGATTCTATGCCCTTTTCTATAAAGCCCTTGTTTTGCCCGTAGTGGGTGTTTGTGCCTACATAGAATTTCGGTTGAATGTCTTGCTGGGCAAAAAGGGTTGCAGCCGACAGCGCGCACAAAGTAAATATAAATTTTTTCATAATATATAAAATCCTTCAGGCTAAAGTTATTCGAGAATCATCATATAAAAACCGCTGGAGTTTGTAGCGTCGAAAGGCCCAACGCCGCGCCCCCACCTTATAAAGGCGTTTTCGGGGTTTGTTATGGCGGCGTCGTCGCTGTCGTGCGCAAAGAATGAGCCCGCTATTGTAGTTCCGCTTTCAAAGCTTTTTATGCCGAAAAATTCGGGCTTAAAGCTTATGGTATATTTTCTCTTGCCGTCTAAAACTTCGGTCTTTGCCGAAACGTATTCGGAATTTAAGCCCAAAACAACGGTCTTGCCGCCCAAGTGTATTACGGAGATTTTAGCGTTGTTTTCGACAAGCGTTTCGGGGTCTTTACTTTTAAATTCAAACAGCAGATAGTCGGAGCACTTGTAGTTGTTTTCGCTCTTTGCCTTAACGAAAACGTTGTCGGTAATGTCTATGTTAAGGGTAAGCTCTTTTGTATTGTGGTTTGCCGAAAATTTGCCCGAAAGGTTCTTAAACATTTCGTCTTGATTTTCCTTTGTCTTTCTATTGTCGTAGCGGTTAAAGGAAATGTCTTCTACAATCGATTGCGCCGCGTTTTTGCGCACAACATATTTGTGGCGCGGCATAGAAAGCTCGCTTAGTGCCACGTTAAAGGGGTTTAGCTTTACGTCTACAATTTCGGCTTTCGAAAAGTCGCCCTTTAAGATAAGCGGCATATCCCTTGCGGTAAATTCAAGAATGTCGGCTTCAACTTTTGCATTGCGCTCTTTTAGCCAGTCGCGGCTGCCCCAAGTTTGGGTGCGTTCGGGGCTGCCTGCAATAAAGCTTTTAATTGCCTTTTTGTCTTTTGCCGAATTTTTAAATTTAATTACAGCCTCGCTGTTTTCGTCGGAATTCCAAACGGCAATAACATCTTCGCCGTTAAGCTTGAATTTAAGCATCCAAACGCTCGGGAATTTTTTAAACTCTACCTTTTCCACAAAGTCGCCCTTTGTTACTATGTCGGCAATGCTTTTTAGCGCAAAGTATGCCTGCTTGGGGGTAAAGTCTATTCTAATAAGCCCGAAGTTGTCTTCGTTATATTTATAGTCGGTGCCGTCGTCCTGGAAGTCGTACCACCACAAACCTTTTAGCCACGGAAAACACCTTGCAAGCAAGTACACTTTGCAGCTTTCCTTTGCGGTTCTGTAGTAGTCGGAAAAACCGTTATGGTTTATTTGGTTTGGAAAACCCATTTCGGTTACAAAGGTATATTTCGACTTGCCCGCATTGTGCTTTTTTATGATTTCGTCGACGCCTATCATTCGGAAATACCAGCTTTCGGCCGTGCCGTTGCGGTTTGAATAGTTGTAGGTGTGAATCGACAAAACGTCGCAGTCTTTAATTGTGCCCTTTGCCAGATATTCGTCGAAATAATTGTCGCCGCGGCAGATTGAATTTGCAACAACAATGGCGTTGGGGTTTGCTTCCTTGATTTTTTTATAGGTTTCTTTTAGCAATGCGGCATACCCTTCGGAAGTTTGCGTTCCGCGGAACTTGCTCATGCCGCAGCCGCCGTCCCACTCGTTCCAAACCTGATAAAAAGGAATCTTTTCGCCGAAAGATTTTACCATAAACTCCGAAAAGTTGGCAAAGCCCTTGCGGCTTTCGTCGTCTTGCGGGTAGCCTCCGTTTAGGTAGTGGCGGTTGCCGTAGTCCAAAACGCAAAGCGAGGCAATGCCCATTTCGTAGGCGGCATCGACATAGTTTTGGGTGTGAGCGGGCATTTTATATACGCCTTTTTCCTGCTCTGTGCCGCCCCACGAAAGCTCGTCTCTTAAAGAGTTAAAGCCGCCCTGTTTTAAAAGCGAAAGGGATTTGCTTAAATAGCCCTTTCTTTGGGCAAAGTGGGTGTTTGCCCCCATGTAGAATTTTTCGGGGAATTTTAGGTTGCCAAGCTCGTTTTCGGTTTCGGCCTTTTTTTGCGTTTCAACCGTTTGGGCTTTTGCCGGTTTTTGTTGCGGGGCTTGGGTTGTTGCTTCCTTGCTCTTTTGCTGGCAGCCCGCAAAAATTAAAAGCGAAGCAATAGCCGCCAATGTCTGTATAAAAATTTTTGATTTCATAGTGTGCTAAAAAGATGTTATTTTTTTGAGGGCTGTTTTTGCATATTGAATTTTGCAACATAAAATTCGGGCTTGTTAAGATTGTGGTGTAAATAGTCTATAACAAGCGAGTGGAAGCAAAGCGGGTAGTCTATTTTGCCGTCTTTGTCTTTGCCCCACGATTCTATATTACCTTTTTTTGGGAATGTAAATTCAACCAAGGTCCATTGCCCGTCTTTTGGGAACGCCGAAGACCTTATCTGGAACATTTCGCCCTTTGCGTCGGTAAAGCGCATTGCAGCCGAAGAAAAACAGTCGGACTGCGAAGAGAGTATGTAAAAGCTAAATTTAAGCGAGTCTAGCTCGCTTTTATTGTTGGCTACAACGGGCGTTTTTTTCGGGCCTATTTCCAAATACCACATTTTAGGCGCGGCATTTGCCGTAACTTTATATGCGTTGCCTATGTTTTTAGAATAGTCTTCTATAAGCTCTATTTCGTCGCCGCCAATGCACGAACGCCATTTTCTTTCAACGCCGAAATCGGCAAAATCGGCACTTGCCGAAAGCGACAACCCGACAAATGCAAACAAAGCAAACGCTTTTTTGTAGTACATAATTCCTCCCAATAATTTATTTGGTGTTTTGTTTAAATGTTTGGTTTCAGATAATGCAGACATTATCTTTTTGAGTGCGTGGTGGTTCAAGAAAAAAATAACGATTAAAAAAATTGAAAAATTTGCTCGAAAAAATTTTTTTGTGTGTATAGATTTCGGGCGGTATGAATATAAAATATATTGGATTGATGGTGTCGGCGGCGGTTATGTCGTTTGGGGCTTATGCCGCCAACGGGGAAAGTTTGGCCGACAAGGTTTGCTCTTATTCGGGCGGTATAAGTCATTTGCTTGTGCCCACCTACCAAACGGTGCATTTGCCGCAGGGCGAAGTGCGCTTTTACCCCATTCGCAGAGACGGTTTTACGTCTGAAAGAATTTCGGGTTTTCCCCTTGCATATTTAGGGCACAGGCGCGACGGTACTTTCAGAATTGCCCCCTATTCGGGCGATATGAAAAACCCCAATACCGACTATTGGTTCGACAACGAAACTTCCAAGCCCTATAAATACAATGTATATTTGCAGGAAAACGGCGTTGAACTTTCGTTTTCGCCCGCAAAAAAGTGCGGTATTTTTGAGTTGAAATTCGACGGCGAAGAAAACGGCGTTTACATTACTTCACAAGGGGGCAAATTGACGGCTTCGCAAAAAGACGGCACAATTAGCGGCTACGACTTCTTTTATAGAGACAACCCCAAAAATAATATTCGCGCCGTAAAAGTGTTTGTTTATGCGGAATTGGGCAAAGACGTAAAATCGGCAGCCGTTATAAAGAACGGCAACGGTCAAAGCGTAAATGTGAAATTCAACAAGGGCGTAAAGAAGGCCGAAGTTAAATACGCAATTTCGCTTATAAGCGAAGAACAGGCAAAAAAGAATTTTGAAAAGGAAATGCGCGGCAAGAATTTTGCCGAACAAGTTGCCCTGGCAAAACAGACTTGGGAAGATTGCCTCGGTCAAATCCAGATAGAAGGCGGTACTACCGAAGAACAGAATATGTTCTACACTTCGCTTTATAGATGCCACGAAAGAATGGCAAACTACAGCGAAGACGGCCAATATTACAGTGCCTACGACAATAAAATCCATATCGACACAACATCTGACTTCTATTGCGACGACTGGTCGTGGGATACCTATCGCAATTTGCACCCCTTGTTTACAATATTAAACCCCGCAATGCAGCGCGAAAAGGTGCTTTCGTATATAAAGATGGCGGAACAATCGGGCAGAATGCCCACATTCCCGCAAATCTACGGCGATATGCACGGCATGAACGGCAACCACTACGCCTCTATTGTGTGGGACGCCTACTGCAAGGGCATTAGGGGCATAGACCTTAAAAAGGCATACGACCTTTGCAAAAAGACGATATTCGAAACTACAATGATTCCCTGGATATATGCGCCCGCTATGGAGCTTGACGCATTCTACAACAAGCACGGATACTTCCCCGGCTTGGCCGAAGGCGAAAAGGAAATATACCCGATTGTAAACGGTTTTGAACAGCGTCAGGCGGTAACCGTTACATTGGCGCAAAGCTACGACGACTGGTGCATGGCGCAAATGGCCAACGAGCTTGGCCTTAAAGAAGACCGCGATATGTTCCTTAAAAGGGCGGTAAACTACCGCAATTTGTGGAATAAAAAGACGGGCTTTTTTGCTCCCAAAAACGAGAAGGGCGAATGGATAGAACCCTTTAACCCGAAGCTTTCGGGCGGTGTCGGCGCGCGCGCATATTTTGCCGAAAACAACGCCTGGACATACATTTGGGACGTAACCCACAACACAAACGACCTTGTATACGGCCTCTTCGGTTCGGCAAAGGCGTTTGAAGACAAGCTCGACAGAATGTTCATAGAAACTTTGGGTTGCTCGCGCAGGGTATGGCCCGACAAGATGCCCGACTCGACGGGTATGGTTGGCCAGTTTGTAATGGGTAACGAACCCAGCTTGCATATTCCCTATTTATACAACTACATAGGCAAGCCTTGGAAAACCCAGCGTTTGATTCGCCGCCTAACCGATATGTGGTTTAGAACCGACTACTTTGGTATGCCGGGCGACGAAGACGGCGGCTCGATGAGCTCGTTCTATGTATTCTCGGCTTTGGGCTTTTACCCCGTAACCCCGGGTATGCCAATGTATGTAATAGGCACTCCCTTCTTTAAGAAGGCCGAAATTAACCTTAAGTCGGGCAAGAAGTTTACGGTTGTAGCCAACAACTACGCTCCCAACCACAAATACATACAGTCGGCAAAGCTTAACGGCAAACCCCTTAACCGCTCGTGGATTACTCACGACGAAATTATGAACGGCGGCGTTTTGGAATTCGAAATGGGCTTGCGCCCGAACAAAACTTGGGCAACTACAATAGACGCAGTTCCCCCCTCGTTCGAATTCAAAAAATAGTATTTGCTTGCATACACACAAAAACCTTTCGGAATTGCCCGAAAGGTTTTTTGTTTTTTTTGCGAATGTTGATTTGCGAAAGTTAAAAATTTTTTACAAGGCGCGAACTTCCCTTAAAACTTCGGTAAAGGGGTTTACTATTTCTATTTTGCAGGCGTTTTGCCCAAGCAATTTTATCTTTTCGGCAATAAGTGCCGTGTTGTTGCATTCGCGCGAAACGTGGGCTAAATACACCTTCCTTAATTTTTCGAAATCCAGCTGCTGCAAAAGCGAAAGGGCATCGTCGTTCGACAAATGGCCGCTGCTGCCCCTAATGCGGCGTTTAAGCGAATAGGTGCGTGTTGAATTTTCCAGCATTTGCGGGTCGTAGTTAGATTCTAGCACAAGCAAATTTGCAAGCTTTGCCATATTCAGGCAGTTTTGGCTGACATAGCCTAAGTCGGTCATCCATACAAAGTTTTCGCCGCCGCAATCGAATTTGTAGCCTACGGTGTCGTTCGCATCGTGCGGAACCGAAAACGATTGCACTTTCATTTCGCCGTATTCGAATAAATCGCCCGTATGGAAAATTTTCCAATGCAAATTTTTTGCCTTCGGGAATTTTGCCATAACCATTTCGGCGGTCATTTCGTTGGCAAAAACGCAAAGGTTTTGGTATTTAGAAAGGCAGTTTAGCATTTTGCAATGGTCGCCGTGCTCGTGGGTTATAAAAATTGCGTTTATATCGCTTACCGCAAGGTTCTTTTGCTCCAAAAACTTTTCTAGGCTTCGTATGCCAATGCCTGCGTCTATCAGCACCTTGCTTTCTTTATATTCCAAAAGCGAGCAGTTGCCGTTGCTAGAACTTGATATAACCTGAAATTGAATCATCATAAATTTTTAAACGGGCATACTAGCTTTGATGCCCCTTTTTGCAATAGATATTTTTGCCGCAACACTTGGATTTTGCTTGAAAAAATCGGCGTGTGCGGTTTTAATGTGCCACCAATAACAAGTTTAACGAGGATTTTTTAACAACAAAAAGAAAGAGCAAAAAATTATGGCATCTCCTAGACCCTTGAGAGTTGGTTTAATAGGCGGCGGCGCGGGCGCATTCATTGCCCAGCCACATCAAAAGGCGATTCATTCCGACGGTACGCGCAGAGTAGTTGCAGGCGCGCTGCACCCGAATCCCGAAATTGCAATGAGCGAAGCGGCAAATTGGCCGTACCCGATTAAGGGTTACGAATCGTACGACCTTATGTTGGAAGACCAAAAGAAGCTTCCAAAAGAAGAACGCTTAGACTACGTCCTTATTGTAACTCCCAATTTTGTGCATTTCGACCCTGCAATGAAATTTGTTCAGGCGGGCATTCCCGTTATGTGCGAAAAGCCTATGACCCTTACTCTTGAACAGGCCGACGCCCTTGTTAAAGCCGTAAAGGAAAAGAACGTTCCCTTTGCCGTTGCCCACACCTATTTGGGCCACTGGACAACTTGGTTTAGCCGCTTTATAGTAACAAGCGGTCTTTTGGGCGAAATTCGCTTTGTAGATGCTTCGTACCTGCAGGGCTGGTTGGCCGAAAAGCTCGAGCAAAAAACCGAAGTATGGCGCACAGACCCGAAAAAGTCGGGCAAGTCTCTTTGCGGCGGCGACATAGGTATTCACGCTTTAATGCAGTTACGCTTTGTTACCGGCTTAGACGTAACAAGGGTAAGCGCGCACCTCGAAAACTTTGTTCAAGGCCGCGTGTTAGACGACAACTTTATGGCATATTGCGACCTTAGCAACGGCGGCAAGGCAACGGTTCGCGCTTCGCAAATCTTTACGGGGCATAAAAACGACCTTTCGCTTGAAGTTGTAGGTACAAAGGGCACTTTGCGCTGGAAGCAGGAAGAATCGGAATGCGTACGCATTAATATGATTAACCAGCCCGACAGAGTTTACTGGCGCGGCGGCGTAACCCCCAACGACGGCTTCTTAAAAGACGTTCCCGAATGGTTGCTTAAAGAACCGAGAATTCCCTCGGGTCACTTTGAAGGTTTTCACGACGCCTACGCGCGTTTGCACCGCAGTTTTGAAGCCGATGTACGCGCATACTGGGAAGGCAAGCCCTTTAAGTGCGACGGCTCTAAGTATGCTACTGTAGACGACGGCAGAACGGGCATGGCTTTTGTAGAAGCCGCGGTAGAATCTAACCAAAAAGACGGCGCATGGGTAAAAATGCCCTAGTTGCCGCTTTAGGCTGAAAACAAAAAATGCTTCGGAAGAAATCCCGAAGCATTTTTTTTGTGCTCTAAAAGTTGTGTTCTAAAAAATACTGCTCTCTATTTTGCGGCCTTTTGTTCGGCGTTGTCTTCGACCAAAACAAAAGGCTTTAGCACAAGGCGATTGTTTTTTATGGCATCTAAAACAAGCTGCTGGGCAAGTTCGTTTCGCGGCAAAGAGGTGTCGCTTTTCGATTCTTCGCACATCTTGCGCCCTTCGTTGTTGTTCCATAAATCCATACAGCGCGCGCCCATTGTGTTTAGAAAGGAAATTTCGTAGGCGTCGGTAAAAGCCTTTGCGCGCTTAGCTCCTATTTTGTCGGCAAGCATAAAGCTAAAATATGCGTGGCGGAAAGCGTCGGCTTCGTTGTCTACTGGGTCTATTCCGGGGAAAAGCTCTTCTACAAGCGCAACAGTATGGTTCTTTAAAGTTCTGGCATAGTGCGCGCCTATGGGGTCTCGTAATGCCTGCTGGTATACTCCGCGTCCAGAGGGGTTAAAGTTCATCTTTTTGTATATACTTAAAACGCTTACGTCGCTTTTCGAAATATTGTCGGGCGTTTCAAGCTTTATGCTGGAGATGTCTTTGCCCTGTAGTCTTTGGGCTTCCTCTTTGCCTGCAATAATTTCGCGTTCGCTTTCGGGCATACTTATGCAGCCGCAAAGCGAAAAAACAGCAAACACCGCAAGCGTTTTTACCGAAAAAAATAAAAGGTTCTTGGACATTCTTATATAGACAATTTTTAAAGACAAAAGTTTCGCAATATGTGTTATCGTAAAAGTTCGGCAAAACAAAAAAAGGGGAGGGCAAAAAGCCCCCCGCCTCAAAAAAAACAAAGTTTTGGCTATCCTTTAAAGGCCTGTTTTATAAGCTCTTCGGTGGTGGCGTTGCCCCCAAGTTTGTCTTGCGCTTTGCGCACAGCCTTGTCGGCGTCGGCCAACTTGTAGCCCAGGGCAACAAGGGCGGCAACCGCGTCTGAAAACGCCGAAGTTTGCGGGCTGTGCAAATCATTGCTTTCGCCGCTTTTTGGCGCAATTGTAAACGACTGGCTTTGCATAAAGTCGCGCAATTCAACAATAAGGCGTTCGGCGGTTTTTTTGCCTATGCCGGGGCACTTTGAGAGCAGCGAAACATCGCCGGCAACAATTGCGCCCTTCAGGGTTTCTACCGACATTCTGCTTAAAATATTAAGCGCAATTTTTGGGCCTATGCCCGAAACTTTTTCAATTAAAGTTTTAAAAAAGTCGCGCTCGGTTTCGTTCGCAAAGCCGTATAGGGCTTGCGAATCTTCCTTATAAACGGCAACGGTGTGCAAAAAAACCTTTTCGCCCGCGCGCGGCAGTTGTTCGGCGGTTGTAATGGGAATGTTTACTTCGTAGAAAAGCCCCGAAGGCGTTTCTACAACCGCCATAAGCGGCAGGCTTTTCGCCAAAATGCCTTTTATGGCTACAATCATCTATTTTAGGTTTAAAACGTCTTCCATTCCGTACAAGGCGGGGGCTTTGTCTGCCACCCACTTTGCCGCCCTTAGCGCGCCGTTGGCAAAAATTTTGCGGTCGGCCGCCTTATGGGTAAGCTCTAGCCTCTCGCCGTCGGCTGCAAAAATAACGGTGTGGTCGCCCACAACGCTACCGCCGCGCAGCGAGTGCACGCCAATTTCGCAGGCGGAACGCTCGCCGGTAATGCCGCAACGCCCGTATTTTACGTTCGAATCCGGAACGTCTCTTGCCTGTTGGCAGATTTTAAGGAGCTTGTCGGCAGTGCCGCTGGGGGCATCTTTCTTGAATTTGTGGTGCATTTCCACAATTTCTATGTCGTAGTTGTCGGGCAAAATTTCGGCGGCAATCTTTGTAAGGTAGTTTAAAAGATTTACGCCGATAGAATAGTTGCCCGCCCAAACTATGGGGATTTTCGAGGTGTATTTTAAAATTTCGGCGCGCTGTTCCTGCGAATGTCCCGTAGTTCCTATCACAAGGGGCTTTTTGTTTTCGGCGCAAAGTTTCGCCAAAACGGGGGTTACGTCTCTAAACGAAAAGTCTATAACAACGTCTACGTTGTTTATAAAATCGGCAGGGTTGTCTCCCATATCGGTTTTGGCTGCAATTTCGCAACCGCAGTCGGCTGCGGCCGACGCAATCGCGCAGCCCATTCTGCCTTTATATCCGTTAAGCAATACTTTTAACATAAACCTATTTCCTTGCAAGTGTTCAATAATTTTTCGGCATTCTGCGGCCTCATTTCGCAAAGCGGAAGCCTTACAAAGGGCGACTTAATCATCTTCTCAAAAGCCAGCGCCGTTTTGGCCGGTACGGGGTTTGGTTCTATAAACAAATCCTTAAAGAATTTTGCATATTTTGCATTTATTTTTTCGGCCTGGTCGAATTTGCCGTTTTCTATAAGGTCTACAAATTCCACCATTTCGGCCGGAATAAGGTTAGAGGCAACGCTTACTACGCCGCGCGCGCCTGCCTTCATAAATTCCAAAGTAAGGCCGTCGTCGCCGCTTAAAATCGAAATTGCGTCTCCCGCTTTTTTATGCAGGTCTATAACCTTTTCAACCTTGCCGCCGGCTTCTTTTAAAGCGCAAAAGTTCGGGAATGCCTCCCTTAGGCGTACGGCGGTGTCGTTTTCTATGCCTATGCCGCAACGACCTGGAATTGAATATAGCAAAATGGGCTTTTCGGTAATCTTTGCAATTTCCGCAAAGTGCCTAAACACGCCTTCCTGGCTGGGCTTGTTGTAGTAGGGGGCAACCGAAAGAAAGCCGTCTACGCCGTCTATGTCGGCTTCCTTTGTGTAGCGTACCGCCTCCTGCGTGCAGTTCGAGCCTGTTCCAGCAAGCAGCGCAATGCGGCCGTTTACAAACTTTGCGGTTTGCTTTATAACTTCTATATGCTCGCTTTTAGAAAGCGTGGGCGATTCGCCCGTAGTTCCAACCGAAACGATACCTGCAACGCGGGCTTTAACCTGTTGCTCTACCATTTGTTCAAGGCTTGGGTAGTCTACCGAGCCGTCGTCGTTCATCGGGGTTATGATTGCAGTCCAAACTCCCTTAAAATCTATTTTATTCATATTTAGCTTATATTATTGAAATAATTTTCGGCACACGGCAACAAATATTTACTGGAATATGTTTATCGAAAGAAAACATTCCCTTACAAACCAAATCAAAGCCAGCAAAACGGCAAGCCATATAATTATTTTTAGCGAGCGCGAAGTGTTGCCCGGAATATCGCTTCGGGTGAACTTTGTTTGCCTAATGCTTTTGCGCCTTTCGAGAGGATTGGTTAAGTCGAATGGCAAATCCTTTTTAACGTAATATACCTTTTTCCTCTTTCTGAAAAACATAAGAATACGCTACTACCGCAAAAGGGCGGTGTCTATAAAATTTTGTATGTTTTTTGCGCCAAAATTGCGGCAAAAGACAAATTTTTGTTTTTACCTACATTCTAAAAAATGGGACAGGCGCAAGTCTTTTGGACTGCGCCTGTCTTTCTGTATATATGATGGGGGAGGAAAATTATGTTTATAATATCGGTTGTATTTTTTAAAAAATCAAGAAAATTTTTAAAAATTTTGCAATATTATAAAATTTGCCGCCTATTTCTTTTCTTCGTCTTTTTGCGGACGCGGGAAAAGAATTACCGGGTCTTTAAGCGTTTTGCCTTCAAGGGTGTTGCCCCAAGCCAGGTTGTCGCCCCACGTTTCAATCTTAGGCAGCGAAAGCAAGTCTAGTATTTTTGCGCTTATTTCGGGCATTACGGGGCTTAGAGCGCAGGCAGCCAAGCGCAGGGCTTCGGCCATATTCGCCAAAGTTGTAAGCAAAAGCTTTTTGTCGGTGCTTTCGGCAGACTTTGCAAGCTTCCACGGGGCGCGTTGTTCTGCGTATCTATTTATGGCTCTGATAAATGTAAATATTTTGTCCAACGCCGTGTGGAACTGCATTTGCTCGTACAAATCCATAACCTGCGGGGCGGTTTTTACCCAAAGGTCTTTAAGCTCGCCTTCGGCGTCTTCGTTAACTTCGGCTGCGGCTACTTTCGATTCGCAATAGCGTTTTGTCATATTCAAAAGCCTGCTTACCAAATTGCCCAAGTCGTTGCCCAAGTCTGAAGTGTATCTTGTAAGGAACAAGTCAAACGAAAAGTCGCTGTCTTGGCCAACGTTCATTTCTCGCATAAGGAAATATCTGAATGCGTCTGCTCCGAACATTTCGGCAAGCTCTAAGGGATTTACAATGTTGCCCAAGCTTTTCGACATCTTTTCGCCCGAAGAAAGCCACCAGCCGTGAACCAAAAGCGATTTCGGCAGGGGTATGTTTGCGGCTTTAAGCATAATCGGCCAATATACCGAGTGCGGGGGAACCAAAATGTCTTTGCCTATAACGTGGAAGTCGGCAGGCCAGTATTTTTCGAAATCGGGCGTGCCGTAGCCTGCCGCCGATATATAGTTTACAAGCGCGTCGAACCACACATAGGTTACAAAATTTGTGTCGAAAGGCAGTTCTATGCCCCATTGCAGGCGTTCTTTTGGCCTTGAAATGCAAAGGTCGTTAAGGGGTTCTTTAAGGAATTCCAAAACCTGCTTTGTTCTAAAGCGGGGGAAGATAAAGTCGTCGTGTTCTTTAATATATTGAATAAGCCAGTCTTGATACTTGCCTATTTTGAAAAAGTAGTTCGACTCGGTAATTTCGGAAACTTCGCCGAAAATTTCGGGCCACTTGCCGTCTACCTTGTCTTTTTCCTGCAAAAACTGCTCCTGGCGCGCAGAATAAAAGCCCTTGTATTCGGCTTTGTAGATTTCGCCCTTGTCGAAAAGCATTTGCAGAATGCTTTGCACAACCTTTATGTGGCGCGGTTGCGAAGTGCGTATGTAGTCGTCGTTAGATATGTTCAATTTTTTGCACATATCCAAAAATTGTTCGGCGTGCATGTCGCAAAATTCCGCCGCGCTAATGCCCGCTTTGTTTGCGCTTTGCTGCACCTTTTGGCCGTGTTCGTCCAGGCCTGTAAGGAATTTTACATTGTCGCCCTTAAGCCTTCTAAACCTTGCTATTGCGTCGGTTAAAACTTTTTCGTAGGCGTGGCCCAAGTGGGGCGAGCCGTTTGCGTAGTCTATAGCTGTTGTTATATAAAAAGATTTCATTTTGCGTAAATAAAACTCCTTATGGCGGTATTTGTCAAATTCTTTGATATTTTACAACGCCGCCTACCGCAGTTAAAAGCACGTTGCAGTTTTCGTCCAAAAGAGCAAGATTTGCCTTAAAACCCTTTTTTATGAGCCCGCAGTTTTCTATGCCAAGCGATTTTAACGGATTGTACGAAAGGCATTTCGAGGCGGCTACAACACCCATTCCAAGCCCGATAGCGGCGTTTTTAAAGGCTTCGTTTAACGACAAAACGCTGCCTGCAAAAACGCCTTTGCCCTTTACGATGGCGGCATTGTCTTTTAGGGTAATTGGAATGCCGCCCATAACGTAGTCGCCGTCGGGCATTGCCTGCGCTCTTATAGAGTCGCTTATAAAAATTATTTTATTGTTGTCTTTTAGCTTAAGCAAAATCTTTAGCGCGTCTTTGCAAACATGCTTAAAATCGGCAATAACTTCAAGATAGGTATCGTTAAAATACAATCCAGCGCCCACAACGCCAGGTTGCCTGTGCGTAAAGGGCGAGCATCTGTCGAAAAAGTGCGTTATGTTTTTTAGTCCGAAGCTGTGCGCCTTTGCAAAGTCCGTAAAAGTTGCGTTGCTGTGCGCGCAGGAAGGTACAATGTTGCGCTTTATAAGCTCGGCTGCAAAAAGCCCGTTTTGTTTGTCTTGCTCAATCGAGTACGAAACTTTTGCAATCTTATATATTCGGCTTAGCCTGTCTATTTCGGATATATCGCACGGCCTTGTAAATTCGGGGTTTTGGCTGCCTGCAAATTCTTTGTTTATAAAAGGGCCCTCCAAATGCGCGCCCAAAAATTCGCAAAACTTTTCGCTTTTCGAGTATTCGGCGCACGTCCGCAAAAATTGGGCTATTTTTTGCTCGGGCAAGGTAAGGCTTGTCGGCAAAATTGCGGCAACGCCCTCTTTAAGCTTTTGCTCTGCAATTTTTTCGAAGCCAAAAATGTCGCCGTCGGAAAAGTCGCAATTCAGGCAGCCATGGGTGTGAATATCTATAAAGGCGGGCAGCAGCAACGCGCCTTTTGCATCTATTATTTTGGCATCGCTTGGAGCTTTTATTTTGCCGAAGTCTACAATTTGCCCGTTTTCGGACAAAAGCGAGCAGTCGGGCAAAACTTCGTTTTCGCTTACAATATTTGCGTTTGCAATAAAAAGTTTCATTTGTGGTGGTAGCCCGTGTTTGCCGTAATGCTCTTTGCCCTGTATAGCTGTTCGGCCAAAAATGTTCGGGCAAACTCGTGAGTAAACGTCATTTTTGAAAGCGCAATAATTTGCTTTGAAAAGTTTTTTACCGCACCGCTTAGCCCGTAGGCGCTGCCTATTAAAAACGCCGAATTCGGGTTTTTCTCTAGCAGTTTCGAAAACTCTTCCGAAGTAAATTCGGCTCCCTCTTCGCCGAGCGCAAAAACCGAGCCTTTAAACTTCTCCAAAAGCTCCAGCATTTTTTGGCCTTCCTTTTCAACCGTGCAGTCTTTTATTTCAACAAGCTCTACTTTGTCGAAACGCGCAAGCCTTTTTAGGTACTCGTCGGTAAGTTCGGCGAGCTGCCTGTTTTTCATTTTGCCGACTGCAACGATTTTTATCATTTCCAGAAATCGAAAACTTTTTCGCAAACGTATTGCTGGCTGTCGGCGTCTAAGTCGGCGTAAATTGGTAGCCTTACAAGGCTGTTATATGCCTTTTCGGTTACGGGCAAACTTTGGCGCCCCCTTGCCGAAAACTTTTCGCCCATCGGCGACATATGTAGCGGCGCATAGTGCGAGCATGCGGCAATGCCGTTTTCTTTAAGGTGCTTCATAAGAGAATCGGCAACCTTTTCCGACTCGGTTAAAAAGTAGAATATATGGGCGTTGTGCTCGGCTTTTGGCAGAATTTTGCCTATTTTTATTTTGCCGGATTTTTCGAGAGGCGAAAGCTCTTTTGCGTAAATATCCCACTTTTGCACGCGTTTTTGCGTAAGCTCTTTTGCGTGCTCTAGCTGCGACAGCAAAAAGGCGGCGTTGATTTCGCTTGGTAGGTAGCTGCTGCCTAAGTCTACCCAAGTGTATTTGTCTATTTCGCCCTTAAGGAACTTGCGGCGGTTTGTGCCTTTTTCCCTTATTATGTAGGCTTTGTCTTCGTATTTTTGGTCGTTTACCAAAATCGCGCCGCCTTCGCCGCAAACTATGTTCTTTGTGCCGTGAAAGCTTACCGAACCCAACGGCCCGAATGTGCCCAAAGGCTTTTTGTCGTAGTACGAAAGCATTGCCTGGGCGGCGTCCTCTATAACCATAATGTTGTGCTTTTTTGCTACCGCGCAAATCTTGTCCATATCGCAGGCAGCCCCCGCATAGTGTACGGGCACAATAGCCTTTGTCTTTTCGGTTATAAGGTTTTCAAGCAAGTCGGCGTTCATATTCATTGTAGACGAATCTACGTCGCACCAGACAAGCTTTGCCCCCCTAAGGGCGAACGCGCTTGCTGTAGAAACAAACGTAAAGCTCGGCAAAATAACTTCGTCGTCGGGCTTTATGTCGGCAAGAATTGCCGCCATTTCCAAGCTAAGCGTGCAAGAGCATGTTAGCAGCGCGCAGTTTGTGCCGCAAAGTTGCTGCAAAAGTTCGTGGCATTTTTTCGAGAACTGGCCGTCGCCCTGCAAATAGTTGTTGGCCGCCGCCTGCTTTATGTAGTCGAATTCGTTTCCGCCCAAAGAATTTTTATTGAATGGAACTTTCATTGTAGTCTATAAACCTTCTGTTTTTTCTTGAATATAATATAAATAGCAGCCCCGCGAAAATCGTGAAAACCGAATAGAATGTTCCGCGGCTCAATCCCATAATAAGCGTTATGCCCCTGTCGGGCTCTCTGAAAATTTCGCAGATTATCCTGAATACTCCGTAAAGAACAAGCCATTCGCCCGACAATGCCCCCAGCCTGAATTTTGTGCGCCAAAACCTTGTTTGTGCATAGATGAAAAGTACAAGCCCCTCCAAAAACGCCTCGTATAGCTGCGAGGGGTGCCTTGCCAAAATCTGGTCGTAGGGCAAATTTGGCGCGCTGTTGGGGAATATCATTGCAAGGCTACAGTCGCTTACTTTGCCCCACAATTCGCCGTTTATAAAGTTTGCAAGTCTGCCAAAAAGTATGCCGCAGCTTGCAACGCTAACGACAAGGTCGCCTATATACAAAAAGGGCAGTTTGCGCGACTTTGCAAAAAGCCACGCCGCCAAAATTACGCCTATAAAGCCGCCGTGGCTCGCCATTCCGCCGTGCCATACATAAAAGAGCTCGAGCGGGTTTTCGCAAAGCTCGCCGAATTTATAGAACAGCATATAGCCGAGCCTGCCACCGAGCAGTACGCCGAAAAGCATATAGCATATAAGCGAGGAATTGTCGTCGGCGGTTAGTTTGCTTATGCGCTTTTTTGAATACAGGTTAAAAAGCAGCAACGCAGCAACAAAGCCCGCCAAATACGAAAGCCCGTACCACCTTATTCCTTCCAGAAAGAACCCCTGCGGAAAATGCACTGCAAAAGGGTCGAAATTCACAATATATTTGCCTGAAAAAAGATTGAACATTGCTACTCTTATGCTTTAATTTTAAGTACAGTAAAAAATAATTGCTAAAAATAGCGAGTTTAAATTTATGGCACAATTCGACATAAAACAGGTTGTATCCGAAAATTTCGGGCGAAACTACGAACTTCACGACAAATATGTGAACAGAACTTTGGCGAAGGTTTTAAGGACAATAGGCTTCGACAAGGTGTATAAGTCGGCAAAAGGCGCATATTTGTACGACGCCGAAGGCAACGATTATATGGACTTTTTAAGCGGCTACGGCGTTTTCGGACTTGGGCGCAACCACCCCGTAGTTGGCAAGGCCATTAAAGACGCAATAGATATGGATTTGTCGAATATGGTGCAGCTAGACTGCGCGCTGCTTAGCGGCTTGCTTGCCGAGCAGTTGGTCAAGCGCGCGGGCGGCAAAAGAGACGCCGTGTTCCTCTGCAATTCGGGCACCGAGGCCAACGAAGGCGCGGTAAAATTTGCAAGGGCGCACACTGGAAGGCCGCGCGTGCTTTCTACCACGGGCGGCTACCACGGGCTGACGTATGGGTCTATGTCGCTTACGGTTGCCCCGTGCTTTCAGGAAAACTACGGGCCCTTTGTGCCGGGGTTTTCTGCCGTAAAGTTCAACGACCTAGAAGCCCTTGAAACCGAACTTAAAAAGGGCGATGTTGCAGCCTTTATATTCGAACCCATTCAAGGCCACGGCGTATATTTGCCCAACGACGACTACTACCCAAAAGCGCAGGCATTGTGCCAAAAATACGGTACGCTTTTTATTGCCGACGAAGTTCAGACGGGCTTGGGCAGAACGGGTAAAATGTTTGCGTTTGAGCACTGGAATTTAGACCCCGACATTGTTACCGTTGCAAAAACCCTTAGTGGCGGATACGTTCCGGTGGCCGCCTTTATAACCACAAGGGCAATTCACCAAAGCTCATTTTCGACGCTTGAAAAGTGCGTTGTACACTCTACAACATTCGGCAGAAACAATTTGGCGTGCGTAGCCGGCTTGGCTTCGCTTGCGGTTTTAGACGACGAAAAGCTTGTAGACCGCTCGCGCGATATGGGCGCAAAGCTGGTTGCCGAAATACAAAAGTTGCAGGACAAATACGACTTTATAAAAGAGGTAAGAGGCCGCGGCACTATGATTGCCATAGAGTTTAGAGAGCCCAAGAAAATGCTGCAAAAAATTGCATGGAAAACAATGAAGGCGGCAAACAAGGCATTGTTTATACAAATGCTAGTTTCCGCAATGATGGAAAAGCACAGGATTTTAACGCAGGTTGCAAACCACAATTCCGACTGTATGAAAATTTTGCCCCCCTATATCATTACCGATAAGGAGATAGACCGCTTTGTAAGCTCGCTAGACGATGTTCTTAGCCATGTCGGCAACATTGCGGGCAGCTTCTTCGGCTTCGGCAAAAGGCTTATGTCGGCGGCAGCCGAGCAAAACGCAAGCCTAAAGGAAATGGAAAAGTCGAAATAAATGATTGACTATAATGAATTTCTGGAAAACTGCGCAAAGATAAACGAGCGCATTGCCCTAGCCTGCGAAAAATGCGGACGAAAGACGGAAAGCGTAAAGCTTATGCCCGTAACGAAAACGCACCCGGTAGATGCCGCTTTGTTTGCCTATAAGGCGGGCTACAAGGCTGTTGGCGAAAACAGAGTGCAAGAGGCAGTCTCGAAAATTCCGCTTGCCCCGTTGGATTTGCAGTGGGAGCTTATTGGACACCTTCAAAGCAACAAGGCAAATTTGGCGATTTCGCACTTTGCAAGAATACAGAGTGTAGACTCCGTAAAGTTGGTAGAAAAACTTAACAACCACGCAAAAGAGCTGGGCAAAACAATGCGTATTTTGCTTCAGATAAACGCGGGCAACGACCCCGCAAAGTTCGGAGCCGACATTCAAGACGCCCCAGCCCTTGCCGAAGCCGCATTAAAATGCGAACACCTAAAGGTTGAAGGACTTATGACAATAGCCCCTTTAGATTCCAATTTAGACACGGCCTCTAAGTGCTTTTGCAAGTTGCGCGAAATAAGGGACTTGCTTGAAAGCGAATTTTCGGTTAAGTTGCAAGAGTTGTCGATGGGTATGTCGGGCGACTTAGAGCGCGCAATACAAGAAGGGGCAACACTTATAAGGGTTGGCACTGCACTATTTGGCGAAAGATATTATGGATAAGGTATATCTGCCCGAAAATTTGCCCGAGATGGACTTGCCCGAAATACCCCTTGCGGTTTTTGGCGACCCCATTGCCCACAGCTTAAGCCCCCTAATGCAGAGGGCGGCTCTAGACTTTTTGGGAATTGGGCAAAAGGCAAAATACTATAAATTCAAAGTTTCGGCAGATTCTTTAGAAAGCGTTTTGCCCAAGTTTGCAGAAAAAAATTTTTGGGGGCTAAACCTTACTATACCCCTAAAAGAGAAGGTGTTGCAAATAATAGACAAAACCGACGACCTTTCAAAAATGTGCGGGGCGTGTAATACTTTAAAACGAGAGGGTTCTTCGTGGGTAGGCTTTAATACCGACGGCTTTGGCATAGAGTGCTCGCTTAAGGTGAATTTCGGCAAAAGTTTTTACGGCGAAAGCATTTTGATTTTCGGCGCGGGCGGCGCGGCAAAAGGGACTGCCTTTGCCGCGGCAATAGGCGGCGCAAAGAAGATATATATTGCAAACCGCACAAAAGAAAAGGCCGAAGCCCTTGCTAAGTCGCTAAGAGACAACGGCTTTAATGCGGTTGCCTACACCGAAAATTGGGCAAAAAAAATAGGCGTTATAATAAACGCAACTTCGCTCGGGTTAAAAGAAAGCGACAATGCCGTTTGCGATTTTACGCAGTTCGAAAAATCGGCGGTATTTTGCGATATGGTATATAAAGCAAAAGGGCAAACAATTTCACAACTTGCGGCGGACAAGCAAAATATAAAATCGTGCTCGGGTATTTCAATGCTGGCTTGGCAGGGGGCAAAATCGCTTCAACACTGGTTCGGGTTCGATTCCGAAACGCTCTTTAAGACGGGCAAGTTAATGGAAAAAACATTAAGGGATAACGCAAAATGACGCTTTCGCAACTGCAATATTTTACCGAGATTGTCTGGAACGTGTTTTTCTTTATGTTCGGAGCTTGCGTTGGCAGTTTCTTGAATGTGTGTATCTTGCGAATTCCAAAAGGCGAATCGCTAGTAAAACCGCCGTCTCATTGTGCGTGCGGCGCTCCCATAAAGTGGTATAACAATATACCAATTTTAAGCTGGTTTATTTTAAGGGGCAAAGCTCCCTGTTGCGGCCGCAGGTTTTCGTTTAGGTATGCTTTTGTAGAGATTCTTACGGCGTGCCTATTTTTGCTATGCAGGTTGCATTTTTCGGATTATGCTACAGGTTATGTATTTATGTTCTTTTGCTGCATTATGCTAGTTGCAGCCTTTATAGACATAGATACAATGTATTTGCCCGATTTCCTTACTGCGGGCGGAGCCTTTACAGGGCTTATTTTGTCGATAATATTTCCGCAAATTCACAATTTAACCTTAAGCGGAATTTTTGCTGTAGATGCCTTTAAAGGCGCGATAATTTCGGTTATAGGAATGACGGTTGGGGCGGGCAGCGTTGCAATTATAAGGTACTTTTCGCAAATAGTTTTGGGTAAGGAAGCTATGGGCGAAGGCGATGTGATTTTGGCGATTGCAATAGGCGCGTTTTGCGGCTGGCAAGGGGCGTTGTTTGCACTCTTTGGGGGGTCTGTTATAGGGGCAATATTGCTTATGCCTATGTATCCGTTTATAAAGCACAAAGCAAAGGCAAACGAAGGCTTGGCGGTTCCCTTTGGCCCGTGGTTGACGTTGGGGGCGTTGCTTTATGTGTTGTGGCTAAACCCCTATGTTATAGACTATTTTGACGGGGTAAAAAAGCTTCTTTGTATGTAGTTTATGGCGCAGGATAACGACATTTGCATAAATTCGTTTTTGGAGATGATTGGCGGGCAACGCCGCTACTCGAAATATACCGTGCGCAACTATAAAAAGGCGGTGCTAGATTGGTATATGTGGCTTAAAGGCAACGAGTTCTTTAAAGGCGATATAGCCGCAGTAGACAAAATTTTGGCAAAAAATTATGCGGCATATCTTATAGATAAATATAATAGGGCTACTGCAAAAAACAGGATTTCGGCGTTAAGTAGTTTTTATAACTATTTAGTGTGCAGCAATTCGTGCGAAGAAAACCCATTTGCTGCAATACCAAAACCCAAGAGCGAAAAGAATTTGCCTGTGTTTATGACCGAAAGCCAAATTCCGCGCCTGCTAGACGCGCCCGAAGCACTTTTGGCAAAGGGGCAAATTAGCGAAGACGATGCCGTGCGCGACAGAATTTGCCTTGAAGTTTTGTATGGTTCGGGCTTGCGTATAAGCGAGTTATGCGCATTAAAATGGAGCGATTTAGATTTGACAAGCCCTGCAAGTATGCGAATTTTGGGCAAGGGCAATAAGATAAGAATTTGCGCCCTTACAAAGGCGGCTGTTGAATTGCTTGTGCTTTGGCGCAAAAATTACAGACCTACTTGCACTGCAAACGATTATGTCTTTTGCGACACTAAGGGAAACGCAATGTATCCGCGCCATTTGCAGCGTAATTTAAAAAAATATTTGCTTTGGGCAAATTTGCCAAGCAACATAACCCCGCACAAGTTAAGGCACTCGTTTGCAACGCATTTGGTTAATGCCGGTATGGATTTGCGTAGCTTGCAGACTTTGTTGGGGCACGCAAGTTTGTCTACAACACAAATATACACACATATAGGCTTAAAGAAAATACGCGCCGAATATAAGATGGCGCACCCCCACGGATAAAATTTATGAAACACGATTTTTCTTGGATAGAAAAAAGAAACGCGGGCATTTTTGCCCACATTAGCAGCTTGCCATCGCTGCAGGGCATAGGCAACATTGGTTATAGTGCGCAAAACTTTTTAGAGTACCTTAAGCTTGCTAAGGTAAAGTATTGGCAGATATGTCCCCTTAGCCCAACATCTTACGGCGACAGCCCCTATCAGTCGTTTTCGGCGTATGCTGGCAACACCTATTTTATAGATTTTAGACAGTTGGCGGCCACTGGCGTTTTGGACTATTCCGACTTGCGCGAAATAGAGTCTTTACCGCACGACCATTGCGATTACGGCGCGCTATATAAATTTATGCCGCCTCTTATTGCAAAGGCAGCGCATAACTTTTTTAGCAATAAAAGCGCGGCAAAAGCCCTAAGTGATTGTTTTGGGCAAACATACGAAATTTTTTGCAAAAAAAACGCCTTTTGGCTAAACGACTACGCTTTGTTTGACGCTTTAAAAAAGGAGTTTTCGGGGGCAGCTTGGACGCAGTGGCCTAAAGAATTTAAAAATTATAACTTAGCTAAAAAACAAAAACTTACAAAAACTATCGTCGATGCCGAAAACACTGCAAAGTTTGCCCAATGGGTGTTCTTTTCTCAGTATGCTAAAACCAAAAAAATTGCAAACGGCTACGGCATAGAAATTATAGGCGATATGCCCATTTTTGTGGCAAAAGACAGTGCCGATTTGTGGGCAAACCCCGAAATATTCGATACTTGCAAAGACGGATCGCTTAGGGTTGTAGCAGGGGTGGGCCCCGACTACTTTTCGCCCGAAGGCCAGCTTTGGGGCAACCCCCTATACGACTGGAAAAACTCCTACGATAAGTGCTTGGAATTCTGGAAGAAAAGAATTTCTAAAGCTTTGGAAATTTACGATGTTATTAGGCTAGACCACTTTAGGGCTTTTGCCGACTACTGGGCGGTAGAAGCTACAGCTAAAACCGCATTAAACGGCAAGTGGCTAAAAGGCCCTGGTGTTAAGTTCTTTGACGCCATAAAGAAAGAATTTACTAACGCAAAATTTATTGCCGAAGACTTGGGGTTATTAAGCCAGGCCGCCTGCGACTTGCGCGACGAGCTTAACATTCCCGCAATGGCAGTTTTGCAATTTGCGTTCGATTCTGACACAAACAATGCGTATTTGCCATTCAACCAAAAACAAAACCTTGTTTGCTATGTTGGCACGCACGACAACGATACAGCAACTTCTTGGTACGAAACGGCTTCGGAACGTGCAAAAGATTATTTTAGACGCTATTTTAGAACGGCCGCAAAAGACCCGAATTGGGATATGATATATGGAGCAATGTTTTCGCCCGCAAAAATTGGCATAATTATGCTGCAAGACATTCTCGGTTTGGGCGGTTTTGCCAGAATGAATACCCCGGGCAAGCCCTTCGGCAACTGGCAGTGGCGTGTAAGTCAGCAACTTCTTGACAATTCAAAACATACGTCGCTAGGCTATTTCAGGTATTTGTGCGAAATATCGGGCAGGGCCTTTGTTGCAACTAATTCGCCTAAAAAAGAGTTGTAATTTTCGATAAAGTGGTAGATTATCGAAGATAAAAAATGGAACAGGACTTTGACAGCAGCGAGCTGCGCGACGAACGCAAGCTTATGGGCATTGCGGCCTCGAATGGCATTGTTTTAGGCAACGTATTCTTCATCTCGCACGGAGATATAGAAGTTACCCACTATCAAATTTCCGATTCCGACATAGACAACGAAATTGCCAGGCTAAAAGCAGCCTTGGCAAAGACGCGCGAAGACGTGCTTGCCGTTAAAAACGAAATAGCAGGCCGCGTAGGCGAGGCTGAAGCTAGCATATTCGACGCCCACCTTTTGGTTATAGAAGACGTTGCCTTGATAGACGAAACTATAAGGCTTTTGCGCGAAACAAAATACAACGTAGACTATTGCTACCAAATGGCGGTAAAAAAATTCATTGCCGCTTTCGGCGAAATAGACGACGCATTTATACGCGAGCGCATTGCCGATATTGAAGACGTTTCGCGCAGGGTTATAAACAATTTGCTTGGCAAAGAAAATTCGGCAACATACAGGCTTAGTCACCCGAAGATTATAGCCAGCAGCGACTTTGCGCCCTCCGACTTTGCATTGCTAGATAAGTCTAACATATTGGGCATTGTAACCGAAAAGGGTTCTCAAACAAGCCACACGGCAATAATGGCAAGGTCTATGAAGGTTCCCTGCATAGTAGGGCTTTCGGGGCTAACCGAAAAACTTGCCACAAACGACTTTGTTTTGGTAGACGGCTATAGCGGAACGCTTTTTATAAACCCTTTAAAGGAAACTACCGAGCGATACGCGCAGGTTGAAACTTCGCATAAGCAGATGGATATGCTGCTTAGAACTTCGCTGCCTTCGCCCAACGAATTGAAAAGCGGCGAAAAGTTCGACATAGATTTAAACATTAGCGGCCTTGCCGATTTAGACGATTTTTCCGTTCAAAATTCAAGCGGAGTGGGCTTGTTTAGAACCGAAAACTATTTTATAAATTCGGGCAGTTTCCCTTCGGAAGAAGAGCAGTATAACGTATATAAGTCGGTTGTCGAAAAAATGGGCGGCAAGCCCGTTATAATAAGAACGCTAGACTTGGGTGGCGATAAAAACTTTGCCCTTTTAAACCTTTCAAAAAAAGAGCAAAACCCCTTTATGGGCTACAGGGCAATACGCTTTTGCCTAGACCACGAAGACATTTTTATGAACCAATTGCGCGCCTTGCTTAGGGCTTCGGCACACGGTTCGCTAAAGATAATGTTCCCGATGATAAGCGCGCCTTCAGAGCTTAGAAAGGCAAAGCAGTTTTTAGAAGCTGCAAAAACCGAGCTTAGAACAAAGGGTTTGCCTTTCGACGAAAACGTAAAGGTTGGAATGATGATAGAAGTGCCTTCGGCAGCCATTATGGCAGATATTTTTGCCGATATGTGCGACTTTATAAGCGTGGGTACTAACGACCTAACCCAATATATGTTTGCCGTAGACAGGGTAAACGACAAGGTTGCCTATTTATACGAACCTGCAAGCCCTGCAATGGTTAGGGTGCTAGAGCACATTGCAAAGGCAGGTTCGGAAAAGTGCTCCGTTTCGGTTTGCGGCGAGCTGGCATCAGACCCGATTTTTGCACCGCTTTTGATTGGTTTGGGCATTACGCATTTAAGTATGTCTTCTTCGGCAATACCCGAGGTTAAATTTTTGCTGCGCAAAATAACTCTTGCCGAGGCAAAAGAATTGGCTGCAAACCTTATGCAGATAAAAACGGCAAGGGGCGTTAGGGGTTCTTTGCGCGAGTTTTATTATATGAAAATGAAAGACTACCTAAAGTTGCCCTAGTTGTTATCCTAAAAGATTTTTATTTTGGCGCGTACTTTTTCTACGCGCCTTTTTTATTGCGAAACAAAAACCGAAAAATCTTTAACCAAAATTTCGTCGCCCTTTTTCATATAGGCTGCCGAAAGCTGAAAGCCAACTTTTGTTGCGCCTTTGGGTGCGGTTTCGGCAATTTCAAATTCGGCAAAGTCTTTAAATTTGCAAGGCGAGGGCAGCGAAACGTAGCTTCTTTTTAAGATTTTGTTGCTCTTGTCTAAAAAAAGGCAAAATAGCGACCACTGCGAGCCTACCTGCATTTTTGCCATTGCCGAAATTTTAAAAAGATAGCTTTTGTTGGGTTGGGCGTTTTCGTATCTAGAAATGCAAACCGATTCTGCCGCCGCAATCTGCAAACATTTGCCCACATTAAAGCGCATATCTTTGTAGACTTTGTAGCTTGCCAAAAATTCTTTGGGCATTGGCGAAAATGCGGCGTTGTTTGCATTTTTGTTTTTAAACGCGTAGTAAAAAAGGGGCTTTTTTATGGGGGCAATTTTTAGCGCGTCATTAAGTTTTTTGCTTTTTGTTTTTATTTCGCTTTCGGGCAAAAACTCTTTTATTTTTTGCGCAAACGCCAAATACGAAATTGCAATTGGCCACGTTATTTGTGCTACGCCTTTGCAAATTTTGCCGTTCGACGAAATGTTTTGCTTTGCAGTTAAAACCCTTTGCTGGGCTTCTTCGCAAAGCTCTAAAAGTTTTAACGCCTCTTTTGCCGCAGCTTTGTCTTTTATTTTAATATTGCAAAGCTTTTGTTGCAGCCTGAATTTTTCTATCGAAGCCTTTGTAAATTCAAACGCCTTAGACAATTCGTAGACATTTAAAAACGCCTTGGGCGAATTGGGGGTATTTAGCGCGTTTTCCATGCAAAGCTGCATTTTTTGCAGCGTGCCTGCGCCAAAAAGAGAAAGTGAGCTTTCTTTTAAATATGTGCCAAGCCAGCGCGGTTGCCTTTTTTGGGTTGCCCAAACATTTTGCGCTGTGTCGAAAAATTCAACAACAAATGGGGCGGCCTTGCCGTACTTAAATTCAAAAAACTCCTTTTTTATTTCGTTTAAATTAGCGTCTGCACAGTTTAGCTTTTGCAGCACCGCATAAATCTTAAAATTGTCGTACTCCCAAAACGGCGTGTATTCGCCAAAATATATTTTTGCACCGCTTTTGTACGCTTGTTCAATGCCCTCAAAAATATAGCTTTCTATGTTGTGGGGTACGGCATAGCCTTTGCCAAAGCCGTAGTCGTATATGCCGAATGTATTTTTGCATTTTTTGCCCCATTCGGTTATTGCGGCAAAATCCTCAAGTTTGTAGTTCTCGTTAAAGTAGTTTTCCCTGTCGGTTGTAAATACCGGTATAAGGTTTTTTTCAAGCTCAAAGCTGGGCGGTTTTTCGCAAATTAGGTAGGCTAGGCACCCCAAATATTTGTCGGGATTTTTTTGCGAAATAATTTTTGCCGCCTTGTTTGTAAAATAAAAAACTTCGCCGCTTTTGTTCGGGGCATTCCTAAAAAAATATTTTTCGGCACTTTGCGGGTAAAGGCTTTCGTCGAAATTCGCGTCGTCGCAAATCGAAAGCGAAAAATACCATTTGTCGGGGTTTTCTAAAAAATATTTTTCGGCATAATTTGCGGCATGGTAGGCTACGGTGTCGCTTAAAAAGTTTGGGTTTTCAAAACGCAGGTTTTCGGGGTTGCACGCTGCTATGGTTGCCCTAAATTGCGGGTTGGTTTTAAGCAGTTTTTTGGGGAATATGTCTTGCAGGCTATGCCCAAAGCCGCCAAAGCTTGGGTTGTTGCCGTTTAGTTCTAAAAACAGCTTAAATTCGGGCGCGGGGTTTTCGGTATAAATTTGTATAGAGCCAAATGCCGGCGTAAATTCTATGTCGAAATTCTTTATGTTTTTTAGTTGCGGAATAACCCATTCGCTTGGGGTAGGCCCAAAAAACCTAAAGCCGATTTTTTGCAGGAAAAAGCCTACGGCGTTTGTCGCGTTTTTGGTTTCCGGATAAAGGATTTTTATCTCGTTGTCGCAAACAACAAAGCGGTAGGTGGGCTGCTTTTTAAAATTATTTTTTAAAGCGTCTTTAAATGTTGGCGAATTTTTGTTTTGGGCAAGTTGTATGTTTATCGCATTTTCGCTTTTGCCTATTTTTGCTTTGTGCCCCAAAGTTTGCGCTGCAAATTCAAATATTTCCTGCAGGGTTTTTGCCGCCGCCTTTTCGTGAATATCGGCTGTGTCGGCAGTGGTAATTTGCGCTGTAAATACGTTGTCTTTTACAAGGGCACAATCGGCAAATGCCGCCGAAAGCGACATAAACAACCCCATTGCCAAAAGCAGCGATTTCATTGCAGGCCGATTTTAAAAATTCCCTAATTTTGTGCGGTTAAAAGTAAAAAAATACGGCGCAATAACTGCGCCGTTTTTTAAACGCTATTGCAAAACGCCAACGCCTATGGTGTAGACATTAAAGCCAAGCTTTTTAAGGGCTTGCTTGTCTAGGCAGTTTCTGCCGTCGAACACCCAGGCGGGCGACGCCATTTGCTCTTTTACTTTTGCGTAGTCTAGTTTAGAAAATTCCTGCCAGTCGGTTAAAACCACAATTGCGTTGGCCCCTGTTGCAGCTTCGTAGGGTGTTTTGCAAACCTTTATGTGTTTGTCTGTTTCGTTTGCGCCCAACGACGAGAATATTTTTTCGGGTTCAACTTTAGGGTCGTATACCGAAATATTTGCGCGCTCGTTTAGGAAATAGCGGCAAACGTCTATTGCGGGAGTTTCGCGAATGTCGTTTGTGTCGGCCTTAAATGCGTAGCCGAATACCGCAATTTTCTTTGTAGACATTGTGTTGAACAAGGCCTGGCATACGCCCTTTGCAAAGCGATATTTTTGGTAGTTGTTCATATCTACAACACTTTGCCAATATTGGGCTACTTTTGTAAGTCCATAATATTCGCACAAATACGAAAGGTTTAGCACGTCTTTTTGAAAGCACGACCCGCCGAAGCCAACCGAGCTTTTAAGGAAGTTTTTGCCAATTCTATGGTCTGCCCCAATTGCCGAGGCAACTTCGTATACGTTTGCCCCCGTAGCTTCGCAAAGCGCGCTAATAGAGTTTATAGAGCTTATTCTTTGCGCCAAAAATGCGTTTGCCGTAAGTTTGCTAAGCTCGCTAGACCAAAGATTTGTGGTTATTATCTTTTTGCGGTCTACCCAACGGGCGTATAAATCTACAACCGTGTTTACCGCCTTTAGGCCTTCGGGGGTATCTATGTCGCCGCCAATCAAAATTCTGTCGGGGTTGTTTAGATCGCTAATTGCGGTGCCTTCTGCCAAAAATTCGGGGTTCGAAACAATTTGGAAATCTTCGGGGTGTTCGGAATTTGCCAAAATAGACTTTATTGCCGCCGCAGTCTTTACGGGAACCGTTGCCTTTTCGACTATTATCTTTTTGCCTTTTGCGCACTTTGCAATTTGCATTGCGCAAGATTCTATATACGAGAGGTCGGCCGCCTTGTTTGCGCCTTCGCCGAAATTTTTTGTGGGGGTGTTAACCGCCATAAAAATTATGTCCGACGTTTCTATAGCTTCGCTTAGGTTTGTGGAAAAGAAGAGATTGCGGTTTCTTGTTTCCTTAACTACATCGTAAAGCCCAGGCTCGTATACGGGCAAATTTTCGGAATTCCACTGGTCTATTCTCGCCTGATTTATATCTACAACGCTAACGTGAATATCCGGACACTTTTGGGCAATAACGGCCATTGTGGGCCCTCCCACATAGCCTGCGCCTATGCAACAAATTTTCATACGTCAAACAAAGCTAAATAGTTTAAATATCTTTTCAATGTTTTTTTTGGCAAACAAAGCCGTTTAAAACACAAAAAACGCCCGCATTTGCACGGGCGTTTTTGTTGCAACACTTTAATTACCAGCCAAAAATACCTTTGTCGGACTGCTTGGCAATCTGCTTTTGCCCCTGCCAAACTATGGTAGAATTGTAGTTAAGCTCTAAAAAGAAAACGTAGGTTACTTCGTTTGTGTCTTCGTCGGAGTCTCTTAGCTCTATGATTTTGCCCGACATAGTTATATCCGGCAAAATTTCGGCTCCGTTTAATTTGCGCTTGGCAAGCTCTTGTGAATATTGGTCGTCGCTTAAAACGCTTACTTTGCCGGAGTTTTGCAATGCAATTGTAATTTGCGTTGTAAGCAAGTCGGTGTCTATCATATCGCTTGTGCGGTTTGCCACGCGGCTAACTTTCATTTTTAGCGGTAAAGGCGCGTTTATTTTTGCAAAGGCATTCGAGGCAAGCATATTGTTTACAAGCTCGGCTGCAGCTGCGTTCCAGTCGGCCATATTTATTTTTTTTACGGTAATAACGCTTCTGGCTCCGCCCGATTCAACATAGCGCGCCTTTTCGCTTGCGCACGAGCAAAAAAATGCGGTCAGCAACAGTGCAGATAAAATTTTTAATGTTTTCATAATTTGTAGTGTTTATATTATATGGTTAATCGCGTACGTCGTTTAAGAGTTTCAGTGAAAAGTCGCAAACGTTCGGGTTCGACGAAACTGCATAAATATATTTTGTTTCTTTGCCTTCCAACGCTACTGTTTGCCACGGCGAGGAAGTGTCGTCTACAACCATCTTGTTTTTGTCTAGCCAGCAAAATCTATAGTTTATTGTTTTGTACCCGGTTGAAGTGTTTGTGATTTTTGCCTGAGCCTTAAAAAGCCCGCTTTCGGTTCTTAATGTGGTAATTTCGCTAACTTGTGCATACGAATCTAAAAAGGGATTGTGCACTATGCTTTGGTAGGTGCCGTCTTTAGATTTTTCTATGGTGTTTACCGTGTCGCAGGCTGTTAAAAGCGCGCTTAAGGCAAGCAAAGAAATTGTAAAAATTTTCATAGCTTAAAATTTTAGGACTGCTTTTTAATAATGCAAAATAAATTTCGCGCCGTTTAAAACTCCATATTTCTTACATATACTTTCGAATTTGCCGAAGTTTTCCTTATAAAAACAATGTTGTTTTTTGTAAGGTTTAAGCGCAAAGGTGCGTTTTCTATTTCTATAACTGCGTTTTGAGGGGTTTCTATTTGGGCTATATAAACTTTTTTGGGCAGATTTGTCCACGTTCTAAGGTCGGCATTGTTTGTTGTGCTTTGGTAGATTGCTCCTCCTATGTCTACCAAAATTCCGTAGTCGCCAGCGGCTTTTTTTGCGAAATATTGCCCCATAGATTTTGCCGCCGCCGAAAGCATTGTCCTTAAAATAACGTATGGCAAATTTTGCATAAATTCGTCCTCAATAATTTCGTCGAAATCGGCAATTTGTTCGAGATTTACTTTTTTTGAATTTGCAACAATGTTCAAATTTTCGCTATAGGAATTTTCTTTGCTTAGATATGGGAAATTTACAGAAACGTGCGGCAGGTTTTCGTCTATTAAAAACAGCGGCAAGTTTAGCCTAATTTGCCTTCTTTGCGGCGCACAGCCCGCTTCGTATACAATGTAGGTATGCTTTTTTGTGTCTGCATTTTTGCTCGCAAAAAGCGAGTTTGCGCGCGTTTCGGCGCTTGCCAAGCACCCAGCCAACGCTTTAGACTTAAAGCCGCTTTTTTCGAACGCAAGCCTGAAAAAGTCTGCAGCTCTGTTTGCGTTGTAGGTGTCGCTGCCCGCCGCTGTATGCACAATGCCCGCAACAAAATAGGCATATGGGTTTGCGTTTGTATTGGGCTTTATTGCCTTTATTTCGCTAAAATCTTTGCCGTAAATTCTTTTTAGCTGAGCTGCAATTTGCGGGTTTTCGAATGTGTAATCGCTAATGTTTTGGTTTTGCATTTGCGCGCCAAGCTGTGCGTTTTGCGCAGAGCTTTTTGCGTTTATTTGGCTTTGTATGTTTTCAAACCTTTTAATTTCTACTGCCGCCTTTTCGTAGTCTTTAAGCTCTGCAAAGTTTAACGCCTGATATGCGCAAAGCATAATCTTGTCGTAGTTATAGCCCTTGTATGGCATATAGGCTTGGTTTGTCAAAAAGGCAGTGCCTTCGTCCGAAAGAGATATTTCGGGCTGGCTTGAATAGTAGTCTATTTTTTTGTAGGCACTTTCAAATGCGTTTGTGCTTATGTCTAGTTTGTTTGCCGCGCGGGCTGCAGCCCCTAGCTGCAGATTGTATATAACCGCGTCTTTAGAATTTGCATATTCTTTTGCGGATTCTTCGCACAAAGCCGTAGCTTCGTTAAAATTGCCCTGCATAAAAAGGGCGTGCTGGCGCGCGTTGCTTTCGTTATAGGTTGCGCACCCCGAAAGCAGCGTTGCCGCCAAAAGCGATAATGTTGCTATTGCCCTTGTATACATATTTGCAGGTTAAACGGGCTTTAATGGTAAAATTTGCACTTTGGCTTTCAAGAAAATTTTGGCGGCACAAACCCGGTTGCGCCGCCAATGTAAGCATATTGTTTTTTGCCTATTTGCTTTGCTCGAAAATGTCTTGCGCATTTTCAAGAGCGGATTTTTCTGGGGCTTTAAATTCCCACGAGCCGCCTAACGCGCGAATTAACTCTACTGCATTCCTATATTCTTTGCCGCGGTTTTCCAAAAGGGCAAGCTTTGCCGAAAGGGCTGCGGCATGCGATTGGCACGCCTGAAAATAGTCTATAACTCCCGCTTCGTATTGGTCTTGCGTGATTTTGTCGGCTTTGTTGGCGGCATTGTATGCAAGCAAAAGCTGCTTAGACCTTTGTTTTGTGTGCGAGCTTTTTGCCAGCGCATTTTCGCATTCTTTTACGGCGTTTAACACTTTGCCTTTATAGTCTTGCAAGGCGGCTTGGTGCTTTGCCAAAGCTGCCCTTTTTTGCGCCTTAAGCTTGCCCGCCTGAAACAGCGGTATGTATATTTGCGGGCTTACCCCCCATGCAAACGAGCTTGTGTTTAGCAGTTTCGAAAACGCGGTAGATTCGGTTCCCAACGAGCTTGTAATTGAAATTGTCGGGAAAAACGCGGCGTTTGCAGCCCCTATGCGGCGGTTTGCGGCAAATACCATACGTTCGGCTGCGGCAATGTCGGCGCGGCGCTCGAGCAGCTTAGATGGAACTTCTAGCGGAATTTCGGGAGGGTTGTTTTTTAGCGGGGCAACCTTAATTTTTATTGCCGAAGGCGTTTTGCCCAAAAGGGCTGCCATTGTGTTTTTGGCTATGGCAACGCTTTCGTTTAACTGTGTAAGTTGCGCTGCAGTAGAAAACTGCAGGGCTTTTGCCCTTTCCAAATCTGCAAGGCTTGCGCTTTGCATTTCGCACCTGCTTGCCACAAATTTTGTTTGGCTTTCCCTAAGTTTTAGGGTGTTCTTTAAAACCGCAATTTCACTTTGCATTTCGGCAATCGAAAAATATAGGGCGGCCACTTTTGTCTGCAGCGAAAGCAGCGCGTTTTCGTATTCCATTAAAGCCGATTGCGCTTCGGCTTTCGAAGCCGCCAAAACGCTGCGTATTCTGCCGAACAAGTCGGCGTCCCAAGTTAGGGTTGCGCCCAACGCCCAGTCTTCGAAGGCATTGCCGAGCGGACGCACAATAGAGTGGTCGCCAACTTCGTTTTTAAAATAGTAGGCGCTGCCAGAGGCATTCGGGTATAGATGGCTGCGCGTTATAGCGGCTGCCTCGGCTGCCTGCTGCACTTTGTAGTAAAGCGACATTATGTCGGGGTTGTCGTCTTTGCAACTTTGCATATACTCCGACAATACGGGGTCTTTAAAGACATCGTACCACTGTCCGCGGCTTAAAGTATCCTGCGGGGTTGCGGTTTTCCATTGCCCTTTGTCGTGCGAAAATTTTTCGAAATTAAAAACTTCCTTTTCGCCTATGCTTTGGTTTGGGTTTTCGTATTCGGGGGCTACCATGCACGCGCTGAGCGCGAAAATGGGCACAATAGCCAAAAAGTTTTTTAGGTGTTTCATTAAATTGTCTCTTTTATTTTTACGCATGTGGTGCCGCGCTGCGCGGTTTTCTTATTAAATAGAAAAATACTGGGGTGAAAATCAGGCCTACTGCGGTAACGCCAAGCATTCCGAAAAATACCGGGGTTCCCAGTGCGTTTCTAAGTTCCGAGCCCGTGCCCGAAGCTACCACCAAGGGCACTACGCCCAAGATGAATGCAAACGATGTCATTATAATCGGGCGCAGTCTGTTTTTTGCGGCGTTCGAAATTGCGCTTGTAATTTCTTCGCCTGCGTCTTGGCGCTGTTTTGCAAATTCTACAATCAAAATTGCGTTTTTGCACGCCAAACCTATAAGAACTATAAAGCCGACTTGCGTCAGCACGTTTACGTCCTGCCCCAAAAGCTGCACGCCCAAAATAGAAAACAGCAGCACCAGCGGCACAATAAGCACAACCGAAAGGGGAAGCTTCCAGCTCTCGTAAAGCGCCGCCAAAATAAGGAACACAAACACAACGCACAAAGCAAAGGTTATAACCGCGGTTGTAGACCCCGTGCGCTTTTCCTGAAACGCCAAGTCGGTCCATTCAAGCCCGATTCCGTTCGGCAAAGTTTGTTCGGCAATTTGCTCTATTGCGTTTATTGCCTGCCCCGTTGAGTGCCCGCGCGAAACATTGCCCATAATTTCGGCTGCAGGGTACAAATTGTAGCGCGTTATAACTTCGGGGCCAACGGTGTTTTTAATAGAGGCAAAGCTGCCTATTTGCGCGGTTTTGCCGTTTTGCAAAAGCACCTTCATTTTAAGAAGGTCGTCCGGAGTGCTTCGGTCTTTGCCTTCTGCTTGGGCTACAACCTTGTAGGTGCGGTTTAAAATGTTAAAGTCGTTTACATAAACCGAGCCAAAGTTAAAACTTAGCGTCGAAAATACCGAAGATATATCTGCCCCCATTTTTTCGGCCTGCTGGCGGTCTATATCCAAACTAATGCGCGGGCTTGCAATAGAAAACATTGTAAGGGCGGTAGAAACGGAGGGCTCTTTTCGGGCTTGGGCGACCATTGCTTTTACGTCTTTTTCTATTTCGTTTAAGCCCTTTGCAGACTTGTCTTGTATATAGCCTTTAAAGTCGCCGCCCATGCCTATGCCCGAAACTACGGGCGGCTTTATCGCATAAAAATTAGCCTCGGGGATTTCGGCATACAACGCCGCCATAAGGCGGTTTATAGAGTCTTCCAAAGTAATGCCTTTTGCGTTTCTAGTTTCCTTGCTTTCAAGCTGTATGAAAACGGTTGCTCCGTTCGGCATTCTGCCTAAGTTTGCAATATTTAGCCCCGCCATAAGCATGCACTTTTGCGCTTCGGGCAATGTTTTATATATTGTCTTTTCGGCCTTTTTAAGCACGTTTTCGGTACGCTCTAAAGTTGCGCCGTCGGGCAGCTCTACTGCAAGGTAAAAGTAGCAGGTGTCTTGCGGTGGAATAAATCCCTTGTCGGATTTGTCGAACACAAATACGGTGGCGGCCAAAAGCGCGACATATAAAAGAGCCAATAGCGCCGAAATTTTCAGAATTTTAAACACGCATTTGCCGTATAAGGCCGCCGATTTTTCGAACAGCTTGTTGAACGCCGAGAATGCTTTGCCGAAAATGGCGTTGTAGCACTTTATGGCAAAATTTTCCCTTTCGGGTTTTTCCATTAAAATTGCGGCAACGGCTGGCGTTAGCGTAAGCGAAACAATGCCCGAAATTATTGTAGAGGCCGCTATTGTAAGGGCAAACTGCCTGTAAAATTCGCCCGTAATGCCCTTTACAAAAGCAGTCGGTACAAACACCGCGCTAAGTACCAAAACAATGGCAACAAGCGCGCCCGAAACCTGCGCCATTGCCTTTTTTGCGGCTTCCTTTGCGTTTAGGCCGCCGCGCATATTTCTTTCTATATTCTCTACAACAACAATCGCGTCGTCTACAACAATGCCAATGGCAAGAACTAGCCCAAAAAGGGTAAGGTTGTTTATTGTAAACCCGAAAATCTTCATAAAAAAGAATGTGCCTATAAGCGAAATCGGTATCGCAAAAAGCGGGATTATTGCCGACCTTAAGTTTTGCAGGAATAGCACCATTACAAAAACGACAAGCACTGTAGCTTCCAGTATTGTACGGAAAACCGCCTTAATGGAGTCTGCAATATACACGGTGTTGTCCATGCCTACCGCGTAGTCTACGCCCGACGGAAAATCCTTTTTCATTTCCTCGAAAAGCTTTAAAACTTCGCCAGCCGTGTTCGACGCATTAGACCCGGGGGTTTGATATACAAGCAAAGCTATTGCACTGCCTTCCTTGTAAAAGGCGGCGTCTGTATAAGAATATGCGCCAAGCTCTATTCTTGAAACGTCGCGCAGGCGCACAAGTTTGCCAGTCGGAGTTTTTGCAACAATTATGTCGGCAAATTCGCCAACTTCGGTAAGGCCGCCTTTGGTTTCTATCAAAATTTCGTGCGAGGCGTCGGGGTTGCCCGTGGGCGACTGGTTTAGTTTGCCCGAGGCTACGTTTTTATTCTGCTTTTTTATTGCGGCATATACCTGCAAAGGCGAAATTTTTAGGTCCGACAATCTATTTGGGTCTAGCCAAATTCGCATGCTAAACTCCCTTGCTCCGTACTCCATTATAGAGCCCACGCCGTCTACCCTTAAAAGCCTGTCGCGCATTTGTGTTAGGTAGTAGTTGGTAATATAGGCGGTGTCGCGCGACTTGTCGGGCGAATATAGGCCTATTCCCAAAAGCAGGCTGGGCGAACGCTTGGAAACGCGCACGCCAATGTTGCGCACTTCTTCGGGCAAAATGGGCTTTGCAACTTCAACCCTGTTCTGCGTTAAAACCTGTGCCTGATTTATATCTGTGCCAAGCTCGAAGGCAATTTCTATGCTTACAGTGCCGTCGGAATTGCAGCGGCTTGTAACATACATCATATTTTCTATGCCGTTTAGCTCCTGCTCTATTGGGGTTGCAACGGTTTTCATCAGCGTTTCGGGCGATGCCCCAGGGTACATTGCGTCTATTGCTATTGTGGGCGGCACAATGTCGGGATACTGCGAAATGGGCAGCCCCGAAAAGCCGATTGCGCCCAAAAGCACTATTACAATCGATACAACCGTGGCGAAAATAGGCCTGTCTATAAAGAAATCGCAAAACTTTTTCATAATTTTTGCCTAAAAATTTTTGTGTAGGTTAAAATTCCAACCTTTCGATTTTTACGTTTACTTGCGGGTTTTGCGCCGCTCTTTGCAGCCCCTTTACAACAACTAGGCTGTCTTTTTGTATACCGCTTTCTATAACGGTAAATTTGCCTATAACGGCTCCCGTTTTTACGGGAACGTTTACGGCTTTGCCGTCTTTTACAACAACAAGATATTTGCCCGTCATATCTGTTCCTACGGCGTTGCTGGGCACTAAAAGGGCGTTGTTTTTTACGCCTTCAAAAACTGTTATCGTTCCGTACGAGCCCGCAAAAAGGTCATTATTTTTATTGTCTATGTCGGCGCGCATTACAAGAGAAGCCGTAGTAGAATCCATTGCGTTGTCGTAGTAGCAAAGCGCGCCGTGTACGGCTTTTCCCAAATTTTTGGGCGCAAACAAAACCTTTGCGCCTTTGTTTGCGTCTATGTCCTTTAAAAGGCCGCTTGTTTTGTAGCGGAAGGCGTCGGCCGAATTAAGCTCGTAGTACACCTTAATTTTTGAATCGTTTACAATTCTTGCAAGCTTTGTAACGTGTGCCGATACCAGGTTGCCCGTGTCGGCAAGGTTTTCGCCCACCTTGCCCGAAACGGGAGCACAAACCGTTGTATATTGCAAGTTTAACTGCGCGTTTGTAAGGGCGGCCTTGGCCTCGGCAAGCTTGGCTTTTGCTATAAGTAGCTCGGTTTCCCTTGTCTGGTAAAGCTCTTTAGAAATTGCGTTGCGCTTAAATAGCCCGCGCGCTCTTTCGGCGTTGTCGTTTGCCAATGCAACGTGTGACTGCGCCGCCTGCACATTCGCCTTTGCCGCCTGCAGTGCCGCCACATAGGGCCTGTCGTCTATCTTAAAAAGCGGCGCGCCTTTTTCTACAGTGGCTCCCTTGCCGAAAAACACCTTTTCCAGATATCCCCCGACGCGCGCCCTAATTTCGGCCTCTTCGTAGGCGACTGCGCGCGCGGCGTAGTCGTTTTTAATTTCAACGTCTTTTACTATGGGGTAGGCCGCAACCACTGTATTGGGCATAGCCTGTGTTTTTTGTTGGGCGTCCTTTTTGCAGCCGCAAAGCCCAAGCGTTAGCGCAAAAAGCGTAATTGCGTAGAATTTAAAATGTTTCATTGCAGTTATATGTTTAGGGTTTTTTCGAGTACTTTGTTTAAAGATTTTTCTATAAGCGACAATTCGGCCTCGCCGAATTTGCCCCACGAATGAAGCCGCATTACTGCTGGGCTTTCGGCGGCGTAGGTTCGCACCGTTGCCCACAAAGTGTGCGCAAAAACAATGCGCATATCGCGTGCAAGCTTTTCTTTAGACGCCTTTGCTAGCAGGTCCGACAAAAACTCGACGGGCTTTTCGTATATTGTGGCATACGCGCATTTAAAGTATTCCGACGGGTTGTCCTGCTCTCTTGTCAATATTTGGCAAAGCGGGGCGACAATTTCAACTTTCGAAAATTTCCGTATGCAGTCTATCAAAAATTTTTGCACAAAAAGCATTGCGCCCTTGCTGTCGCGCTTCCTTAAAATTTCTTTGCCCTCGGCGTAGTAGGGGCTAACCGCTTCGTCGAAAAACGACGAAAGCTGCTCTATAACGGTTTTGTATAGGTTGCGCTTGCCGCCAAAATAGTAGCTAATCGAGGCCAGATTTACGCCGCTTTTTTCGGCAATCTTTCTGGTTCTGGCTCCGTCTAGCGAGCGCATTGCAAATTCCTCGATGGCGGCCTTTGCAATTCTAGACTTCGGGTCGCTTAAGTCGCCTTCTACAATTTTAGAAATTATATTTGTGTTGGTCATATGATTTAAACAAATGATTAAAACAAATGAATGAACCGCGTTTTTGTCAATATATTTTTATCGTAAAAATTATTGCGCGGCTTCAGCGCCTATTTTTGCAACCGCAAATTTGAATGCCGCAGCCCAGAGGAAATCACGTAGCGGCTGGGCTTTTTAACGAAACAAAATATGGCGGGCAACTTATGCAAAGCAAGTCCGCAAGGGAAAAGAATCCATTTCGGCTTGTTTTGCGTTAAATGTGCGGGGTTTGCGATGAAAAAAACTTTTATTCTTTTGTATCCTTTTTATATTACCCTTTGTTAGCAGGCTCGTGCCACGAAATTTTATTTGTAGATGCGTTTAAGTTTTTATTGCTTAAAAGCCCTGCCAAATACGACTTGCCCGAAAAGTATTTGGGATACGCTACATTTTCTTCGTCGAACTGGAAAATGCTAGTTTTTGCAATTACTTGATTTTGCGCTGTAAATGTGTATTAGAAGCTAAAACTTGCCTAATTGTGCCTGCTTTGCAGAATTTGCATTATGGTAGAATTAGGCATAAATTCGGTTCTTGTGTATATTTACACAAATAATTTCGTATGCTAACATTTTGCCCGAAAAATTCCCCCGAATGAAACACTTAAAACATATGCGTATTTGGCTAGACATTCTTATGTTTGCGGCGTTTGTTGCCGCTTTGGGAATGCGCATAACCGACGTTTTTTTGCACGAAATTTTGGGAACGGCCGCCCTTATATTGTTTGCGGTGCACAACATTTTAAATTGGCGGTGGTATAAAAATTTGTTTGCGGGCAAATATTTTGCAATGCGCATTTTGGGCGCTGCAACAAATATCGGGTTGCTTATATTGTGCATAATTGTTTTTGCGAGCGCCGTAATAATTTCGCAATACATATTCGGTTTCGGGATTTCCGATATGCAGGCAAGGCAGTGGCACTCGGTTGCGGCGTATTACCTAATGCTGTCTTTGGGGCTTCATATGGGGCTGCATTTTAATTTTATTTTCGGCAAGGCGGGCGCGTTTGCAAAATGCGCTATGGCGGCATTTGCGCTATTGGGCATATATGCGGTGTTCGACAGGGCTTTTTTGCAAAAGCTTTTTTGCGGATACTCGTTCGACTACTGGAGCGGCGAATTGCCCGCAGTCCTTTTTTTTGCCGAAAATGCGGCGATAGTATTTTTAACGGCTGCAATTACGCGCGGCCTGATTTTTATTTTTAACAGTAAAACGAAAGGATTAAAATGAAAGGTTTTGTAAACCATATTCCCGCCAAATTTATTTTTGGCAGCGGCTCGTTCGACAAATTGGGCGAGGAAAAACTCTTCGGCAAAAAGGCCCTGGTTGTTATTTCTTCGGGTAAATCTACAAGGGCAAACGGCTATTTAGACAGGCTTTTTGCCCAGCTAGACAAGACAAAAGTTGAATATGCCCTGTTCGACAAAATAGAGGCAAACCCGCTAAAAGACACCGTTATGCAGGGTGCAAACTTTGCGCGCGAAAACAAGTGCGACTTTGTTATAGCCCTGGGCGGCGGCTCTGTTATGGACGCCTCTAAAGCCATTGCCGCAATGGCGGTAAACGACGGCAACTTGTGGGACTATATCCTGTTCGGCAAGGGCGGCAAAAAGCCCTTTGCAAACAGGGCGTTGCCATTGGTTGCAATATCTACCACCGCGGGCACGGGCTCGGAGCTGGACGCAGGCGGCGTTATAACAAACCCCGAAACGAACGAAAAAACGGCGGTTTTCGACGAATCTTTGTTTCCGGTATTGTCTATTGTAGACCCTACTTTAACTTTAAGCGTGCCGCCGCGCTTTACGGCGTATCAGGGCTTCGACGCGCTTTTGCATAGCGTAGAGGGCTATGTTTCGAAAGGCGCAAACCCGATTTGCGATATGTATGCAATAACGGCAATAGAAAACATTGCAAAATATTTGCCCAGGGCCGTAAACAACGGCAAAGACTTGGAGGCGCGCGAGCATGTGTCGTTCGGCAACTCGCTTTCGGGAATGGTAATGACAACGGGCTCGTGCACAAGCGAACATTCGCTCGAGCACGCCCTTAGTGCATACCACCAAAATCTGCCGCACGGGGCGGGGCTTATTATGATATGTCAGGCGTATTTTACCGCGTGGATAGAAAAGGGCGCATGCCCCGAACGCTTTGTTAAAATGGCAAAGGCAATGGGCTGCGAAAACGCAAAAACGCCGCAAGACTTTATAGAAGCCCTGAAAAAACTTAAGACCGACTGCGGCGTAGACGACCTTAAAATGTCCGACTACGGCATTTCCGAAGATGAATTCGAAAAGTTTGCCGAAAACGCGAAGGCGTGCATGGGATTTTTGTTCGAGGCCGACCAAGTTGCCCTTTCCAACGCCGACTGCGTTGCAATCTACAAAAACTCGTATAGATAAAGTATGAAAAGAAAAACATTTTTAACCTTAGTGGCAGCCCCCTTTATTTCGGCTGCAGTATCTTTTGGCGAAACTAAACCCGACAAAAACAAAATGCTTATTGTATATTTTTCGTGGAGCGGCAATACACGCCGCTTGGCGCAAACCATAAAGGACGAAACGGGCGCCGACATTCTTGAAGTTGTGCCCGAAACTGCGTATCCTGCCGACTACAACCAAACGGTGGCCATTGCCAAAAAGGAGGTAGACGCCAAATTTTTGCGCCCAATTAAAAACGCAAAGGCAAACCTTGCAGATTACGACGTAATTTTTGTGGGTTCGCCCAACTGGTGGGGTACAATATCTTCGCCTATAAGGACTTTTTTGGCACAAAACGATTTTTCGGGCAAAAAGATTGTGCCTTTTATGACGCACGAAGGCAGCCGTATGGGGCGCGCCGAAGGCGACATAAAAAAGATTTGCGCAAATTCCACTATGCTTGAGGCTTTGCCCGTTCGCGGCGGCTCGGTTGGCGGCGCCAAAAAAACGGTGCAAAACTGGCTGGCAAAACTAGGCATTGCAAAAAAATAGAATAAGCCTTTTAGGGAATAAAACAGAGCTTTCGGTAAGCATATTGCCGAAAGCTTTTTTAGTTTGCATGCGGTTTATTAGACGCTATTGTTATTTGTCAAAAAGTAGAAATCGGCAAAGACATATTTTATATGAAGAAGATAATGCTTGCATTTTTTGCGTTTGCGCTTGCGGGTTTTGCCGCGCTAAACGCCGAAACAGTAACGAAAAACATTTGGCTTAATAAAGCAAAAAGCACCTATGGCCCCGACGGGCACGGAGGGCAGTGGGCCGTAAATAGCAAGATTAAGTTGGGCAACTACTATGCCGGCGGAGAGTCGTACCTGCAATTTAACCTTTACGAAATTGATATTTCGGCCGAATCCATTGGGCAGATAGATTCCATAACTTGCAAGAAAATCGGCAATTTTAGTACTCCCAGTAATGGCGAAGCCGATGTTCCCGGCGATTTGCCCGCTTTTTGTCTGGAAATATTTGCGGGCGCAACGGGCGACGCCAAAGCCGACTATGACGGCGCAAAATTAACATCGCTTGGTAAATTTTCGGGGCTAACTACAAAAGATTTTACGGACGGTTTTACGCTTGAAAATCTCGATATAGATTTATCCGACGAAGACTATTTTACCATTGCAATTTCGATAGACACTTCGCTAATTCCCGAATTGGCGTCGGGCGGTATGGGCATGGAAGGGCTAACTACGGTTAGGTTTACGCTTACGGAATATGTAGTGCCAGAACCCTCTACATATGCCGCAATATTCGGCATGTTGGCTTTGGGCTTTGCAGTTTACAGGCGTCGCAAGTAGTGTTAAGCAATATAGAAAATTTTTAAAATGTGTGTTTAAAGGAACACGCATTTTTTTTTTGCGGTGAAAACTTGCGCTAAAAACCCAAGCTTTGCCGCAAAAAACAAAAAAGCCTTTTTGGAAATTCCCCAAAAGGCTTTGTTTGTAAATGTGCCGTTGTCTTCTTTAGGCTTTTGCGTTGGGCAAAAATGCGCCTATTTTAAGCAGCGATTTTTGAAGCTTCTTTACATCTATATCGTGTACCGAAACTTTTGCGTCGGCCGCCTGACACGCCGCCAAGCCCGCCGCTTGCCCCATAATGTAGCAGGCGGGCATAACTCTTACAGAGCCGTGAACCAAATGGTCTGCCGAAACGCAGCGGCCTGCAACCAACAGGTTGTCTATGCCCTTCGGCGTTAAGATTCTATAGGGAATGCCGTAGCTTTCGCCCTTCTTGTATCTGTAGAGTCTGTCGAAGTCTCGGCGGTGCTTTTCGTATTCTGCCATATCGCCGCCCGAGGGGTGAATGTCTATTGGGTAGGCATAGCGGCCTATTTCGTCGTCGAACACGGCGCGCTTTTTATAGTCTTCAAAATTAAGAACATAGTCGCCCATAATGCGGCGCGTTTCTCTAACGCCAAGCAGCGAGCCAGTGCCTATAAGCTTTGCCTTTTCAAAACCTTCTATATACTTGTTGTAGTAGTTTTCAAACTCTATAAGGGTTTTGCGCGATTCTACCAAAGCCTTGGTTACCGATTTTTCGTCGGTGCCGTCTACATTAAAGGCGTGGCTTATGTTCGAAACGCCTATGTTGTCGCCAAGCTGGTAGGTGCCTGTCATATGGTAGTCGGGCACGGTAAATACGCCGTCTTTAATTGCCTGGGCAAGTTTATAGCCCTGGGGCTGGGGGTTGTCTTTGGGCATAACGGCGTGCCACTTTTTCCAGTCTATGCCACCCCAAACGCCGCAAAGGGTAGCGGGTATGCAGCCTTCGTTAGAGGGTGTCATTTCCCACTTTGCCCCGGCTTGTACCGCCATGTCGCCGTTGCCCGTGCAGTCGATATAAACTTTGGCTTTTACGGCAAAAACGCCGCTGGGTGCGCAGCACAAAACGTAGTCTATCTTATTACCCGTTTTCTTTACCGCCATAAGCGTTGTCTGAAAGGTGAATTTTGCGCCCGACTTTAGCATTAAGTCGTCGTAAATGCGCTTAAGGGCTTCGATATCGTTGGCTTCGCCACCTATGCGGCGGTTTTTCCTGAGCGAGTCGATAATTCTGCGGCCAAAGCCCGCGCAAAGAAAGTTTTTGCCGTCGGTTAGCTGCATAAATACGGGAACTTTTGCCGCCGTGCCCATGCCGCCCAGGCACGAATGCGATTCTGCCAAAAATACGCTATGGCCAGTTTCTGCCGCGCTAACTGCAGTGGCGCACCCGGCAGGGCCGCCGCCCGCAACAAAAACGTCTACATTATATTTTACGGGAAATTCGCTGCTAAACGAAACCGTATCTGCCGAATCGTTTTTGCAGCCAATAGTTGTTTGTGTTATTGCGCCGGCTGCAACCATTGCGGCCGCCCCCTTTATGTATTCTCTCCTGCTGATTTTGTTTTTCATATATAGTCTTTCGTATTCAAAAATAGTTTAATTATACGTTTAACGTGTATCCTTTTACTTTCTTAATTTTGCAAAGTCAACAATTTTTTTAGAAAAAGCCAAAACAACCCAAATAAAACGATTTAAAACGCAAAAACAGAGCCAAAACTTGCTGCAAGGCAAGAAAGTTGCCTATAGTTCTTATTGTTTAGTTTCGAGATTGTCGGGCACAAACTTTGCAAAGACAAAGTCGCCTATTTCGGGCGCGCCCTGTGTAATATCCATTGCGCGCATATATTGGCGGCTTAAGTTTGTGTAGTTTAAAAGTGCCGAAATTTCGCCGTTTGCCGAGCGCGAATAAAAGTAGGTGTTGCCCTCGCCAAAAGGAATTTGATTTGTAATTCGCACAACGGCAATTTTGCCGTCTATATCGGCAATGTAGCCTATTTTTTGGAAAACTTCGCGCGGGGTAAGCATTTCTTTAGCAGCCGCCTTTGCCGTGGGCGAAACTTTTATAGACGTAAAGTCTTTTGGCCTTGCGCTGCAAATGCAAAATGCCGCCAAAAAAAATACTGCAATTTTAAAAAGCATTGTAAAAAACTGCGCCTGTTGCCGAGTTGGCAAAAGGCGCAAAATGTTATTCTTTTTCCTGTTTAAATTGGTCGTAGCCGGGGCCCGAAGTATCTACTTCGGCTTCGAAAAAGCCGTGAAGCTGGCGTATTCTTGTGGGGTGGCGCATTTTGCGCAATGCCTTTGCCTCTATTTGCCTTATTCTTTCGCGCGTTACGTTAAACTGTTTGCCTACTTCTTCGAGAGTTCTCGAATAGCCGTCTTGCAAACCGAAACGCAGGCTTAAGACGCTGCGCTCTCTTTGCGTAAGCGAGCTTAAAACGTTCATCATCTTTTCGCGCAAAAGCGAATAGGCCGTCATATCGTAGGGGTTTTCGGCTCCTTTGTCTTCTATAAAGTCGCCAAAGTTTGTGTCGTCGGAATCGCCTACGGGGCTTTGCAGCGAAATGGGCTGCTGCGCCATTTTCATTATTGCCTGAACCCTTTCTACTGGCAGCTGCATTTCGTTAGAAACTTCTTCGGCGGTAGGTTCGTGGCCGAGCTCTTGCAAAAGCTGCTTTTGAACCTGCATAACCTTGTTTAAAGTTTCTATCATATGCACGGGAATGCGAATTGTCCTTGCCTGGTCGGCAATAGAGCGGGTAATTGCCTGCCTAATCCACCAAGTAGCGTAGGTAGAAAACTTGTAGCCGCGTTTGTATTCAAACTTTTCTACGGCTTTCATTAGCCCCATATTGCCTTCCTGAATAAGGTCTAAGAAATTCAAGCCCCTGTTTGTATATTTCTTTGCAATAGAAATTACCAACCTAAGGTTTGCCCTAACCATTTCGGTTTTCGCCTTGTGGGCTTCTCTCATAGAGCTTTTTACAAGCTTTACAAGGTCTACAAGCTCTTCGGGCTTCATTCTTATTTGGCTTTCTATTTCGCGCAATCTGCTGGCATACTTTTCCATATCCGCCGACTTTGCGTGCTTGCCGATTTTTTCCAACGCGCTGCGCTTATATAAAAGGTCTTCTATCTCCTGCAAAAGCGGGTTTAAAGTTTCGAGATATTCTTCGAACACCTTCATCTTAAAGTGGTATTTTTTGAAGATGTCTTTTAACTTTAGCTCTAGATTTTTAAACTGCGTTAAATGGCGTTTTTTAAGGCTTTCGTTTGTAGCGTTTTCGTAGCCTTCCCAAGCTTTTGTAAGCTTAGTTTCCATATCTTCGGCTTCTTCGATAACCTTGGGCAGTTCCTTAAAGTAGTTTTCGCGGCTGTCTACCTTTTTGTCGAGAACTATTTTGTCGAAACGCTCCTCTCTTTGAACGAGTTTCTTTGCCAAGTCGAGCTGGTAGGCGTTTGTAAGCGCAACCGAAAACAGGGCTTTTGTTGCCTTTGTTTCGGCCTGCTCTATGCGCTTTGAAATTTGCACTTCTTCGTCGCGCGAGAGCAGGGGAACTTGCCCCATCTGCTTTAGATACATTCTTACAGGGTCGTCGAGATTGTCGGAGGCGCTTGCCTTTACCTGCTTTTCCTCCTGCTCGGTTTGGCGGCGTTTAAAGGCTTCAACGTCGTCTTTGTCGAGAATGTCTATGTCGAGCGTTTCAAGAATGTTCATTACGCTTTCAAGCTCTTTTGGGTCTCCCAAAATGTCGGAAAGCGAAGAATTTATATCTTGAATTGTAAGGTAGCCTTGCTGTTTTGAAAAGTGAATTAAAGCCCTAATTCTGTCGTTAAGGAAGCGTTTGCGCTCCATAAGCGTCATATTTTCGGCAGACTTGGGCTGGGCTGCGTGCAGTTCGGCCTCTAAAACTTCTTTTGCCTTTTTTATGGTTTTAGTGGGCTTAATTTCCTTCTTGGCTTCGTGGGCTTCGGGAACTGCAGCTTCGGCCTTTTTTGCGGGCTTTTCTACCGCCTTGGCGGGAGCTTTTTTTATTTCTGCCTTTTTAGGGGCAACGGGTTTTGCCGCGGCTTTTTTGGGCTCGGGCTTTGCAACCGCCTTTTTGACTGGGGCTTTTGCCTGAACTTTTTTCGCGGGTTTTTTTACCTCTTTTTTAGGCGCGCTTTTTGCGACGGGCTTTGCAGCCTTTTTTGCAACGGCGGCCTTAACTTGTTTTTTTGGCGAAACGGCGGGCTTTTTGGGAGCAGGCTTTTTTGCCGCAACTTTGGGGGTTGCAACTTTTTTCGGCTTGGCTACGGCCGCGCTTTTTGCGGCAGGTTTTTTTGCCGCATTTTTAGAAGTTTTTGTTTCGTTCTTATTGGGTTTCTTACTCGCCATATATTTATTATTCAAGTTTCCAAGGGTAATCTTGCAAAGATTTTTGCCAAATTTTAAGATTTTTTAAAATTTCCATCAGTTTGTCTGGTGCAATTCCCGAATCTCGCAACTGCGCATTCAGGGCGGCTATATGCTTTCTACAATGCTTTTTCCATATTCTTTCGGCGCACTCGTTGGCCTCGCGCACAACGTCGTCGCTAGATACTTCCTCTTTAGATAAAATTTCGTAGACAAGGTTTTTTTCATCTTCGCTTTCGAGAACTGAGTCGAACGAAGACACCGAAAACTCTATGCCTTCTTTCGTGCACGCCAAATATTTGGCGAGAACAGTCCCCGCCAAAGAAGACGTGTCTACCCATTCGTCGGAAATTATTTCCGCCAAACGGTTTCCCACTTTCTCATTATGTAAGCATATAAATAAAGTGTCATATTCGGCGTTTGTCAATATTCCTCGTTGTTTTTTATTTACAACAATATTCGGAATTTCGCCGCCGTGTTGGGCAAACCTGCTTTTCTTTGCCATATATTCGCCAAAATCGCGCATAGCCCCCGTGTAGTCGGCACCTATTGCCGAGGCTGCCATTTGTATATAGTCGCTACGCACAACATTTGAAGGCGAGGCACTTACAATTTCAAATATAGAGTTTAGCGCGTTTATTTTGCCCTGCGGCGAAGACGAATCGAAGTCGGCTTTAAAAAGCTTTTCGCATACAAAACTTACCGCGTTTTCGGCGCGGTCTATAACGCTTTGCATTTCGCTAGCCCCGTATTTTTGTATGAAAGAATCTGGGTCTTCCTTGCTGTCTGAGCCGTCTTTGGCTCGCAAAACCGCAGCCATAGGCTCTATGCCTGCCGCCAGACAAATGGGCAAAACCCTTAATATTGCGGCTTGACCGGCTCTATCGGAATCTAGCAGCAGCACAACTTTGCCCACATGGTTTTTTATAAGCGCAAAATGCCCTTCGCCTAGGGCTGTGCCTTGCCCTGCAACCGTGTTTTCGAAGCCCGAAATGCTCATTCTTACGGCGTCTAGTTGGCCTTCTACAATAATAAAATAGCCTTTTTCTACCGCCTTTGCTCGCGCGTTGTATAGGTTAAATAAAATGTTCTTTTTCGAGAATACGGGGGTTTCGGGCGTATTAATATATTTGCCCTCCTCGTAGTCCATATCGGTGGGGGTTTTTTCGGTCTTGCGCGCGGAAAAGCCTATTATTTGCCCGTTTTTGTCGGTAATGGGAATTGTCAAACGCCCCCTAAAGCGCGGCAACATTCCAGCCAGCGACGACCCGTGCTTGTTCGAAAAAAACAGCCCGCACTTTTCGTAGGCTTCGTTGGAATAGCCCTTTTTTAGAAGGCTATTTTTAAAGTTGTCCCAATTTAGCGGGGCAAAGCCAATTCTGAATTTTTTTGCCGTCTCCAAATCAAATCGGCGTTCGTTTGTCCAATAATCGCGTATGTAGCTATTGTTTTCTGCAAAGAAATTTTCCTGAAAATAGGCGCAGGCAAGCTCGTTTATTTCCCATATCTGCTTTTTAAGCGAGCGCGTTGCAGCAGCCGATTCGCCGCCGCGCGGTTTTTCGTATTCAAGAGTTATGTTGAACTTGTCGGCAATAAATTCTACCGCTTCGGGGAACGACAGGTTTTCCTTTGTCTGCACAAACTTAAAGATGTCGCCGCCTTGGCTTGTGCTAAAGCAATAGTAAAGGTTTTTTGCGGTATCTACATAAAACGAAGGCGTTTTTTCGTTGCTAAAGGGGCTTAGCCCAACATAGCGGCCGCCGCGCTTTTTCAAGTTTACATAGTTCGACACAAGAGAATAGATGTCTACTTTGTCTCTTACTTCGTCTATGCTCGACTGTTTTATTATTGCCATTAAATGCCGAAATTGCGCGCTTATGTAAGTTTAATCCGTTAAAGCCGAGCCTATCTGCGAGGGTTTAAATGTCGGGAAGGTTCCATCTAAAAGATTTTTAAGTTCTTGTTGCGCCGCAGAATATAGCGGGTGCAGCCTTTGGGCGTTGTCCAAAAACTTTTCGTAAAAATACTTTGCCTCCCTTGCATTTTGCATAATCGCGTAGGTTCTTGCCAAACCGAGCATAATTTCGCTGCAATAGGGGAACTTTTCGTGCGCCAAGTAAAGCTTGTTTAAAAATACTTCGTTAGACTCTATAAAAGAGCCCGTTTTTAAATATAGCAGTGTGGCGTTTAGGTTTTCGGGTTCAAATTCGTAGGCCTGTTTTGCGCATAAATACGCGTCGGAAAACTTGCCGTTTGCGCAGTAGGCGCGCGCAAGCAATGCCCATGCCTGCGGGTTTTGTCCGTTTTTGCCCACAATTTTCAACGCCAGCTTTTCGGCGTCTTTTGTTTTGTTTTGGGTCAGCAACTCTTTGCACAAATCGGTGTCTTTTTCGTATTGCGAAAGAACGGGGGCCGCTATGTCGGTAAATTCGGCGGTTTCTATCTTTGTTTCGGGCAGCTCTTTGTTTGCTTGGGCTTCTTGCGCCTTTTTTTGCTCGAGTTCCTTTTTAAGAGCCAATTCCTTTTGCTTTTGCTCTTGCGCCGCTTTTTGGGCGGCAAGCTCGGCCTCTTTTGCCTTTTGTATGCGCAAAGTTTCGGCTTTTTGGCGTTCCTCTTCTGCCTTTTGAGCCGCAATTACCGCGTCTTTTGCCGCCTTAAGCTTTGCGTTATATTCGTTTAGCTGTTTTTGCAAATCGGGGTAGTTTTTCGCCAAAATGTCGGGGTCTATGGCGTTTAGGTCTTTAACTGTATTTTCCAAATTTTTAGTATCTTGCTCAATTAGATAAATGTCTATAAGACCAACAAGTATTCTGGTTTTAACTTCTTTATTCGAATTGTCGCAAACCTTTAAAGCGGCGTTAAACCACAGCTTTGCCTGAACCGTATTTTTGCCTTTTAGGAAAAGCTCGCCTATGTCGGCGGCTTCGGAAGTGTTCGGGTGGCGCGACGAATGCTTTACAAACTCCATATACGCCGCCAAGGCCGAGTCGTACATTCCCTTTTGGTCTAGCAACTTGGCAATAGATTTATAAACGGGGGCGTCTTTGGGAAAGGCTTTTATATATTTTTCGTAGGCGGCCAAAGCTGAGTCATACGACTTGCAAAGCTCGTACGAGCGCGCCGCATTAAGCAAAAGCGACTGGTTTGCGTTTTTAAACGAAGCCGCCTTTTCGAAGTATATTGCGGCGCTGGAATATTGGGCGTCTTGTGAATAGGCGTAGGCAAGGGCTTCGCACAAAATTTCGTTTTCGCCGTAGTCGTTTGTCGCCTTTTCCAAAAGCTCTATCGCCTGCTGATTCTTTTCGTCGAACATCAGCACTTGCGAGTTTTTTACGGCCTCTTGTATGCGCTGGTTTTTTATGCGCTGCTTTTCCTCGGGGCTGTCGAAAAACCACGCCGAGTTTGCAAAAATTGCCGCCGATAAAAATATAAAAGAAATCGTTTTAAAAATTTTGCCTGCCATATCCCGAAAAAGTTTTGTCTTAAAAAAAGTCTTTACATGCGCTGTGCCCGAAACATTCTATAGCTAAAAACATTTAGGGTAGGGTGCGTAGTTCCTCCATTATGAATTCGCAAACATTTTCAATATATTTTTTGTTCTTGCAATTGTTTTTTGCCATATTGTGCCCCGTTTTTGCCCAAAACGGCGAAAACGGCAAAAAATTAAGCGAAAAAGCCCCAGTTGTTCCCGAAAATTTTGTTGCCTATAACAGGGCATTTCGGGAAACCCTGTTCGAGTATTCAATGCAAAACTTTTCGGATTCGGAATACGAAAGCGCAGTTAACGCCGTATTTGCCGCAACCGAAAGCGCGCTGAACAAAAAGATTAGACCCGCAAAATTCGGCAAAGTTGCACTTAAAATCTATACAAATTCGGGCGGGGGGCTTGCCACGCCCCAGGCTTTGGTAGACGCCGTAATAAAAGAGCTTAATTTAAGGGGCTATGCCAATAAAAACATAGCCATTGTTGATATGCGCCGCCACTATCTTAGGCAGGCGGGCTATTTGCCAAAGATTGGCGAAGTTGCTTCGGGCAAACCTGACAACTACAAGGGCTGCCCCGTATACGACTTGGCAAGCCGCAAATATTACGACAAAAACTGGTTTTACGACAACCAAATGCCCGCAAAAGTATTGCGTTTTGCCGACGAAACCGAGCCTTTCGGGGTGTCGGAACAAACGCGCCGCAAAAGCTTTTTGCCCGTTCCCCTCTTTTTGAATGTGGATTTTTGGATAAATTTGCCCGTTATAACCGATATGGATTCTATTGGCGTTTCGGCAGCTCTTGCTAATGCGTCTATATGGAATATGTCGAACAGCGAAAGGTTTTTTGAAGCAACCGCAAACGCGCCCGTTGCCGTTGCCGAAGTTATGGCAATTCCCGAGCTAAACGAAAGCTTGCTGCTTAATATTTTAAGCTTTCAATATGGGCAAGTTGTAGGCGGGGCGGTGTTTAACAATGCCTATACCGCCTCCGACAGGCTTTTAATTGCAAGCCAAAACCCCTGCGTAGTAGACGCCGTAGCTTGGGAGTTTTTGTGCACAAACAGGGCAAAAAAAGGCTTCCCCGTTTCTACCGAAAAGCCCGTAATGTTCGAATATTGTAGGCAGCTGGAAATAGGCGAAAGCGATTTTTCGAAAATAAAATTTGTTCCATTAACTAAGTAGATATGAGTAAGTTAGATGAAAATATTGCAGCCCAAAGCGACGACTTTTTCGCCGTTGTAGACGCCAACGACAACGTTGTAGACCGCCAACGCCGAAGCTTTGTGCACAAAAACGGTTTAATGCACAGGGCAGTTCACGCCATTGTTATAGGCAACAACGGAAAAATTTTGGCGCAGATGCGCTCGAAATATAAAGACAGAGCACCCCTTTGCTATACGACATCGTCGTCGGGGCATGTAGACTACGGCGAAACCTACGAAGCCGCCCTTGTCAGGGAAACAAAAGAGGAATTGGGCATAGATACCGAATTAGCCGACTATATCTACATAGGCAAGCTAGACGCCTGCAAGCAAACCGATATGGAATTTGTTAAAGTATACGTTTTAAGGCACAACGGCCCTTTTGTTTTCCCTCCTGCCGAAATAGATTCGCTAGACTGGTACACAAAAGCCGAAATAGAGCGTTTAATGCAGACAAATCCCGAAAAATTTTCGGGGGCGTTCGTTTATGTATACAAATATTTTGCACAAATTTGCAAAAAGAATTCAAACTTGCGCTTAAAGCTTGAAGATTTTTTAAATATGGGGCAAATTTCTTAGAACAATATCATTATGTCGAAAGTAAGAGTAAGATTTGCACCTAGCCCGACGGGCTTTTTCCATATCGGCAGCGCGAGAACCGCGCTCTTTAACTGGCTTTATGCAAGACACACGGGGGGCGACTTTATCCTCCGCATAGAAGACACCGACAAGGCCAGAAGTACCGAAGAATACCTTAACGTTATTATAGACAGCCTTAGCTGGCTTGGGCTAGATTGGGACGAAGGCCCGAAAAAGGGCGGCAATTTTGGCCCTTATTTTCAAAGCCAAAGGGGCGATATTTATCTGAAGTATTTGGACATTTTGCGCAAAAACGGCCGCGCCTACGACAAAGACGGGGCTGTTTTCTTTAAAGTTTCGGGCGAAAAGCAGGTTTTGCACGATGCCGTTTACGGCGACGTTGAACGCCTTGAAGAAAAAGATTTCCCCATTTTCCGTTCCGACGGCTCGCCCGTATTCCATTTCGTTAACGTTGTAGACGATATCGAAATGCAGATAACCCACGTTATAAGAGGGCAAGACCACCTTACAAACACAAACAAGCACTTGGAAATTTTCAAGGCTTTCGACGCCCCGATTCCCCAATATGCCCACATTCCGCTAATTCTTAAAAGCGAAGGCCAAGGCAAAATGAGCAAACGCGACAAGGGCGCGCTTATTTCCGAATATATGGAAAGAAACTTTTTGCCAGAGGCAGTTGTAAACTTCTTGTCGCTTTTGGGTTGGAACCCGAAAAACGGCAGGGAAATTATGTCGGTAAACGAAATTGTTGAACACTTCGATTTCGACGGCATTGTAAAAAGCAACGCGCGTTTCGACGAGCGCAAAATGGCGTATTTTAACCAAGAGCACATAAGGGCTTTGGACATCGACACATTCGAAAAACTTGCAAAAAAATCGCTTGCCGAAAAGAGCGCAGTTCCCGAAGGCGACGAATCCTACATTAAGGGCGTTTTAAAGCTCGTTCAGCCGAAACTTGCAAATTTAGAAGACATAAGCTCGATAATTTCGTATTTCTTTACCGACGATTTCGAATTTTCGGAAACGGCAAAGCAAAAGATTTTCAAGAAGGGCGACCCTCTTGCAAGACTGCGCGAAGCGCGCGAGTTTCTTGCCCAAACCGACAAGTTCGACGCCGACAGCCTGCACGCGCTTTTCGAAGAGCAGGCGGCAAAAAACAACGTGAAATTTACCGAATATTTCCCGATTTTGCGCTTTGCAGTTTCGGGGCTTTCGGGCGGGCCCGACCTTATGCCAATGGTTGAACTTTTGGGCAAAGAAAGAGTATTAAAGCGCATAGACAAAGCTCTCGAAAAACTTTCATAAATCTTAAAACAACAAAATCTGAATAAAACATATGAGCGACGCCATTAAACACGAATGCGGAATAGCACTTATAAGGCTTTTAAAGCCCCTTAGCTACTATCAGGAAAAGTACGGAACGGCTCTTTACGGTTTTAACAAGCTGTTTTTGCTTATGGAAAAGCAGCACAACAGAGGTCAAGACGGCGCGGGTATTGGCGCGGTTAAGTTCGACGTAAAACCCGGCAAGCCCTACTTGTTTAGGGAACGCTCCGTAGACCCGAGCGCGCTGAAAGACATTTTTGCCCATCAGACAAAGCACCTTAGCAAGATGATAAAAAGCGGCTTGGTAGACCCCCAAGACCCCGACTCTTTAAAGGAAAATTTCGACTACGCAGCCGAATTGCTTTTGGGGCATTTAAGATACGGAACAAGCGGCCGCTACGAAAAGGCGACCTGCCACCCCTTCTGCCGCAAAAGCACATGGCCTGCGCGCAATGTAATGCTGGCTGGCAACTTTTCGATAACAAACCCCGAAGAGCTAAACCAGCGTTTGGTAGAACGCGGCGTGCACCCCATTGTAAACACCGACACTCAAACCATTTTAGAGGAAATTTGTTTCCACCTAGACATAGAGCACGGCGAAATCTATAGAGAACTTAGGAACAAGGGCATTAAAGGCCCCGAAGTTTTAAGAATGATGGACGACCGCCTAAGCCCTGTAAGGGTTGTGCGCGAAGCCGCCAAATATTGGGACGGCGGCTATGTTTTGGCCGGCCTTATCGGCAACGGCGACTGCTTTGTTTTAAGAGACCCCAACGGCATACGTCCCTGCTGGTATTTTAAGAACGACGAAATTTTGGCGGTTGCCTCCGAAAGAGTTGCGCTTATGACAATCTTCGACGCCGAAGAAAAGGACATAACCGAATTGCAGCCCGCAAATATGCTTACCGTTAAAAAGAACGGCGAGTTTAACCTTTCGGAATTTACCCAGCCAAAAGAAAAGAAGGCGTGCTCGTTCGAAAGAATATATTTTTCGCGCGGTAACGACCCGCAAATTTACAAGGAAAGGCAGGCAATGGGCGAGGCTTTGTGCAAGCCCATTATGGATTGCGCAAACTGGGATTTTAAGCACACCGTTTTCAGCTACATTCCCAACACCGCCGAAATTGCCTACTACGGTATGATGAGCGGTATGCGCAAAATACGCCGCGCGCAGGTAAAAGAAGAACTCCTTAAAAAGATAAATTCGGGCGAAAAAATCACTTCGGAAGATTTAGACAGGCTTGTTCTAGACAACTGGCCCAGAGGCGAAAAGATTGCCCATAAAGACATAAAGCTTAGAACCTTTATCAGCAAAGAAAAAGACAGAATGCAGCTAGCTTCGCACGTTTACGACATTACCTACGGCGTTGTAACCCCCGAAGACACCCTTGTTTGCCTAGACGACTCTATCGTTCGCGGTACAACTTTGCAAAGGCAAATTTTAAGGATTTTAAGCCGCACAAACCCGAAGAAAATCGTTATTGCGGCAACAGCTCCGCAAATCAGATACCCCGACTGCTACGGCATAGATATGAGCGAGCTTAGCAAGTTCATAGCCTTTCAGGCGGCGGTAAAACTTACAAAAGAACGCGGCAAAGGCTCGCTTATCGACGAAGTTTACGCCCTTTGCAAGGCGCAGGAAAACAAGCCCGCGGCCGAAGTAAAGAACTATGTAGATATGATTTACAACCAATTTACCACCGACGAAATTACCGCAAAAATTTCCGAATTGGTATATCCTGTAAACATTCCGTGGAAGGGCGAAGTTCAGCTTGTTTTCCAAAGCATAGAAGACTTGCATAAGTCTGTTCCCACTTCGTTGGGCGATTGGTATTTTACCGGTCAATACCCGACCCCCGGCGGCTACAAAGTGCTAAACCGCTCGTTTATAAACTTCTACGAGAAAAAAGAAGGCAGGGCATTCTTTTAATTGATAGATGTTTAAGGCTTTTTTAATTGCGTTTTTGTTGGGCTTGCCGCTTGCTTTCGGCAATGCAAAACCCAATGCAAATCTAAAAAGCCCTTCGGTTTTGGAGAATACCCCAACGCAACAACTATACGACGCCCAAACAGCGTCGTTTATAGTTATATCAGACGCAACTATGGCAATAAACTACGTTTTGCCCATAGTGCGCGTTGCCGAAAATGCGGCGTACGAACTTTTCGGGTTTGGCGGCGATGCGGCATTGCCTAAAATTGTTTTGCAAATTGTTTCGCAGAACAACGACAAGTTCGATTCGGGGGTGTCTGCTTCGTATAAAAGCGAAATACTGCTTAGCGCAAAGTTTAACGAAAAACTTTTGCTGGAAGATTTTTGCTCGCTCATATCGAATGCCGTTTTGTATAGGGCGGCGCAAAGCTTTGGCTACGAGCCAAACAAAATTCCCCTTTGGCTTAAATTGGGCTTTGCAGAATATGTATATCAAAAAGCGTCTATAGGCGAGTTGGCGCAGCTTGTGCGTTATGCGCTTGAAAACAAAAAAATGCAGCCTAAAGAGCTTTTTGCGTTAAAAGAAGCCGACAAGTTCGACGCCGAAAACGCAAAGTGCAGTGCCTATTGGACACTTCTTACCATTCGCGACTTTTTAGACGACAAAGCCCTTGCAAAAAAGACAATGCTTTATGCTCTAAGCGGCAAAGACCCCGAAAATACCTTGCTTGCCTTTGAAAAGAACACAACAAAGGCAAATTTTAAAAAGCTGTGGCTTTGCGTATACAACCACGAAATCTATTCCAGAAAGGGCGGGGTTATGACTTTCGGCGAGTCGGCAGAATTTATCAAAAAAATGTGCTTTGTTTGCCCCGATTTCGAAAATGCGGGCTTTGCCGACAAGGCGGTGCTGCTAAACTGCGAAGACCCTAAAATGCAGGCAATGCTTAAACAGCGCATAACAGAAATAAAAATGGCGTTATCGTCTATAAACGGGGCCTATTTTAACACGCTGCTTTCGCTTGGCGAAATGTTCGAAGCCGCCCTAGATTCCGATTCCGAAAAATTTGAAGAGTCGCGCCGTGAATTTATAGAAAACTATAAGTACTCAAAGGTTGTGGAAAACGCCGCAAAAAAGCTTATGCAGGCAAAATAGCCTGCTTAACATACGTTATAAAAAGCCCTTGATAGTGCGCAACTAAAGTGTATAATTTGCGCCTTTAACTATGACAAAAGAACGCATAAAAGGGCACATTTGCGTATTAACTGCAAATACAATTTTCGGGGTATTTATTCCCGTTTCAAAATATCTTATGGGCGGGCACATTTCGCCTATGACACTTACAATGTTCAGGGTGTTGGGGGCTGCCATGCTTTTTTGGACGGCGTCGCTTTTTGTTGAAAAGCAAAAAACCGACATAAAAACGCTGGCTTGGTTTTTCTTTTTTGCGCTTACGGGCGTTGTGCTAAATCAGGGGCTTTTTATTTTTGCATTGGGGCATACTTCGCCCATAGACGCCTCTGTAATATTAACTGCAACTCCGTTTGCGGCTTTGTTTATTTCGGCATTTTATTTAAAAGACCCCGTAACGGCGCGCAAGCTTTTGGGCATTGGCATTGGCGCAATAGGCGCGGTTTGGCTTATCACTACGGCGGCAGGCAAGGCTTCGGGCAACTCAAGCTCGGTTTTTGGCGATTTAACCGTGCTATTTACTACAATGTGCGCTGCAACCTATTTTGTAACGTCTAAGCCCTATGCGAAAATATATTCGCCCATTACAATGATGAAATGGATGTTCACATTTTCGGCAATTATGTTTGCTCCGTTTTTTATTGCCTATTGCCCGCAAGATGCCGAAAAGATTGCAAAGCTTGCCATTTGCGACTGGGCGGGCGTTTTGTATGTTGTAGTGGCAGCCACCTTTATTTCGTATCTGCTGCTGCCCATGGGCATTAAAAGAATGAGGCCTGCAACGGTTGCAATGTATATTTATGTGCAGCCAATAGTATCGTCGGTTGTGGCGGTAGTGGTAGGGCAGGATACGTTTTCGTGGGGCAAGCTTTTTGCGTCGGTTTTGGTATTTTTGGGCGTATATATAGTTACAACTTCGCCGCAGACAAAAATTGTAGAACAAAACAAACAATAGGGTGTCTTTTATATTTTACCGATATAAACAAAAACTTATATGAAAAAATTTACCGCAATATTTTCGATTTTTGTTGCCTGCTTGCTGTTTTTGCCGGCGTGTGCCGGCAGCGCGCAACTGCAGCTAGACAACAACATAAGCTTTGCCAAATGCAAAAAGGGCGACACTGTAAAAATTACATTAGACGGCAATCCATCTACGGGCTACCAGTGGGATTTCGAAAATGAAGCCCCCTACATTGTAGAGCTTGAAAGCGAAAATTACGTTTCGCAAAACAACAACCTTATGGGGGCTCCCGCAAGGCAGGTCTTTGTATTTTCGGCAAGGAAAGCCGGTAAAAGCACAATTACATTTAAGTATCGCCGCCCGTGGGAAAAGGCGCAAAAGCCGCTTTCGGAAATTGTATATACAATTATTGTAGAGTAGCTTGTGTTATTCGCCGTCTATTTCTTCGGCAATTTTGCCGCTTAAAATTTGCTCTTTTGCAATTTCGGCTGCGTTTTGCACAATTGCCAAACACGGCCTTGTTTTGTAGTATTGGGCGTCTCTGCTTTGCGGGGTTGGCGACAAATTTTCGCCTTCTTTTAGCTTTAAAAGCTCCGCGCAAATAATAGAGCCGTTTTTCTCTTTAAAAATTTCGGCAAGCTTTTGGGTTATTTGGTATATGCACTTTTTATTTTCGGGCGTGTCGTTTTTAGAAAACTTTAGGCCTGCCAGCATTGCCAATGCCGAAAACGCTCCGCACACATTGCGCATACGCCCTACGCCTGCGCCAAGTGCAATAGACAGCTTTTTTGCCGTTTCTTCGTCTATATTAAGTTGCTGGGCAAAAGGCACAAAAACCGATTGCGCGCAATTTAACCCGTCAGTAAACAAGCTTGCCGAATCTTTCATATAAAACAAAGCCTATAAAAAATTTTTCAAAAATAAACAAAAAAAGCTTGCAATAAAAAAAGTAGGGGGTATGTTTGTTGTCTTTAATTGATGGATCATTAGCTCAATGGTAGAGCAGTTGCCTTTTAAGCAATTGGTTCCGAGTTCGAGTCTCGGATGATCCACATTTTTTTACATAGCGCGGGCGCCCATAGCTTAATTGGATTGAGCTTCTGACTACGGATCAGACGGTTGCAGGTTCGACTCCTGCTGGGCGCGCCACGCTTTTTTTATGTCTAAATGTCGGTTGGCTTCGTTTTGGCGTTGTTTGCAGTGCCGCCTAGTGATGTTTGTTTTTGCGGCAGGCGTCTAAATATTCTTCGGCCTGGCCGGTTTTAACATCTTTGCACTTTAAAACCAAAAATACGGTTGTTGCGGCAATTTTTAGGTCGTTTAAAAAGCTTACGTTTTTTGCATATTCAACGTCTAAAGCAAGTTTTTCGTCCCACGAAAGGTTGTTGCGGCCGCTTGTTTGGGCGAGGCCCGTAATGCCGCCTTTTACCGTGTGCCTAAGGTGTTCGGTGTTTGTGTAGTACGGCAAATAGCGCGGCAAAAGCGGGCGCGGGCCCACAAAAGACATATCGCCCTTTAAAACGTTAAAAAGCTGCAAAAGTTCGTCTAGGCTGCTCTTGCGCAAAAATTTGCCCAAAGCGGTAATTCGCTGTGCGTCGTTGGGCGCGTTTTCGCCTTCGGGCGGCGTGTTTAGCATTGTTCTAAATTTATATAGGTAAAAGGGCTTTTCGCCTTTGCCTATGCGCTTTTGCTTAAACACAACGGGCCTTCCCATAAAAAGCAAAATGGCGCAGGCAATAATAAGCATAACAGGGCAAAGCAGCACCGTTAAAAACAATGCTCCGCAAAAGTCTAGCACGCGCTTAATATATGGGTTGTACATTTTTTATATGCAACCTAAAAAGCGCGGGCGTGTCAACCGCATAAGGGCAAACTCTTTTGCACTTTACGCGCCAAGCATTTGCTTTAGGTCGCTTTTCGGGTTGCCTGTTGGCTTTACCGCAAAGTTGTCTACCAAAACTTTAAGTATTTCGGGCGACAAAAACGCGGGCAAGCTAGGCCCTAAATATATGTTTCTTATTCCCAAGCTAAGCAGCGTAAGCAAAACGCAAACCGCCTTTTGTTCGTACCACGAAAGCACAAAGGAAAGTGGCAGGTCGTTTACCGTGCACTTAAAAGCCTTTGCAAGGGCGCTTGCCACAACAATTGCGCTATAAGCGTCGTTGCACTGCCCCATATCCAAAAGGCGCGGAATGCCGTTTATGTCGCCAAAATCAATGTCGTTAAAGCGGTATTTGCCGCATGCCAATGTCAATATAATGCAGTTTTTAGGCACGCTTTCGGCAAATTCGGTGTAGTAGTTGCGCCCAGTTTTTGCGCCGTCGCAACCGCCAACTAAAAATATGTGTTTAATGTCGCCGTCTTTTATGGCTTTACATATAAGCTCGGCATTTTTTAAAACGTTTTTGTGCCCAAAGCCGGTTGTTAGCACAGTGCCGCCGTTAATGCCTTTAATTGTAGTGTTGTGCTCGTAGCCTTTAAGCTGCAATGCTTTTTCTATAACAGGGCCAAAATCTTTGTCGCTGCCAATATGTCTGCACTCGGGAAATTCTACAACCGACGTTGTAAACGCCCTGTCTTTATACGAATCTTTTACGGGCATAATGCAATTTGTAGTCCACAAAATTGCGGCGGGAACATTGTGGAATTCCTTTTGCTGATTTTGCCAGGCCGTGCCGAAATTGCCCTTTAGGTGTTTGTATTTTTTTAGTTTGGGGTATGCGTGGCACGGCAGCATTTCGCCGTGGGTGTATATATTTACGCCCTTGTTTTCGCTTTGCTTTAGCAAAAGCTCCAAATCGTGCAAATCGTGGCCGCTTACAATTATAAAAGGTCCTTTTTCTATGGTGGTATTAACTTTTGTGGGAATGGGGTCTTCGTAGGTTTTTGTGTTGGCTACGTCTAAAAGTTCCATACATTTTAGGTTTACTTCGCCGGTCTTTAGCACGCATTTTAAAAGGGCGTTTTTGTCGCTTTCGCAGGCAACGATTTTTAGCGCTTCGTAAAAAAATGCGTCTACCAATTCGTCTTTATAGCCTAAAACCCGCGCGTGGTGCGCATAGGCTGCCATTCCCTTTAGCCCGAAAAGAATAAGCGATTTTAAACTTCTTTCGTCTTCGCCGGCATTCCAAATATGGCTTAAATTAAATGGGGCGTTAGGGGCAATTTTTGCCAGAACTTTTTCCAAAAAGTCTTTTATGGATTTTTCCGAAAAATTTACATTTGTTATGCTGGCGAATAGGGCTTCTATAATCAGGACTGTGTTTTGCTCGCTTGGCTTTGCCGTTTTTGCAAGCGCAATTATTGCGCCAATAAGCGAGTCTTGCAAATTTGCAACTTCGGGGCTTTTGCCGCATACACCTCTAATTTTGCAGCCTTTGCCGAAAGCAGTTTGCTCGCACTGAAAACAAAACATTTTATCCATAACAATTCCTTTGTTTGTAAAGTTGTAAAAAAATCGGGCAAAACGCCGCGCATAAATTTTAAATCGGCAAAACGCAAAAAAGCTTTAAAACACAGTCATTTTTGTTTTGTTAAGGGGCATGATGTAAAGTTTTTTATCGTTTCTCGCCGAAAGAGAGTAGAAATATGAATAGGTTTAGCTTTTATTTTTGATGGATGTATTATGAAAAAGTTTTGTTTTGTTATAAATAACGTTTGTTATTGTTGTATCGTTGATTGATGATATTTTATTGTTTAAATATGCTTTAAAACTTGACATTATAAAAACTACAATAATCATTTAATAGTTGTGCAATTTTATAAATTGATAAAATGTAAAACAGTGTTAACAATAAAAGAAAGTTATTAAAATGATAAATAAAAATAGAGCAGTATGGATAGGTATAATTGCAGTGTTGATGCTTATCTCTCGTGCCTTTGCATTGGATGGGTGTCCGCAGAGCAATCATTTCCTTGGGCGTGGGCATACTATAAAAAACGGAGAATGTACTAAATCAAATTCGTGGTATAGAAAAATTTTTATACTGTATTTTACCCACGCAAGATGTGATGTAAATCCTTCAAAAGGGGTGCATTGTTCGTTAATTCCTCAAAAATTCACAAGAGAAACGGTCGAATACTATGGAGGGAATGGATGTAGTGGTAGTAGTAGTGTTGTTTCATCCTCGGAAGTATACATTTATGTGCTTAATATAGGGCCATGCAATTATACAACTAAAGACGAAGACAAAGGAGCATAAGTATGAAAACTAAAGGATTTTTAGCGGCGTGTTTGTGTGTTTTTGCTTTTGCCGTTTGTGCGTTGGCAGATATTGGCAAACTTTCTTTAATAGAGAAAATTGCAAATGCAAACTCTGGTTTGTTCGAATCGAAAGGCTTTCTTGTAAACGAATGTGTGCAGTATACACCAGAGCACTTGAGTTTGCTGAAGAAGAATCCGGATTTTAACGGGCAGTTATTAAAGCGTACCTACAAAATATTCAAGAAAGGCGACAACATATTTTTTGAAGAGACAAGAAAAAACGCAAAATCTATAAACACGAGAACTGCGTATATGTCTAAAACCGATATTGCCGTAATAGATTCAATAAACGACATTATTTTGATAGACGATATAAAAAATGCCGGCGAATATGGCTCGTATGTTCCAAACCCGCATTTATACAGTGTGTTTTACATACTAAAAGATGCCTTGCTTGGAGCGAAGGAGAAATTCGATTTTAAAAGCTCTGAAACCGAATATATTTTTTCGTGGGAAAGCAATGGGCAAAAGAATATGCTTTTTGTAGACAAAAAAGAATTGAGGGTTGTTAAATTCGAAACATACAACGCAAACGGCGTTTTAACTTGCGAAAACAAAATAGATTATGCTTTAGATAAAATAACTCAAAAAATAAAATATATAAAAAGCGAAAAAGATTTTGTTGTTTTTAATATAGAGTTGTTTGCCCAAGACGATGCCGAATTTAATCTGCAGCCCGAAAATTTCGGATACAAATTTGTGTACGACAAACGTTCGGGGCAGTTGCGCGCATATATTGCAGTAGACAATTTGCCCACAAAAATTTTTATAGACGACCTGTTTGAAAACAAAGACGACGTTTATAGATACAACAAGGAAATGACGCGCTTTGCCCCAGTAATGCGCGAAGGCAAAAAATAGATACCGTTTCTATCCAGACAAATAGATAGTGCCGTGTAATTTCTGCAAAAAAGAGATTTTGTTTAAACAAAATCTCTTTTTTGCTAGCCGCTTTGCGCCTATCTTAAAACAACCCAATTATAAAAACGAAACCCCAGATTCCGTACAAATTTTAAACACAAAAAAAGGAGCTTTTGAAAACCAAAAGCTCCTTTTAATTTAAAAATGGCTGCTCGGGCTGGGATCGAACCAGCGACCAAGTGATTAACAGTCACCTGCTCTACCGCTGAGCTACCGAGCATCACTTTTAAAGCTACACGTTATGCTACATCGTTTTGCTTTTGTCAATATTTTTTTAAAAATTTTTTGTTTTAATATGTTTTTCGGGAAAATCTCGCCCAATTTGTGGTTGAAAAGTCTGCCAATTTAAATGATATTTGCCAATGTTATGACTATAGAAGAAACTCTCGAAAAATATCTCGGCAAAAAACCTGTAATAGACGAAACCGCCTATGTTAGCAAGCACGCCGTTTTGATAGGCGATATAACAATAGGCAAAAACGCCAGCGTTTGGCCTGGCTGCGTGCTTAGGGCCGACATAAACTCTATAGAGCTTGGCGAAAATTCCAACCTGCAAGACGGCGTTATGGTTCACTTGGCAAACGATGCCGGCGTAAAAATCGGCAAAAACGTAACGGTTGGCCACGGCGCAATTTTGCATGCATGCGAAGTTAAAGACGGCTGCCTTATTGGCATGGGGGCCATTGTGCTCGACAAAGCCGTTATAGGCGAAGGCTCTATTGTGGGCGCAGGCGCATTGGTTACAAAAAACACAATAGTTCCGCCGCATTCCATGGTGTTGGGCACGCCCGCAAAGGTTGTAAAAACTTTAGACGATGCAGTTTCCGCCTCGCTTACCGATTGGTCGAAAAAATACGTTATTTTGGCGCAGGCAAACAAAAAGGCCGAGCAAGCCCAATAGATTGGCAAACAAAAAACCGCAACAAAGGGTGTCTTAAAAAAGGCGCCCTTTTATTTTTACCAAGGCCGAAAATCCGTGCCTGTTTTATTTTCTCGCATTCTGGCAAAATATGGGCAATACTGGCGACTAATTATATAAATTCGAGTTGCGCTCTCCAATAGGGCGCGGCCTACAAAACATCAAACAAAAGAAACTAAATGGCTATATCTAAAAAATTGATGGACGAATTGAATAGCCGCAGAGATGCGGCATTGAACGCAGGCGGTGCCGAAAAATTGCAGGCGCGCCGCAACAAGGGTCTGCTTACGGCACGCGACAGGCTTGAAAAACTTTTCGATGAAGGTTCCTTTTTGGAATTTGGAATGCACGTTAAACACGCCTGCCACAATTTCGGACAGGAAAAGAAGCGCATACCAACCGACGGTGTAGTTACCGGCGTAGGCCTTATAAAGGGACGCCAAGTTGCCGCCTTTTGCCAAGATTTTACCGTTTTTGGCGGTTCGCTAGGCTCGCAGCACGCAAAAAAGATTGTAGACTTAATGAAATTTGCGGGCAAAAACGGCCTGCCTATTATAGGTATGAACGATTCGGGCGGCGCAAGAATTCAAGAGGGCGTAGAATCTTTGGGTGGCTACGGGCAAATTTTTTACCAAAATGTGGCGTGTTCTGGCGTTGTTCCGCAAATTGCCATTATTGCGGGCCCCTGCGCCGGGGGTGCAGCCTACAGCCCCGCCCTTACCGACTTTATTATAATGACACGCAAAAACGCCGATTTGTTTATATGCGGCCCGCAGGTAATTAAGGCCGCCACTGGCGAAGAAGCCCCGCTAGAAATGTTTGCTACGGCCGACGCGCACGCAATGTATTCGGGCAACATACATCTTGTTGCCGAAGACGATGCGCACGCTATAGAGCTTGCCGAAAAGCTGTTGTCGTTTTTGCCTTCTAACAATATGCAGGAACCCCCGCACGATTTCTCCGTTGCGGTCGAAAAAACCTACGACGAAGCCATAAACAACATTATGCCCGAAAATTCTTCGATGGCATACAATGTTAAAGACATCATAAACAGGCTTGTAGACAAGGGCGACTTTTTTGAAATTCAGGAAAGCTTTGCAAAAAATATGGTTGTGGGCTTTGCAAGAATTCAGGGTGTTGTTGTCGGCATAATCGCAAACCAGCCAATGTATAAAGCGGGCTGTGTAGATATAGACGCCTCCGACAAATGCGCAAGGTTTGTGCGTACCTGCAACTCGTTTAACATACCTTTGGTAACTTTGGTAGACGTTCCCGGCTTTATGCCTGGGCTTGCCCAAGAGCGTGGCGGCATAATTAGGCACGGGGCAAAAGTGCTTTCGGCATATGCCTCGGCAACGGTGCCAAAAATTACGGTTATAATGCGCAAGGCATATGGGGGGGCCTACATTGCAATGTGCTGCTCCGACTTGGGGGCAGATATGGTGTTTGCGTGGCCTACGGCCGAAATCGCGGTTATGGGCGCAAAAGGGGCGGTAAATGTGCTGTATGGCAAAGAGCTTAAGGCAATAGAAAACTCCGCCGAAAGGGAAAACGCCGCGGCAAAACACCGCGCCGAATATAGCGAAAAGTTCGAAAGCCCCTATCAGGCGGCCGAAAAGGGAATGATAACCGACGTTATAGATCCCGCCGAAACAAGGGGCGTTTTGGCTATGGCGTTAAGGGCAACTATCACCAAGCGCGAAACTACAATGCCTAAAAAAGACACAAATATTCCCCTATAATTCTTACATATTTTTACTATGGGTTTTATATCTAAACTATTTTCGCGTTTTGCAAATACTGCTCCCAAAAAGGAGGAGACAAATTTGCACTCGAACGACGAAGGCGAACTAAGCGAAGAACTTGTTTCGCTAATAACGGCGGCCGCGCTTTCGGCATTGAAAGACGACCCCGATTTTAAACTTATCCCCGACTTAAAATACAACGCTCCCGATATGGCATATGCGCAGTCGGGGCGCGCGCAAATTTTTGCGTCGAGAAATTTTACACCCTACCACCGCTATTAACGCACGGAAATGAAATCTTTAAGAATAACAATTAACGGCAAGTCTTTTGATGTAGATGTTGAAGTTTTGCCCGACAAAACCCCTAAAATTGCCCGCATAAAACCCGTTGTAGCGCAAGCTGCAAAAGCAGTGTCGGCAACGCCTGCTGCAACGCAGCCGGCTCCAGCCAAAGTGGCAAAGCCCGTTGCAAAGGCAGGCGCAAACGATGTTGCGTGTCCATTGTCGGCAACAATTATTGCAATAAACGTAAAAGTGGGCCAATCCGTAAAGAAGGGCGACCAACTTATAACGCTAGAGGCAATGAAAATGAATACATTTGTATATTCTCCCAAAGACGGCGTTATTAAAGCAATTTTGGTGCAAGAGCGCGACAACGTGCCAGAAGGCGCGCCGCTATTGTCTTTTGAATAGAACAAAATTGCCCCGATATATAAATGTTTGTCGGGGCGTTTTTTTTCGCAGTCGTTTTTTTAATTAACAGCAAATCTTAATTCGAACAATTTATTTTATGAAGATTACAAAGTATATTTTGGTTTTGCTTTTGGCTTTTGGCTTTGGTTTGTGCCAGGCGCAAACGGTTTTGGCCGAAAAAGAGGAGGCAAAGGTTGAAACCCGGGCTAGGGCGGTTGAAATTGCCCAAGACGCGAAAGACGTAAAAAAAGACATTGCAAAAGCTGCAGCCAAGCAACAGATTAAAGCCCCCCAAAAAGAGCTTACGCCCGAAGAAATTGAACATCTTAAAATACAAAACAAAATAGACCAAAACGCCATAGAAAGCGCGCAAACCGTAAGGAAATATCTTGTGCGTTTTATGCATTGGCTCGACAAAGTTTCGCCCAAAACGGCGGCCGTTATGCGCGCCGAATATTTCGGGGTAAAGGGCATACAATATGTGTCGGCAATTGTGGTTTTGCTTTTAACTTTTGTAATAATAAAATATGTGTTCGGCTTTGTGTTTAAAAGACTTTCGACTTTGTCGGCAAAAAGTAAAGACCCCGATACAAACTCGTTTGCAACTTCGTTTTTTTCGCAAATTCACAAGCCGTTCGACTTGTTTGCCGCGGTAATGGGTGTATATTTTGCGGCGGCGTTCGTGCTGCGAAGCGAAGCGTACATAAAAATTTCGACACGCGCCGTTGGCATAATCTTTTGGTGCTCGATATTCTGGATTTTAATAATAATCTCCGACGCTGCGTTTATGGCGGCAACGCGCAAACTTAAAAACAGGGCGTCGGTTTCCACTGCAAACTTGATGGACTTTGTGCGCAGGCTTGTAAAGGCCGCCATTATAATTTTGGCGACGCTTTCGGTGCTTACAAATTGCGGAATGAATGTAAACACGCTTATAGCGTCTTTGGGTATTGGCGGTATGGCTTTGGCGTTTGCCTCGCAGGATACCATTGCAAACTTTTTCGGCTCGGTTTCCATTATAATAGACCGCCCCTTTATTGCGGGCGACTGGGTAAAAACTTCTTCCTGCGAAGGCACGGTAGAAAAAATCGGCTTTCGCTCTACCCGCATTAGGACATTTTCGAAAACAATAATGTCTATCCCGAATTCTATTTTGGCGAAAGACACAATAGAAAACTTTTCGAAAATGCCCGTAAGGAAGGCTTCGTATAACATAGGCATTACCTACGACGCCACCGCCGAAGACATAGAGGCCTTGCTGCCGATTTTACGGGACAGAATTGTTAAAATAGAGGGTGTTTCGCAGCGCGACGGCGTTGCCGCCGAATTTATAAACTTTGGCGATTCTTCGTTGGACATTGCCATAACTTATTATTCGAAGAAAACCGACAAGGCAAACTATACGGCAACCATACGCAGGGTAAACCTGGAAATTATGCGCATATTGCGCGAACAAAAGCTTTCTATGGCATTCCCGTCTACTTCGGTTTATATCGAATCGCAACCCAAATAATCCGTCAAAAGTTGGGCAAAAACCTTCGGGAATTTTTCCCCCGAAGGTTTTTTATTTTTATCTGGAATAGTTTTTACTTGCAGCGTCTATAATCAAAAGGGGGTTGGATTTTTATTATTAGCGAAGAATAAACATCTTAGTAAAATTAGATTTGACCGTAGTATTTAAAATACGACGGGTAAAAAACAAAAACAGTGTGGGGGTAGGGGGTTGCCCAACCATATTTTTTTGAAAAGGCAAATTTGCTTTTTGCGATGTTTAAGATTTTGCCGGTTCTAAAAAATAAAGCGTATGAAATTAAGAAAGCGTTAAGCGCATAAAAAACAAAAAAGATATTTTTTGAAAAATGCTTGACAAATTTGGTTCAAAATAAGAAAGTAGCCAACTTTAACAACCAAGCCAGGGTAGCTCAGGGGTAGAGCAGAGGACTCATAAGCCTTTGGTCGGTGGTTCAAATCCACTCCCTGGCACATGGGGGTATAGCTCAGTTGGTTAGAGCACTTGCATGACACGCAAGGGGTCGCAGATTCGAGTTCCGCTACTCCCACCATTTTCAAATTTCGCACCGCTTCTAAACGCCCGTTTAGAAGTTTTTTTGTTCTAGCCCCTCCGTACATAACGCAGTGCCAACCCTAACACGCCTTTTTGCGCAATATCCGTCTTTCTGTACAAATTGTAACGCTACAGGCGTATCTGGCTATCGTCTGCACACCCAAAGTCTTTAGTTGTTGTGCAGGTTTGTTGTAGGTTAGCCATTATTATTGCCGCAATATACAAAATTTAAGAAAGCAACAGTTTTAGCTTGGCGTGTCTAAAACAAAAGAGTCTTTAGATGAACCGTGTCTCTGGTAGCCCAAGAGGAAAATCCACTCGCCCCAGCACGACTTCACCCGAAGACTTTTAGACAGTCTTACATAAAAACTTTTCGGTCAAGAAAATTTATGCATATATTTTAGAAAAAACAAATAACTGCGTTTCTTTGAAAGATATAGCGCAAGAAGCTGTTATAACATAATCTACAACTTTAAAAGTGTTTTTATCCGTCTATTAAAAAAGGTTGCATATTTGTATTTTGTAGCTAATGTTGCTGCAACAAAGTTTAACCGAGAGATATAAAAATTGTATAGGAGAAATAGGTATGCAAAAAATGTATCTTGCAATTCTTGTACTTGTGCTTTGGCTTACAGGGTGCGGCAGTTTAGAAAAACCCGTTGTTAAAGAAAGGCAAACAGCCATTACAATAGAACAAATATATGATGCGTTTTTAGGAGGCTTGCAAAGCGTGCAGTTTCCCGATTCAAACAAGCTTGAACGTCGCATTGTTGGTGGCGTTTACAAAAATGGGCAAATAACGCAAATGCTGGTTGCCGATTTTAATTCACTGCCAATTTCCCTATACGAAGCCACAAATAAATCTATTACAATTTCGAAAACAAAAGACGCCAAGCGCGAGTTTTTAACCTGCGCGCGTTCACAACCCGGCAATACAGAAGTTGTTGGCATTATTTACAACGATGCAATAGAAAACTCTCTTAGTTCAAGAATTCTAAGCTGCGCGCACTACCCAGACGGCTCTACAATGTTTTTAGCCGTGGTACTCTCATTCGACATAAAAAATTCGACGAACAAAAAATAAAAAATATGCAGTAGGTGGTATTTCTTCTTTTTTTCCGGCAAACGCATAAAAGGCAATAAAAAAAGCAAAAAACATTAAAAAATACATGGAAATTTTTAAATGGTTATTGGCTGAATTGTTGAAATTTAAAAAGGTTTTCTTGCCTATGATAAGAGAGTTTTCAAAGAAATAGGTTTTAGTTTATGTATATTTCTTTTACGAAGTTTGCGAATTTTGCTGAAGAGAATTTTACAATATAGATAGCACAAAACGGATATGAATAAAGAATTTTTAATAAACAAATTGAAAGAATATTCGAAGCTTGAAACAAAAAATAAGCAGAAATTTAATGCCGAAGCTTTGGAACGTAAATCCGCGATAGCCTTTTACCAAAACTATACAAGAGAGAAAATTCTGAGCCTTGACGCAGACGGCCTTTATGAGTTTTTTGCACCATTGTGGGCGTTGAAAATGTGGGGAAATAGGCATACTAAAATAGATGCTCTAGTTGCAGACAATGAATTGGATAACTTAAAGGCTTTGCTTGCAGAATTGCTATACGGGAAAGATAAATTAGAAAACCGTTGGGATTTTTTTAGGGAAAAAGTGAAAGGCGTTGGCCCTGCGATTATGAGCGAATTGCTATGCAAAATATATCCAAACGACAACATTATATGGAACAGAAAAACGCACAATGCCTTTTTGCAGCTTGGAATAAATGATGTTCCAAAATACGAAAGCCGCTTAGATGGTAAGAAATACATTGCCTTTTGCAACGCAGCCAAACAAATATTAAAAGAGTCTACAAAAACAAGCATAAGCGATATGCTGCATCTCGATTATTTTATGTGGGAGATGTTTGACGACAATTTTTCGCAACAAAATGCGTCTATTTTGATAAAAAGAAGTTCTAAACTAGCAAGAACCGCAACAAAACCAGACTTTGACCACAACGATATTCGCGATAAGATAAGCGAAGTTGGCGCATTTTTGGGATTTAAGGCCAGCATAGAAAGAAAAGTTGCCGATGGCGCGATAGTTGACGCATTATGGGAAGCAACCATTGGCAATATGGGGCGCGTAATTTATGTTTTTGAAGTTCAAACATCAGGTTCTATAGATAGTTTGATTCTAAATCTGATAAAAGCACATAGCAATAAAGCGGTGCAAGGTATCGTGGCTGTTAGCGACGCCATACAACTAGAAAAGATAAAAAAGGAAGTATCTAGTACTCCACTAAAAGACCATCTAAAATATTTAGACTATACAGAGCTCCTAAAAATCCACGAAGCCCTCCAATACGCAACCGAAAAAATAAACCAACTCGGCCTTGTTCCAGCTGGTTTTTAATTTTTACGAGTTTTCGCGATCTTCCATATCGTTATTGTCTGTCCACATTTCGCATTGGGCAATAACGGTATTTAGAGCTTCTTCCTGCCCTTCGGGCGGGTATTTATATTTTTTCAAAAGGCGTTTTACAAGAAGTCGCATACGGGCTCTTGCGTTTTGTCTTCTTTGCCAATCTATAGTTTTATTTTTCCGCAAAGCGTCTGTTAATTCCTTTGTGATAGCAACAAGTTCTTCGTTAGAATAAACATCTTTTACGGCTTGCGGCTTAGCTAAGGCATCGTAAAAAGCGACTTCTTCAGTTGATAGCCCCAAGGCATTCCCGTTTTCTTTTGCGCTTACAATTTCCTTTGCCATCTTTAATAGTTCCTCGATTACTTCCTCGTTTGAAAGCAATCCGTTAAGATAGGCATTCATTGTTCGTTGCAACAGTTCGGAAAATTTTTGAGACTTAACAACATTCGTTCTTTGATAAACCGAAACTTGTTCTGCTATCAATTTTTTCAACAATTCTACGGCAATGTTTTTTTGCTTTAATTTTGCAACCTCAGCTAAAAATTTAGGATCGAAAATCGAAAACTCTTCTTTTACATCTGAGAACAAATTTACAACACCTTCGCTTTTTATGCTTTGGCGCAATAGTTCATTTATGCGTTTGTTGATTTCTTTTAAAGAAATGTAATGCGGTTTCGATGAAATGCGGGTCAACAATGTTCTCACTGCTTCAAAAAAGGCTGCCTCTAAACGGTCTTCTGGTTTTACAATGCTTCGACAAAGCGACAACGCCTGCCTTAGCAACATTGCTTCTTTTAAATAGTGCTCCTTCCTTTCAGGTTCTTGCGGATCCGAAAGAAAATTTACGCCATCCATTATTAACTGTGCTCGGTCGTAGTCAGATGCCGTTTTGAAATTGCTGTAATCAAAGCCGTGGAACAATTCCCTACAAACCGTTAATTTTTCAATGAAACGTGGCAGGGCTGCACTGCCTATATCCATATCGCCATATTTTTGCTTGTCGCGGTTTGTATAATCATTCATTGCCTGTTTTAAAGCCGAAGCAATACCGACATAGTCCACAATCAAACCGCCTTCTTTGTCTTGGAATACGCGATTTACGCGGGCGATGGCCTGCATAAGATTGTGCCCAGCCATTGGTTTGTATACATACATTGTCGCAAGCGACGGCACATCAAACCCAGTAAGCCACATATCAACAACAATCGCAATTTTTAAAAGCGAATTGTTGTCTTTAAACTTTCTGCCGAGTTCGTCTTTATATGCTTTGTTCCCGACAATAGGTTTCCAATCTTCTGGGTCGTTGTTTGCCGATGTCATAACAACGGCCAGCTTTTCAGTCCAGTTCGGTCGTATCGAGAGAATTTTGCGATATATCTTCATCGCAATTTCTCTTGAATAGGCAACAATCATAGCCTTACCCGTAAGCAGCTTTTCGCGGTTTTCTTCGTAGTGCGAAACAATGTCGTTGCATAAGGCGTCTATGGTCTGTTCCGCGCCCAAAATACTTTCCATCTTGCTAAGCTCTTTTTTGCTTTTCTCGATGGAATAGGCTTCGGCAATTTCCGCCATTTTGTCGTATTCTTGGTCGATTTTGTCCATTACGGACTTGTCGAGCTTTAAGTGCACAACTCGGCTTTCGTAATATACCGGGCGCGTTGCGCCGTCTTCGACGGCCTGCGTCATGTCGTAAATATCTATATAATCGCCAAAAACTTCGCGCGTGTTCTTGTCTTTTGATGAAATAGGAGTTCCTGTAAATCCTATATATGTTGCATGGGGAAGACTTTTGCGTATTAAAATTTCTGTGCTTATTTTTACCGTTCCTGTTTTGGGGTCTATGCGTTCTATTTCATAGTGCCCGCGGTGGGCTTCGTCTGCCATAACAATGATATTTTTGCGTAGCGATAGCGGCTCAGCCGTTTCCGTGAACTTTTGCATTGTGGTAAAAATGATACCGTTTGCTTCGCGCCCAGCCAACAAATCAATTAGGTTTTCTCGGCTTTCCGCTTGAATGGGAATTTGCCTTAGGAAATCAGCACATCTCGAAAACTGCCCAAACAACTGGTTGTCTAAGTCGTTTCTGTCGGTTATTACAACAATGGTTGAATTTTTTAAAGTTTGTTGTAGCAAGTTGGCATAAAAAACCATCGAGAACGATTTGCCGCTACCTTGCGTATGCCAAAATACGCCCGCCTTACCGTCGGAATTTGTCGCCTTTATTGTAGATTCTATTGCCTTGTTTACCGCGAAATATTGGTGATACGCCGCAAATATTTTTACCTTTTCTTGCTTTTCATTAAAACAGCAGCAAATAAAATTTTTTATAATATCCAAAAATCTGTGCTTTTCGAATATCCCCATGAAAAAGGTGTTGTAGTCGGCAAATTTTGTGGTTTCGTAAGAGCCGTCCGAGGTCTTCCATTCCATGAAGCGATCTTCGCCGGCCGTTATTGTGCCTGCTTTTGTTTGCGCCATATCGCTCATCACGCAAAAGGCGTTGTATACAAACAGCGATGGAATTTCCTGCATGTAGTTTCGCAGCTGTCTAAATGCCGCCGAAGCGTCCGTTTCTTCCCTTGATGGCGATTTCAACTCTACCACAACAAGTGGTATGCCGTTTACAAAAACAATAATGTCCGCTCTTTTTTCGGAACGTTCAACTATTGTCCATTGATTGGCTACAATAAAACTGTTCCTGTCTATGTTTGCGTAATCAACAAGATTTACTTTGTCGTATTTTTGTTCGCCATTAAGTATGTAGGCAACGTCAATTCCGTTTTGTAGATAGTCGGTAAAAATAGAGTTTTTCAAAATCAACTCTTGATTGTCTATATTTCGGATTTTATAAATGGCTTCGTCTATAGCTTCTGTCGGCAAATCAGGATTGATGGAACTAAGACAAGTTCTCAGCTCTTCGCCATACAAAGGGTCGGTATAATCTCTATCAATATCCGGACCATATACATGTTCATATCCCAATTTTTCAAAAAGTTGGATAATTGCATTTTCGTAATTTTCTTCTTTGTATGACATGGCTTTACTCAGTAAATTTTTTTTCTAAGGCGTTTTGTAATATCAAAAATGAAAACAGAAAAGACAAACTTTATCGATAAAATCTTTAAACATAGTTAACATTGATTCATGTAAATTGCAGTTTATACATTAAATAAAATCATCTAGTGCGCCAATTTTGATTAGATAACAATATTTAATATACAAATGTATACATAATTTATATCCAAAACATATATCACAAAATTTTCATTTATTCAATTCTTCTATTATAAAATTCTTTATTTCAAGTAATATATTAGGGTTGAGTTTGATAAGTGACTTACAGCAATAATCTAGAATTCGAGTCTCACCCTCTTGACTTTCTTGTCCCATTGCATAAAAAATATTGTGACAATCTGTTTCGCTTTTACCCTTTTCTATTAACCGCTGTGTTTCTATTTTATCAACAAGTAAAAATTCGGATAAAACTTGATAGCCATTTTCATTACTCAACTCATTTATTATCCATCTTTCCGGAGGTACATTCCCCGGCAACTTCTTAAAGGGAACATCACCATTCTTTAATTTATAATTTTCAAAAGATTTATAAATCTCACTGTCACTAACATCTCCATCCCATATTACAACGAATTTTCTTCTATCACCATTTTTTTTATGATAAGTAACAGCTTTTAGTAATTCAGTCTTTGAACCAATTTGCGCACAAATGACTCTCCCTTTTTCTTTCCCCAAAGCTGTTTTTATTAGTTCTGCAGCGACGATATCTTCACAATAAATTACCATCTCTTCGGTCTTTTTTATTGATATACGCGAAATCGCATAATTAGTCGTTGGATTATTTATCAATGTTATGTTATCCCCAGTCCGTTCAATAACAATCCTTGCCTCTCTGGGGAGAGCATCCAAAAAATCGCGAGAATGAGATGTAATAAAAATTTGCAATTGTTTTTTATTTGCTATGGTCTGAATTATTTCTGCCAAAATTGACAAAGCTTCAGGATGTAATCCCATTTCAATTTCATCTATAACAATAAGAGATTGCTGTTCCGCGTCTTGCAATATAGACAAGAGATAACAAATAATTCTTTCTCCGATCCCCATATTGTAACAAGAATATTGGCAATCCCCTATCTTACATTTCGAGAAGACATCTTGATAATTATCAACCTCGGAATATACACGTTTCATTATTCTTGTCGCATATCCCAAATATTCATCATTTAACTTAACAAAATCTTTGTCTTGTAATAGATCCGCTTGATTGTATCTCTTTTCATTGGCAGGTAGTGTCCTTGAAACTGGCAATAAAATGACTTTTTTATTCGGACGCCTATCATAATGCATCCATTTTTTGGGACCTTTGTGAACGGAAATATTCTTAGTTGGAATTTTTCCTTTATAGAACCAAGTTAAATCTATTCCTTCGTTTGATTGATCATATCTTGTTTTCTTAAAAAAATCGGAAAAAACTTTTCTATATTTTTTATCTTTATTGTGAAAGGCCAATGCTGCTAATTGTAAAAATGTGGTTTTACCTGATCCATTTTTCCCACAAAAGACAGTTATTGGATACCTAAATTCGACGTTACAATTTTTTAATCCTCTTATCGGAGCTCCATCATTAATTGAAATTCCTGTCAAGAATGGAATATCAGAATTAGAATTCCATAACTTCTTCAAGTCCTTTTCTATACAATTTAAATGATTGCCTGGCATAATATACTCCTATTATTTCCTTAAGATGACAATATTGGCTAAACAATAACTTATAATTCGATTTTCAAAACATCAATCTCACCCGACATCAGCTTCGGAAGCAGCGTATCGCGAAGCTGCGACAATTTCAAAATCTCTAGTTTGTTTTCTGCTATTTTATTGTTTGCAGAGTTAAAAAAGTCGATAGGTGTAAATTTATCTAAATTTCGTGGTGCAAAAAATGAAAAATCTTCCAGATTTCCTTTTGTAATGAATTTTATTACAGAACCTCTTGCACCAGAAGTTATCTTCTCCAAATTGTATTTAACCACATAATACAACCAATTTGTAAAAGTAGGATCGTGTGGGACAAGAACGTATGTTCTTTGATACGCTTCAAATTTTCCACTGTAGAACTTCACATTGAAATCCCCGTTGCCTGCAACAAGTATTGCATTTGCATCAAATGAAAATTCATCAGTCCATGCCGTATCTTGTGCGCAACTGAAAAAAGGATATTTCCCTTTTGAAGATGAAACATTTGCATTCTTTTTCCCAGTTATTACGGGTAGAAATTCTCCAAGTTTATATGCCTTCCAATCTGCAGGCATTTTGCCGTCGAACGGATCAAAATCAACAAACCAAGATTTGAAAATAGCCTGTGCTTGAGCTTCTAAATTTTGATTTATCTTCTCATTAAGTTCAATCTTGTTGTCTAGCGAGCCTAAAACCGCAGAAATTTTCTTCTGTGTTTTCAGATCTGGTAAAAGAACTTCTATCCTTGAAAATGTCTCTCTTGTGATTGTGTCAAACACAGATCCATAAGAGTTTTTCTTTAGTATAGAAACAGAATGCTTTAGCAAGTAATAGATATAGTCATTAATTGCCAACTCATTCGCTCTTATGCCATAACAAGATTGGTTGAAAGCCATCGGTTTGGATAATTGAGCCAAAGCTCCAACAGTTCCACGTGCCGACAAAATGATATCATTTTCTCCTAACAAACGAGAACTACAATTATTTAATCCCTCTTGGGTTATTGTTTTTTCTGTTTTTGAAACGTAACGGTTATCGTTATTGAAATCTACAACAGACAACCACGGAATTTCACCGCCCCAATACTCTTTTTTTGAGGTTTTTGGGGTTCCCCCTCCAATAATCTCAATACATTCAGAAATAGAGATTTTTTTACAATTCATATCCAATACCTTTCAGTTGCTTGCGGATTTCTGCTTCGAGGGTGTGTGATTGTTCGAAGAGGTCGGAAAGTTCAGATGTCAGGCGTTTCATTTTGTCGTCGAAAGGTTCGCCGTCGTCTTCTTTTTCTTCTATGCCAACATATCGACCAGGGGTGAGTATATAGCCTTGCTTGGCGATTTCTTCGGTGGAGACTACTGCACAAAAGCCTTTTTTATTTTCGAGTGTTCCGTTTTCGTATTTGTCGTAGGTATCGCCAAGTTTTGTTATGTCGGCATCGGTCAGCTCTCGCAATTTACGCGATTTCATTGTTCCCATGTTTCGGGCGTCTATGAACAAGGTTTTGCCTTTTTGATTCTTATTCTTGCTTAAAAACCAAAGCGAAACGGGAATTTGCGTTGTATAGAACAGTTGGGGCGGCATTGCAATTATACAAGAAACGAGATCTGCCTCTATTATATTCTTTCTGATTTCGCCTTCGCCGCTTGTTTGGGAAGAAAGCGAACCGTTTGCAAGAACCATTCCGATTTTCCCGAAAGACGGCTCCATATGAAAAATCATATGCTGTAGCCATGCAAAGTTTGCGTTGCCTTCTGGCGGAATGCCAAAACACCAGCGTTTGTCGTTTTTCAACTTATCTCCGCCCCAATCCGACATATTAAACGGCGGATTCGCCATAATGTAGTCGAATTTTTCGGTCGGGAAACGGTCGTTCATGAAGGTGTCTGCGTTATAATCGCCGAGGTTTGCCTCTATGCCGCGAATTGCCAAATTCATCTGCGCCATCTTCCAAGTAGTCGGGTTCGATTCCTGACCGAAAACCGAAATATTATTTATGTTTCCTTTGTGGTCTTCAACAAACCTTGCAGACTGAACAAACATTCCGCCAGAACCGCAAGCAGGGTCGTAAACCCTAATACCGCGAGTTCCGCGCCTTGCGCTGCTTAGCGGTTTTAAGATTTCGACAATCGTTTTCACCACGCACGGAGGTGTATAGAATTCCCCTGCCTTTTTTCCCTCGTTTTCGGCAAACTGAGCCAAACAATATTCGTAGGCACGCCCCAAAATATCGCGGGAATCACCATGGACACTCATTTTAACATTGGTAAAGAGGTCTATAACTTCGCCAAGCCTGCGTTTGTCAAGTTCTGGGCGAGCAAATCCCTTTGGAAGAATATTTTTTAGGCGCGGATTTTCCTTTTCGATTAGTTCCATCGCCTTATCGATAACCTTCCCAATTTCGGAGGTATGGGCTGCATACGAAATAGCTTCCCAACGCGCCTGCTGGGGTACAAAGAAGATTCCTTCGGCATCGTAGGCATCTCTGTCTTCTTCAAAGCCTTCGCCTTCGTTTTTTAGTTCGTTATATTTTTCTTCAAATTTGTCCGAAATGTATTTTAGAAAAATCAGCCCCAAAACAATATTTTTGTATTCCGAAGCGTCCATATTGCCGCGAAGCTTGTCGGCCGCGCTCCAGATTTCCTTTTCAAAACCTACATTAGCTGTATTTATGTCGTCCATATTATTTTTACAATCCAGTCTTAAAATAGGCAAAAAATCAGAATTCATCAAGTCCTATTTACGGAACTAGAATGGAAGAAGTAGAAACAAATCTAGATGAGGCCTATTTAAACGAGTTTTTACGCATTTTATCTAAAATATCGTATTACTCTTGTTTTCCATTTGAAGCGTGGAAAATTCTATAATCATTAACTTACTAGCTTAAAACTTGATATAAATCTTGTGTGAGCAAAACATGAGTCGTTTCCCAATAATATCTTATTGTATAAATGCCCGAAAATGTGCTGCTTTATTGGGGGTTGTTTGTCTGCCATAGTGTGGTTTAAGAAATATATAACTAGACAAAAATCACTAATATATGCCAATATTCTAATTATGATTGACTTTATAGCTAAGCTATGGTCTCATTACAGCTTTATCCGGCCCCTGTAGTTCAACGGATAGAACGGGCGTTTCCTAATTTTGAATATATTCTATCCATATTTATTTTTTTCTTTCGTTTTGTATTTTATTTGGTTTTAGCAAGTTGCAAGACCTGAAGCGTAAAAATTCTTGCGTATTCTTGCGTATTTTTAAGGCATTAAACACTATCAAAAACACCGTATTTTTGCGTAATTTTACAGAAAAATCCTTACCAAATTCTGACCATTTATTTTGACAGTATTTTAGGCGAATGTTCATTCCGCATTCCTCCCATAATTACGCTTCCAATAGCTTAATGCACTTTCAATGGAACTGTATAATTTGCCACCTTCGCGATTAGCCGAAGTGTCGTCAAGAATGCGTAATATAACCTCATCATGCCCTAAATTTTCTACTACCTTTTGCAGCGCTGGAATCTTCAAAAACTCGTCAATTAAAGACATCACCCATCTGCGCTTGCGAACGGAAAGTTTTGAAAATTCAAACTTGGCACAACGCTCACCTCCAAACATCTGAACCCAAATTTTGCAGGAAATCTTCTGATGATTGTTGTATTTGTCGGAAGCAAAATATCCGTCCAGACGAACCTTCCGCAAGCGATAGTAAAAATCGTTTCTCTGAACGATAACCCAAATCCCGACCGCCTTCATCGGCAGTTCGAAAATCTCCGCCATTTCAGGAGTAATCTTGAATTTCTCAAACCCGTCAGTTGATATCTTTGTCTTGCTTATCATCATACCTTTGTCCCTATGGCATCTATACTACCACACCAGGCAAAAATACGCAACATTTTTATTTATTATTTTTAGACAATATTTCTCGTATAGAATTTTTCCTCCTTAATGTTGTCGATATTGTAGATAAATTACGAAAATATTACAATTACTACGTTTTTACGAAATTTGAATTAACGTGTAAAATTTGAATATGCAGATAGGAATGTAGCGATAGCCATAATAGCTGTTAAAAATATAATTATTCTTGAACTTATGTTTGATGCTTTCGTTTGTTTTTCTATTGTGTTAGTTTTTCTAAGTTTTTAGACAATGTTTCAGAAGATTCATTTATTATTTTTGCGTGAAATTCTATCTTTTCATTAACTTCTCTTGATGATCTTGTGATGGAATCTCCACAGAATTTTAATCCATTTATTATATCAATACTCATATTTTATCTTTATTTAGTGTGTTATTATCAAAACATTTTATCATTTATAATTTTATTCTTTCTGTCGTCTTGTAAAAATATTTTATAGATTCATCAAAAATTATATCTATATCTTTTATTGCGTATTTGAGTGTTAAGTCTTCCAATCTTTTTGTTCTGCTCAATCCTACATATGTTTGTCCACTGGCAAACGGATTGGCTCCATCGTAATAAACTTTGTCTATCGTCTTGCCTTGTGCCTTATGTACAGTTGTCGCAAATGCAAGCTCCAAAGGGATTTGGTATATCGTATCCTTTATCTTAGATTTTAGTATATTCTTCCCTTCTTCATCCTTTTTTACTTCGTATTCGTATAAATCCCATTTGTAAGGTGTAACTCTTTCTGTTTTTTTTGTACTTAGCATTTCCACATCTACATAACAATCGGCATCTCCATTTTCTTTTATATCTCTTACAATTCCCATTGTCCCGTTGTATATTCCGTCAGACATATTTATTACAAACATCACCAACGCATCTCTTTTTAATGTTAAACACTGGGAAAACAAAATATCTTTAAAAACAGGATCGCCTTGCTGGCATTTGATTTTTCCGTTGAGGCTTGTTATTCGATAGGCATGAAAATTATATTCCTTGCTTTTTAAATTACTTAACGCATCCTGATTTACCGCATCTACATCTTTATTTCTATGCATGAGTTTTAATGCATTTTTTGGAGCTTGGGCGGATACTCTGTCATTAAAAAATTTTAGAGTTTGCGTCAAATTGTTCCTATCGCGAATGTTATCTAAAAGAGAACAAAATTCTTTGTCGGCTCTATGTTGGTCTTCTAAGAACAACATTTCTATTTTCATATTTCTAAATACATCTGCCTTAAAAAAATAATCATACTCTCCTTCGTTTTTCTTCCCTTTTAGGTTAAGTATTTTCCCGTATTCTTTTGTTATGACAGGAGGTAGTTGATATAAATCACCAGCTACGACTAATTTTATTCCTCCAAAAGCCTTGTTTGAATTTTTCGCTTTTCGCAAAATCTCGTCTATACAGTCCATCATATAGGCACTAACCATAGAAATTTCATCTATAAGAAGGTATTTTGTTATATTTATTTTATCTTTTGCTTTTTCTATGGAATTTTTTATATCTGCCTTGTCTAATAACTTCGGCGGCAATTTAAAGAAACTATGTATGGTTGCTCCGTGTATAATACTTGCAGAAACACCCGTTGGAGCTAAAAGTACGCATCCTTTCAATCTTAAAGACAGATGCTCTATAATGTACGATTTACCGCTTCCGGCATTGCCTGTAATGAAAAGAACTGAGTTGTCTCCTTCATTCTTTTTTAAATATTCTGCAACCTTTTCATATGATGGGTCTTTATTTTCATAAAGTTGGATATTTCGCCGTAGGTCTTCGTTTTCTTTTTGCAGGGCCTTATAATCTAATTTTAGCACATTGAACTCTTCGGATATTCTTTTTAATTCTTCGGTGTATTCTATTTTTTCCGCAAGGAGTTTGTTCTTTGTTTCTTCTATTTCCTTGCATTTCAAATCAAATAATTCTTGTGCGCGCAGATTTATTTTTTCTTGCGAAAGTGTAGAAAAATATACATGCGCAATAAATACAAAGCCTCCTATTAAAACAAAAAGAATGAACATCGCGTCTCCGCTCATGGAGTGTTTTGTCGCAAAAATTATAAAGAATTGATGCATCATATTTAGATTTTAATTAAAAAATAGAAGATAGTTACATTCGCATGCATCTGTTTTTTCTATTCATTGTCCCAAAGTATATGTAAATTTATGTGAAAAAGTCAAAGTAATTAAAAAGAATATGGAATAGTAGAAATTTTCAAAACCTCTTTTTTACAACAAAATCCCATAAACATTTTTATTCATAGTGACGACTTTTCTATCGTGTAACAAGCTATACCCACTAAGACTCTTCTTGATATATTATAGGTTTAATAATTATTTTATGCTATTTTTATAAAAAGAGCAGTTATAAGAAAAGATGTCTTGAACTGGGCATAATAAAGATGCTAACATATATTACACTAAGACGCTTTAAAATGATTAAAAAAAGATGCTAATATGCCAAGAATAGGGATTACTGTTTATGATTTACTAATATCTTGTCCGGGAGATGTCTCTGATTATGTGAACATTGTAAACGAGTGTGTAGACGGATTTAATCGTACATTAGGAGATATAAATAATGCTAAAATTGAAGCAAAGCATTGGTCAACGGATAGTTTCCCTGAGTCAGGAGATAAACCACAAGAGTTATTAAACAAACAAATTGTGCGTGGTTGCGATGCGGCCATTGCAATTTTTTGGACAAAATTTGGGACTCCTACGGATAAATATGGCTCAGGTACTGAAGAAGAAATTGAAGAAATGTTATCTGCAAAGAAACAGATTTTCCTTTATTTTGTGAATGAGCCTATTAATCCTTCCGAATTGGACCAAAAACAATATAACAAGATAAAAGAATTCAAAGAGAAATATAAGGACAGGGGAATATATTGTGAAGTAAAAAATAAGGACGATTTTAGAACGCAATTCACTAATCATTTGACGATGTATTTCTTGCCAATAATAATGGGTAAAAACCAGAAAAATGCAGGAGTGGCAGCTCCCGTATTGCAAATACAAGATTATTATTCCGAAAAGAGAAATACGGCATCTATTCAAAATATCAAATTATTGGATTGGGAGTTAATAAAAGAAAAACATCAAAGTATTTGCACTCAAATAAAGAAATTAAATAAGGATTATTTACCTCAACGTGTGCCAGCAAAAAAAGAAGTTAATGATATTGCAGGAATTTTAAAAATTCAAAATTCATTTTTGCCAACAAGATCAGATGTGTCGATATCTAAATCAAAGAAGGATACCATTTTAACATTTTGTCATCATAACTCTTTAGAAATCCCTGAACAATTTTGGAATTTGGGCGATTTAAAACAACAAACATCAAAATTGCCTTTTTCGCCATATTACAATAATAATTCGCTTGAAGGGACAGATGCGGAACAAGAACGTTATGAGGCCATAATAAACTTATATTCTGGCATTCTAAAATATAACGAATATTATACATATTTTTCTCAAATAGAGAATCAAAGATTTGTATCATTGGTAATTGCAAATATCGGAGCGAGTTTTGATGAAGACATAGATGTCAAGTTGATTTTTGAAAAAGGTTGTATATTGGGACATCAAGACATCCCCTGCCCAGGACAACATATAATAGAAGATATATTAGAATCTCAATTCATAGAATCTATATATGGGATAGATGCGACCGACTCTATTTGTAAATATAGTGCTCATTCTATTATGCATGCTTATCTTGATCCGGATATTAAATATCCTTTCCCCCAACTTTCCGAAAGTGAAAGATACGAAAATAGAAAACGTAGCTATAGAGACCATTTGGAAAATGTTTTATGTTATGAAATATACAAAAAAGGGGGAACGATATTTTAAAATTTCACATACCATATCTAAAGCATAATACAAAAATGGCATTCCCTTCCGTTTTAATTCTAAAAAATCAACCAAAGAAGATAGAGTATGAAATTACCTCAAAGCATATTTCTGATGTTATAAAAGGAGAAATCTCTTTTTCGCCTGAAAATCCAGTTTTATTGGAGCAGTGAGACAGAATCCGCAATTTATTTAGTGGCAAAGAGGGCTTGAAAGTTTTATGAAATGGTTTAAAGTCTATGGGTAGACTTATTAGAATAGGAAATATGGCAAAAAAGACTTCCGAAAAGGCTTTGAATATTGATAATATTCTGTTTAATTGCAGAGATATTTTGCGGGCGGCGCGCAATTCCGGATCGTTTTTTGAAAAACGCGATATGATGCTAACGCTCGTATTCCTGCGTTTTATAGGCGAAAAATTTGAAGACGGCATTGAGAAACTCCGCCAAACATTAATCGAACAAGGCATTGACCCTGATGATGAAAACAACAAAGCCGCATTTTTTGACGATCCAAGTTTTGCGGACGGAACATATAATTTGGCGGTTGAAGCGCGTTGGGCAACCATTATAAACACACCTGCGCCCAATCTTAATGTTGCGCTTGACACTGCTCTTCACAGCATTGCGACAGATTCAAAACAATTGAAAGGCTGTTTCGTAGAGGGTACTTTTACAACGCGCAATCTTGCTCCTAATGACATAAAGAAGCTTGTAGACGAGGTTAACAAAATTAGCCACAAAGCTTTTGGAGAGGAAAAAGACCTTATTGGGCGCGTATACGAATATTTTCTTAAAGAGTTTGCAGTAAATGCCACAAAGGAAGAAGGCGAATTTTATACTCCCCACGATGTTGTGCAGCTCATCGCATCCATGATAGAACCTTATGAAGGCACATTATATGACCCTGCTTGCGGTTCGGGCGGTATGTTTATTCAGAGCGCAGAACTTGTCAAATCGAGGCAAGGCGACATCAATCGAATCAACATATATGGTCAGGAAAAAGATGCCGCCACTTATCGTCTTGCAAAAATGAACCTTGCGCTTCGCGGGCTTAGCCACGATCTTGGAGAAACAAACGACTCTTCATTTACCCACGATCTGCATAAGGGGCTTTATTTTGATTACATAATGGCGAATCCGCCATTCAATCTCAAGGGGTGGTATAACGATAACTTAAAAAATGATGCGCGTTGGGCTGATTATGCTGTGCCGCCGGAAAGCAATGCAAATTATGCTTGGATTTTACATATACTTTCCCACTTAAAACCTTCTGATGGGGTTGCCGGATTTTTACTTGCAAATGGCGCGTTGAACGATAGCGATACCTTGGGAATTCGCCAAAAGCTAATTCAAAAAGACAAAGTTGAGGCAATCGTTGTTCTGCCGAGAGAATTGTTTATCACTACAGATATCAGCGTTACGCTTTGGATTTTGAATCAGAATAAAAAAGGCGGCAAATACCACGGACGTAAACTGCGCAACCGCGAACATGAAATATTATTTATGGATTTACGCCAGTGGACGGAAAATCCCGTTAAAGGTGAAAACAAGAAGAAAGTTCGCTTGATAGCAGCGCAAATTGAAAAAGCGTCTAAAATTTACCATACTTGGCAAAGCGAAGGAACCAACGGAACAAAGTATGAAGTTCCTGAACTCTATCGCAGCGTGAATAAAACGGAAATAGAGCAAAAAGGCTGGGCGTTAACTCCAAGTAAATATATCGAATTCATCGACCACGACTTAGACATCGACTACAAAAAGGAAATGTCGCGCATTCAAGCTGAAATGCGTGAAATCCTAAAGCAAGAAAAGAAATCCCAGCAAATGCTGGAAGACGCATTTAAGGGTATAGGCTATGGCATTGAGTAGGCTCAAACTTGGGGACTTGATTGAATTATGCGAATCAAAGAATGAGGATTTGCAGTATAGCATCAATGATGTAAAAGGAATCTCCATCCAAAAAAAATTCATTGAAACAAAAGCTGATATGACAGATGTGTCTCTAACCCCATATCTCTTGGTAAGACCTGATGACTTTGCTTTCGTTACTGTTACATCTCGCAACGGAGAAAAAATCACTTTAGCACATAATACAACAAATAAAACATATATAGTATCCTCATCTTATGTTGTATTCCATGTAAAAGACAAAGAACTCCTCTTATCTGATTTTCTATTTATGTATTTTAATCGGCCAGAATTTGACCGTTATTCGCGTTTTAATTCTTGGGGATCTGCGAGAGAAACTTTTAGTTGGGAAGATATGTGCGATATTGAAATCGATCTTCCACCGCTTCCAATTCAGCAGAAGTATGTTGATGTTTATAATGCAATGCTTGCGAATCAAAAAAGTTACGAACGTGGTTTGGACGATTTGAAGCTTGTTTGCGATGCCTATATTGAAGAGTTAAGGCGTAAAATGCCGTGCGAGACTATTGGAAAATATCTTGAAGAAGTAAGCGAACCAAATACAAACAAAAAATACACTGATGTACAAGGTGTTGAATCTACATGTACTTTTATAGATACTCGTGCAAATATGCAGGGAGTTGACATTAGAAAATACACGATCGTGCGAAAAGGGACATTTGTATATAATCCATCTCGAATAAATATAGGTTCAATTGCACTTTATCCTAATGAGTCACCTTGTATTGTTTCCCCTATGTATTCTGTATTTAAGATAACTTCTTTAGAAAAAATATTACCAGAATATTTGATGTTATGGTTTGAGAGAACTGAATTTCAAAGACAAACATGGTATTATGCTGCTGGTTCGGTAAGAGATACTTTTGACTTTAATTTAATGAAAGAGGTAAAAATTCCATTACCAACAATAGATATACAAAGCGATATAGTAAATATCTTTAACGTGTACAAAAATCGCAAAGCGATCAACGAAAAGTTAAAAGTCCAGATAAAAAATATCTGCCCGATACTAATAAAAGGTTCAATCGAAGAAGCAAGGAAGGCTGGATAATTCATGGCTAAGCTAAAAGAATTCAATAGACATTACTGCGAATCGGAATATGAGTATGCCTTTATTGCGTTCTTAGAGTCGGCTGACTGGATCTATTCTTCGGGCAATAAAATAGCGCGTACAACAAAAAGAGATGTGTTAATCTCTGATGATTTCAAAAAATTCATAGCCAAGACAAATCCCGATTTAACCGAAGATGAAATCAATAGAATCTTCGATAATCTTCGTTTGATCGGCAGCGAAAGCGATTTTTCAACCTTGCACAAAGTCTATGGCTGGATGGTAAACGGAATTCAATTCACTCCCCAAAACGGACTGGCAAGAATGATTCCGTTAATCGATTTTGAAAGTCCTGCCAACAACATCTTCCGCGTAGTAAATCAGTTTGTTGTAGAATACACAAACAATGGGCAGAAAGAAACCCGTAGGCCGGACATTCTTTTGTTCGTAAACGGTATGCCGCTATGCGTAATTGAGCTGAAAAATCCTGCGGACGCAAACGCAACTATATTTGATGCTTGGGAGCAAATCAACATACGCTACTGGCGAGACATTCCGCATCTTTTGCATTACTGCCCGTTGGCTTGCATCTCTGACGGTGTAAAAACGAGGCTGGGAACTGTTCGCACGCCTTATGAGCATTTTTACGCTTGGAGACGCGTAAACGACGGAGATAATGTTTCTACGCTTCCGTTTGAAGAGACTGAAACGATGATAAAAGGAGTCTATGCGCCTTCACGTTTCCTTGAAATTTTCAGAGATTACATTTATTTCCAAGATGCCATTTACGACAGCGACGAGAGGGAAATTGTATGCCGCTATCCGCAATTTTTCGCGGCAAAACTTTTAAAGCAGAGCATCGTAAAATCAGTTGTAGAAAAAAGCGGCAAAGGCGGAACGTACTTTGGCGCGACAGGTTGTGGCAAAACCTACACAATGGCATTCTTGGCACGCCAACTCGCCCTTCGGTGTACCGATATTCCCGAAATAGGCTCTCCGACAATTATTCTAATCGTAGACAGAGACGACCTGCAAAAACAAGGCGCAAAGCTCTTTACAAAAAGTAAGGAATTTTTGAATCTTGGCGAAGTATCCATTGTAAAAAATAGAGCCCATTTAAGACAAGAGCTCGCCGCAAGGCAAAGCGGCGGTTTCTATATCTGCACCATCCAAAAATTCTGCGACCGAAAGGATGATAAAATTGGGCTTATAAACGATAGGCGTAATATTATATGCTTTTCAGACGAAGCCCATCGAAGCCAAATCGAGCATTCAAAGAAGATTCAGTTCAGCAAAGACGCTGACGAGAATATGAAGGCAATGGTTTCTAAGCCTTACGCAAAGGTCTTAAAAGAAGCCTTCCCTCGGGCTACTTTTGTTGGTTTTACGGGGACGCCCATCGCGGAAACTTATCAAACTTTCGGCAATGAAATTGACCGTTATACAATGGACCAGGCTGTTGCGGACGGTTTGACGGTTTCGATAAAGTATCATCCAAGGATAGCAAAAATCTTGCTTGATAATAAAAAAATACAGGAGATTGAAGCCTATTACAAAAAATGCGCCGACGACGGAGCAACTCTTGAAGATGTAGAGGCAAGCAAAAAAGCAATGAGCTCTATGGAGCTTATTCTGGGCGAACCTTTGCGCTTGGAACGGCTTGCCGTAGATATTCACGACCATTATCTTTCCTCTTGCGCAAACGATCCCGACAGGATCCAAAAAGCAATGGTCGTTTGCTCAAACAGAAAAATTGCCTATGCCTTATTAAAAGAGTTCAGGGCTAAATATCCGGAATGGTTCGAAGAAAAGAAATCGCCTGATGGTATTTTCGTAACGGAAGATGAGCTTAAGGAATTAAAGCCGATGCCGTTTATCGCAATGGTATCAAGCGTGGGAAGCAATGATGAGGCTGAAATGTACAACTATCTTGGCGGCGTTCGCAATGACAAGCGTTCGGAAGAATTGGATGCGGCTTTCAAACAGGAAAAATCGAATTTTCGCATTGTTATTGTGGTTGATATGTGGATTACCGGTTTCGATGTGCCTTCTCTAACATATTTATATAACGATAAACCTCTAAAAAAGCATCTGTTAATACAAACGATAAGCAGAGTTAACAGAAAATATCCGGGTAAAGAATATGGCATGATTATAGACTATATAGGCATTCGCGATAATATGCGGGAAGCTATGAAGGTCTATGGCGGCAATACTTCTGTTGCTCCGACATCAGACGATGTGGAACAAGCGACGCAAATTTTCAGGGAAGAGCTTGAAATACTAAAAAAACTATTTGTTAATTATGATTTGACGCCGTTTTTAGATCCTAATTGCGATCCGATTGAACGCTACAAATTGCTCGCAAAAGCTGCCGAATATGTGTTTTTGTCCACGCAGAGTTTGCGCTTGTCCGATGGCGATATGGCTCGGAATGTTTCATTTAAAACTTATTTCTTAAAAACCGTAAAAAGAATGAGAGCCGCTTATGACGTTTGCCAGCCTTCGGGAAATCTTGGAGAAGAGGAATCCGCGCTGGCACAGTGTTTTATGGCAATAGCGGGTTTTGTCCGCAAAATGAACGGAACAAGCGAAGTTGATGCCGATACAATGAACCGCACAGTTTCAAAAATGGTGGAAGAAGCCTTAAAATACAATCAAGTGGAAAGTATTCTTGCGGGCGGCGAAGAGGAAGATATCTTCTCTCCCGAATATTTTGAAAAGCTGTCTGACGTTAAAATGCCGGCGACAAAATTAGAGCTTCTGGTTAAAATGCTGCGCAAGGAGATTAAAGAGTACGGAAAAGTAAATCAGGTTGCCGCCAAGAAATATCAAGAAATGTTGGAAAAAACAATTAAGGAATATCACGAAAGGAGAAAACATCTTGATATTGAAGAAGCGGGCGAAGCCCAAGAACGCGCGTCGGAAGACATCCTCCAAAGTGCTACAAAACAAGCTTTAGACATTCTCTCACAAATGAAAGAGAGTAGAGAAAGTTTTAGAAAGATAGGCTTAACTTTTGAAGAAAAAGCTTTTTACGACATTTTAATCGCATTGCGCGACCAGTATAATTTTGAGTACGGAACAGATAAAAATTTAGGCGGTGTCATTATTAACGATAAATGCAAAATACTGGCTAAAAAAATTAAGGAAATAATCGACACAAAATCTTCATTCGCGGATTGGCTTAATAACCAGAATGTCCGCAACCAACTAAAACTTGAAATCAAAATTTGTTTAGTCCAAAGCGGATATCCACCGCAATATAGTCCGGAAGTATTCAGCAAAGTTATGGAGCAAGTCGAGAATTTTGAGGAAAATTCAGCAACTTGACATATTTTGCATAAGTAGCACTTTTTAACTGCCAATGTAGGAATTCCCAATCTGTAAATGGCTGGGGAAGCAATGATAATGCCGTAAAAGAAGGCTTGAGAATTTTGTCGGAATACAAGCTTCCAGACGGATTGAAAATCTGGATTATCGCCGAGTGGGACAGAAGCGCAACTACGCTACTTTTCCCAGAGACTACTAAAAGATTCAGCCTGCTGGTTATTCCGCGATTATAAAGTAGCTGGAGTCTTTAAGCTTTTCGGCAATATGTTCAGCGGATAGTTCCTTACTATTTTCATCGGCCAAATTATCTGAAATACTTGGTGCCGATTCTAACAGAATCAATACATAGGAACTTTTTAAGGCGTAATTCACGTTTTCCGCGAATGTCCCAACGATTTCCCGATATAAAAAACGCCCGAAATTCGCCATATTACTGGATTCTCGAGCGTCTCGATTCAAAAAGTATGGGACATTTGAAAAATGCCTGTCGTAAGAAGAAAGCGGTCTGCCGAACGCCCCTGCTGTTTTGTTGGGGTTAATAGATTCCTTTTAGCCCCCCGTATCGCTATGTCCGTTTATAGTTCACCGCAGGCAAATAGGAGAAATAGGTAAATAGTGCATACTCTTAAAATTGATGAGGGCGTTTTTGCGAGTATTTCGCAAGGCAAAAATGGGAAGGGTTTGGTAAGAATTTTACCGAATTTTCGGTATATTATTAACGACTTACAAAACTTTTCCGATTTCCATAAGAATGAAAGCAAAACGGCAATATACTAAGCAAGAAAAACTTATCCGCGCCCCCACCGTGAATCGAACACGGATTTGGCGTTTAGGAAACGCTCGTTCTATCCGTTGAACTACAGGGGCGGGATAAAGGAAATATGAGACCATAGCTTGGCTTGAAAGTCAACCATAATCCCGATATTTGCGTATATAAGTATCTTTTTGCCTATTTACCTATTTGCCGAGTTGGTTAGCGTCAATACCTATTTCTCCTATTTGCCTATTTTCAGAACGGCATATCGTCGTCATCATCGACTTCTATTCCAAGCGCCTTTTTAGCCTCGGAGATTCTATCTTTCAAGACAACGTATCGCCCTTTACCCTTTTTTAGGATTTCATAAAGATTGGGGAACGTATGCACGATAAATTCCACCCTTTCAGTTCGCAAACTGGAATATTGGTCAAAAAAGCTAATCTTCTTATAGAAACCGTCGTTTTGGCGAATCATAGCGTCCATTTTTGCTCTGTCGTTTTCGATTTCTGGAAGCATTCCGCTTGAGAACAAAACCACCGAAACGCAGATTGAATACGACACCACCCTGCATGCGCGTTTTGCGATGTTGGCGGTGATTCGGTCCGCGCCTTCAGCCTGCGCGAAAATAACCGCAAGCCTGATTGCGTTTTCCCTTGCCTTGCCAAGCAAAGAAGCCTGCGTGCGCAGTTTGCCGTTCATAAGATGCGTGTTGAATGCGTCGAAGTCCCAGAAATACTCGAAGACGTCTTGGTCGGTGTCAAACCATACTGGCAGGCCTTTCTTGCGGGTTTGGTAGGTTTGAGCAAGAAGGTTTTCCCATTTGAGAATTACGGCTTCGTCAAGCGGGATAATTTCTTTCGAGTCTGGAATGGCCTTTGGAGCGCCTTTGCAGTAGAGGAATCTTCCAAGAAACCCGCTGCCGATAAAGCTGCCTTTGTTCTTTGAAACGATGTTGTCGATGACGTCGTTTTGCACCATCCAAAGCAGGGAAATGCAGGGATTGGGAACGCTTGAAATCCCGTTTACAATTCGGTTGTGCTTTATGGGCTCGCCGCACCAGCCGCTGTTTAGCGTTTCGGTGTCGTCGCCTTGCTTGCGATAGTTGCCCGCCACAATGTAGATGCTGTCGCGGGCTTCCTCGCATACCGAAAAAATTTCGCCGCCGCTTGCTTCCATCGCCTTTATCATGGCTTCCGACGTTGAATTTTTCACGATGAAGTCGGGGTTTCTCGGGGGCTTGGGAGTGTCCGCAATTTCGTCGTCAAGGCCCAATTTGTCCTCGCCGTTAAGCTTGTCCTGCATGAGCTTTGCCTTCGCTTTCTTGAATTTCTCAAGCTCCTTTTTGTATTCGGAGATTTCGTCCAAAACCCTTCTTTCCAAATTGGAGAAAAGGGCGCGAATGCTTGCGCTTTTGCCAGTGGAGCTTTCGCCCACGCCTAGGACAAAGATATTCCCTGTTTGCGTGTATCCGCCGCTTACTGCGTTTTTCGCCTTGAACACTCTGCCCATAGCGCCGCTTAAAATTCCGCAGGCGCAGAAGCAAAGAAGCTCCATTGGCAGATTTCTGCCAACGGAATACGTTCTTGCGACGTCGCGGATAGGTTTCGGGAAGGCGTCAATGGGGCATTCGCTTTCGTAAAACTCTTTGTAGGCTTCCGAAAGCGTCTCCATGGTTGCAAAAAATTGCGGAGTTTTTTGTGCCACGAACCTAGACATTTTCCACCTCTCCCCAAGCTGTGTTGCCGTTTTGGCATTGTGCGATGAGCGTCTGAGAAATTTCGGAATCCTCAAACGGCTTGTAATGCCTGAACGAGAAAACCGACTCCTCTTTCGTCCCCACAAGCACCGACATTATGTTTGCATAAACACCGATAGCCTTTCCGCCCATGCACCATTTTGCGGGGTGAATCCTTTTGCTCCAAAACATCGGCTTGTCGAAGTGGTGGATCAAGACCATTGCAAAGTTGTGCTTCGATTTTAGCCCGTTTATTTTGCAAAAGAGGTCGGCAACTGCCGCATGGTCTGAAAAGTTGCAATGCACAAACGACGACAGCGAATCCACAATTACCACATCGTACTTGCCCGCGCTTAAAGAAGCGTCCAGTTTCGATATGAATTCGTCCACCGAATAATATCGGCCTGTTTTGCAGCGGAAGCGGAAATTATTTTCCATAATTTCGCAAAAGTCCGCCTTTTTATCGAGTTCAAATTGCGAAACGATATCGTCTAAGTAGATCTTCTCGTCGGCAATCGGGTTTTCGGAATGGAGCAAGAGGGTCTTGGCGGGGCGGACAATATCAAGCCCCAATGTTTTTTCGCCAAGGGCGAGGCTTGCGGCAAGCTGCATTGCAAGAACGCTTTTGCCGATTCCGCTCGCGCCCGAAATTACCCACGTCTGCCCTTTGCTTAAAAAGTCCTTCTCGATTATAACGCCGTCAAAACCGAAAATGGATTCGTTTTCTTCGGCTAAAATTTGGCTTATCGTGCGAATTCTCATTAGATTTCTCCTTTCTTCGCGCTTTTGGCGGGGCGGACTATAAAGCAGTGGTCAAGCAGGACGTCGCAATCGCTTTTCTTGTAGCGAATGCACTTGCCCGAAAGACGGTAGCTCGGCAGTTTGCCCTGTCTGCGGAGCTGCTCAATAAAGGTTGTGCCAATATTGAGATACTCCGCCACCTCTGCGCGTGTAAAAAGCCTGTCGCTTGCGTCAGGCTGCGTTAATGTTTGAGTTTTTGCGGATTTTTTCTTTTCCATGCAGAATGTCCGCGTGTCAAATTTTTCAAAAATTAATAGCCGCAAAATTGCGAAAAAAATCGAATTGGAAGGCGAAAAAAATAGTTGGGAAAGTGGTTTCCCAAAGAAGGCGGAAAAACGACACAAAAATAAAAGTGTGTCGATTTTGGATTATATGGCGCAAAAATATTCGGCAAAAATTGCTTGGTCGGGGGAAATGTTTCACTGGTGATACAAATGGGAATTCCAAGATATAAACTTCCATTTTCCGCAAAATTTACCGCGTGTTCCGTTTTTTTAGATCATTTATTTATCCTATTGAAAAACGGCCAAATAGAATTTCTTAAATGGTCTATTATCAAATGGTAATAGGATTAAAAATAAATGGATTGTTCAGCTTGACTTGAAACGCTTTTTATACATTTTTCGTTTCATGATAAAGCGGACAGTAGAGGAACAAATTCTTAGAACAATCAGTTTTTTGGAAAGCGGCAGGGTGTTTTCGTCAACAGATTTTGCGGACATCGCAAACCAAAACACAATCAGAACGGCGTTAAGGCGTCTTACTCTGGCAAAGAAAATCGACGCCCTTGGGCATTCTCTATATTATAAGCGAATCTGCACAAAAGAATTTCCCTATGGATATAGGCCAAAACATCAATCCATTGCCAATGCCATAGCGCGAAGATTCTCTTGGAAGATTTTTCCGACGCTGTCTTACACGTTTGCGTATTTTTCGTTGCGCAAAGACGGCGACCGCATATTCCCAAGCTCGGGGCCAAATAAAAAATTTGAGTTCAATTCTTTCGCATTTCAGGGAATCGTTGAATTTAGGCATATCCCGCTTAAATTGTCCCGAATTGCCGACAAGAAAGCCTTTATGTACGTTCAAGCCCTTGTAGCCTTTGGCGAAGATTCCGAAGAAATGAAGCGCATATTTGCAAAGACTTCCACAGAGGATTTGAAAACAGTCATCAGAAAAATAACCTATGCGCCGCTAAGAATCCAGAATGTGTTTTTAAAAGAGCTTAAATCGAGGGATAACGGCAAGTCGAATTCAGGAGATGCGAATGCTGAAAACATCAACAACGCCTTTAATAAAGTGCAAGAAAAGCGAAAGCTTGCCAGAATATTTCGCAGCTTGTCATAGCTTGTACGTTACTTGTATGTTACTTGTATGTTTTGGAGCGATTATTCACGTTTCCCAAATCGACATATTCTCATATTCCGCACATGTGCGGAATTTGGAATGCCCGCTGTTATTCTTCTGGCAGAATATCAAAATATTTTATGGCGTCTTTTTCGCGGGCAAGGCCGTTGTAGTGCTGTTTTAGGACATCTACGGCGTGTCCCATTTGCTCGGCGGTTAGGTATGCGTTCTTTGTCAGCGCAAGGTAGTATGTCGCCGCTGAATGGCGCAGTCCGTTCTTTATCCAGTTGCCTTTGCCGAGGCTCTCGTGAAGCTTTTTTAGCACTGGAACTTTTCGCCTTGTAAGGATCTTTTTCTTTGTGCCGAGATCCCAGACGTACGGTTCGAGCCATTTCGCCAAGTTTTCAGGAATCTTTACGATTCTGCGCGATGCCGTTTTTGTTATTTCGCTGTCGAGTATGATTTCTCGGTCGTCGAGCCTTATTTTGTCCCAAGTCAGCCTTTTTAGCTCGGCGTTGCGTATTCCTGTAAAGGCGGCGATGGCCGTAAATGCGCGGATTTCGCTTTGCGGCGGCGTGGAGTTTAGAATTTTTCGCACCTCGTCGGGCGTGAATATTTGGGGCGTTCTGCCCCTTGCTCGCCAGCTTTCCACTTTCTCAACGGGGTTGACGTCGAGCCAGTCCTGCATCTTGCAAAATTTGAAGAAGGAATAGAGCGTGCGCCTGTATTCGTTTCTCGAGTAAATCCCCAAGTCTTTCTGCGTTTCCTTGAAAACCTTCATGGGGCGTCCGTCAACTGTCAGCGTGTCGCTGTCGTCGTATTCGCGCTTTTTGAGGTTTATGAGCCATTGGAAGATTTCCCTGCCAGTTATGAGCGAGACTATTCTCTCCTTGCCGAAATCGCCCATGAAGCGGGCAAGAGTGCGCTCGACCCCTGTGACATACTCGCTCGACAGCTCCTTTTTCAAGAGCGTATAGCAGTATTTGTCGATGGCGAAGTCCAACCTTGCGGAGCGTTCCTTTAGCTTTGCGAGCGATTTGTACTCCTCTATGGCTTGGCTTAGGCTGATTCCGAGCGACTGCAAATCATTCGTAAGCTTCACGTAGGTGAGGACGGCGTTTGTAAGCGACACCCGCAAAGGGGAAAGCAGCATCTTTGCCTCGACCAGTTCGCGCCTGTCGTTTGGCGAAATCCTGTCGGCTTCGACGCCGAGCTTTTCGTCGTAAACATTTTTCTCACGGAAAAATTCGAGGGCTTCGGCTTCGGTTGAAAACCTGCGCGCCCATCGTTTTTGCTTTTCTGTGTCGAAATAGTAAACGACCCAGCGCTCGCGGTTTTTCTCTGCAACTTTTTTTGGAAAGGAAGGTGATCTATTCTTCATGCAAAATCCTTTCCTGTCAAAAATGCGAAATGGTAAGGGATTGCCTTACCGCTGCGAAAAAATCGCGCAAGTTGCTCGTAATTACATATGTTCTATTAGTTCCTAAACGCCAAATCCGTGTTCGATTCACGGTGGGGGCGCGGATAAGTTTTTCTTGTTATTATGAAGCGATTTAAAAATATGTCGTCTTCCAAATTATGTGCTTTAATAGAAGAGTCGCCCGAATACGAATCGGTTTTCGATGAGCACAAGATTTGGAAACATTTTGACGCTATGTCGTGGACAGCTCTTTTGCAATTTAAGCCCGAGCTTTCCGACAGGTGCGACAAATATGACGGATGGAAAGATTTTGACGACGAAAATTGGGCGGAACTTCTCGCAGATCAACCGCTTTTTGAAGCAAAGTGCACGCAACTAAACGCTTGGAAGAAACTCGACGTATATGATTGGCTTCATCTCGGGTGTTATCAATCTGAAATATTGGATAGACACAACCCAAATTTTGAAGAGCAATACGAAGCTGAAATGGGAGAAGCGTAGTTTCGAATTGATATTTCTTCTTAATGCAAAAATAGTTTTGCAAACTTTAATTTGTTCTGCGTTGATAGAAAGCAATGTTGCTATGCTATGCCGTTGGCTGGTGCTTTTTGCATAAGGTTAAGTTTTTTTTGATAAAATAGTACTTGATTAATTTTTGTATAATAAAATGGGTATATCGAAATATAGAAATAGAAAATGTATTGACGAACTTTTTACGGTGGAAGAGTTTAAGCTTGCAAACGAAATTCGCCTTACATACGACTGCGGTTATTGCCCTGTAGCTTTAAAAGACACTACGCAAATAAAAGGGTGGTGTAGTTGCGGAATAGAAAAAACACGCCATATGACATTGCGTTTTTATTACGCTACCCAAGTGTGGCAGGAAGCATTGCTTGTTTTTGCAAAAGAAGATATATACGATTCTTGCTTTGGCAAACCCTACTGGAAAGACGAAGGCTGTGGGTTTAGGTTTGTGGAATTTGAACAAAGCAGCGACTCCCCTTTGGCGGCAAGAATTGCCAGATTTTGGAAGCTTTTAAAAGAAGTTGCCAATTCCAAAAAAATTTTTGTATACGAACAGACAATTCGCGAAAGCGAGACGTTGGAAGATGATTTTTGCGACAGAAACGAACAAATAAAGGTGACATATATTTTGGATAAAGATGATCTTTCTTGTTGGGCAGGCTACTCGCCTGATTTGTCGGGTTACAATTATTCCTCTGTCAGAAAATCGTATTCGTGGGACGAAATAAAAGATTTTTTTGTGGAAATTTCGCCCAGAATTTTGTCGTTGGTGCACTACAACAAAATGAATGTATATAACCCAAACGACAGCGCTACAAAGGCTTTGCACAAAGCTTGCGAACAGCTAAACATAAGTGCTGTAAAACAGGCATTGGCCAACGGCGCAGACCCAAATGGTTTTGACGAAGGCGGAGATACTCCGCTTGTGGCTTGTGTGGACGATTTTTATAGATACAATAAAGATGACTATAAACTTAAACCACCCGAAGAAATAAAACGCGATGTAGATTTGCGCATTTCAATTATGAAAGAGCTGCTAGATAACGGAGCAGACATAGATTTTTACGGGGTTGACTGCTTTAATGCCATAACTGAAACGTGTTATCCCCAAGCTTACGAAATTATGGAATTTTTGTTGGAAAACGGGGCCAACCCAAATCACAACTGCAGCATTATAGACGAGCCATATTCATGGTATATACAATCGAGCATACTTAGTATGGTTAATACTGATATTTCTTTTGAGGAAATGGAAGGAAACTCGGTTGACAACTTGCTTATAATGCAAAAATTGCTAATGAAGTACGGCGCAAAGTTTTATATAGACGACTTTGATCCAGACGAATATTTTAAAGACTAAGCTACCTCGTATACATCGCAAATGTTGTAAGCAACAAAAAACAGGCGGTTTAGTGTCGCCTGTTTTTTTTGTCGTTAAAAATTCTTTTTTAGCGAAAAGTGTTTTGATTTTTCGGGTTTGGTGCGCGTGCCGCTATGGGTGCCGTTTTGCCCAAAGTCGATTGAAGCCGCAGATGAAATATTGTTGTATAACACCATTACCCCCGCGGGCGGGCAAGTGTAGTCGCCTAGCCAAGCGCGTATTTGCACGGGGCATTTTATCCTTTTGGCTGCAAAAGTAGCATCAAAATACCTTATTTGTGGCGTCCATTGCGGTTTAAATTCGCAAGGCTGGCGCGCAGAATCGCAGTCGGACGCCCAAAGGTCGGTCATCCACGGAATGTCGGCGCAGCACAAGCTTACGTCTTTGTCGAGCGCCGCGACAAACAGTGCCTGAAAGCCGCCCATACTGCCTCCTTTAACCGTTAGGTCTTTGCCGTTCCATTCGGCTATATTTTTCTTGGCATATTCCAAAGCCCTAAGGTCGCGCATAACCATAAATTTAAAATAGCAGTTTTCGGGATTTTTATTTTCGCTTGCGCTAAGCCCAAAGCCTTTTAGCTCGCCGTTTGCCTTTGCCTTGTAATAGGCGTCGTCTTTTAAGGCGTCGTACGAGTGGCGCAAAACAGAAAGCGTTATTGCATTTTCGCTAAACGTGGGGTTAATTCGGCTAACGCCATAACCGTGAAACAGTGCAATTAAAGGCAAGGATTTTTGCTTTGCATTTTTTGGAATTGTTATAAACGCCTTTGCGGGTTTGCCAAGGCAGTCTATGTTAAGCAGGTAAGCTTCGAAGTTGCCTTTCGAAAATTCGGGCAATTTTTTTATTGTGTGCTTCGGTTCGATTTTTGACTGGGCTGCAAGTTGGCGCTGCCAAAATGCGTCGAAATCTTCGGGGGCCTTGCCCGAATTTTCAATCTTTTCTATTTCGGCACCGGCACCGCCTTGAAAGTCTACAGTTGTTGTATTTCCCCATTGCTTTATAAGCTTGCTGTCTATTTTTTTGCCGTTGTCGTCTACCGCAAAAACCCTAACCCTTACAAAGCCAGGCTTATTGCATTTTGCGGTAAGCACAAGCGGCTTTTCGCCCGAAATAGCCGTGCCCGATTGCGGGGCTTGCCCGTCGTCGCCGCTAATATGCCATATAAGTTTTTGCCCTGTTTTAATTTTGTCGCCGTCGAAAAGCGATATGCTAAAAACCATTTCTTCGCCGCATTTATATGCAAGCGGGTTCTTGTCGGAATTGCCTACAAAATATAGCTGGGCAAAAAGTTGAGCCGAAAGGCAAAGTGCAGCAAATACTGCGAATATTGTTTTTGTGTTTCTTATCATATAATCTTTTTTGTGTTTAAGTTTTTTATTTTACAATTTTTTGTTTGCGTAAATTGTAAGGCGAATATTTTTGTCGCCTATAATGTTTCGGGCAAATTTTATTGCGCGCGCCGCCGAAAGGGTTGGGTTATCCTCGTCGTTTTCAAAGATATTTTCGGCTCCAATAAGCTGCAGGCCGCCCGAATTTTTAAACACGCGCATTGTGTCTTGCCTGGCCTCGCACAAAATAAGCCTGCGGCCAGATTCTTTCATTCGGCTTGCCAGCTCCTCTATGTCAAGCACGCTGGTTGCGTCTATATTGATTGCGTTGCGCAGCTTTATTATGAGGATTTTAAGGTTAGGGTCGGCGGCAATTCTTCTAAGCTGGTTTTGCACAACGTCGGAAGCCCCGAAAAACATGTTGCCTTCGACGTGAACTATTGAAATTTCGGGGGTGTTGCTGTCGTTGTGCTGCTTTATTGGGTCTAGCTCGCCGTTGTCGCCTATGGCATATTCAACAACCTCTGGCGCGCTTGCCTTTTTAAGGAACAGCAAGATGGAGGCGATAATCCCCGCATATATTGAAATGTCTAAAGTAAAAATTACGCCCGAAAGAAATGTTATTAAAAACACAATGGCATCGGAATGCGTGCTTTTTAGCGCAACTTTTATTACGGCAGGTTTTATTAAAGTTATGCTTGTATATACCACAACCAAGGCCAATGTAGCCTTTGGCACATACGAAATTGCCGAGCCGAACAAAAGCGTTGCAATTATTGTAAAAATTGCGGTAAACAAATTGAACACCGTTGTTTTTGCTCCGCTATTTACAGCTAAAGTCGATCGCGTCATCGAGCCCGACGCCAGCGTAGACGAGCTTAGCGCGCAGGCAGCGTTCGAAATTCCCAAAGCGAACATCTGCTGGTTTGTGTCGAGCCTGTCGGCGCGTTGTGCCGCCAAACTCTTGCCTATCGAAAAGGCCTCGATAACAACCAATATTGTTATAGCCAATGCAAAGTTTGCCGATTCTTTAATTCCCAAAACCGAAAAGTCGGGCGTTGTAAGCTGCCAAGACGACACGCTTATTTTGCTAAGGCAATCTATTTTAGCTCCAAAATACTCTATTGCCACATACGAAATTACGCCAACTAATATAAGCGAAATTCCTTCGGCCGGCAGCTTTTTTGCATAGCGTTTAAGGGGTACAAAAATAAATATTGTAAGCAAAAGCATTGCCACCGAAGACGCCTTTGTGCCGCCAAGCGACGCAATGGTTACGTTTACAGTGTCTATAAGCGTAATAGGGTCGCAGCCTTCTGGGTAGGAAAAGCCGAACATATTGCCCATTTGGTTTGCCACAATAAGCAGTGCCGATGCCGTTACATAGCCTATAATTACCGTTCTAGATATGTACGAAATTACGAATGTAAGCTTAAATACGCTAATAAGAACCATCATTGCCGCCACCATTAAAAGAATGTTTGGCAACGCCGCCACTTTTGCGGCTTCGCTTGTAAGCGAGCCTGCCGCGAACGCGCTTAAAAGCATAACCGCCGAAGCGTTGCTAGGCCCGAAAGTAAGGTAAACCGAGTTGCAGAAAATAAGCCCTATAATAGAGGCGGCAATGCCGCCGAAAATGCCGTACGAAAGCGGAAGCCCCGCTACCAGCGCATACGCCATATTTACGGGGAAAGACAGCACCGCCACATTAAAGCCCGACCGCATATCGCACAAAAACGACTCTTTACTATAGCCCTTTAGCTGCTCTGCCAAAGGAAAGAGGTTTACCGAATTCCAGTTGTTTACATACGACTTAAATCTAAATTTCATAACGCGCGCGGCAAAAGTGGTTTTGTTCGAAGCTAGCCATTAAGACCGATAGTACACATTGCCAGCCTTTGCGGTCAAGCCGTATTTTGAATTTGTGCTGCACTGTAGCGCCGATTGCTTGTGCGCTCACAAGCTGTGCGCAAAAACAAAAAATGCGTTAAGAAAACTTAACGCATTTTTTTTGAAAGTGGAGCGGGCAATGAGTCTCGAACTCACAACCTCGACCTTGGCAAGGTCGCGCTCTAGCCAATTGAGCTATGCCCGCAGGTGAAGTAAATTATTCGCCCAATACTGCATATTTATTTTATCGTGTCAAGCTCGAAAATGAAATTTTTTCGGAAATTTTCGGGCACGGGGTAAAAGCCGTTCCTATCTATCTCTTTTGCAGTGCTATCGTTAAGCAATGCTTTGGCAAATGCCTTAACTTTTTTTGCATTTTTTGGTTTGAATGCAATGTAAAACGGCAAATTCATAACGTAGTCGTTATTGTGCATGCTTTCGCACGAGGGCAAAACCGAATACAACTTGCCGCCGTCGGCATTTGTTGCAGAAACGGGAATTGTTTTTGTGCCTTCCATAGGTTTGCCTACAATGGCTATTGTGGAATTGTTGTTTTCGACAAACCTTTTAAGGTCGGATTTGTTGTCGATAATATTTACCCATTCGCCCAAGTTAAAGCCGGCAAACGCCTTGTTTTTGAAAAGTTCAACAACTAAGTTGTCGTGCAGCCCCGTTGTTGCCGCTTGTATAGAGTGCATATTCTTTATGCCCATATTTTGCCACTGGTCGGCCTTTTGTTTGCTGCTTTTGCAGAATATGGATTTTAGCTGTTCCATTGAAATTTCCCTGAGCGAGTTTACGGGGTTTACAATCACAACCGCGCCCTGATAGCAAAGGGGAATAAGCTTTATGCCGTCTAGCGAGCTTTCGGTGCCGCGTATTACGGCAACAACCGCCATATCTATTTTGTCGCTTTTAAGCTCTTTAATTGCCGACATGGACCCCATCATATCAATCTTTAGCGATATGTTGTCGGTTTTTGCAACTTCCTGCAACGGTGCTTGCACCGAAGCTGCCAGCAAGTCGGAGCCGCCAATGCTAACGCTCTCGGCCGAAAGCGTTAAAGTTGCAAAAAGGTATAAAAATGCGGTTAAATAAATTCTCATAACCCGAACAATATTCTATATTAAAGCAAAAGTTCAAGTTTTTTATGGCTTTACTGCAATTTGCCAACGGCGGGTTTTATTGCTTGCAAAATTGCAAAATTTACCCAAGTATTGGGAATGTATTTACCATACAAAGATTGTTAGACAACAGATTATGAACGATAAAACCCTTGAATTAGTATGCGCGCAATTTGCACAAAAGCGCGAATATCTGGTTCCGGCATTGCAAATGGTTCAGGAAAAAGACGGGTATATTTCGTCCGAAGCCGTAGAATGCCTTGCAAAGCATTTCGGAATCTCCAAAAGCGACATTTATTCGGTGGCGAGTTTTTACGCCCAATTTAAATTTGTAAAACCCGGCAAGCACGTTGTTAAGGTTTGCAGGGGCACTGCCTGCCACGTTAAGGGTTCGGCAAATCTATTGGCTGCAATAGAGCAAAGATTGGGCATAAAAGAGGGCGAAACCACACCCGACGGGCTTGTTTCTATAGAGCGCGTTGCGTGTTTGGGCGCGTGTGCGCTTGCCCCTGCCATTGTTATAGACAACCAAGTTTACGCAAGGGTAACCTTGCCGCAGCTTGAAAAGCTTTTGGGAGAGTTAAAATAATGAAAGTTTTAAGCGATAAGATTGTTGCCGAAAGCAAAAAGGCTTGGGAGGAATTTTCGTCTCCCAAAAAGGCAAGGGTTATGGTGGGCGCAGCCACCTGCGGAAGAGCGGCGGGCGCGCTCGACATTATTGCCGAGTTTAAAAAGCAGCTGCAAAAGGCGGGCATTGCCGACAAAGTAGAGCTTGTTGAAACTGGCTGCATAGGCCTTTGCTATGCCGAACCTTTAGTTGAGGTTCGCGCCGAAAATGCAGACCCAATTTTATACGGCAAAGTTGCCGTTGCCGATGTAGAAAAGCTTGTTTTTGGGCATCTGCAAAAGGGCGAAATTTTAAAGAACAAAGCGTTGGCGGTTATGGGCGAAAATGCCGTAGACGGCATAGTTCCCTTTAAAGAACACGAAATGATAAAGCTGCAAAAACGCTTTGTGCTTAGAAATACGGGGCTTATAAACCCCGAATCTTTCGAGCACTATGTGGCGCGCGGAGGCTATCAGGGGCTGCAAAATGCGCTGAACCTAACGCCCGAAGATCTTATCGAGCAAATGAAAAAAAGCGGTTTGCGCGGCCGCGGCGGCGCGGGCTTTTTAACGGGATTGAAGTGGAGCTTTGCCGCGGCTTCGAAAGCCGACGAAAAATACATAATATGCAATGCCGACGAGGGCGACCCGGGGGCGTTTATGGACAGATCCGTTTTAGAGGGCGACCCGCATTCGGTTATAGAAGGCCTTATGATAGGCGCATATGCAATAGGCTCGCATTGCGGCTACATATATGTGCGTTCTGAATATCCATTGGCAATAGAGCGTTTGCAAATAGCCATAGCCCAAGCCGAAGAGGCGGGCATTTTAAAAAATAAAGACGGCTACTACTTTGAAGTTAGAATAAAAAAGGGCGCAGGCGCCTTCGTTTGCGGCGAAGAAACTTCGCTAATGGGTTCTATAGAGGGCGTTAGGGCAATGCCAAGACCAAAGCCGCCTTTCCCCGCAAACAAGGGGTTGTTCGGCAAGCCCACAAATATAAATAATGTCGAAACTTTGGCTGCGGTATCTTCTATAATGCGCGAGGGTGCCGACTATTATGCCTCGCTTGGCACCGAAAAAAGCAAGGGTACAAAAACCTTTTCGCTTGCTGGCAAAATTGCCAGAACGGGTTTGATTGAAGTTGAAATGGGCATAAAGCTTGGCGACATTATCAACAAAATTGGTGGGGGCTGCGCCGACGGCAAAAAGTTTAAGGCGGTTCAAACGGGCGGGCCTTCGGGCGGATGTTTGGTTCCCGAACATTTGGATATTTCGGTAGACTACGAAAGCCTGGGTGCTGTCGGCTCTATTATGGGCTCGGGCGGCATGGTTGTAATGAACGAAGACTCCTGCATGGTTGAAGTTGCAAAGTTCTTCCTTTCGTTTACCGAAAGCGAATCGTGCGGCAAGTGCGTTCCGTGCAGAATGGGCACGCAGCACGCCTTAAGGATTCTCGAAAAAATAACGGCGGGCGAGGCGACTATGGAAGATTTGGATACTCTCGAGAAAATCGCCTTTACAATGAAACAGTCGTCGCTATGCGGCTTGGGGCAAACGGCTCCGAACCCGATTTTAACTACGTTAAGGTATTTTAAAGACGAATATATTGCCCACATTAAAGACAAAAAGTGCCCCGCAAAGGCGTGCAGAAAACTTGTACACTTTAAGATTAACCCCGAAAAGTGCAAGAGCTGCTCGATGTGTTCTAGGGCGTGTCCCACGGGGGCGGCCCACGGCGAAAAGGGCAAACCCTACAGCATAGACGCAACAAAATGTATATCGTGTTCGGCATGTTATCAGGCATGCAAATTCTCGGCGGTGGAAAGGTACTAATATTATTATGGCAAAATTTAATTTGACTATAGACGGCGTTATTGTTGAAGCCCAAACGGGTATGACCGTTTTGCAGGCCGCCAGAAACGCGGGCTTGTTTATCCCTTCGCTATGCGCGCACGAAGAGCTTGAGCCCTACGGAGCTTGCAGGCTTTGCGTTGTGGAAATAGAAAAGATGAGGGGAACCCCCACGGCGTGCACAACTCCTGCCGCCGAAGGTATGGTTGTAAGAACAAATACCGAGCAACTGCAAAAGCAGCGCCAAAGAACGCTGGAGCTTTTGATGAGCGCGCACCCTTCGCCGTGTTTTTCGTGCGATTCGCGTTTGGATTGCGAAAGCGTAAAGAAAACCCCCACAAAGGCGGGGGCTTCTACAAGGTGCGGCGCGTGTTCCAACCGTCCGGTTTGCGGGCTAAGGGGCATTGCAATGGGCTCGTTTACAAGAGAAATGAACTTGCCCGTAAGCTACGATATTTCGAAAATCGACAAGCGCGACCCCTTTATAGACCGCGACTACAACCTTTGCGTATTGTGCGGAATTTGCGTTAGAACGTGCGCAAAAATGCACAACGGCAAACCCGCAATTTCAATTTCCAGCCGCGGCAAGTTTGCAAGGGTAACAAGCGCGTTCGACAACCCGTGGAGCGACGAAGAATGTATGTTCTGCGGAGCGTGCGTAGACGAATGCCCCACGGGCTCGCTTACCGACAGGTGGTCGAAGTGGTACGGAGCCGCCGAAAGCGAGTGCATTGGCAACTGCGAATTTTGCGGCAAAAAGTGCGAACTTAAATTAAAGATTAAAGAGGGGCGTTTAATAGGCACTTCGGCAAAGGCGTTAAAGCCCGAAAACGCATTGTGCGTAAACGGCAAATTTGTATACCCGCAAGTTGTAAACGCAAAGCACAGGCTTGGCCTTAGCTCGGTTTTGCGCGGGCGCGATCTTGTTCCAGCCGAAGAGGCAGAACTTGTTGAATACATTGCCGAAATCCTTAAAAGCTCGCAAAACAAGCTTTTGGTTTTGGCAAGCTCTATTGTTTGCGACAATGTAAAATCGCTGCTTAAAGGTTTGGCCGAATTTAAAAACGGGCATGCAGAATTTATAGAATCGGGCTCTAAAGAGTTGCCATGCGAACTTGCAGAACGCATTAAAAACGGAGAGTTTAAAGATGTATTTTCGGTTGGCGACTATATCCCGGAAAGCTTGGCCGACAACTTCGAAAATATTTTTGTTGCCGATTTTCTTACTACAAAAATGCAGAAAAAGGCAAAGGCTGTTGTTGCAGCCCGCGTGCTAGACGAACGCAACGGCAAAATAAAGCCCTTCGGCAAATCGCTTAATTTCGAGGTTGTGCTAAGCTGCATTTGCTCGGCATTGGGCGTAAAGGGTGCCATTATCGAAAAGAAAGCACCGCCCGCCCACAGCAGGCCCTATTCGCATAGCATTTTGCCCAGATATTTCTTCGGGCATAGCCTTGTTGAATTGGTGCCCGACTTGGAGCTTTTGGGCTTCGAAAAAGCCCCCGAAAAAGAGGAGAATGTAGACAAATTCAACGCCTGCTTGGTGTTGGAAAATATTACGTTGGCTCCCAATTTCCATGCGCTAAAGATAAAGGCTCCCGAAATTGCAAAGTATGCAAAGGCGGGGCAATTTGCGGTGTTGCTGGCAAACAAGCACAGCGAACGCTCGCCCTTTACAATTATAGACTGGAACGCCCAAGAGGGTTGGATAAGGTTTATAATAGAGGAAGTTGGCCGCTCTAGCGCGGAATTGGGCGCAAAGAAAGCGGGCGACTATATAGCCCACGTCAGTGGCCCATTGGGAACGCCCATAGATCTTAGCGAAGTAAAAAGCACAGATTCTGTTTTGCTTAGCGGCGGCTGCTACGGAATAGGCGCGGTATACCCCATTGCAAGAGAGCTTAAAAAAATTGGCGCAAAAGTTGCGGTTTCTATAGAGGCTTCAAGCTCGTACCTGCTTTATTTCGAAGACGAATTAAAGTCGGTTTGCGACGAGCTTATTGTTTCTACCCGAGACGGCACAAAAGGCCTTAAGGGAGGTTGCGCCGATGTTATGAAATCGCGCAAAGACCAGTTTGATATGTTCGTTTCGATTGGCTGCGTGTTTATGATGAAACAGGCGTCGAAAGTTGCCGCCGAAATTCAAAAGAAAACACTGTGCGCGCTAAATCCGATTATGGTAGACGGCACGGGTATGTGCGGTGCCTGCCGCGTAAGCGTTGGCGGCGACGTAAAGTTTGCCTGTGTAGACGGGCCTTTCTTCGACCTAAAGGGCGTAGATTTCGACGAACTGGCAAAGCGCAGAAGCGCATATACTTTGCTTGAAGTAGACGCAATGCCGCGCCATCACAACGGAAAATGCCATCAATAACTTTAAACGGAAAAGCAAATGGACAATAACCAAACTCCACAAAGAAAAATAAAGGCTTCGGGGCTTCCCAGAACGGCTATGCCCGAACAAGATCCCAAGCGCAGAGCCACAAATTTCGAGGAAGTTCCCTACGGGTTTTCGTTTGAAGATGCCGTAAACGAGGCTACGCGCTGCCTGCAGTGCCCCAAACCAAGGTGTGTTTCGGGGTGTCCGGTAAACATAAATATACCGGCTTTCATACACGAAATTGCGCTTGAAAACCCCAAAGGCGCGGCGGAAAAACTTAAGCTGCAAACGGCGTTGCCGGCAGTATGCGGCAGAGTTTGCCCGCAGGAAAACCAGTGCGAAGGCCACTGCGTTTTGGGCATAAAGGGCAAGCCCGTTGCAATCGGCTCGCTAGAGCGTTTTGCCGCCGACTATGTGCGCGAAAACAATGTAGAGGAACTTCCCCAAAAAGCGCCGTCTACGGGCAAGAGGGTTGCGGTTATCGGTTGCGGGCCCGCAGGTATTACGGCGGCGGCAACCCTTGCAATTTCGGGGCACGAAGTTGAGGTTTTTGAAGCTTTGCATTTGCCAGGCGGTGTGCTTAGCTACGGCATTCCCCAATTTAGGCTTCCCAAAAGCATTGTAATGTACGAGGTAGAGCAAATTAAAAAGCTTGGCGTAAAAGTACACCTAGACTATTTAGTAGGCAGAATGAAAACCGTTGAAGAACTTATGAAAGAACTTAAGTTCGACGCCGTATTTATAGGTTCGGGCGCGGGGTTGCCGCAGTTTATGCACATCGAGGGCGAAAGCAGTGTCGGCGTATTTTCGGCAAACGAATTCCTTACAAGGTTTAACCTTATGAAGGCGTATAATTTCCCCGAATTTGGCACAACACCAATAAGGGCAAAGCACATAGTAACCGTAGGCGGCGGCAACGTTGCAATGGATTCGTGTAGAACGGCTCTTAGAATAGGGGCAAAGTCTACTTTGGTATACAGAAGGGCAAGAGAGCAAATGCCAGCTCGCGCCGAAGAGGTTCACCACGCCGAGCAAGAAGGCGTAAATTTTAGCCTTTTAACCAATCCCAAAAGGATTATCGCCGACGAACACGGCAGGGTAAAGGCAATAGAGTGCATAAAAATGGAGCTTAGCGAGCCGGACGCTTCGGGCAGGCAAAAACCGGTAGAAATACCCGGCAGCGAATTCCAGATAGAGTGCGACGCCGTTGTAATTTCTATCGGCAACAAGCCAAACCCGCTTATTCCGATGACTTGCAAAAACCTTGCAACAACGCCCAAAGGCACCTTGCAGGTAGATCCGGAAACTTTGCAGACCTCTATGGAGGGCGTATATGCGGGAGGCGACGTTGTAAGCGGGGCCGCAACCGTAATTAGCGCAATGGGGCAGGCAAAGAAAGCTTCGGCAAACATAAACGCGTATTTGGCTTCTAAATAAATGCGCATACTAATCAGCAACGACGACGGCATTGGTTCGCCGTTTTTAAGAAGCACGGCCGCTGCGCTTTCCGAGTTGGGCGAAGTTAAAATTGTAGTTCCTTCGAAAGAGCAAAGCTGGATAGGCAGGGCGTTTTCGCGCCATGCCGAACTTAAGCACGAAAAGATAAACGACTTTTACGGCTTCGATTGCCATACAATTAGCGGAACGCCCGCCGACTGCGTAAACATTGCAATAAACCATCTATACGAGCCCAACGCCAAGCCCGACTTGGTGTTTTCGGGCATAAATATAGGGCATAATATCGCGTTTCCGCTTATACTAAGTTCTGGAACATTTGCCGCGGCAGTTGAGGGCGCGGGGCACTTAATACCGTCGTTTGCGGCGTCTTTCCAGCTAAGGAGCGAGTTTTACGAAATGTGCAGAATAAGGCACGAAAGCTCGCCCGACTTAGATCGCGAGTTGGGCGTAGTTTGCGAAAATTGCGCCGAGTTTGTCGGTTCTGTAATGCAGCGCAAAGACGAAATTAAAAAGGGCGACGTTTTCAATATAAACTATCCGTCAGAATACGACGGCTCGCCGGTTTGTATGTGCAAAACTGCAAATATAAAGATGGAAAGTTTTTACAAAAAAAATGAAAGCGGCAACTTTGTGTTTAAGTATAAACTTGGCATGAAGCAAAAAAGCGCAAATTTCGAGCCTACCGATATAGATATGCTTTCGAATTCAAAAGCGTGCTGTTCTAGAATAAATATATTCGAATTTGCAAAATAGTTTTTTTGTGAAGGCTTTAATAAAGGGCTTTTTGGATTTGTTGTTTGCCCGCAGGTGTTTGGCGTGCGGCAAGGTAAACCCGAAAGGCCCTTTTTTGTATCTGTGCAAAGACTGCGCCGAAACGCTAGATTTAAATTTAAACGCAAGGTGCCTGCGCTGTTGCGAGCCTTTAATAGGTTCAGCCAAAGACAGTACCGACACTTGCGTAAAATGTTTCGGCACAAAATTTTATTTCGAAAAAAGTTGGTGCGCCTGTCTTTACAAAGGGGCTGCCTGCGAATTGGTAAAAGAGCTAAAATACCATAAAGGCCTGTATGTTTTGCCCGACGTTGCAAAAATTTTTGCGCAAAATTCGGGATATTTTGAATTTGTAGACAACGCCTACTTAGTGCCTGTTCCATTGCACGGCAAAAGGCTTAAAAAGCGCGGCTACAATCAAAGTCGCAAAATTGCCGAAATTTTGGCAAAGCAAAACCCGTCTATTAGGGGCGTATTAGATTTGCTTGCAAGGATAAAAGATACCCCAACACAGACAATGCTAGACCGCCAAAACAGGGTGCAAAATGTAAAAAACGCCTTCGCCGTAAAGGAAAATGCGCTTTGTGATAAAAATGCAAAATTGGTTTTGCTAGACGATGTTATGACAACTGGAGCGACCCTTAACGAGTGCGCAAAAACCCTTAAAAAGGCAGGTTATAAGAACATATCGGCAATGTGTTTTTCAAAAAGGGCGCTTTAGCTTTTTTATGTTAAGGCAAATAAAAACGCCCCAAAAATATTCGGGGCGCATAACGTTTTTTACTTTAAGTTTTTTAAGTTTTCCAGATTCAGGGCTTTTGCCTCTTCAAAAATTTCGCCTTCGCGTATCTTTGCCTTATATAAATATTCCCTTAAAATATTGTAGGTAAACTTATATTGTCCGAGTTTATAAAAGGCTTTTGCGTCGTATAAATAGGCGCGACTTGCCCAATATTCCAGCTTGTAATACAAAACGTATACGCGCTCAAAATAGGGGTGCGCTTTAAGATATTCTTTTTGGTCGTAGTACGAAAGCCCCGTTTTATACAAAGCCTGCGCCTGAATTGCGCCCGAGTAGTGCTTGTCTAGCGCAACTTTTAGGTAAAAACTTCTGGCTTCTTCGTATTTGCCTGCAAAACGCAGAACATCGCCTCGCAAAATCAAAATTGCCCAGCGTTCAAAAACCTTTTCGGGGGCAAGTTTTACCGCCTGTTGCGAAAGGTATAGGGCATTTTCGTAGTCCTTTTCGTCTAGCTTATTAAGGGCCAATTCGTAGTTTTTGCAGGCGGCGTTCCAGCTTAAAATTTCTTCGCCGCTAAGCGAAACCGAGCCGTCTGGCGTCGAAATTTTTGGTCTGTGGCTCGGGTTGCTTAGGTCGAAGCTATATTCTTGCGCCGCAAGCGAAAACGTCGCCAAAAGCATTATAAAATTTATTAAAATTTTCATAGTTTTTCGTTGTATATTAGATTTGTAATTTCTTCAAATGTTTCGCATTTTAGCAAATTTATGCGAATTTGCTTAAAGCCGCGCGCGCCCTTTAAAAATTTAACTATTTGCGCTTTTAGGTGCGTTAGCTTCGATTTTGTCATCTCAAAAGAATCGCGTTCGCATTGTATAAGATAATCTTTGGCAAGCATTAAAGCCGCCTTTTCGGGCGGGGGGCAAAATTCGGCATTGTTTATTTTGGCTTTTACTTTTTCAAAAACCCACGGATCTATAAGGGCGGCTCTGCCAATCATAAAACCATAGCATTTAGAATGTTGCAAAAATTCTGCGCTAAGTTTTTCTACCGAGCCATTTCCTATAAGCGGCACTTTGCAAATCTCGGCGCATTCTTCTATAATGTCCCAGTCGGCAGGGCCAGTATACCCTTGTTTTGCGGTTCTGCCGTGAAGGGTTATCATCTTTGCCCCAGCCTTTGCAAGCTCTGGTATAACATCTTTGGCTATAATGTGTTGCGAGTCGAACCCCGTGCGCATTTTAGCCGTAAGAGGCGTTTTTTTAAGCGCGCTTGAAACAGTTTTTATTATCTGCACCATCTTTTCGGGTGTCTTTAAAAGGGCAGCCCCCGCATTTGCGCCAACCGCGTTTTGGGCGGGGCAGCCAAAATTTATGTCTATAAAAGCCGGGGCAAAATTCTCCTCTATATACAGCGCGCATTCGGCGATTTTTTCGGGCTGGCTGCCGAAAATCTGAATGCCGTTAATCCCCTCGTTTTCGGCCTGTCTTAGCCTTTCTAAAACGGGAATTGCCCCGCTTAAAACGGCGTTGCTGTGCACAAACTCGCTTATCGAAAAGTCGGCGCCCATCGACTTTAAAAGCCTGCGGTAGGCAGCGTCGCTATAGCCCGCCATTGGGGCTAAAAACAGACAGTTTTTAAAGAGGAAATCCATCGGCTAAAATTCCACATAGCCGCAAAGCAGTTTTATTATAAACACCCCTATGTTATAGCTTAGGTGCGCTACAATTGGCGGCAAAAGCGAATGCGTTTTGTTTAACTTGTTAAAGCGCATAAAGTAAAAGAAAAGCGAGTTTATAAATATAAACGCCGTAGAAAACAACGCTTTGCCTGTAAAGTTAAGCGAAAAGTTTGCAAGCGAAATTGCCTGTGCGTTTTCGGGTATGCTATAGTCCCACAAAAAGGGGTGCATTAGGGCGAATAAAAGCGAGAACGCAAAAATAGAGGCATATAAGGCAATTTTGCCTTTGTTTTGTACAACCAAGTAGCCCCTAAAAACAAGCTCTTCTATAAAGGCTGCCGATACCCACGAAAATATCGCAAAAGCCCCCACTTTGCTTTGTTGGTCGGCGAAACCAAATTTACTTTCCAAAACGGTTTGGGCAAAAAGCAGCGCAATTGCCCCAGTGGCCGCCAAGCACAAGGCAGCCTTCGGCGCAAACGAAGCCCCCGCAAAAGAGCCCTTTTTTTGCGAGCCGTTTTTTTTGAAATACTTTGCGTCGTCTACCCACATTTTAAACAAATACAGGCAGGCGGCAAAAAACAAAATGGAATATACAGTATTGTCCTGCATAGGACAAATAACAGCATAAGATTTTCGAAAATTCAATTTTTTAATTGCAAGAAATGCGCGTATGCTAAAATATTAAATCTATATGGAAATCGCAGCAGACGCTTTAAAAAGTTTTACCGCGACAATGTCTAAACAGTTGTCGGCATATAGGCGTACTTTGGCTTTGCAGGCAACCGCTTTCGACAGGAAGCTTAAAAAATACGCGGGCGATTCCATTTCAACAAAAGGCAAATCTATTAGGCCAATGTTGGTTTTTGCGTCGTCGTGGGGTGTTAATCCGTCTAAAACTGTTTTAAACAGGGCGTGCGCGGTAGAGCTTATACACCTGGCAAGCCTTATACACGACGACATTATCGACAACGCAATGCTTAGGCGCAACGAGCCTACTATGTTTAAAAAATACGGGGTAAAATTGTCGCTTTTATTGGGAGATGCAATTTTTGCCCATGCAATGTCCATTATGGCAAGCGATACCGCCGAAGTTCAAAAAAAGGGCGTGTTGGCGGTAAAAACCCTTTGCGAGGGCGAAATAATACAAAGCATTTTCGACGCCGACAAAAAAACTTCGTTCGACGACTATTACGATATTATCGACAAAAAAACGGCGGTGCTGTTTAAGCTTGCCTGCTATTTTGGCGGTATTGCCAATGGCGACAAAAAGTGGGCGTTATGCGCCGAAAAGGCGGGGCGCGAAATGGGTATGGCATACCAGATTTTCGACGATATTTGCGACTGGATTGCAACCGAAAGCAACGGCGGCAAAACCACAGGCACCGACTTGCTTTCGGGCAAGCGCACATTGCCTATTTTGCTGCTGGAAAAATGCGCTTCGCAAAAAGACAGGAAACTGCTTTTTGCCTATATAAAAGATTGCGATTCGGATTCGGTGAAATCGCTTTTTTGCGACTACAACATTTTAGAGCAGTGCCGCCAGCAGTTCGACGCAAAGCTTGCCGCGGCAAAGAAGGCTGTTTTAAAGTTCGACACCCCCACCGCCGCAAAAATGGCCGAGTTTTGCGACGCCTTGTCGGGATTGCTGGTATAGTATGAAGAGTTTCGGTGCAATAGGCGTTTCCTACAAAACTGCGCCGAACGAAATTTTGGCGCAGCTTTCGCTTAAGGGCGAAAGGCTTTTGTTTGCCGACAAAGCTTTCGAAAAAGCGGGCATTTGCGAATTTGCGATAGTTTCTACCTGCAATAGGGTAGAGTTTTATTTTGCAGATACTTCTCAGGAAATATTTGAAAAGGTATGGAATGCTTTGGGCGAAATCTACGCCGAAAATACGGAAATTTTCAGGGAACATTCCAAAGAATATTTCGGGCAAAGCGCGGTAATGCACATCTTTGAAGTGGCTAGCGGCATAGATTCAGAATTGGCTGGCGAAACCGAAATTTTAGGGCAGCTAAAATCGGCATATTCTGCCTACCACGAAAAGGGACACTGCAAACTTGTTCTAAACAAAGTATTCCAAAATGCCATACACGTCGGCAAATGGATTCGCGCAAATACGCAAATTGGGGCGGGCAAAATCACAATAGGCGCGGTTGCGGCCGAACTTGCAGCCAGAATTTTCGACGATGTAAAAAAGGCCGACATTCTGCTTTTGGGCTCGGGGCAAGTAGGGCAAGATGTAGCGCAATCCATATCCGTAAGGGGCGGCGGCATTTTGGCGGTGGCAAGTCGCTCGTTTGAAAATGCCCTTAAGGTTTGCGTAAATTCGGGCTCGTTTGCCTTGCCGCTAGAAAACGCTTTGCAGGACTTGTCTAGATGGGACATAATAATTTGCGCAATGGCGCTTGAAAGCCCGATACTGCTTGCCGACAATCTAAAAAAGGCAATGCAAAACAGAAAAAAGCCGCTGTTTATAATCGACTTGGGAATGCCCAAAAACGCCGAGGCATTGTGCTCTAAAATAGACGGCGTGTATATGTACGACCTAAGCGACCTTTCCAGAATTTCGAACGAAAACAGAATGTACCTTGAAGGCGAAATTGCCGAGGCGAAAATAGAATTGCAGTCGCGCAGCGAAAGCCTATGCCGGCGTTTGTTCGGCAATACCGAAAATCTCTGAGCCGAATTTTGTAAGAGTTTTGTCTAGTCTTTTTGCGTTTGGACAAAACGAATTTAAATACATCCAAAACGAAACGGAGTGGTCCATAAACTTTTCGTGCGCAAGCTCGTGGCAAATAACATAGTTTTGCAAATCTTCGCTTAAAAGCGCAATGCGCCAGTTAAACGAAAGCGTGCCGCTAGACGATCTCGAAGCCCAGCGGCTTTTTTGCGAGCGTATTTCTATGCGCTTAAAGGGAATGTTTAAAGCTTTTGCCTTTTCGCAGGCTGCATATTGCACGGCCTTTTTTGCAAAACAAATAAAAAGTCTTTCAAGCTCAAAATCGTTTTGGTATGCAAACAAAATTTCGCCTGCAGCCAATTTTTCTATTACAGTGCTTAGCGTTTCGCTTTTTTCGGTTTTTAAAATATGGTTTTTGCCGAATGCAAAAATGCAATTTTGCCTTTTTAGATATTGCGCCAAGCTTTGCTTTGGCTGGCATTGCGAAAGCTTTTGGGCTATCCAATTTGCGTTTTCCAAAAAAAACTCGTGTGCTTTTGCAAGCGAAACGTAGCTTGGCTTTGTGATAAAAACTTCGCCGTTTTTCGAAACCGAAATTTTTATGTGCGTGCTGTGCGCCGAATTTTTTACCGTTGCCGAAATCCTTACGGGAATGTCTCCCGTAAAAACTTCGGTCGAAAAAATTTTTGTGCTACTGCTTTGGGGCATTGTTCCTTAAAAGCGAAATGTAGTCTCGCAAGGCTCCCTCGGGTTCTACCGAATTTTTTACGGCTTCTAGCACTGCATCGTAAATCTTTTTGCCGGCAATTTGCGAAGTGGTTTCGGGCGTTGCCGAAAGCTCCGGCAAATTTTTTGCAACTTCCCTTGCCATTCTAATGGCGGAAATGTCGGGCTTTATTTTGTCGAAGGGGCTTTGTTTGCGAAGGGGTTTTTCCTCTTTTTTTACCTTGTCCCAAATTTTAAGCACGTCGTTTTCGCTTTCGGCGTGTTCTGTGCCGAAAACGTGCGGGTGCCTGCGCACAAGCTTTTCGGCAAGCTCGTTTGCTACATCGTTAAAATTAAAAAGCTTTTGTTCATCGGCAATTTCGCAGTGCAAAAGAATGTGCATTAAAATATCGCCCAATTCCTCGCGCATATTCGGGTAGTCTTTTTTGTCGATGGCGTCGAGCAACTCGGCGCATTCTTCTACAAGGTGGCCTCTTACCGATTCGTGGGTTTGTTTTCTGTCCCACGGGCAGCCGTCGGGGGCGCGCAGTTTCTTTATTATCTTAACAAGTTTGTCTACCGATTCCATCTTCTTTATTAAAAATTTTAGCAAAATATAAAACGGGCAACGGAGTTTTTAAAGCAAAAATTAAATTGCTTTTACTTAGCATATTCTTTGAATTTTTACAGATGGATTTTTTCGGACAGTTAAGCCCCTCGAAAACCACGGCCTTGTTGGGGCAGCTAGGTCACGTTCCCGACAAGCGTTTGGGGCAAAATTTTTTAATAGACGCAAATATTGTGCGCAAATCGCTAGATTTTGCCGAAATTAAAGAGGGCGACATTGTTGTTGAAGTGGGCCCCGGCTTGGGAACTCTTACGGGGGCTTTGCTTGAAAGGGGGGCTTTTGTATATGCCGTAGAGCTAGACAAAAAGCTTTTTGCCCACTTAAGCAGGCTTTTTGCGGGCGAAAAAAACGTGAACCTGCTTAATGCCGACGCGCTTGAAAAGCCTTTCGGCAACCTTCCCGAAAGCGAAAGGAATTTTAAGATTGCCGCAAATTTGCCCTATGCGATAAGCACTCCGTGGATGGATTTTGCCGTGCAGCGTGCACCGCAAAGAATGTCGCTTATGCTGCAAAAAGAAGCTGCAAGCCGCTTTTCGGCAAAGGGCAAAAGCGCGGATTTTTGCCCCATAAGCATTTTGGTAAATTCCGCCTACAATGTAGACAATGTCTACAAAGTTTCGGCAAGCTGCTTTTACCCGCGCCCAAATGTAGACAGTGCACTGCTTTCGCTAAAGATAAAAGAAAACCCCTTCTTTTTTAAAAAACAGACAAAAGGGTGCATAAGGCGCATATTTTCGCAAAGGCGCAAGCAAATAGGCTCTATAGTAAAGGGAATGGGCAATTCCTATGTTGGAGTAGAAGATTGGCTTGCCCTTGTTGGAGATACAAAGCTGCGCCCCGAGGTTATACCCCTAGAGCTTTGGCAAAAACTGGATTCTTATTTATGAGTTTTTTTGTCTTATCTTTGGCGGCGTGCTTTGCGGCATATGCTATATTGTTTTGCATTGCATACTTTTTCGGCGAAAAAATTGCGTATCCGGCTCCCGAAAGCTTCTATAAAAAAGGCGACATAAAAGAACTGTTTTTTATAGACGGCAAAATTGCGGCGTTATATTTGCTGGGCAACAATGCAAAATTTACATTGCTTTACAGCCACGGTAACGGCGAAGACATAGGCGAAATATATCCATTGCTTGAAAAATATGCCGAAAACGGCTTTAACGTTTTAGCCTACGACTATTCAGGCTACGGGCTAAGCTCGGGCAAGCCTTCCGAAAAGGCGGTGTATTCGAACGCCGACGCCGTATACGAATATGCGCAAAAAGTTTTAAAAATAAACCCGAAAAACATTGTTCTGGCCGGGTTTTCGATGGGTAGTGCGCCGACTTCGTATCTGGCAAAAAAGCACTCGAAAGACGTTGTGGGCGTTATAATTATGGGCGGCTTTGCTTCGGGCGTAAGAACGGTTTTGCCATTTAATATTTTGCCGTTCGATTTGCTCGAGAATATCAAGAAAGTGCCATATATAGATAAAAACTGCAAAGTGCTTTTTATACACGGCACAAAAGACCGCATTGTTCCATACCGCAACGGACTTTTAATGTTTAAAAAGTCGGGCGGGCAAAAGCGTTTTGTGTGCATAAAAGGAGCAGCCCACCTGAATTTATTCGACTTTGACAGCACTCTATTTTGGAATAGCATAAACGACTTTAAAAACTCTCTATGAAAAAAAAGGTTTTACAGATAATTTTCCCCGACTTCGAGGAAATTGAGGCGTTAACCCCCGTAGACGTTTTAAGAAGGGCGGGGCTTGTTGTAGATTTGGCGGCACTGGGCAATTCACGCGAAGTTGTAGGGCGAAGCAAAATTAAGGTTTTTGCCGACACTTTGCTTGCCGACATAGACCTTAGCGAATATTGCGCAGTTGTTATTAGCGGCGGCAGCGGCGTATATAAAGTTTTAGACAACCCCCTTTTGCTGGGGGCGGTAAAGCTTGCAAATTCTATGAACATTCTTGTGTGCGCCATATGCGCTGGGCCCTTAATCTTAAAACAGGCGGGTATTTTAGATGGCAAAAAATGCACTGGCTACCCCGATACTGCCGAAAAGTTAGGCAAGCTATATTCGGCGGAAAGCCCCTGCGTGTTCGATCAAAATATTTTGACTTCTAAAGGAATGGGAACGGCTACGGATTTTGCATTAAAAATTGTAGAGCTTTTGCTTGGACCCGAAAAAAGTTCGCAAATTGCCGAAAGCATATGCTATAAAACAAAGTTGTAAAAATGAGAGACGAAGACGTACTTATTACCGATTTTAGATATTTAAGCGAAGTTTTGCTTTTGGTGAATGTTTCGGTATGTTTCTTTTTAGCATGCGTATTGTATGCAGTAAATTATACCCTTGCAATGGGGGTAGTTCAAATTTCGGGCGCGTTTGCCGTTGCAAACATATTCTACTATAGAACGTCGTGGAGCGATTCGGAGGCTGGGACAAGAACAAAGTTTTTGTTCTCGTTTTTGCCGTATATTGCGCTGCTTGTAATTGCGGGCGTTGCGGCGTTTTCGGGCATAGTTGCGCCAAGCGACAACTCTTTGGCTCCCGAATTTTACACTATAGACCTTAACAGTCCAAAATTGATTGTAAGCGCGGCAATTTCGCCGTTAAAGGGGCTTTATGGCGAAATTACAACCGTTGCCGTAGCCGCGCTGGCATTGTCTCTATTTTTTATAACCGATTCAAGGTACGTTCTTAAACGCATTTTGGCGGCGTGCCTTTTGCCTGCGGCTTTGCTTGCAATTTTGGGATTTGCAATGGTGCTTTTCGACGGGCAAAACGCCGTTATAAACTTGGGCGTTATCGGCAAAAATTCGTTCTCGGTTTTTGTAGACAGCGCGCATTGGTCGGCTTTTGCAATATTGTGGTTGGGCGTTGCCTTTATGGTGATGCTATATCAGGGGCAAAGGTTCAGCTTAGACGGCTTTGTGTTGTCTAAAAGGTTTTTGGTTTTGGCGGTAGCCGTGTTGCTTTACGCAAGCGTAATTTATGTTAATACCGCCGCCTACTGCATAATAGCTTCGCTTGTATTTGCGTGCGGAATGGCGATTTTGGCTATAGATGCCTTTCCCGACAGAAAAACGCAGATAAAATATTGGCCGTACCCTAACGAAAGATTTGAAATAAGCCCGAAAATAAGGTGCATATTGCCGTGCGTTGTATACTCATTGCTGGCGGCAACGGGGCTGTTTTTTGCCGCAAAATATGCGCTTTTGTCTACTGATTTTTACTACTTTTTTAACCAGCAAAATAGCGATGCAATTAGCGTTGCCGACAAAGACAATATACTTGCCGATATTTACCCCATAATAAAAAACAGGCAGTGGTTTGGTTGGGGGGTAATGTCGTTCCCATATTTATACGGGTTTTTTCAGGGAGCGGATATGGGGCAAACGCTGTGGGGTACAAGCGGTTCCAGCCTGCTAGATGCAATATTGCAGCGCGGCTATGTGGGCGTAGCTCTTTGCTGCATTGTTCCGCTAATTTTTACCGTTTGCTTTTTTGTTAAAAACAAGCTTTCGGCAAGCGTAATTCCCGTTTGCATTGGGCTTTTGGGCTTGGCAATAACGGCGTTGTTTGCAAATTCACTACAGTCGCCGCTGGTGTGCCTTAGCTATATGTTGGTATTATTTGCAGTATTTTCGTGGGGTAAGGCAAAGATACGCTAAAAAAAGCTTGACGTATTTGTATGCTAGTCTAGATTTAACGCCTTTAAATTCCCTGGTGGTGTAATGGTAGCACAGATGATTTTGGTTCATCTAGTCGGGGTTCGAATCCCTGCCGGGGAACTTAAAAAAATTAAGCTTCCGCCTCTTTTCCTTTCTTTGGCGGAGGCTTTTTTTGTGCCCAGATTTTTTTTGAGAGGGCGCAAATCGTATTTTGTAAGTTGGGCTTTCTTTAACTTGCCGGTTTTGCTTTTAATTATGTAATAAACAAAAAAACAAAAAAGCCGCAAAGTAAGCTTTGCGGCTTTTGGTTTACTTTAAGAACAGTGCTGTTTGGTTTGGGTAAACTTCGCGCTGAACTTTATAAAATAGGTTTTCCAGTAAGTTTATGCGCTCCGAAAGCATATCAAGGTATACTTCGGCGTTCATTGTTTTGTTGCTGTAGCTACAAGGGCAAACTTCGGCTGCAATGATATTTTCGCCATTTGGGGTTTGCTCTTTGTATACTAAAACCTGTATGGGGGCTTTGCACTTTGGGCAAATTGTAGCCCCTCTAATTCTTTTAAATTTGTTTTTGTGCTTCATAATTCAACTTCCGTTTACTATCGGCAAAAAGTTGTTTTATTAAGCAAAAAAATTGCCGCGCAAATGCGCGGCAAAATAGGGCGGCTTTTCCATTTTTAAAACTATTTGTCTGCAATTTTTACCGACAAAATTTCTACGGGGCTAAGTTGCGTGCCCCTTTCGCTAAAAAGCCTTCCTATAAGGGGTATGTCGCTCCAAAAGGGCGTTTTATTTATAATGTCGCATTCCCTAAATATAAAAATAATGCTATCTTTTGCAAACTGCGCTTTGAAATTTGCATGTATAGTAAAATACTCAACCGTTGCGGTGTTTTCCGAAAACAGATTGTCTTCTACAACAAAGCCCAAACCCTTGTATAAATATTCAAAATCTACAATGTAGTTTTCGCCATTTTTGCCCAAAAGTTTTACTGAATATGTCTGCCCAATGTTTTGGCAGTTTTGGGCAATGGCTTTTTCGAATAAAGCGTATTTAGGCGAATCTTTTGCGGTATAGTTTTCTGCCTTGGGTGTAGTTTTGCAGACCAAAAGCGAATATTTGTTTTCTTTTAACTCCAGCTTGCCTATTTCTTTTGTTGCTGCAATATCGCTTGGGCTTGCCTGCAAAACAACTACATATAGTGTTGTATTACCATCTTTTATTTTTGTAGCCGATTGCGGTTTGTTGCGGGCTAAGTCTGCGGCTTTATGCCAGTTATATTCAAATACATCGTTAATTTTGCCCAGTTCAACAACTTGGTTTGCAAATGCGCCTGCGCAGAATGCAAGGCTTGCAATAATAAGAGCCAATTTTTTCATACGACTATCTTTTTTGTCTGTTTATGTTCCAAAAAAAAGCCCCGTTTTTGCGGGGCTTAAAAGTTATATTACAAACTCTTTCCGAACGATACGCTTTTTATGTGTGCCTTTTGGCAGGCGTCTAGCACCGATATGGAAGCTTGGTGCGGCGAGTCGGCATCGGCCAAGATGGTAACAACCGTTTGGGTTTGGCTTCTGTCGGCACTTGCCTTTAGGCGGGTAAGAGTTTCTGCCAATTCGGTAAACTCTATCTTGCCGGGGGCGTCCATCGGAATCTGGTTTAGCGTTATGCTGCCATCGGGGTTGATTTCTACAATCTGTTCGCTGGGCAAAGTAGTCGGCCCTTTGCTTTCTACATTTACTGGCAAAAGCAAATTTATGTCGGCTTCCTGTTGCATAGGCAGGCACATAAAGTAAATCAACAAAAGGAACACAACGTCAATCATCGAAGTTAAGTCGAAAGTGTCGTCGCTTGTTATTACCGATTTCTTTTCCTTGTGTTTTGCCATATCGCTAGTCCTGAGTTGTGGCGAATATGATGGTATATGCGCCAACTTCTGCGCATTTTTCCATCAAATCGTTAATATATTTGTGCGGAGTAGCCCTGTCGGCCCTCAAGTAAACACCCTTAAAGTCGGCGTCGTTGGCGCGGTTTGCAATGGCGGTCTTTATTTCGTCTAGGTTGCTCTTTTTTGCACCCAAATAATATGTGCCGTCTTTTTCAATAGAAACAAACTGCCTGCCCTGACTGTTTTCGGGAACTTTGGCCTCCGGAGCCATCGGAATTTCCATCTCAATCAATTCCGCCGAAGCGAAACTTGTAACCGTCATAAAGAAGGATACGAGAAGGAATACGACGTCAATCATCGAAGTGAGATTGAAGTTTCCGTCGCTATCGTCTGGTTTCCAGCCTCTCATTTAAGTTGAAAGTTAAATTAAAGACTTATTTCTGTTCTTCGGCTTTGGGGGCTTCGTTGCCGTTGTCGAGTTCCTGCGGGCCGTATTTTAGCGAAACTTGCATTGTAAAGAGCAAATCGCCAACAATTCTGCCAATACCCGAAGTGATATTTGCAAACTTGTTCTTAAAGTAGAAGAAGAACACCATGGCGGGAATACCGATAATCATACCTGCAGCTGTTGTAATAAGAGCTTCGGAAATGTTGCCTGCCAACCTTTGTGCGGAACCTGCGCCTTCGGCTGCGATGGTATCGAACGCCTTAACCATACCGGAAACCGTACCGTATAGACCCAACATGGGAGAGATTGTAGCGATAACCGAGATGTAGCTGATAAGAGTATAGGGGGCTGCCAATTCTTCCATAGAAGCTTCTTCCATAGCCGCGTTAACCGCGTCGATGTCTACGTCTTTGCCGTATACGCGCGAAAGGCCCGTGCCGATGATGTTTGTGATGGGGGCGGGGTGGTCTTCGCAATATTTGCGTGCGCCTTCCAAGTCTAAAGCGTTAAGCTTCTTTTCCAATTCGGGAACACCGTCGGGAAGAAGATACTTCTTTTTGCGCAACGAGATGAAATTGTAGATAACAAGGGCAATACCCGCAATGGACAAAAAGCCCAAAGGATACATTGTTATACCGCCGGCTGCCCAGATTTCGCCAAAGGTTTTGTTCTTTACTTGGGGGCCTTTTTGAGCTTCGGACTGTTCGGTTGCAGCCGCGTCTGTTGCGGGAGCCGCTTGGCCGAATGCCACGAAAGAGCCAGTTAATATCGCGAATATTGTGATTAGTTTCTTTATTTTCATTTTTCTTGTAATAAAAGATTAATAGTTTTGCCTTTTGCTTCGATACATAACAAAAGACTTTTTAGTTGGGGTAATATTGTCCAAACTTGTCGGCTTATTCAAGGTTTTTATTCAAAAAACTAAGAATTTTTGTGTTCTTTGGCAAAATCCAGAATCTTTTCGATTAGTTTAGACAGTCCGTTGCGTCTGTTTGTGCTAAGTTGCGAGCTAATTCCCGCCTTTTCGAACACCGATTCGTCTGCCGAAAGTATTTCTTCGGGGCTAAGGTTGTCGAAAAATTCGCAAACTAAGTTTGCAACGCCCTTGGTTATTATAGAGTCGGCCGCCGACTGAAAGCGGCACTTACCGTTTTCGAATTTGCGCGAAATCCATAGGTTTGAAACGCAGCCTTTAACTATGTTTTCGTCGGTGCAAATTTCCTTTGGTGGCTGAATGTGTTTATATTTGCCGATTATATATTCGAACCTGTCTTGGGCGGTGTCGAAACATTGCATTTCGTCGAGCAGGGCCTTGGTTCTTTCTTCTATTATGCTCATTTTTATATTCCGAAAATTTTTATGTTAAGAGAGTTTGCATATTGCAAAAGGCTTTCCTTGTTAAGCATAAGCACTTTTTCGCTTTCTACGGCAACGTTTTGTATGCCGGCTTCGCTTAGCTTTAAAAGGGTTCTTTCGCCTATAACGGGAACGTCGAACCTGTAGTCTTGGTTTGCCTTTACGGTTTTAAGAAAAAGCGTTTCCTTTGCCTTAAATTGCGCGCAGCGTTCTATCATATTATCCGTGCCGTCGAAGCCTTCCACCGCAAGGGTTGTTCCGTTTGCGACAACGCATGCCTGCCCAATGTTAAGTCGCGCACATTCGCGCACAATTTTAAGTCCGTGCTCGAATGTGTTTTGGCTTATATTCCACTTTTTGCAGTTCATAAAGCCGCTTGTTGCTAAATCGTTGTCCATAAACGAGCGTGCATCTACCAGCTCTACGCCGATTTTCGAAAGCTCTTTTGCTATTGCCCCGAAAATGCTTTCGGCGTTTTTTTCCTTTAATGTTGCCAAAATAAGCATCGCCTTTAAGTCGGGCTTAAGGCCGTCGAACAGGCGTTTGGGGCGCACTTGCCCAGCCATAATCGCGTGGGGCGACTGGAATTTTTTTGCGCTTTTAAGCAAGGCCCCAAGTTGGCCTATGTTTATTTTAATCCTTTCGCTTTCGGCAAACGAGTTGAACAAGTCGGCTTCGGTCTCGTCTTCGAGGGCTATTAGGTTTATTTTTACGCCCGTTTGCCTTGCGTTTTTTGCCACAATTTTTGGATATAAGCCCCTGCCCGCAATAAGGGTAATTCCTTTTTGCGCGTCGAACGATTCTGGCAGGAATTTTGATATGCTCATTTCGAATAGCGGGTGTGCTTGGGTTTGTCGCCAAGCAGTGTTTTGGGCAAAATTCTTTCGGGGCTTAGCTTGCCGTTGTTGGAAGTTATAATAACGGTGTCGAACGCCGTTTTTAAGTCGGCAAAGGGCTTTTCGCCGCCCAAGATAAGCGGCCTAGACACGGCGTTTACGCCGCCGCTTTTTGCGGGCTTTACCGACCAGGTTTCGCCGCCCGCCAAAAGCTTTTCGAATGTCTTATTGCGAAGCAGCCTTGCGCTTTGGTCTAGCAACGAAACTTTGTCTTCGTTTTCGCCAATGCTGAATATTGCGCTTTGAGACCTTAAGTCGTACTCGCCATGCGGAGTTTTTACAATAAATTCCGACGAGGGCCTAAGCTGCGGGTTAAGGAAAAACACGGTTCCGCTTTCTATGCTAATTTCGGTTAGCGTTTTTTGCGATTCGTATGCAGTGTTTTTGTCGAAAACAACGGGGCTTTCCTGCCAAAACTTTTCTATTTTAAGTTTTGCCGGCCCTGCAACCTTTATACTGCTTTTGTTTGAAAGCACAATGTATGCGCTTTGGTTGTCTTTGCATTCAACAACAAAGCCCTCGGCCTTTTCGAACGCGTTTGCCGAAAAGTTTTTGCCGTTTTTGGTAATGGCTGGGTTGTTCCTTGCCGTGTGTATAAAAAGCATTGCGCTGTCGGCTTCGGCAAAAGCCGCAGTAGCCGCAAACAACGCAAACAATGTAGCCAAAAGGGCTTTCATTATTTTACAACCAAGCTTACAATGCGGTTTGGAACGTATATTTCCTTAACCAGTGTTTTGCCGGCAAGCTGAGCCGCAACTTTGTCGATTGCCTTTGCCTTGGCAATTATGTCTTGCGGGGTGTCTTGCGGCGAAACTAAAACGTCGCCCCTAAGCTTGCCGTTTACCTGCACGCCTATGCGCTTTTCGGCTTGGGCTGCTGCGTTCATATCGGCAACCGGCCATTTTTGCTCGGCTATAGACGAAGTATTGCCGAACCTCTGCCAAATTTCCTCGCAAATATGCGGCGCAAAGGGCGCCAAAATCTGCAGGAATTTTACCGCCAAATCCTTCGAGATTTTTTCGCATTTTTGAACGTGCGAAAGGAAAATCATCATCTGCGAAATTGCGGTGTTAAAGCGCAGGTTTTCTATGTCGGCGCCAACCTTTTGGATTGTTTGGTTTGCAAGCCTTAAAGTTTCGGGCGAATCCTTAAAGTTTTCGCAAATCTTGGGGGCAATTTTGCCGTCGCGGTCTATGTATTCTCTCCAAAACTTTTTAAGGAAGCGCGAAACGCCCTCTATGCCGCTTGTGCTCCAGGGCTTTTGGTCTTCGAGGGGGCCCAGGAACATTTCGTACATTCTAAGGCTGTCGGCGCCATATTGGGCAATTACGTCGTCGGGGTTTATAACGTTGCCGCGGCTTTTGCTCATTTTATACGAGCGCGCCTCTACAACAATTTCGGGGTTGCTTTTAAGCACAAAGTTTGTGCCGCTTTTTACAACGTCTTTTTCGTCTACGCTTTCGCCTTCGGCGTCTTTGGCGTCTTCGCTTAATGCCGAAACATATTTACCGTTTTTCTTAAACGCCTTGTATTCGGTTTTGCCCAAAATTATGCCTTGGTGGAACAGCCTTTTAAAGGGTTCTTTTGTAGACACAATTTTGCAATCGTACAAAACCTTGTGCCAGAATCTTGCATAGAGCAAGTGCAGTACAGCGTGTTCGGCACCGCCAATGTAAAAGTCGGGGCCCTGCCAATATTTTTCTATTTCGGGGTCGAAGGGGGCTTTGTCGTTTTTGTTGTCTAAATAGCGCAGGTAGTACCAGCACGAGCCCGCCCATTGGGGCATTGTGTTGGTTTCGCGCACGGCTTTAAACCACATTTCGCCTTCGGGCTTGCCCGCGCTTTGGGGCACGCTTTCGCCCGTTTGAACATTGTAGTAAATGTCTTTCCATTCGGGGCAGTTTGCCAATGCGCTCTCGCCGTTGCCTGCTCCCTGATAGTTTGTAACTTCGGGCAGTTTAAGCGGCAGCTGGCTGTCTGCCAAAGGCAGTGCAAAATGCTTTACGCCGTTTAAAGTGAACGAAACTTCGCTTTCGGGCATATTTTTAAATACGTCGCCCTTTGCCTGTATTGCCTTTTGGTAGGCGTCTTGCTCTACCCAAACAATGGGGAAGGGTTCGCCCCAATAGCGTTGCCTTGAAAACAGCCAGTCTCTAAGCTTGTAGTTTACGGAAAGCTTGCCTACTTTCTTTTCTTCTAAAAAGGCTATGATTTTCTTTTTAACGTCGGCACTGTCTTGCCCTGTAAATTCGCCCGAATTTACCATTTTGCCCACGGCGGTAAATGGCAGCGGAACGTCGTTGCCGTTTTCGTCTTTCTTTTCTATTACCTTAATTATGGGCAGTTTGAATTTTTGGGCAAATTCCCAGTCTCTTTCGTCGTGGGCGGGAACTGCCATAATTGCGCCCGTGCCGTAGCTCATAAGAACATAGTCGGAAACCCATACGGGTATCTTTGCCCCCGTTAGCGGGTTTGTGGCAAATGTTCCTGTAAATACGCCCGTTTTGTCTTTTGCCAAGTCGGTTCTGTCTAAGTCGCTCTTCGAGGCGGTTTTCTTTAAATACGCCTCCATTTCGGCCTTGTGCTCTGCACTTGTAATTTTAGATACAAGAGGGTGTTCGGGCGCAATTACCATATAGGTTGCTCCATACAAAGTATCGGGGCGCGTTGTAAACACGGTTAGCGTTTCGCCGAAATCTTCAAGTTTAAAGTCTACCCTTGCGCCCTCCGAGCGGCCAATCCAGTTCTTCTGCAATTTTTTTGTAGAGTCGGGCCAGTCTACCAAATCCAAGTCTTTTAAAAGCTTGTCGGCGTAGGCTGTAATTTTTAGCACCCATTGGCGCAAATTGCGCTTTTCTACGGGGAAATGCCCAACTTCGCTCTTGCCGTCTATAACCTCTTCGTTGGCCAAAACCGTTCCAAGCTTCGGGCACCACCAAACGGGTTTTTCGTCTACATAGGCCAAGCCCATTTTAAAGAGGCGCAAAAATATCCACTGTGTCCATCTAAAATAGTTTGGGTCGGTAGTGTTAATTTCCCTGTCCCAGTCTATGGCAAAGCCTATGCTTTTTATCTGTTTGCGGAAATTGTCTACGTTCTTTTTTGTTGTTATTGCGGGGTGCGTTCCCGTTTTTATTGCGTATTGCTCGGCGGGCAAACCAAATGCGTCCCAGCCCATGGGGTGCAAAACGTTAAAGCCGTTTGCCTTTTTGTAGCGGGCAAGAATGTCGGAGGCGGTATAGCCTTCGGGGTGGCCTATGTGCAGACCCGCGCCCGAGGGGTAGGGGAACATGTCCAATATGTAATATTTCGGCTTGTCCGAAAAGTTTTCGGCTTTGAAAGTTTTGTTCTTTTCCCAAAGCTCTTGTTGGTGTTTTTCGATTTTCGAAAAATCGTATTCGGTTGTATTTACAGACATATAATGCTTGTGTTTTTAAAGTTATCGGTTGTCGCGCATCGAAACGAGGTACAGCAGCCAGCCCAAGCTGGAAACGAATGCTGCTACATAGGTAAAGGCGGCGGCGTCTAAAGTTTTGCGTACTCCTACTTTTTCTTCGCCGCTAATTGCACCAAGTTCGGCAAGATAGGCCTTTGCCCTGTTCGAGGCGTCGAATTCTACGGGTAAAGTTACCAGCTGGAACACCGTTAAAATTAGGTATATTGCAATGCCGATGTCTAACGCCAAAATGCTGTTGAACAAAAAGAACCCTGCAAACATAACAACCGGTAAAAGCTGGCTTGCAAACATTGTTATGGGAACTAGTGCCATTCTAAGCTTTAAGGGTGCGTAGTTTTGCTTGTGCTGAATTGCGTGCCCCGCTTCGTGGGCGGCAACGCCAAGGGCTGCAAGGCTGTGGCCTGCGTAGACTTCGCGGCTAAGGGCAAGCACTTTTTTTGTAGGGTCGTAGTGGTCGGTAAGCTCGCCCGAAATTTGCACAATTTGCACGTCGTAAATGCCCGCGCTTTGCATTACAATTTCGGCGGCCTCCTTGCCGGTAATTCCGCTTTTGGCGGGGATTTGGCGGTATTTGCCGTATGCGCTTTGCACCCTAATTTGGGCATACATACCCACAATTAGGGGAATCAAAATAAGTACCAAAAATTCCATATAAAAAAGTGTGGTTATAAGTTAATTTTAATCGAAACCTTCGTCGTGGCCGTCGGGCGTGCGGTAGCGCATTTTTACATAATGCTTGTCTACATCGCCCTGATAAACCTGACGGGGCCTGTTGATTTTGCCTTTCGGGTCTTCGGCAACTTCCTTCCAGTGCGAAATCCACCCGGGCATTCTGCCTATGGCGAATAGCACTGTAAACATATCGGTGGGTATGCCAATTGCCTTTAATATAAGGCCGCTGTAAAAGTCTACGTTCGGATACAAGTTTCGGCTTATAAAATAGTCGTCCGAACGCGCCTTTTCTTCCAGCTTGCGCGCCAAGTTTAACAATGGGTCGTTCTTCTTTACTGCGGCAAAAACCTTTTCGGAGGCTTTGCTTAGTATATTAGCGCGCGGGTCGTAGGCTTTGTATACCCTGTGCCCAAAGCCCATAAGGCGGCGTTTGCCGCTTTTTGCGGTTTCCAAAAAGGCGTCTACATCGCCACCCGTAGCGTAGATTTCTTCGAGCATTTTAATTACCTGCTGGTTTGCGCCGCCGTGCAATGGACCCCACAGTGCGCAAACGCCCGCCGCAATAGAAGCAAACAAATTTGCGCCGCTGCTGGCTACCATTCTTACGGTAGAAGTCGAGCAGTTTTGTTCGTGGTCGCAGTGCAAAAGCAATATAAGGTCTAGTGCTTTTGTAATGTCGTCGTGCGGGTAATATTCGTGATAAGGTTCCGTAAACATCATATGCAACAGGTTTTGCCCGTAGCCTAAATCTTGTTTAGGGTATATAAGGGGCAAGCCGTTTTTCATACGATACGTCATAGCTGCAATGGTTCTTACCTTGCTAATCAAAATTGTGGCCGCATCGTCGAAATATTCCAAGTCTTGCTCGCGGTTGTTTGTTGCCATAAAAGGATAGTAGCAACCCAGCGAGTTAAGTAGCGCCGACAATATTGCCATTGGGTGTGCCGTAGACGGGAATCCGCCCTGAAAGAAGTGTATCATAGACTCGTGCAACGAGGCATTGCGCAACACCTTGTGCGAGAACGAACTCATTTCCTGCCTTGTGGGCAGTTTGCCGTATATAACCAAATAGGCCGTTTCTATGAAGGTAGAATTTTCGGCAAGTTCCTCTATGGAGATTCCGCGGTGTGCCAAAAAACCTTTTTCGCCGTTTATGTAGGTTATTTTGCTTTCGCAAGATGCCGTGTTGCCGTAGCCTGGGTCTAGGGTAATGTAGCCCGTTTCGGCTCTCAGTTTTCTGATGTCTATGGCGTTGTCGCCCGCCGTTGCCTTAACAATGGGCAGCGTGTGCTCTTTTCCGTCTATTATAAGCTTGGCTGAATTATCCATAAAATTATTTGTTGTCGTTAGCAAATTTAAGAAAGTTTGAATATAAAAGAAGCCCCTTCGATTGGCTCTTTTCGGGGTGGAATTGGCACGCGCACAACTTCGACTTTAAAACCGCCGAAGTAAATGTTTTGCCACCGTATTCGGTTTGCCCGAAAACTATTTCGCTTTGCGGAGTGTCTACATAGTAGCTGTGCACAAAGTAGAACTGGTCGTTCTTTGGGTCTATGCCGTTTAAAATTGGGCTTGGCTTTACAAAGTTTACATTGTTCCAGCCCATATGCGGAACTTTATATTGTTTTTCGAGCCTAAGCTTTTTTACCGAGCCTTTAAAAATGCCGAGACACTCGCAGTCGCCCTCTTCGGAATATTCGAACAGTGCCTGAAGCCCAAGGCAAATCCCGAAAAACGGCTTGTCGGCTGCAACCCAGTCGCGTATTGCCGAAGCCCAGCCTGTAGAATTTAAAAGCTTAATTGCCTCTGTAATTGCGCCTTGGCCTGGGAACACAAGCAAGTCGGCATCTTTGCACTCGACGGGGTTTTGCGCAATAAACGCATCTGCCCCCGCCGCCTGCCAAGCGCGCCAAACGCTGCGCAGGTTGCCCATAGAATAGTCTATAATTGCAGCTTTTATTGCCATATTACAAACTGCCCTTCGTTGTGGGAAGCCTGTCGCCCCTGCGGGGGTTCTTTTCGCAGGCAATGCACAGTGCTTTTGCAAAGCCCTTAAATATTGCTTCGCAAATGTGGTGGGGTTCTTCGCCATATTCCAGCTTTATGTGCAAGTTTGCACCAGCTTCGTTTGCAAATGCCTGAAAGAACTCTTTGCAAAGGCTTACGTTAAAGTCTCTTACTCTTTTGGCGTCGGAGGCGTTTACGTTGTATACCAAATAGGGGCGGTTCGACAAGTCTATGGCAACCGTTACCAAACATTCGTCCATAGGTAGCGTAAAAAATCCGTAGCGGTTAATGCCGGCCTTGTCGGCCAATGCCTCTTTTACGGCCTTGCCCAAAACAAGCCCCATGTCTTCTACCGTGTGGTGGTAGTCTACATCGGTGTCGCCCGTAGCTGCTATGTTTAGGTCGAAAAGCCCGTGGCGCGAAAACAATTCCAGCATATGGTTAAAGAATGGAATTGGCGTTTTTACATTGTAGTCGCCGTTGCCGTCGAGGTTTATCGAAAGCTTAATTTGGGTTTCCTTTGTGTTTCTTTCAATAGTGGCTGTTCTCATTTTTTTAACCATTTAAGTATTGTGTTTTGCACGGCCTGCATATCCGAATCGGTGCCTATGCTTATTCTTAAAAATCTGTTTATTGCTTTATCTGAGGCAAAATAGCGCACCAGAATTTTGTTGTCTTTTAAAAAGTCCAAAAGCTCTTTTGCAACTTTTGGCGAACTTTTGCCCTTTGCGTTTTTGGGGGCTACAAACACAAAGTTTGTGTTCGAATCGAACAATTCCCAGCCCAACTTTTTAAGGAAAGCCGAAAACGATTTGCGCGTTGCCTTTATTTTTGCGACCAAATTTTTGTAGTAGGCTTTGTCGTTTAGGGCGGCAATTGCCGCAACCTGGGCAAGGGCGTCGAGATTGTACGAATCTCTTACCTTGTCTAGCTCGGTTATAATTTCCCTAGAAGCCACCGCCCAGCCTACGCGCATTCCCGCCAACGCCCAGCATTTAGACGCCGTACAGCAAATTGCAGTGTTCTTGTATTTCTTTACAAGCTTTGCGCTTTCGTATTTCGAGAAGGGTTCGTAGGCTTCGTCGATAAGCAAAATGCCCCTGAATTTTTTTGCGAGGGCTTCCACCTGTTTGAACGGGAATTGGTGCGAAGTAGGGGCGTTTGGGTTTGTTAGGAAAAACAGGTTTGCGCCGCTTTTTACGATTTTGTCTACGGGCAGGTCTTTTGAGTTCGGGTTAAAATCTATGTCGATATAATCGGCATTCTGGATTTTCGCCAAAACGGGGTAAAGCGAGTAGCTTGGGTGCAATGCTGCAATCTTAAGCTTTTTGTCGGAAAATGCGCGCACAAAAAGGTTTAAAACGTCGTCGGAACCGTTGCCGGCAAACGCGTTTTCGGGCTTTACGCCGTAGCGTTTTGCCACGGTTTGCCTTAGCAGTTTGCTTTCGGGGTCGGGATACAATCTAAGGCACGAGCCGTCGCCCAGCTTCTTTAAAATTGCCTCTTTCACCTTCGGGCTTGGCGGGTAGGGCGACTCGTTTGTATTAAGCTTAATCCAGCCGCCGCCCTGCGGTTGTTCGCCGGGGGTATACGCCGCCATCTTTGATACGCTGGCCGAAATTTTGTTTTTAAGATTAAAGTTTTTCATCGGCTTTTTTAATTATGTCGAAAATATCGTCTATGGGTTTTGCCCTTGAATTGTTGTCTAGCCTTTTGAAATATTCGTCTTCCTTGCGCTGAATGTCGAAGGGTTCGTCGGGAAGAGTGTCTTCGTCGAGCTCTATTTCGTCTATGGGGTCGTAGTCGTCGAAGGCAAATGTCAGCCTTCTGGCTTCGTCAATCAAAAGAACGTCGGGCATTTTGCAAAGACCGTTTTTGTTCAGTGTAAAAACTTCGTGCGGCAGGCACAGCTTTTTGTAGCGTTTCTTAAGCTTTTCTACCTCCGAATTTTTTGCCTCAAAAGTTTTGTCGAGCAAAACGCAGTCGCTAAAATGCGAAACGGCGTCGAAATAGTTTTCGCAAAGTTTCGGGTTTTCGGTGTAAAGTTTGCAGTCTACAAAGCCGAATATGCGCACAACGCGCACTGTTTTGTTGTCGTTTAAATTTTTGTAAAATTCAAGCTCGTCGGCAAGGTTGCAAAGCGGGTTTGCAATAACAAGCGCGCAGTCGGCATTTTGGTTTTCAATCAAAAAGTCTTGAACGCTTTCGTGCGTATCGTAGCGGAAAATTTCGGCGTTAGTGCCCGCAAAAAGGCTTTCGTCGAAAAGGTCGTCTTTGGCGGCAAGCACCAAAACTTTTGCGCTTTCGGGTAGCGAATTTTTTACGCATTCTGCCGCCACCGAAGCTCTGGACTTTTCGGGCGAACCTATGAAAATGTATGTGTTTACCGCCATGGTTTAATACAGCTTTGCAGCCGCCTCTCTTGCAGATTGCTCCATTTCGAAATTAAGGATTACAATGGCAGCCATTGCCTCTACAATGGGAACAGCCCTTGGTAAAACGCACGGGTCGTGGCGGCCGCGCCCCCTTATTTTTGCGGGCTGTAGCTTGTTGTCGATAGTGTCTTGCTCTTTTACGATTGTTGCCACCGGCTTAAATGCAATTTTAAAGTCTATATCCATACCGCTGCTAATGCCGCCTAAAACGCCGCCCGCATTGTTGGTTTTGGTTTTTACAACGCCGTTTTCGGCGTAGAAAATGTCGTTATTCTTCGAGCCAAATAGGCGAGCTGCGGCAAAGCCAGCGCCTATTTCAAACCCCTTTGCCGCCGGTATCGAAAGCATTGCCTTTGCAAGCTCGGCGTGCAGCCTGTCGAATACGGGTTCGCCCAAGCCCGCCCTTACGCCCGAAATGCGGCAGTGTATTACGCCGCCTACGCTTTCGCCTTCCGACTTTGCCTTTTTTATAAATTCAACCATCTTTGCCGAAACGGTCTTGTCGGGGCAGCGCACGGGGCTTGACTGAATGTCGGCGTCCGACGGGGTTTCTTTTGCATAGGGCATACCTATAGAGTGCACGGTTTCCACCCATGCGGTGATTTTTACCGATTTAGAAAGACATTTTTTTGCAACAGCCCCCGCAATTACGCGGGCAATAGTTTCTCTTGCCGAGCTTCTGCCGCCGCCGCGGTAGTCGCGTATGCCGAATTTTGCGTCGTAGGTATAGTCGGCGTGCGAGGGGCGGTATTTGTCGGCCATTTCGGAATAGTCGGAGGAGTGCTGGTCGGAATTTCTTACAATCACGCAAATGGGAGTTCCCAAAGTTTTGCCTTCGAAAGTTCCCGATAAAATTTCGCACTTGTCGGCCTCGTTGCGGGGTGTGGAAATATCGCTTTGACCCGGGCGGCGTTTGTCTAGCTCTGTCTGAATGTCGCTTTCCGACAATTCAAGCCTGGGCGGACAGCCGTCTATAATGCAACCTACCGCCTTGCCGTGGCTCTCGCCAAAAGACGCCACCTTAAAGAGATTTCCGTATATGTTTCCCATTATGTAAATAATTAAGCAAATGCCCTTGCCGTGCAAGCATTTTCTGCAAATAAAATAAGTTAAAAGAACGCTTGAAAATGCCGTTAAATACGGTAATTTTGGGGCAACTTTTATTTAAAAAATTGCGCTATGGACTCAAAGCAGGAAAACATTTTATACCTTAACAGAGAACTAAGCTGGATGGCATTCAACAAAAGGGTGCTTAATTTGTGCGTGGAAAAGACATTCCCGATTCTAGAGCAAATGCGCTTTTTGTCGATTGTAAGCACAAATTTAGACGAGTTTTACGAAATAAGGGTAGCAGGCTTACTGCAAAAGTCGGAGGCTCCCGTTGCGGCTTCCGATTCGCCCGACGGAATGGGGCCAAGGCAACAGCTTGCAAAAATAAGGGTGCTAACCCTTGCAATGCTTGCCGAAAAAAACAAGATTTGGAAAGAGCACATCTTGCCCGAGCTGAAGAAAAACAATGTTCTTTTTAAAGAGCCAAGTGCCTGCAGCCCAGCCGAAAAGGCATGGTTAAAAAACTATTTTACGCAAAATATATACCCCGTTTTAACGCCCTTGGCAATAGACCCTGCCCACCCATTTCCGCACCTGCGCAACAAGGGTATGTATGTTTTTGTGCAGCTGGCGCAAGAGGGCGTAAGACGCGCCCCGCTAGTGCCCGCAATAATTCCGATTCCGCCCATTTTGCCTAGGGTTATAAAAATAGAGTCGCACGCGGCAAATAAAGATTCGTATGTATTTTTAAGCGAATTGGTTAAGGCAAATGCCGGCGAGCTTTTTAAGGGCTACAAAGTAAAAAGCGCCTCCAACTTTAGGCTTACGCGCAATAGCGACTTGTATTTCGACGAAGAGGAAACCGAAAACCTTTTAAGCACAATAGAAAAAGAGCTGCACAAGCGCAAGCAGGGGGCAGCCGTTAGGCTTGAAGTGCAGTCGGACATTAAAGACGCGCCTTTAGAGCAACTGATTTCCGAATTGGCGGTTCCGCGCGACTTTGTGTTTAAGATAGAGCACAACCCCATAAATATGGCGCATTTGGCGGAGGCATATTCGCGCATAGACCGTCCAGACCTTAAATTTGCGCCGCTAAAGCCCTATCTGCCCGACGCTTTCAAAAAGGGCGGCGACATATTCGAAATGATAAGAAATTCGGATATGCTTTTCCACCACCCTTACGACAGTTTTGAGCCCATAGAATATTTTGTGGAATCAGCGGCAAAAGACAGCGATGTTCTTGCCATAAAAATGACGCTATACAGGGTAAACGGCGGTTCGCCCATTATAGGCTCGCTTAAAAAAGCAGCCGAAAACGGCAAGCAAGTTACGGTTTTAGTAGAGCTTAAAGCGCGTTTCGACGAAGAAAAGAACATTGAGTGGGCGCGCCAGCTTGAAGAGGCGGGCGTGCATGTCGTATACGGTATTGTGGGGCTTAAAACCCACTGCAAAATCTGCATGGTAGTGCGCCGCGAAAAGAGGGGCATACGCCGCTACGCGCATTTGGGAACGGGCAACTACAACTCTATTACCGCAAAGATATATACGGATTTGTCTATGTTTACCTGCAACCCGCAAATTTGCGGCGAGGTTGCCGACGTTTTCAACACCCTTACGGGCAAGTCGGTAAAGCCGAAATTCCAAAAGCTTTGGGTTGCCCCGTTCTCGTTTATGGAAAATTTCCTGCATATGGTGGAAAGGGAAATTAAAAACGCAAAGGCGGGCAAACCTGCGCGCATAATAATAAAGGCGAACGCCGTAATCGAAAAAACCGTTATCGACGCCTTGTATAGGGCGTCGCAGGCGGGCGTGAAAATAGAAATGATTGTAAGGGGTATGTGCTCGCTAATTCCCAATGTAAAAACGGTTAGCGAAAACATATCGGTAAAAAGCATTGTTGGCGTGTATTTGGAACACAGCCGCATATACTACTTCGAAAACGGAGGAGACTACGAAATATATGCAGGTTCGGGCGACTTGATGAGCCGCAATCTATTCCGTCGAATAGAGGTTATATTTCCCGTCGAAAACCCCGAAATAAAAGTGCGCATTAAAGACGAAATTTTGGCGTCGTTAATAAAAGACAACGAGTTTTCCGACATACTGCATGCAAACGGCGCATACTATAAATCGCCCGCAAAAGGCGCGCTGTTTTCGGCGCAACGCCATTTTTCGGAACTTACCGAAAAGCGGAACACAGAGCAGGTAAGCCGTATGCACGGCGAAAATATGCCGCTTAAAATTGTGGTGCACAAAAAGTAAAAATATAAGCGGCAGATTAAAAAATTTGCCGCTTTTTGCATATAATTATTTATAGAAAACTTTGTCGAGCCTAAGTCCTTCGGCGGGGGCAGCCCTTATTTCGGTGCCCCTTACTTCGGCAAGCAAAATGCGCTGCAAATCCTGCTTGGTAAGCTTGCCTAGCCCCACTTGCACGAGCGCGCCAACAAGCATTCTGACCATTTTGTATAGATAGCCGCTGCCGAGCGTGCTTATTGTAATTGTTTTGCCGCGTTTTTTTAAATTCAGCTCGTAAATTGTCTTTACGGTGTTTTCTACAACGCCCTTGCCCCTGTTTGCCGAATATGCCCTGAAATTGTGCGTGCCCAAAAATATTTCGGCGGCGTCTTTCATTTTTTCGAAATCAACGGTTTGCCTTTTTAAAGACCAAACATAGCGCGTGGTTTCGGGCATTGCAAAGCCTTCGTAAATTTTGTATACATAGCGTTTTTTTATAACGCTGAATCTTGCGTGGAATTTTGGGCTGCACTTTTTAAGAGACAAAATTAAAACGTCTCTTCTGTGGTGCGAGCGCATTGCAATTAAAAGCTGTTCTACAGAATGTGGCCAGTCGGCGTCGAAGTGGAACACCTGCGCGTTTGCGTGCACGCCAGCGTCGGTTCTGCCACTTGCGTGTATGCGTATTGGCTTTTTAAAAATCGCAAACAGCCTTTTTTCTATAAAATCTTGAACGCTAAGCCCGTTGGGCTGGCTTTGCCAACCGCAAAAATCGGTTCCGTCGTAGCTGCATATGCACTTAAAGCGAGGCATTGTCCAAATACTCCTGCAAAACAACCGCGCTCGAGCGCGAATCTATGTCGCCGCTTTTTCTGTATTTTCTTTTCTGCTTTACCGACTTTTTCTTTTTCGAAAAAAAGTTCATATCGTTTTCAACCTGAAAGGAGCTTAAACGCTCGTCGGCGGTGTCGAACTTAAGAGTCGGGAACTCTTTTTTTAGGCGTTCTATAAAAGCGTCTACCTCTTTTGCCTTAAAGCCGGTGCTGCCGTCCATATTGTAGGGGTAGCCCACCAAAATAAGCTCTATTTTTTTTGAGGAAACTTCGCGGGCAATGTGGGCTATGCGGCTTTCAAAATCGGGCTCTACGGCGGCGGGCAGCGGCAGCGCAATTCCAACTTCGTCGGCGTACGAAAGCCCCACGCGCTTTTCGCCGTAATCTATGCACAATATGTTCATCTATTGCATTCCGTTTTGAACAAATTTTTTTTATTTGCAAGCGATAAAGTTTTTATGCAAGCTAAAAAGCCGTGAAAGACGACATTAAAAACCTACTTGTTTTGCAGGACAAAGACGCAAAAATATTCGACCTAAATTCTAAAATTGCCGTAGCCTCGGCCAAAATTGCCGAGTGCGACAAAGACATAGCGCAACAAAAAAACCTTATGGGCGAATTCGAGCGCGCAGTTGGCGACTTGCAAAATAAAAGAATGTCGCTGCGCGCCGAAAGAAAGGCTGTTGAAGACAGGATTTTAAAATATAAAACGCAGTTGCTTTCCGTAAAAAAGAACGACGAATACGCGGCTTTAAACGCAGCAATAGACAAGTCGGGGCAAGAGGTTTCCGCCTTCGAGGAAAAAGAGCTTGAAATTATGTTCAAAATAGACGAGATTGCGCCCAAGCTTGAAGCCGAAAAGCAATCGCGTCAAAAAAACATAGACGAAATAAATTCGCAAAAAAATTTGTATGCCGAGCAGATAGAAAATTTAAAGACGGCATTGGAAAACGCGCAAATAGACAGACGCCGTGCCGAAACCAGCGTTTCGCCAAAATTTTTAACCGCCTACGAAGCCGTGCTAAAAAGCAAAAAACGCCTGCCTGTTATCGCCTATGTAGACGATTCGCGCTGTTCGGGCTGCCACTTAAAAATATCGTCGGACTTGGAAACTATGGCAAAGCTTGCCGACAACCCCGTATTTTGCGAGCATTGCGGCAGGCTTATTTATGTGTATAGCTGATTTCCCTGTTAGTCGGCTTTTGTAAGCCCGAATTTCTTCGAAAAACTTTCCAGATTGTTTGCGTTGCCTACGCACAAAACGGTGTCTAAAGCCTCTATTTTGCAGTCGGCGGCAGGCTTTGCATATTGGCCGCTGTTGCGCTTTATGCTGGTAATTTTCACCATATAAAGCCGGCTAATATCGCTTTGCGCCAAAGTTTTGCCAACAAGGGGCGAGTCGGCGGGCACAAGCAGCTTTTGCGAGTACGAGTTTAATTTTTCTTCAGCGTAAAGGTTGTCTAGGTCGTCGTTCGGGGTAAGTAATATCTTTTCGGCGGCGTCAAGCGAGAGCGGCTCGCCGTTTAAAACAACAACGTCGTCGGGGTAAATTCCCGTTGTAGGCAGTATGTCGTAAATCACAAACCTGCCCCTTTTTATTGCCACAATTTCGGCCTGGGTAGAGCTTCGTATGCCAAGTTCTTTTACGCTTTTGCCCGCCGCAAACGACAAGTCGCCTATGGTGATTTCGCGGAGTTGCCCGCCCCACGAATATTCGCTTTTAAGCTTTTGCACCATTTCCTCTTTTCGGGCTTCGTCGGCGTTTTTAAGATGGCGGGTTAAAACCGTTAAAAAGCGGCTCTTTATTGAAGTGTTTATTGTGGAGAATTTGCGCCAGAAAATGCCCACGCCAATAGCGGCAAAAACAACGTACATAGCAGCCGCCCTTTTGTCCAGATAGTAGGCGATAATTGCCATATATAACACCACAAATAAAATGGCCACCATTCCCTGAAAAACTATGCGCAAAATGCTGCGCATTTTTTCGGCGGTAGCGGGTTTAATATGCGAATTTTCGAATGCTATTTTAAAAATTATCTTCGAAATAGTGTCTATGTTTTTAAGCACGCCTATAATTAGGGGGAAAGTAAGTATTGCAAGAGCCGCCCACAAGCCTATGCCCCAGTAGCCCTGAACTATTTTGCGGTCGTACAGATAGTTTAAAATTACAACGCTTACTATTATTATCGCGTTGAAAAGCACCGTATATATGCCTATCTGCAAAAACGGGGTTATGCACGCTTTTATGTATTCGCTTTTTGCCGCCGATTGCGAAATTGTCTTTAGCATTCTGTGGTATAAGTCGAACAAAAGGGCGGCTTTGCTGGGCACAAGGCAGCTAAAGCCCGAATAGAGATTTTCGGCTTTGCCCGACATTATGGGGCTAAATATCAGCGTAAAGAACGATACCCCCATTGTTATAGAGAGAATATCGGGGCTAATGAGGTTGTAGTTTACGCCCAAGCCCGCAATTACAAAGCTAAATTCGCCTATCTGCGCCAAGTTTATCGCCGCAAAGAACGAATTTTTTGCGCTGGCTCCGCCGAACAGAATCCCCAAAAAAGTGCCAAAAGTTCTAAATACCATCAATGCCGCCGTAATGCAAACAATGGGCAGCCACATATTCAGTATAGACCCTGGCACAATCTTTGTTCCTATCGAGACAAAAAACAGTGCTATAAACAAGTTTCTAAAGGGGCTAGACAAATTTTCTATGCGGTTCGAAACGGCGGTTCCCGAAATTATAGAGCCCGCCAAAAACGCGCCCAATGCCTGCGACAGCTGCGCAATTTCGGCAAGCTGGCCAAGCCCCAAAACCAGCAGGAACGTGAACATTACAAGCAGCTGCGCGTTTTCCGAAAATGCTATTTTTTTAAGCAGGTACGGCGCGCAAAGCTTGCCTATTACAAACACGCTTACTACAAAGGTTATCATAACCGACAGCTTTTGCACCATTTGCATTGCCATATTTTGCGAATCGCCCACCGACGACTGCGCCGCCATACCCGAAATGCCTACAAGCAAAAATATGGCGAAAAGGTCTTCCAAAATTAAAACGCCAATCGAAATTTGCGCAAATTCCTTCGACATTTGTCCCCTCTGGGTAAAGTGCTCTACAATTACTATTGTGGAATTCATCGCCAAAATTGCGCCCAAAAACACACCTTCGGTTGCGGTCATATGCATTACTTTTGCCGCCGCCATGCCCAAAAGCGCCATCGAAAGCATTTGAAATGTTATCCCAAAAAAGCTGGGCACAAAAACCTTCTTCAGCTTTTCAAGGTTAAACTCCATGCCTATAAAAAACATCATAAAAAGCACGCCAAGCTCGCCTATCTGGTTAATGCTTGCGCTGTCGTGCAGCAAATTGCACACGGGCGAAAGCAAAATGCCCGTAATTATATAGCCCAAAATGGGGGGCTGTTTCAGAAAAGTCGACAGCAGTGTGGCGGCCGCTGCAAACACGGCAATTATTGCCAAGTCTTCTATGAGGAAAAAGTGTTCCATTTTATATAAGCAAGCGTTGAAAAACAGCCCTTTTATACATATAAAGAACGCGTTTTTTGCAATATATAAATTGCGGTTTTTTTAAAGCAATTTTCTTGACTTGAAAACGGGGTATTTGTAGATTGTCTCGCAATTTCACATATGCATTTTGCAATGCATACACACTAAGGCGGCATTCGCCTTATTGGTGGGGAACAAAAACAATTATCATAAAAACCAACAAACAGTATATATAATGAAAACAAGCAGAAGAAACTTCATAAAGTCGGCAATGGCTTCGACATTCGGTTTTAGCGTATTGCCAAGCTGGGTTGCGTGTGCTTCTACAAGCCCGAACTCGAAACTTAACGTTGCAATTGTAGGCGCAGGCGGCAGGGGCACGGCTGCGGTTAACGAACTTTGCACATACGATAAGGTAAACGTTGTTGCATTTTGCGATGTGGACGACGAAAGAGCGGCCCAAAGCTACAGAAAATTTCCCGATGTTTTGCGCACAAGCGACTACCGCAGAATGTTGGACAAGCTCGGCAAAGATATAGACGCCGTTGCAATTTGCACGCCCGACCACGCGCACTATCCCATAGCCACTTGGGCGATGGAAATGGGCAAACACATTTACGTTGAAAAGCCCCTTACCCGCACAATTAAAGAATCTAGAATGCTTAAGGACTTTGCGGTTAAAAACCCGCAGTTGATTACCCAAATGGGCAATCAGGGCCACACCTACGAAGGCTGGCGCAAGCTTAAGGAATGGAACGACGCAGGCATTTTCGGCGACATAGTTGAAATCCACCACTGGACAGACCGTCCTTTCTGGCCCCAAGGCGCGTTGCCCTGGCCCGACGGCAAGCAGAAAATTCCCGCCACGCTGGACTACAAATTGTGGCTAAACGTTGCTCCCAAAAAGCACAAATACGCGAAAGAAGCTTTGGCGTTCAACTGGCGCGGTATCCGCGACTTTGGTACGGGTTCTTTGGGCGATATGGGCTGCCACTTTATGGACTGGGGCTACTCGGCGTTGGATTTGGGCTTCCCCACAAAAATTTCGGGTTGGAGCACAGAGTTTAACGACTACAGCTGGCCTTTGGAAGCTACCGCAGTATTCGAATTTGCGGGCAAAAACGGCAAAACCATTAAATTGTATTGGTACGACGGCAAGAAAAAGAAGCCCGTTGCCGCAAACTTCCCCTGCAACAGCAAAATTCCGCAGTCGGAAATCGACAAACTAAAGAACGGCTCGATTGTAATCGGCACAAAAGAAAGCGCAATTTGCACAGACCCCTACGGCAACGGCACAATGATATATCCGCGTCCGAGAATGGTTGAATTGGCAAAAGGCGGCAAGTTGCCGGCTCCCTCGATTCCCAGAATCAAAAACGGCCCGCACCGCAACTGGGCAGACTCGTGCATTGCGGGGCACAAGGCGGTTTCCGACTTGGCTACCTACGCATGCGACTTTAACCAGGTTGTGCTTTTGGGGCTTATTCCCAACTTCTTCCCCGGCAGAACATTGGAATACGATGGCAAGAAGGGCGAATTTACCAATATCAAAGAAGCCAACAAATATCTGCAAAGCAGCTACGAATATAATAAGGAATTCCTCATTTCCGAAAAATTCAACCCAATGGCTTAATTGCACATATTTTAATTGAATAGACAAAGGCCGCCAAAGGATTTCCCTTGGCGGCTTTTTGCATTCTATTGCGGCTTACATTTGCAAAGATTTTTATATAATTTAGGAAGCCAAGTTTTTGTTCTGCTTTCGAAGAATGCAACTGCTTTTTTGTTTGATTTTTAGGCGATTATATTCGATATTCGTAAAATGCAAAATTTTGTAGGCAACGCCATAAATGTATCGAATTCGCAATGGGGCGAATACGAACTTTTAGACAGCGGCGACAGGTTAAAACTTGAAAGGTTCGGCAACGTTGTTGTTGTAAGAAGCGAGCCCAAAGCCTGGTGGAAGCCGTCTTTGCCGAAAAGCGAGTGGCAAAAATGCAATGCAAGATATTTCGACGACGACAAAAAAAATTCGGCGTGGAAGTTTTTTGGCGGCAAGGCAAAAGCCCCCGTTTTAAATTATGGCAACATTAAATTTGCAACAAAGTTTATGGACGGCTCGAAGCACCTGGGGGTGTTCCCCGAGCAGGAGCCGCACTGGCGTTTAATTGCTCAAAAGGCGCGAAAAGGGGCAAAACTTTTAAATTTATTCGGCTATACCGGGGCTGCAACTTTGGTTGCGGCAAATGCCGGCTACGAAGTTGTGCATGTAGACGCTTCTAAACCCTCTATAGACTGGGCAAGGCAAAACCAGCTTTTAAGCGGGTTGGAAAATAAACCCGTGCGCTGGATTTTAGACGATGCCCTAAAATTTGTAAAACGCCAAGAGCGCAAGGGCGCAAGCTACGATGCCATTGTTTTAGACCCTCCGGCTTTCGGCAGAGGCCCAAAAAAAGAGCTTTGGAAGCTAGAAAAAATGCTGCCCGAGTTGCTCGAAAGCTGCGCTGCAATTTTGTCTAAAAACCCGCTGTTTGTTATAATGACACTTTATTCTATAGAGGCGTCTTCGATAATGGCGGCAAATATGCTTAAAAAATTCTTCCCCAGTGCCGCCGAAATTACCGCGGGCGAGCTTGTGCTTAAAAACGAAACGCCGCTTCCTCTTTCGATATATTCGGTGGCAAGCTGGCAACAATAAATTTCAAAAAAATCATAAAAAAGGAAACAACAAAATGGATTGGCAAAGATTCAAAAACTACAACGTGGCTGTAAAGCCCCTTAACATATCCGTAGACTTTAGCAGAATAAGCTTCGACGGTGCGTTTTTCGACACAATGAAGCCGAAAATGGAAAAGGCGTTTGCCGATATGAAAGCTTTGGAAGGCGGCGCAATTGCCAATATAGACGAAAACAGAATGGTTGGCCACTACTGGCTTAGAAATTCTAAAGTTGCCCCCACTGCCGAAATCGCAAACGAAATAGACGAAAACATTAAAAACATTAAGGCATTTGCCGAAAAAATCCATTCGGGCGAAATTAAAAGCCAAAAGGGCTATAAGTTTGAAAACCTGCTTTGCTTGGGCATTGGCGGTTCGGCTTTGGGCCCGCAGTTTGTTGCCGAAGCTTTGGGAGACCCGAAGTCCGACAAAATGAAGGTGTTCTTTATGGACAATACCGACCCCGACGGCTTTGACACGGTTCTTAAAAAGATTGGCGACAACCTCGACAAAACTTTGGTTGTTGTAACTTCGAAATCGGGCGGAACACCCGAGCCGCGCAACGCTATGCTGGAAACCATTAGCGCATACGAAAAGGCCGGCTTAAAGTTTGGCGCGCATGCGGTTGTAACAACGGGCAAAAACAGCAAATTGTATAACTTTTCGAAAGAAATAGGTGTTTTGGCACAGTTCCCGATGTGGGACTGGGTTGGCGGCAGAACAAGCGAAATGGCGGCTGTTGGCCTGTTGCCCGCCGCTTTGCAGGGCGTAGATATAGACGCTATGCTAAACGGGGCTGCCGCTATGGACGAAGCGACCCGCTGCAACCAAATTAAGCAAAACCCCGCAGCAATGCTTGCCTTGGCTTGGTATTATTGCACGGGCGGCGCAGGCAAAAAAGATATGGTTATTTTGCCCTATAAAGACAGGCTTATATTGGCCTCGCGCTATTTGCAGCAGCTTATAATGGAATCGCTCGGCAAAGAGTTAGACTTAAACGGCAACAAAGTAGAGCAGGGTATAAGCGTATACGGCAACAAGGGTTCTACAGACCAACACGCTTTTGTTCAGCAACTTAGAGACGGCGTAAACAACTTCTTTGTAACCTTTATAGAAGTTCTTAAAAACCGCGAAGGCGAAAGCGTTTCGGTTGAAGACCATATTACCGCTGGCGACTATTTGCAGGGCTTTTTGCTTGGCACAAGAGAAGCTTTAAGCGCAAAGAACAGGGAAAACCTTACAATTACCCTTCCCGATGTTTCGGCGCAAAGCGTTGGTGCTTTAATTGCACTTTTCGAAAGGGCAACGGGCTTTTATGCAAGCTTAATTAACATTAACGCCTATCACCAACCCGGTGTCGAAGCGGGCAAAAAAGCCGCAAATTCCATACTGCAAAAGAAGGTAAAAATTGTCCAATTCTTAGAGGAAAACAAGGGCGAATTTACCGCCGAAGAAATAGCTGCAAAAATTGGGCTTGAAAACGAAACGGAAATAGTATTTAAATTGTTGTCGAATTTAGCTTTCAATTCTGCTTGGGGCGTAAAAGTTTCTGGCGGCGAAGGCTTCGAGCAAAAATTTACCAAATAAAACACTAAGGAATTAAATGAAACTACTCTCCATATTACTCCGAGTTCTTGCAGTTGCAGGCGCGGGCTTTTGCGCGTTTGTGTGGTTCGATACAAAGGGCAAAACCTCAACCTCGATGGAACACATGAAAGACGTGCAGGGCGAAACTTTGCAGGACAAAACTGCAAAAGTTCCCACCATACTAAAGAACAAAGCCGCCACCGAAAAGAACCTTAAAGCCACAACCGAAAAGTTGAAGGACACCCAATCGAAATTGGCAGATACCGATTCGGACTTGCAGAACGAAAGGGCAAGAATGGTTCAGGCCAACAGCGACTTGGTAAAAAAGAATTCCGAGTTAAGGCAGGTTAAGTCGAACTTGGCTTCTGTAAAGAGTCAAATTTCGGAAAAAGACGACAGAATTTCGGTTTTGGAATCGGAATTGTTGAAAATTAAGAACGACTACGAACCGATTATTGCAAGCCTTAAAAAGCAAATAGCCGAAAAAGAAGCGGCATTGGCGGCAAAAGACAGCGAAATGGCAGAAGCCATTAAAAAGGCCGAAGAAGCCGCTGTCGAAAAAATGCAGCAGGTTGTTGAAATCGACGAAAAAACGGGCAAAAAAGTTGTAAAAATGGTTAAAAAGACCGAGCCTTACAAGGCTACCGGCGAAATGGCGGCCGTTTTGAAGACCGATATGGCTCGCAAGCTTTTTGTAATCAACAAGGGCAAAGCCGACAAGTTGAGCGACAATTTGGCGTTGCAAATTAAAAACGAAGGCAAGTTCATTGCCGATATCGTTGTAGTTTCGGCCGACGAAAAGATTGCAGTTTGCGCCGTTCTTAACGACGAAAACGGCTTGTCGGAACGCATAGAAGAAGGCGACGTTTACGAATTGTGTCCTGCCCCTGTTGTAGAAGACAAAAAGGCCGAAAAGAAGGCCGAGTAGTTTGCTGTTTATGAAAAAGTTCTTGGCTATAATCTTTGCCTCGCTGGCGCTTTCGGCATTGTTTGTCGGGTGCCAGTCCGACGATTCTTCGTCGAACCGCAGAGGGCCAAAGCCCCGCCGCGAAACATCGGGCGGAAGTTTGCCGTGGGCGCGCCCCGCCGATTGGGAGGGCGGTTTGCCCGGAATGGGCAGCCTTAACAACGGGCCGAGAAACTATTAAAACCAAATTTAAAATCTGCAACAAATGCGTTGCAGATTTTTTTGCGCCCCGAAGACGGCGGCTTGCAGATTTTGAAAAGCAATATGCGTTTTTTTAGCTTTTTGCGGAGCTTTGTTTTTGGGATATTTCAGGCAAATATTTTGCATAATTTGTCTTTTAACAAAGGCAATACTATGCCAATATCTTACGCTAAATAAGTTATTATGGATAAATTGATATTGGCATCAAAGTCGCCTAGGCGCAGTTTGCTTTTGCGCGAAAGCGGTATAGATTTCGAGGTAATTGCCTCGAACGCAACCGAGGTTGTAGTCGCCGAAACGCCGCGAATGCTTGTAGAGCAAAACGCGCTAATTAAGGCGCAAAGCGTTGCCGAAAATTATCCCGACAGGCTCGTTATGGGCGCCGATACCATTGTTGCCTTAAACAATGCCGTGTTCGGCAAGCCGAAAGACGAAAAAGAGGCTTTGCAAATGCTTAAAACTCTTTCGGGCAAAAACCACAGCGTTTTTACAGCGGTAGCTTTTGTATGCAAAAGCAAAAACATAAAAAAAGTCTCTTCGCAGGAAAGCAAAGTAAAATTTAAGAATTTAAGCGAAAGCGAAATTTTAGCCTACATAAAAGCCGTGTATGTTTTGGACAAAGCAGGGGCTTATGCAGCTCAGGAAAACGGCTCGATGATAATCGAAAAAATAGACGGCGACTTCGACAATGTAATGGGGCTTCCGTGCAAGCTGGTAAAAGAAATGCTCGCTTTAGTAAAATAGCGCAAAATGCAAAACTTGCCCGACAATAATATATCTAAATTGTATGCAGCCCAAGATAGGTGCGAGCGCAAAACGATATTTATTGCATTGCTGGCAACTCTTTTGTTTCACGCACTTTTGTTTATTGCAATTCCCTCCGAATTCCCCAAAAGCGGGTTGCAGCCCAAGCCCGAAACTTTGCAGGTTAGCGTTTTGCCGCCGCTAGAAACAAAAAAACATTTCCCCGAATATATCGAGGCAAATCCCTTCGGCAACAATTTAAAGCCGAAGGCGCAAAACGCAAAAGAATCGTACAAAGACCAGCGGGCCGCCGACGAAATTCCCGACAAAAATTCGGATTCGCAAATGCCCTTTGTTGGCGGCGAAAAAAAAGATTCAAATAAAATAGTTTCGGGCACATACAACAATATCGAAAATCCGCTGATAGAAGCCGAAGAAATTTCCAAGCTGCAAAATAGGCCGCTTGCAAACCAGCCGGAAACGCTCCCCGAAAATTCTGCACAAAACAAGCCCGAAAATTCGACGCAAAATACGTCGCAATCCAGTAGAGAAAAATCCGACAATGCAAATAAAAGTGTTAAAGCCCAAAGCGAAAAAGCCGCAAAGTTGCATGAGGCTTTAAACGGCGGAATCTCGAAGGAAATTCTTTCCGACAGGGGCGAAATTGTAGTTCCCGAAAAAGGCGAAAATGCCGAAAAAAGCAGCGTTGCCAAAGCCCCGAAGGAAACCCCCGAAAAGGCGGAAAAGCCCGCCGAGAAACAAGAGTCAAAAAAAGAGCTTGCCAACCAAGAGCAAAACGAGCCGCCCCTTCCGCAAAATTTGCCAAAGCCAAAGGTTAGGCCTTCAATAAATTTCAGGGTTGCCCCAGGGCCGCTTTCCGACAACAAAATAAGGGCGTCTATGCAGGGCACCGTTTCCGCCGATTCGCGCTTTAGCGAATTTGGAGCCTATCAACAACGTATGATAGAGGCAATTTCGCGCCAATGGAATTTGTTGGGCAGCACCTACAACCTAAGCGGCGCGGTTGGAACGCACATAATGGTTGAATTTTACTTGAATAAACACGGGCAATTAACAAGAATTGAAACGTTATTTACAAATTCAACGCAAACGGGAACGGCACTGTGCGAGCAGTCGATACTTACAACCGCTCCCTACGGCGAATGGACGCGCGATATGATAGACGCCTTTGGCGGCGACGCGCAACCCGTAAAAATAGTATTTTATTATAGATGACAAAAGAGTTTATAGAAGATTTTCTTAAAAGCGTTCCCTTTTCGAGTTCGGCAGAAGTTGCGGCTTTCGACGAAAACGGCATTGTTGCAATAGAAAAGGCAGCCAACGTTATGTCGCACCCGAATCCCAATGGCGGCAAGGCTGGCAGAACGCTTGTAAAGGCGCGCTACAATTTCGAAAAACAATATTATTCGTGGCAAAACGAAAGCGGCGAAAAGCAAAGGCTACATCTTATTAACAGGCTAGATTCCCATACCTCGGGGCTGATTATTGCGTCTGTAGACGAGGCCGCCGCCGTTGCCGCAAGAGACGCCTTTAAAAACCGCAAGGTAGACAAAACCTACAACGCAATTTGCATAGGCAGGCCAATGCTAAAAAGCGGCATATGGCGCGACTATATTTCCAAAGAAAATTTTTCGTCTAAATTTGTGCGCGCTGTTGCGTCTTTTGGCGGCAAGACAAATTCGGAAAGCTCTTTCGAGGTAATTAAAAGCGACGAAAACGGCTTGGGGCTAACCTTAATGAAGCTTTGCCCGCATACGGGGCGCACGCACCAGCTGCGCATACAATGCGCAAAGCGCAAAGTTCCGATTTTGGGCGACGGCACCTACGGCGATTTTTCCGTAAACAAACGCATAAAGAAACTTACTGGGCTAGACAGACTGTTTTTGCATTGTTTGGAAATAGCGTTTAGCTACGAATTAAACGGTAAAACATTTTCGTTTTCGGCAAAAAGCCAATTGCCTGAAGAGTTCGAAAAAATAATAAACTACAACGGCAAGACGGTTTCGGCAAAGATAGGACGCTGGCAATGATAAGATTTTTTAAGACGGTATACGGCGCGTTCTGGTCGGTTAACACCTATGCAAACGCGCTAAAATGGAAGTACAAAGCCTTCGGCTATTTATTGCTGCTTGTGCTTGTTGCAACTTTGGTAGAATCTTTCCCCGCCTACAGAAAAATATCCGAATTTTTTGACGGGCAAATGATGCCGGCAATTAAAGACTTTAGCGAATTTAAGATAGAAAACGGGGCGGTTAAAACGCCCGAAAACAAGGTTTATAAATACAATTTTCCCGACGGTGGCGGATTTTTCTTTGTAAGTGCCGCCCCCGTAGTAGAGCGCGAAAACTACCTTTTTTCGGTAGAGAAAGACGAGCTTGTTTTGGGTGTAAAAACGCCAATGGTAGCTTCGCGCTATCCCTTAAAAGACCTTACAATGGGCAAAGACCTTGTTGTAGACAAAGCAAAGGCTTTTGAAATTGCAAACAGCATAAAATCATCGGTTAAAGCATTTGCGTTGCCAATGCTTTATGTTTCGAATATATTTGCAAACGCCTCCTACATTTTAATTCTTACTTTGGCGGTTTTCTTTATGGGTATGAACACCCCGCTTAAGATTAATATGCGGCGGGCTTTCAACATATCGGCATTGGCTATTACACCAACCGTAGTCTTCCAAACGGCAAGCGTGTTTTTTACCGACTACGATTACGCTTCGGGGCTATACGGGCTTATAAGTTTGGCGTTGGTTTGGTATATGCTGCGCAAACTTACAATAGCCAAAATTAAGGGAAATATTTAACATTTAAAACAACGAAAAAAACATCAACCATAAAAATAATATGAAATTTTTTAAAACAACTTTACTTATGTTGCTTGTGGCTATTTTTGTAAATGCAGCCCATGGCGAAAACAAAATAAGCGTAAACGAGCAAACCGCAAAGCCGTGGACATTCTGGTGGATTTTCGGCCCTAGTATGGACAAGGCCGACATAGACTTTCAGCTTGAATATATGGCAAAGTCGAATATGGGGGGCGTTCACATAATTCCCGTATACGGCGAAAAGGGCGACGAGAAAAACTACATAGAATTTTTGTCTCCCAAATTTATAGAATATGTTTGCTATATTTCAAAAAAGGCGGAGTCGCTCGGAATGGGAACGGATATGACTTTGGGAACGGGCTGGCCCTTTGGCGGCAGGCAGATAACGCCCGAACTTGCCGCAAAAAAGATAGACAAAAATTTCAATATAGTTCCCACAAAGCAAAAAGTAAAGCGCGCGGCGTTCGGCGGCGAGGGTCTTGTGCTAGACCCATTCAACCGCAAGGCAATAGACGAATACTATAAGCCATTTTACGCCGCGTTTAAGGGCGTAAAGCCAATGCCAATAAGGGCGGTGTTCGACGATTCCTACGAGATTTTCGGAGCAGATTTTTCGGACGTATTGTACGACGAATTTAAAAAATTAAGGGGCTACGATTTTAGGGATTGGCAGCGCAAAGTTTTGTTTAACCCCAACAAAACCGACGAAGAGCAAAGGGTAATGCAAGACTATTTGGAAACGCTTTCCGACTTGGTAAAAACGGCGTTAACTGAGGGCTTTGTAGACGGAGCAAAAAAGCTGGGCGTTTTAACGCGCAATCAGGCACACGGCAGCCCCGCAAATATATTAGACTTATACGCAATGTGCGACATTCCCGAAACTGAGTCGTTCGGCACAAGCGCGTTCGACATTCCGCTTGTTAGGGTAGACGAATCGTACGAATTCGACCGCTTTGGCAAGCCCGATTTTGATATGATGAAATTTGCCTCAAGCGCGGCAAACATTGCAAAAAAGCCGCTGGTTTCCAGCGAAACGGCAACATGGTTGGCAAACCACTTTAAGGTTGCCCTTTCGCAGGTAAAGCCGCAGCTAGACTTGCTTTTTGCCGCGGGTATAAACCACGTTGTTTGGCACGGCACGCCCTATAGCCCCAAAAACAAGCCGTGGCCGGGGCGTTTGTTTTATGCAAGCACAAACTTTAACTTTAATTCGCACTTTGGCGAATACTACGCAATGCTTAATAAATACGTTCAAAACTGCCAAAGCCTTTTGCAGAATTCCGAAAACTGCAACGAAGTTTTGTTGTATTTCCCGTTCCATTCGTTTTTAAAGGAAAAGTTTTTGCAGTTCGACGTTCACGGCTCGTGGCTTGGCTCGAACAAAAATTATGCCGAAATTTTAAAGGGGCTAAAGGGCTACTCTTTCGACCACGTTTCCGACGATATGCTTGCAAATACGCCCGACTTGGCAAAACGCTACAAGGTTTTGATTGTGCCCGATTCCGGGCAAATGCCTTTGCAAACCGCTTTTGCCGTAAAGAAACTTGCCGAAAGCGGAATGGTTGTTATCTTTCAAAATTCGCTTCCGCAAAGCGTGCCCGGGTTTTATAGATATGCAGAAAAAGGCGAACAGCTAAAATCCATTATGGCGCAAATTGCCCAAAACAAAAACGTGTTTAAGGGCAACGTGTTCGAAATTCTAAAAAAACAAGATGTTTCGTACAATCCCTTCTTCGACCAAAACGGCTTGGTGTATATAAAGAAAAAGCAGGGCGATGCGCGTTTCTACTTTGTTTCTAACTTGGCAAATAAATTTGCATACGGCAATGCCGAGATAGACGACTCGGCCAAATACGTTTGGTTTTACAACCCGCTTACAAACCAAAAGGCTTTTATTGCCGATGCAGTATCAAAAAACGGCAAAACGCATTTCAACCTAAAGCTTTTGCCCTCGCAAAGTCTGTTTATTTTCTTTTCAAGCAAAAAGCCGGATATTGAAAATAGCACAGTATTTGCAAAAGACGGAGCAGCAATTGAATTACCCGAAAGCTTTTCGTTTGAATTTACAACGGGCTACCCCGATTTGCGCGGCAAAAAATATTCGGGCAAAAAGCTGTTTTCGTGGGCTGATTTCCCAATAGAAAACGCAAAATATTATTCGGGCAAGGGGCTCTATAAATTCGAGTTTGATTTAAGCGATGCAAACAAGCCCTACGTTCTTGATTTGGGCGACGTTCGCGAATGCGCTTTTGTTAAAGTAAACGGCAAGCCTTTGGCGCATTTGTGGAGCGTGCCGTATCGCAGGCAAATACCGCAGGGCTTTTTGAAAAACGGCAAGAATACCCTAGAAGTTGAAGTTTTAAATCTTTCGTTTAACAGGGCAATTAAGCTGGACATAGACAAGGTTAAATGGCGCAACTTTAGGGATATAAATTTTGTGGATATTACCTATAAGCCCATAAACTACGCAAACGCAAAGCCCGTAGATTCTGGCTTGCTTGGCAAGATAAGGCTTATAGAGCAAAATATAGAAAAGTAGTCCTTAAAGTTTTTTGTATGCGCACAAAAAAAGGAAGCCTTGGTTTTCGGGCTTCCTTTTTGTTTTTTGCAAAATTAAAACGCCTTTATTGGTAGTCGGTAAAGCGCATAGAAACAAGCTTTGTAACGCCGCGCTCTTGCATTGTAACGCCGTATATAGTGTTTGCAGCCGACACCGTGCGCTTGCTGTGCGTAATTACCAAGAATTGCGAATAGGCGGTAAACTCTTTTAATATATCCGTATAGCGGCCTATGTTTGCGTCGTCTAGCGGAGCGTCTAGCTCGTCTAGCACGCAGAAAGGCGAGGGCTTTACCATATATATTGCAAATAAAAGCGAAACCGCAGTCATTGTTCTTTGTCCGCCCGAAAGCAGAGAAAGGCTTTTTAGCACCGTTCCCGGCGGGCGCGCGATAATTTCTATGCCGCTGTCTAGTACGTCTTCGCTTTGAACAAGGTTTAGGTCGGCAGAGCCGCCGCCGAAAAGTTTTTTAAACGTAAATTCAAAGTTTTTGCGTATTTGCTCGAAAGTTTCGGCGAACATTTTTTGCGAAGTTGCGTTTATTTCGTCTATTGCCGAAACAAGTTCGTTCTTTGCCGTCCACAAGTCGTCGCTTTGCTTCTTTAAAAAGTCGTAGCGTTCCTTTAATTCGGCGTATTCCTCTATAGCCACAAGGTTAACTGCGCCCATTGCTGCAATCTTTTGGCGCAAATCCTTTACCTGATTTTCTATTTCGCCAAAGTCGGAACTATTTGCAAGTTCTTCCAATGCTTCGGGGGTTGCCTCGCCGCGGTCTTTTGTTTTGGGGGCAATTTCGCCGTCTTCGTCTTCTATGTCGTCTAGATTTATGCGGGTTTGGAATTCCTCTTGGGCGTTCCAAAGTTCCTGCTTATAGTCTATGGCGGCAATATCAAGTTCGTAGTCGCTTCGTATGCGCTCTATGGTAAAGTCGCGGCGCGATTTTAATTTTGCCAACTCAATGTCTGCCGAATTTTTCTTGTCGGCGGCGTCTTTATTGGCGTTGCGCAGGCCCTGCATAGAGCTTTCAAATTCGGCAAGCGACTTTTCCTTTTCTGCCAACACGTTCTTTTGCTCTTCAATAGATTGCAAGTCGGCTGCAAGTTTTGCCTCTAACTCTTTTGCAAGGTTGGCGTCTTTTTCGGAATCTAAATCTAGCTGTTCAACCGCCTGGCGCGCCTGCTCCATTTCGCTTGTGCGCTTTTGTATTTGCCCTAAAGTTTCGCTTTGGCGGCTTTTTATAATGTCTAGCCCCTTTTCGAGATTTTCCAAAGCCTGCTTTTTTGTTGCCAAGTCTATTCTCGCCTCAGAAAGCTGGGCAAATTTCATTTCCTTTTGCTCTCTAATTTCGGCAAGGGCATTTTCCTTTTCGGCAATAAGGGCTTTCGATTGCTTTTCCTTTTCTTCGGCTTCGGCAAGCTGGGCGTTTGCCCTGTTTAGCTTGTCTTGGGCTTCAAAGCGCGAATTTTCCATTTCAGCCAAAAGGGCGTTTTGCTTTTCAAGCTCGCTTTCGCGGCTTTGCCTGTTTTGCTCTAGGCTTGCAAGTTGCGCTTCTATCGAAACCAGCTCCCTTTTTATTTCCGATTCAACCGCTTTTTTTTCGTCTATTTGCGCTTCTATCGAGTTCATTTGCGACTGCAGCGCCATTGCCTCTTCGTGCAATTTGGTAAGGGCGTTGTTGTCGGTTTCAACTTCGCTTGTAAGCCTTTTAATTTCGCGGTTGCGCAAAATAAACGAGCTTTCGGTGTCTTTTAGCTCGGAGCTTGCCGAATATACAACGCCCCTGCAGTCTACAACGTTGCCCGATTTGTCGCAGGCAAGCGCAAATGTAAAGTTAGGGGTAGCTATTGCAAATTTTACAAAGGCTTCTATGCTTTCGCAAAAATAGCATCCCTGCAAAAGGTTTAACGCCTTTTGTTTAAGGCTTTCGTCTTGCCCGGTATAGCCTGCAAAGTCGGCGGCTTTATATATGCCGTCGGGCAAAGTTTCGGGGTTTGCAAAAACCAAAAATCCGTTAAGCTTAATGCAGGCCTTGCCCAAATTGCGCTCTTTTAAAGCAGCAATCAATTCGCCAAGCTTAGATTCGTCGGCAATGCTAAGGGTGTCTATGCTAGAGCCCAGCATTGCTTCGAAAGCCGTTGCCCAGCCGTCTTTAATTTCAAGCGATTGCGCTATAATCTTTACGCTGTCGGGGGCAACAATATCGGCAACCTTGCCCTGCATTACCGCCTTTACACCGTCTGAATACCCCTCTAGGCGGTTTTGAAAGTCGTTTAAAAGGCTTAGCTTTGCGCTTTTAGAGGCAAGCTGCCTGTCCATAATCTGAATTTGCGACTGCTTGTCTCTATACTGCGAAATAAGGGCGGTGTTTTGTTCTTGCAGCTGTGCAATTTCCGATTGAACCGCAGCCGTTCTCGATTTTGCGCTTTCGGCACTAGCATCGTATTCAAGCTTTCTGGCGTCGAAAGAATTTAGCTGCTCTTTAATTTGAAAAGCCGAATCTGCCGCCGCCGAGTGCTTTATTTGGTACGATTTTAAATCAACCTCCAGGCTAGTGCAGTTGCTGCGCAGCCTTGTTATTGCGCCTTCGTTTACAAGGCTGTCTTGCTTGGCGCGGTATAGCGCGCTTTCGGCGTCTTTTAGGCTAAGTTCAATTTCCTGCAACTGCGCGTTTTGCGCTTTAAAAGATTCGTCGAAAGTTCTGAAAAGTTCAAGTTGTTCTGCCTTTGTGGCGTTGTCGCCTTCGGCTTTGCCCGAAAGCGATTTTAGCTGTTCGTTTAAGGCGTTTATTTCGTTTTCGGCAAGTGCAATGCGCTCTAGCAGGTCGCGCTTTCGCACCTGTGCAAACTCGCAGTTTCTTTGGGTTTGCTCTTTTTGCGAGCGAAGTTCCGCCGCGGCGTTTCGCGCTTCTTCCAGTTTAATTAGAATGTCGGCGCGCGAGCTGCGCATTGCAAGCAAAGCCTCTTCCTTTTGCGCCAATTCTCCGCCAAGCTTTTGCAGCTCTTCGGCAAATTGTTGCGACTGGCTTTGATATTCGTTTATAGTCTGCGTTTGGTCGGAATATATCTTTGCGTTTAACGCCAAGTCTAAATGCTTTAGCTTGTGGCTAAGCCTTTTATATTTTAGGGCTTTGCCTGCCTGCCTTTTTAAAGTGCCAATTTGCCTGTTTATTTCCTCTATTCGGTCGGTAATACGGGCAAGATTTTGGTCTACAAGCGAAAGTTTGTTTAAGGCTTCGCGTCTTTGCGTTTTATATTTTGTAATGCCGGCTGCCTCTTCAAAGATTGCGCGGCGTTCGCTTGGGTTCGACGACAAGATTTGGTCTATTTGCCCCTGAACCATAAACGAATACGAAACGCGGCCTATGCCCGTGTCCATAAACAGGCTTTGAATTTCCTTTAAGCGCGAAATTTTGCCGTTTATAAAATAGTCGCTACCGCCGTCGCGCGAAACGCGTCGGGTAATTTCAACTTCGCTAAAATTTGTTTTTAAATCCTGCTCGCATTCGCCAAACAAAAGCTTAACTTCGCACATTTGCAGGGGCTTGCGCTTGTCTGTACCCTGAAAGATAACGTCTTGCATCTTGCCGCCGCGAAGAGCTTTTGCGCTTTGTTCGCCAAGCACCCAACGTATGGCGTCTACAATATTGCTTTTGCCGCAACCGTTGGGGCCAACAATGCCCACAATGCCCTTGGGCAGCTCTATTACGGTTTTGTCGGCAAAGCTTTTAAAGCCGTTAATTGTAACTTGTTTTAGGTACATTTAAAAAATCGTTTTAGCTTTTTTGTTAGAAAAAAGCCCCCATTGCCGCGCGGCAACGGGGGACAAACAACAGGGCACTAAAAGCCCTTGATTTGGAAAAGCGAAGTTACCGACATATTGTTGTGTATGCGCAATATTGCGTCGGCAAAAAGGTGGCTTACCGACAACACTGTAATGTTGTGGTCTTTATACTTGGGACTGGGCGGGGTAGAGTCTGTAATAATAAGCTCGTCTAACCAGCCAGCGTCTAGCTTTTCGTAGGCTTTGTCGGTTAGGCACGCGTGTGTAACGGCCGCCCTTACCGATTTTGCGCCGTGGTCTTTCAATATTTGGGCGGCTGCGGTCAAAGTGCCCGCAGTTTCCGTCATATCGTCTAAAATAAGAATGTCGCGACCCTTAACTTCGCCAACAAGGTTGGTTGCCTCTACAACTTCGGCGCTTATTCTGCGCTTGGCTATAAAGCCTACGGGGCGGTCTAGCTGCTTGGCGTAGGCAACCGCGCGTTTTAGTGCGCCTACGTCGGGCGAAAAGATTGTAGTGTTCGACAAGTCGCTTTTCGAAAGATATTCTATTATAACCTGCGAGGCGTTTAGATGATCGCAGGGAATGTCGAAAAAGCCCTGAATTTGCTGGGCGTGCAAGTCCATTGTAAGAACGCGGTCTACGCCGGCGGCTGTAAGCAAATTCGAAACAAGCTTTGCCGTAATCGGAACGCGGGGACGGTCTTTCCTGTCTTGACGGGCATAGCCGAAGAAGGGAATTACAGCCGTAATTCTGCTTGCCGAAGCTCTGCGGGCTGCATCGGCCATAATGAAAAGCTCCATATAGTTTTCGTTGGTGGGAGCGGGCGTAGGTTGAATAATAAAAACGTCGTCGCCGCGAATTGTGTCCATATACTGGGCAAAAATTTCGCTGTCGGGAAACGCTTCTACCTTGGCTTTGCCCAAGGGCAAATCCAACCATTTGCAAATAGATTCCGCCAAGGCGGGGTGGGCTCTGCCCGTGAATATCTTAAGGTTATCCAGTTTCATACAAATGAAAATGCTATTTATAAAGCAACTTAAGGTAGTTTTGCCCCCTTTTAAAGTCAAGATAATTAGAAGCTGTTAAATCGTTAAAATTTGCGGAATTTTTTGAATATATTTTAGGCTAAAAATATATAATTTTGTGGTTATTATGTAGATGCAAAAAGCATTACACGAATTACATCGCGCGCTTTTATTTAAGCCGCGAATTTGTGCAAAAAGCTATAAAAAGCACCGTAAAACCGCAAAAAAAAGACGGCGCAAAAACTGCGCCGCCTCATTTAAAGTTTTAGGATAAAGCCCAAATTATATTTGGCCAATTTCCTTCAACATTTGCTGGAACCATTCGAACTTTGTATTGAAGGGCTTGCCGCCCTTGATTCTTTCGAATTCGATGGCTCTTAAAACGTTGTTTTGGTCTTCGTCGTGGCCGATTACGCCCGAGTCTTTGCGCATTGCGCATTCAACAGCCAAGTCTACACAGCTTTTGATGAGGTCTAAGTCTTCGGCGTTCGAAGCTGCAGCTCTTGCAAAATAGCCGCTCTTTTGAACCAAAACTTTTTCCGCACCAATCATCTTTGCAAACTGGTTGCCGAACCATTTGCCGGGGTTGATTGCGTCGAGCTTAACGTGGCCGAAAGCGTCTACGGGAACTTCTTCGCCCTTTGCCTTCATTTCTTCTACAATGGTTTTTACGCCCGCGCCTTCGGAGATGAAGATGTTTACGCAGTCGTTCTTGTCCATAAGCTTTTTAAGGCGTGCGGCTTCCTTTTCGATGTCCAATTCCATTTCGGGAATGTAGATGCCGTGAACGTCTCTTGTAGCTCTTTCCAAAATGCCGTCTACCCAAGTGAAAGAGTCGAGCATTTTTCTGTATTTATAAGCGGTAGCAGCGGTAAGGTAGCCGCAGTTTCTGCCCATAACTTCGTGTATAATCAACATTCTGGGGTTGGCGGAATATTCGCTTACAACGTTGTTGAAGTATTTTGCGCCTTCTTCTGCCGCAGTCCATGCGCCCAAGCTTTGGCGAATGGGGTATACGTCGTTGTCGATTGTTTTGGGCAAGCCTATAACCGTAAGGTTGTAGTTGTTGTCTTTAAGGAATTTTGCAAGGTCTGCCGCCGCTGTGTTGGTGTCGTCGCCGCCGATTGTGTGCAGAACGTCTACGCCGTCTTTAACGAGCTGTTCGGCTGCAACCTTTTGAGGGTCTTCGCCTTCCTTTACAAGGCCTCTTTTTACGCAGTCTTTTACGTTTGTAAGCTTTACGCGCGAGTTGCCAATGGGCGAGCCTCCGAATTTAAGAAGCTCTTTTGCGTTCTTGCGCATATTGGCGTCTACCTTAATGCTGTCGCCCAAAAGCAGGCCTTTATAGCCGCTTTTATAGCATATAATTTCTATGCTGGGGTCTATTTCCGTGTAGCGGGCAATAAGGCCGCCTACGGCAGTTGAAAGGCAGGGGGCCAAGCCGCCCGCAGTTAATAATGCAACTTTTTTTGGTTTGCTCATGGTGTGTTTGTGTTAAAAATTAAGCCCCTAAATCTACAAAAATTGGCAGCTTGTGCAAGAGTTTTTTAAAGGGCGGCTTTTTTATGTCGGCAAAATTTTTGCGCGCAAAAAACAAAAAACCCCGCAAAGTGTGGGGCGTTTGCAAAAAAGTTTTAGGTTACAGCTCTTCTTGGGCGGCAATTTCGTTTTTTGTAAGGTCTGGCTTTTCGGCGGGTTCGCTTTGTTTTGATTTTTCGTAGGCGGTTAGCGGCTTTTTTGCCAAGCCCCTAAAGCCCGTAATTTTCACGTTTATTCTGCCGAGTTTTTCAACGCCAAGCTGCTCGATAAACTCTCTTGAAAGCTCTTCTTGCAGGCGCGACGAAAGCGCCGAAAGACGCTGCTCGCTTTCTATCTTAAGCGATACAAACACGTTTAAGCGGCGCCTTTTAAGCGAAATTTTAACCTTGGGCTTGTTAAGCGCGCCCAAGTTATAGCAAACGCTTTGCACCAGCTTTTCCAACGCCGAACGCGAAACTTCTACAATGCCCGAATTGTTTGTGAAAAGCCTTACGGGCTTAAAATAGTTCCTTATCTTTACAATCACTGCCACGGCAAACAGCACAGCCAGCAGGGCAAGCCCGCAAACTATGTTGTCGGTATCCGAAAAAAACTCTCCGGTTAAATTCCATGCCTTGTCTAGCGCGGTTGCTATCGACTGGGATATCTCTTTAAAATCACTCATTCTTTTCGGCAAATTATTGCGGTAGGCTTAATTTTTACAATATTAAAATTTTAGGTCGTCGGGCCACTCCCTTAAAAATCCGTCGGCGCGGTTTTTCTTGCAGGCGTCTATGTAAAGGGTGCCGTTTTCTATAAGAATATCGCGCACGGGGTCTGTATTGTTAAATATTTTCCACAAAAGTTTTTTCGGGTTTTCTATATCTACCGAAGTGTCGAACATGGCAACGCATTTTATGTTGTCGAACATTTTGCTTTGCATAAGCTCGTTTAAAAGGTCGCGGCCTTTAAGTTCCAGCTTTTCTACCGAAAGCGCGCAAAACGATTTTGCCGATTTTGCCGCTTTTACAAAGCCGAATTTTTGTACAATTAGCTCGTCGTTTAACTTGTCTAAAAGGGGCTTTGTTTTGCGAGGGGGTTCTCCCTTAACTTTTGTCGTAAGGTCGAAGCCTATTTTGTTGCCCATAAGCGGGCTTTGCGCCGAGTGGTCTAGGGCGTCTAGCACGCCAAAGCCGCGCAAAATGTCGCAGTTTGGATCGAAGGAATTTAGGAATTTTTCCCACAGGGCGTTGTAGTTTGTAATGTCGGTGTTTTCGTCTACAACGGCAATGCTTTTGCAAAAGCTCATTTGCCCTTGTCCCCAAAGCGCGCTTATAAGTCTTTGCGCGTGAGCGGGATACTCTTTTTTTATCGATACAACCGCTATGTTGTGGAAAACGCCCTCCCACGGCAAAAACATATCGCAAATTTCGGGGAAAACCGCCTGCAGCATTGGCAGAAAAATCCTTTCGGTAGCCTTTGCCATATAGCAGTCTTCCATGGGCGGCGGGCCGACCAAAGTGGCGCAGTATATCGGCTTTTTGCGGTGGGTTATTGCCGTAAGGTGGAATACCGGATATTGGTCGGCAAGCGAGTAGTAGCCAGTGTGGTCGCCGAAGGGGCCTTCAAGCCTTGTTTCGAAAGGCTCAACGTAGCCTTCAAGCACAAATTCGGCCTGGGCGGGAACTTCTAAATCTACCGAAACGCATTTTACGGTTTTTACCCCCTTGCCCCTAAAAAAGCCGGCAAGCAAAAGTTCGTCTATGCCTCTTGGTAGGGGAGCGGTTGCAGCGTATATTGTTGCGGGGTCTGCCCCGATTGCAACTGCAACGGGCATACGCATATTTTTTTCGCGGTAAAGGTTGTAAAAATGCGAAGCGTCTTTATGTATATGCCAGTGCATACCCGTAGTTTTGCCGTCGAAAACCTGAAGCCTATACATACCCAAATTGCGCTCGTTTGTGTCGGGGTTTTTTGTGAACACAAGCGGCAAGGTTATAAAACGCCCTCCGTCTTTGGGCCAGCATTTTAAAACGGGGATTTCGTTTAGGTTTATCTGTTCTCCCGTTTTTACAACTTCCTGACAGGGAGCTTTGCCCGAAATCTTTTTCGGAGCAATTTTAAGCAAAGGCAAAAACTTTTTTGCGGTTTCGAAAAACTGCTTAAAAGACTGCGGCGGCGTAGTTTTTGTGTAGCGGGCAATCTTTTCGGTCATTTCGGCAAAGTTTTTTATCCCAAGCGCCATACTCATTCTCTTTTCGCTGCCGAAAAGATTTACAACTACAGGGAACTTGCTTTCCTTTACCTTTTCGAAAAGAAGAGCCTTGCCGCCGTTGGGCTTTTTAGATTCCTCGTCGGCAAATTTCGAGATTTCAAGCTCGCAGGAAACTGGCTCTTTTATTCTTACAAGCTCGCCTTGGCTTTCCAAAAGCGAGATGAATTCGCTAAGGTTGTCGCAAATCATTTTCCCTGCCATTCTTTTACTAGGTTTTGGGGTATGTCTATGGCTGCCAACGTTTTGCCGACTACAAAGTTTATTAAATCCTCAAAAGTTTGCTCGCTAGAGTAAAACGCAGGGCACGCCGGCATAATTACAGCTCCCGCTTCAGCCAATGTTGTGCAACTTTTAAGCAGCGGCAAAGAAAGCGGGGTTTCCCTTAAAAGCAGCACAAGCTTGCGCTTTTCCTTTAGGGCAACAGCCGCTGCCCTGCAAAGCAGATTGTCGGCAACGCCGTAGGCTAGCTTGCCTATAGTGTTTGCCGAGCATGGGGCTACCACCATTGCGTCGAAGCCGAACGAACCGCTTGCAATAGGCGCAAGAAAGTCGTCGTCTTTAAATTCGCGCAGGTTTTCTATATTAGGGCAGTTTCCCAAAGCGTCTTTAAAGCTCGAAAAATTAAGCTCGCTTTTAAGTATCTGTTGGGCGGGTTTTGTAAGTGTAATGTAAAGTTCTGCGTTTGCCGCCAAAATGTGGCGCGCAAGTTCCACCGCATATACGGAACCGCTTGCGCCGCTTACTGCCAATACTATTTTCTTTGTCATTTTTGTTCTGCTAAATTAAAAAAGGCAGGCGCACGCCATTGCAATAAAAATCAAGACGGAAACCGCCACATTCATATGGAAAAACACTATGTCTATATTCTTAAGCCCCGTTAGCCTTACTATTATATGCTCGGCAAAATAGGTTAAAATTGCAAGCGATATAACCGCAAAATATGCAACGCTAAATTGTTGCGAAACTCCAAGCCAAACAAGGCAAAAAGAGGCTGCCGTAAAACTTGCCGCCGAAATTATTTTTGCTTTATTGTTGCCGAAGGTTGAAGGTATGCTGTGCAGCTTTGCCTTTATGTCGAATTGGGTATCCTGCATTGCATAGAGTATGTCGAAGCCGCCAATGTGGAACATAAGAGCAAGCGAAAGCGGCGCAAACGCAAACAAAAGCTTGCCGAACAACGCCGCCGAAACTCCCATAGGGCACATACCTATTGCAAAGCCCAAAACAAAGTGGGCAAAAAACGTAAATCTTTTTGTGTACGAATAAAACGCCAATATTGCCAACGCCAAAAACGAAAGCCAAAAGCAGAATGTGTTTAACGCCAGCGCGCTAAGGCAGAACATAACCGCGCAAACTAGCGTAAAAGACTTGGCTTTGCCAAGCGAAATTGCCCCGCTTGGAATATGACGCATGGCAGTGCGCGGATTTTTTGCGTCGTATTTGCGGTCTACAATGCGGTTGAATGCCATTGCAAAGGCCCTTGCAAACACAAAGGCGGCGAATATAAAAAGCATTTCGCGCCACGAAATTTTTGCCCCGCATTTATATGCCAAACACATTGCCGAAAGCGCAAAGGGCAGCGCAAAAAGCGTATGCCCAAGCTTAATCATATCCGAAAACTTTGCTATAGACGAAAACATAGCGGCAATGATTTTATTGAATTGCCGCATTTGCAACAATTTTTTGCGCAAGAAGTGTTTTGACAAATATTGGGCATAGCCTAAATTGGTAGACGAAAATATGAGCAGATTTTTTGAAAGCCAATCGGATATAGAAAGGGCGTTGTCAAACACGCCTTTGTGCGAACTGGGCAAAGAGGCCGACATATTCCGCAAAAAGCTGAATTCAAACAAGGCTTTTTATACGGTAAACGGGGCTGTAACCTATTCTAATTCGTGCGAATTGCTGTGTCCTATATGCGCTTTCGGCAGGGCAAAGGGCGCAAAAGACGCCTATATTTTGTCGATAGAAGATGCCGTAGAAAGAACAAAAACGTTCAAAAACGCTGGCGCGGTTGAAGTGCACATAATAGGCGGCATAAACCACGACATTCCCTTTTCGTATTATCTTGATTTGATTAGGGCGGTAAAGGGCGTAGACGAAAAGATAAACGTTGTTGCCTTTACGGTTTCAGAATGCGTAATGATGTCGGAAATTACGGGCAAAAGCTTGGAATATGTGTATAAGAGCTTGCGCGACGCCGGCTTGGGCGCAATACCCGGGGGCGGTGCCGAAATTTTCGACAGCACTGTAAGAAGCAAAATAACCCCAAAAAAACTTAGCGGAGCCGCCTGGCTAAACGCGCAAAAAACGGCGCACAAATGCGGCATAAAAACCAATGCCACAATGCTTTACGGCCATGTTGAAAACGCGCAAAATGTTGCCGAACACCTAAAACTTTTAAGAGATTTGCAGGACGAAACAAACGGCTTTAAAGCCTTTGTTCCGCTGCCTTTTCGCAAGGGTGCAAACTGTGTAATACCTTCAAAATCTTCGGCGGTATACGACTGCAAAATATGCTCGTTGGCGCGCTTGGCGTTAGACAATTTCCCCCATATACGCGTTCCCGTTCCGCATTTTACCGAAAGGTTTTGCCAGGTTTTGCTGAGCTTTGGCGCCGACGACATTGGCGGTACGCATTGGCATGAAGAGGTTGCCTCGTCTGCAGGAGCAAAAGACGAGGTATTAAGCGAAAAAACGCTTGTAAACTGCATACAAAGCGCGGGCTTTGTTCCCGTAAAGACAAATTCAAACTATGAATAGCCCCTACAAAATGGGGGTAAATGAATATGTAAACAACATTCCCCTAAAGCTTGCATTCGGCAAAAACTGCGGTTTTGACTTTGCCTACACCGTTATGCCGCCCGCCTTTTTAAGCGGGCTGTGCGCAGAACAAAAGCTGGACATTTCAAGCGTATCTTTTTGGGCGTATAAAACTTTTTGCGATAGCTACGAACTGCTGCCAAACTTTTGCATTTCGTGTTCGGGGGCGGTAAAAAGCGTAAAAATTGCGTCGCAGTTTCAGCTAAAAGACATTTCAAAAGCCCCCATTTATGTAACAAACGAATCGGGCAGCTCGTCTAGGGCGTTTGCGCTGTATTGCAAAAAGGTTTTGAGCTTTGATTTGTCCGAGCACACTACAAAAGATTTAAATTCGGCAAAAACCCTGTTTTTGATAGGAGACGCCGCCCTAAGACTAAACGATACCGATTATCCCTATTGTTACGACTTTGGCGAACTTTTTTACGATGCCTTTAAAATGCCTATGGTGTATGGCGCAATAGCCGTAAAAAAAGAGCTGTATGCAAATTTAAAAGAGCCTTTGTGCGCTTTGTTTAACAAGTCGCTTGAAATTTTTGAAAGCGACAAAACGCGCTACATACAAGACGCCGTAAAAATTGTAAATTCGCCCCAAGCCGACTTTTTGTATATGAAAGAATATTTCGACAAATTCAGATACAAAATTTCCGACGCGGAATTTGAAAAAATAAAAAACTTTGTTTTCGAAAAATGACGCTTTTAGAAAAAGTAAAAAACAATTTAAGGATAGAGGCTGCCGAAGCTCTGCCGCTTTTTGATATGCCGCTTTGCGAGCTCGGCGAATTGGCAAACATTAGACTGGCGTTTTTGGCCGACACAAAAAAAGTAGGCTACATAAAAAACCGAATGATAAACTATTCGAACATTTGCATAGCAAAGTGCGCGTTTTGTGCGTACCACTCGGCGGCAAAAGTAATAAAGCCTTTTAAGTATTCCGATTCCGAAATTTTGCAGATTGTAGACGACGCCGTTTTAAAGGGAGCCACCCAGATAATGCTTCAGGGCGGCTTGTGCGACCAATACGATTTGGAGTGGGCGGCAAACCTGGCGCGCCAAATAAAATCTAAATATCCCAAACTAGACTTGCATATATTTTCTCCCTCCGAAATTGTCTATTTTGCAAGAAATTCCAACAAGGGCATTTTTGAGGCGGTAAAAACGCTAAGAGAGGCGGGGGTAGACTCGATTCCAGGGGCTGCCGACCTGCTTATAGACGAAATACGCGAAAAATATTCGCCTTTAAAACCAAAAAGGGACGAGTGGAAATCGGTTATGGCGGCTTTGGCAAAGCTTGGGCTTAAAAGCTCGGCTACAATGACATTCGGTATGGGCGAAACTTTGGCGCAAAGAATAGAGCACCTAAACTACATAAGAACCGTGCAGGACGAATTGAACGTTTTTAACGCCTTCATTGCCTGGCCGCTTGCCCCGGAACACACAAAGCTTGAACACATAAAAAGGGCATCGGCGGTAGAGTTCCTTAAAACGGTTGCCATTTCCAGAATATTTTTGGACAACATAAAAAACATACAGTCGGGCTGGCTTACCGAGGGAATGAAGGTTGCCGAAATGGCGTTGAATTTCGGCGCGAACGATTTCGGCGGAATTTTGATGGACGAAATGGTTATAAAGTCTGCCGGAATAGAAAATACGGCAACCGAGCAGACCGTTCGCAAAATGATAGAAAATTGCGGCAAAATTCCGTTCGAAAGGGACGGGCTTTACAATGAAATATGATTTTGCAATAACGCCGTGCCCGAACGACGTTTTTACATACTATGCCCTGATTTCGGGCGAGGTTGAAAACGAGTTGTTCAACTTTACTTTTTCGGATATAGAAAAGCTGAATAAAGACGCCTTTTTGGGAATTGCTCCCATAACAAAGCTTTCGTTTGCAGCCTTTTTGAATTTGCGCGACAAATACGAATTGCTAGATGCAGGTTCCGCCCTCGGAATCGGAACGGGGCCTGTTTTGGTGTCGAAAAATACCGAGTTGGATTTGACTAAAAAAATTGCAGTTCCCGGCATAAACACAACGGCAAATTTGCTATTGAATTTTTATGCAAAACAAAAGTTTTCGGCAAAGCCAAATGTAGAGCCTTTGCACTTTAGGGAGATTATAGAAAACATAGCTTTAGGAAAATTCGAAAGCGGCGTTCTTATTCACGAGGGTCGTTTTGTTTTCGAAAAATACGGGCTGCATTTGCTTGCCGACTTGGGGGCTTTTTGGGAAAGCACAACGTCTTTGCCCGTTCCGCTCGGCTGCATTTGCATTAGAAAAGACCTTTTGCCAATAAAAGACAAGGTTGAAGGTCTTATACGCAAAAGCCTAAAATTTGCGTTCGACAACCCCGAAAAGACCTATCCGATGGTGGCAAAAATGGCGCAATATTTAAGCGAAGACGTTTTAAAACGCCACATATACGCCTTTGTAAACGACTATTCTTTCGACATCTCGCAAATAAAAAAAAGCCTTTTGGCGAATCTGGAAAAATGCCTGTAAAAAAAGCATACATATTCGCCACAATGCTCGAGGCCGAAGAGTATATAAATTCTTTCGGTTTTTCTGCGATTTTAGGCGCGCCTTTTGCCACATATTTAGACCCGAAAAAACGCGTTTTGGCAATAAGCGGAATGGGGCTAAAAAACGCCGAAAATTGCGCAACATATATGTGCAAAAATTTCGGTTTCTCCGAAATTGTAAACATAGGGGCGTGCGGTGCGCTTTCCGATAAATACAAAGTGGGCGATGTTTTGGCTTTGGACAACGCCGCGTTTTTAAGCGAACTGGAAAACGCGAAGGCTAAACGCGCAACTTTGGCAAGCGCAAACGCGCCCATAAAAGACAATTCACAAAGGTTGAAATATTCGCAATATGCCGATGTTGTGGATATGGAGGCTGCCGCCGTGAAAGCGGTTTGCGAAGAGTTCGGCAAAAATTTTTGCGCGCTAAAATATGTAAGCGATTTTTCGCAAAATTGCGATATTGCAGAAAACGTGAAAAAGCTTAGGGGAAAAGTTTTGGAAAAATACGGGCTTTGCTAATGGCTTGATTTTTATACCGAAATGTGCGGAAATAAACGGTGTATGTTTAAAAGAAATAAAGCCTTTGTTTTGCTTGCAGCCGTTGTTGTGGCTGCGCTTTTTGCCGCCGGCATTTTATACGGCGAAAGCGCCCTGGCTTTTTATAACGAATTGCTTTTGTATTCTAAACAGTATATGGACAGGCTAAACGAAGCCCCCTTGTGGGTATACCCGCTTTTGCTTGCGGTGTTGCCCGTTTTTATGCTGCCTGTAAGCCCCATTCTTGTTTTGGCGGGCTCGCGCCCCGAGCCTTTGTGGGTGGTAATTTTAGCGTGTATGCTAGGGCACACTTTAAGCATAACAATTTCGTATTTTATAGGCGTAAAATTCGGCAAAATTTTGGGCGCGTTTTTGGAAAAGCGCGGCTATAAAATGCTGAAAGCTTCGTCCGAACACGAAAGCGAATTGATTGTAATAACAAGGCTTATTCCGGGAAACCCGCTTGCAGTGCAAAACTACCTGTTGGGCATTGCAAGGGTAAGCGCACTAAAATATTTTCTGTATTCTTTGCCCATTCAATACATTACGCTTATAGCCTACATAGCCTTTGGCGACGGCATTTTAAACGGAAAATTTTTCCCATTTGCAACGGGAATTTCGATTTTGGTTATAGTGGCGGTTGCCGCCAAAATTATAGTAAAAAAGTTGGAAGCCCGCAAAAATGGAATTTCTTGAAGCACCCGACGAAATACTTAATGTCGGCGAATTTTCGCGCAGGCTTAAGAATCTGTTTAAGCTAAGTTTGCCAGAGATGTGGATTAGGGGCGAAATCAGCAACCTAAAAACCTATTCTAGCGGGCATATATATTTTACTCTTAAAGACGAGCAGGGGTGTTTGTCGGCGGTGCTGTTTAAGGGCTTTGCAAGAAGTATGTCGCTAAAGCTTGCCGAGGGAATGAAAATTTTGGCTTTCGGCGAAGTTTCGGTATACGAGCAAAGGGGTTCGTACCAGCTTATAGTAAAAGCGGCTTTGCCCGACGGCGAGGGCGGCTTGTTTCAAAAATTTCAGCTATTAAAGGAAAAGCTGGAAAAAGAGGGGCTTTTCGACTCTTCAAGGAAAAAGGAAATACCGCGCCTGCCGCAAAAAATTGCGGTTATAACATCGCCTACGGGGGCTGCAATAAGAGACTTTATAAGCATAATTACGCGTCGCGGTTTTAAGGGCAGCGTAGATATTTTCCCGTCGCTGGTGCAGGGCGCGCTTGCCCCAAAACAGATAATGGAGAAAATAGACCAAGCCGAAAGTATTGGCGGCTACGACCTTCTTATTTTAATGCGCGGGGGCGGTTCGCTTGAAGATCTTTGGGCTTTTAACGACGAGGCTTTGGCGCGCAGGGTATTTGCCTGCAAATATCCCACAATTTCGGCGGTGGGCCACGAGGTTGATTTTTCTCTTACCGACTTTACCGCAGATTTGCGCGCCGAAACGCCGTCGGCAGCAGCAGAATATTTAACAAACGCCTATGCCGATGTTCTTGCCGCCTTTAAAAATATGTCGGCTATGTTGGAAAAGTCTGCAAACTATGCGCTTGAAAACCTGCAAAACAAAATGTCTAGTTTGGATTCAAGGCTAAAGCTAAACAGCCCACAAGTTAAGCTGGACAATTTTAAGATTATGCTCGACGAAAAATCGGCAAAGGCCGACGCCTTGGCCGCCAAGCGCATTGCGCGCTTAAAGGAAATTTTGCACGAAAAAGAACTAATGTTTTCTCGGCAAAACCCAAAACCCAAGATAGACGTTTGCAAAGAAAGGCTTGCCGCCGCCGAAAAGGCGATGGCGCTGATGAGCTTCGAGTCGTCTTTAAAAAGGGGTTGGGCTTTGGCGTTTAACGAAAGCGGAGCTTTAATCGGCAGGGCAAGGCAGGTAAAAGACGGCGAAAATATTTCGCTTAGGTTTTACGACGGCTCCGTTAACGCCGTTGCAAAAAAATAGCGCGCAAAATAAAAAAACAAAAACGCCGCAATTCTCCAACGAGGAATGCGGCGTTTTTATTGCAAATAAATGTTTTTTAGTTGAACGCGCTTATGTCCGACAAGTCTATTTTTTGCGAGAATAGCTCCGCTCCTTTCGAGTCGAAGAACTTTACGGTTAGGCATCTCGCGCTTTCCTTGCCCGAAAAATTAAGTAATACAAACGAGCGTTTGAATACGCCCGAAGCCGGCACCCTAAAATAGTTAAGCTCTTTTGCGCTTTCGGCAGGGCGTGCGGTTGTGGGCCCCGCCGTTATGTCGAATACAGGATAAGCTCCGGCCCTAACCATTCTGGAAATTTCGCCGTAATTTTTGTTTGCCGAAACAAAAACAAGGCCGCTAATTTTTTCCCTTTGCACAAAGTCGAAAAACTCGTTCTTTTCGTTCTTTGCCATTGTAAAGTTTTCGAAACTTTCGGCAGGGTTGCAAACGGGGGTGTTCATTACAACAATCTTAAAGTTTGCAGTAGATGCCTTTAGCGATTGCTTAAGCCAATTAAGCTGTGTTCTGCCCAAAAACTCGCGCTTCTTTTTGTTGTATTCTATGTTGTCCTTTTGCGAGCAGTCGTCTACAACAAAAAACTCGGCGTCTCCGTATCTAAAGCAGGTGCGCATTGTATTGTCGGGGGTATTTTCGTCCCCAAAAGTGGGGTTGGGCCAAAATGCCTTAAAAGCGTCCTGGGCAATGCCTTTGCTAAACGATGTTTTATCGGCCTTTTCTACAGCGTAGGCGTTTTGCGCCATTATGCCTATGTTTTGTACTGCGGTTAAAAGCGGCAGGCATTCCTTTTGTTTTCTAGAATGAATAAATCGCGAAAAGTAGCCGCCCCTCGAGCCTAAGTCTGCCGTGCGCAAAGTGTCGGCATTTGCCGCCCAAATTACGGCTTGGGGCTTTTTCGCCAAAGCGGCACCAAATATTTCGTATTCGCCGCCGGGGGTTTTATAGGCTTCGTCGTATAAAGCTTCGTTTGTGTGGCATTTGCCGAAAACTGCAATCGAAAAGTCCGGCGGGGGCGTTCTTGTAAGGTAGTCGGGCGAAGTTTTTAGCTTGCCGGCAAACAAAACGCCGCCTTTTGCATCTAAAATTTCGTAGTTGTATTCGTTGTTTGGCTCTAAACCCCAAAGATTTTTTTTGCCTATGCCGAACTCGTCTAGGGCAACCGCATAGTTTTTAGAAAAACCGTCTTTAAAAACTTTTACGGTTAAAACCGAATTTTCGGCACCATTAAGCCAAATAGATGCCTGCCGCATATCGGCAGCCCCAAGCATTGCCGATTGCAACGGAGCTTTTGGGGCTTCGAAGCCGAATAGCGTTGCCGCCGAAAGCAAAAGAAGAATTTTTAGCGCATTTTTCATTTTGTTTTGGTCTTTCTATTGTTCGTTTGAAAGGTCTAGGCACATTTGGCGCAGGTCGAAAATGGCGGTAAAAAGCTCGTCTTTAATGCTGCGCGTTTCTTCGTGTGGGTAGCCCTGAATTTTTTCGATTTGCTTTAACGTAAAATTAAGGCTTATAAGCGATTTTTTATATTGCCATTTTGCCAGCGCAAGTTCGCCCAAGTCGGTAGAGTTTACCGCAAGGGTTAGGTTTTGCGAAACTTCCATCATTACCTTTGCTACCTGCCAAATTGCCAAGCTCGACATTTGGCAAAGCTCCATAAGGCTTTCTATCTTTTGGTTGGCAAACTTTATTATGCCCGAGCTTATTATGAATATTGGGTGGTTTAAGATTGTCCAAGGCTCGGAATTTTGGTCGAAATCGTTTTCGTCGGCGTCGGTTTCGGGCTTTAGGCTGTAGCCGTTTATGTTGCAGATTTCCTCTAGGCTGCTGTTCTTACGGTTTGCCCCGTACGATGCCGCAAATTCTTCTATGTCTTTGTCAGACCTTTGAATATAGCCAATCCAATCCTTCGGCGTCCATTTTGTCGAAAAAAAGTCGTCGAAGTTAAAATCGAAACTGTCGAAATTTGAATTATCCATACTATATAAGCCGAAAAGCTTAACTACATAAAGGGCAAAGGTTCAAGACAATTTTAGGGCTTAGCCGTGCCTGCGTTTTTGACAGCCATAGTATACGGCAGCCATTGCCAGAACACTGTGTATTGCAAGCACAAGCAAAACAAGCCAAATGCTTGGCAGCTCGTTAAAGTTCGACTGCGTCATAACGTAGGCGTCGTATAGCTTGCTGTCTTTCATTGTAGACATATAGCCCGACCAGCCCCAATAGGTGTTTATAAATGGTCTGCAAACCCAAACAAGAGAGTCGGGCAAGGCGAGAACTACCCCCGAAAGCGGAAGCTGAAAGCCCACAAGATATATGGATACCAGGCTTGCCTTGTCGGGCGAATTGCTTAGCGCGCTAAATGCCAAGCACACAAATGTCATAGAAACGCCCACCGCGCACAAAATGGCGGCTTGCTCAATAAACTCGCCCGGGAATTTGCACGCATATTTTACAAACGCGCACATCCAAAGCGATTGGAACAATGCAATAATGCTTACAAAGGCGAATTTAGAAACGCAATAGGCAAAGGGGCTAAGCCCCAAAAGCCTTTCCTTTTCGTATAAGCCCCTTTCCGATGCAATTTCACGCGCTCCGTTGTTAGATGCAATTAGGTTTAGCAAAACAACCTGAAATAAAATAAGCCCCGTAACCAAAGTGGAAACATTTGCAGCCTTTATCTGCAACGCCAAATTTGCGCGCAGCTCTTCTATAAAACCCAGATTGCGGTCTAAAGCCAAGCTCTCTATTTGCGGAAGCCCCCCCAGTGCAAAAATTACAACCACAAGCGGAAACCCGAATGTTATTGCCGAAGTTAAAAGCAAATAGGAGGTATCCCTAAAAAACAGCGAAATTCTGCGCTTAAGCAAAACGCCTGCCTGCTTTGCCCAGCTTGGCTTTTGCACTGCCTGCGGTATTTCTTCGGGAGCGTCAAATTCGCACAAACCGCGCAAACTTTGTTTGTTTAGCCAAAATTCCAAAGGCTTTTCGTTTAGGCGGTCGTATAGCTTTAAGGGAGTGTCTATCTCGAAATATTCGTTAAGCTCTTTTAAAGTGCCCTGAAACACCGCGCGGCCTTCGTATATAACCGTTATAAGGTCGAAATAGTCAAGCTTTGCAAGGTTGTGTATTATGCAAATAAATGTTTTATTTTCGTTTTTGCAAAGGCCTTTAAGCAGGTCTAAAATGGCGTTTTCCGAAAGAGGGTCTAGCCCCGTGGTTATTTCGTCGCAAAACATTGTTGGCGGGTTGTTTGCAAGCTCCATTCCCAAGCCGATTCGCCTAAGCTGCCCGCCCGAAAGCGATTCTACCAACTTATTTTCGTGCGCTTTTAGGCCGGTAATTTTCAGTATATACTCTATGCGTTCGGCCTTTTTAGAGTTGTCTTTTAAGGCAATATCTAGCGTGCTAAGTATGGTTTCGCGCACGGTAAGCTTGCCTTGCGCCTGCGTAAACTGCGGTGCAAAACCCACGCGGCCTACAATGTCGTTGCACGAATTTATTTTTTGCCCGCAAAAAAACGAATCGCCCGAAGCGTCTATAATCTTTAGCATTGCCTTTAAAAGCGTTGTTTTGCCGCAACCGCTTGGGCCTATTACGGCGTTCATTGCGTAGGGCTTAAAGGCAACGCTTGCATTTTCCAAAATCGGCTTTTCCGAATTGGGTACTTTTACGGTTAAATTCTTACAGCTTAACATTACACTTGAGATTTTCTATAAAATTAAAATAATTGCAACTATGAATAGAATATTTTTTGCAATAATTTTGATTTTTGCGCTTTTTTCGGGCACTGTGCGCGCCGAAAGTATTTCAACTGCAAATATCGAAAACGAAAAGCGCACGGGAATAAAGTTTAACGACAAAGCCAGCATATACATTAGCACCGACGTTATTTGCGCGGTTTCGCTGCAAAGTTATGTTCTTGGTGGCTTCGAGATTGCCGAGGTTGTGATAGACATTTTGGGTTCGCCCAGCCAAGTAAGGATATATGCGGTAAACGAAAATGTTGTGTCGTCGAAGACCGATTTGCTAAAAAACAAGAATTTGGCGGCTGCCGCAAACAAGCCAAAAAGCCTTGTAGAAAGTGCCGAAAATTTTGCAAGGGCGCAAAACCCGCTTGATATAAATACGGTTATAAAAGAGTACCCTAAAACAACGCATAGCAAAACGCTTGAATTTAGGGTTGATTTCGACAGCCTTAAAGAGTTCTACAACGCATTTGCCGCCGATTTTACTTGCAAAAAACCCAAAATTGGTGGGAAATTGTACATATTTCCCAAACAATGAACATCTTAAAAAAATCGGTAGTTATAGCGTTGTCGTCGGCGTGCTGCATTGCGTTTTCGGCCGACAAGAAGCCCGAGATTATCCGAGCGGGCAACGAGTCGTATCTATTTGTAAAGCAAATAGAAAGTGTAAAACAAAACGACATTTTTCAAAAAAACGTGTCTATTTTAAGACGCTACGATGCCGCCATTAAAACGGCAAAAAACAGGTACGAAACCGCCTCCGAAAGCGACAAGAAAATTTTGTCGGTAAAAATAAAGCAGCTTGAAGACGAATATGCCGCAAACAACGCCGTTATGATTAAAACATACAACTTTTCGGGCGACAGAAAATATATGTTTTTGTTCGGCGAAGTTTACTTAAGCATGCCCATTTCGAACGAAGAGGCGGAAAATTTGCGCACAAAAGAGGGCGTTGTTTTAGATCCGCAAAAGATTGTGCAAAAAGACAAGCTTAAGCTTTACAGGCAGCTTACCATAAAAGAGCATAAAAAAATTGCGCAGTTTCAAAGGCTTATAACGGCGTTTACCGCAAAGCAGGCCGAGCTTAAAAAACTAAGAGACCTTTCCGCAAAAGCAGAAAGTCCTTCCGAGCGCGAAAGCTTGGCTCTTAAAATTTCTCTAAGCGAAAAATATTTGGCGCAAACCGAGCAACAGCTTGAAAAAGACTATGGTATGCTGCCCAAGCGCAACTACATATTGGAGGTAAAGAGTATGAAAATCTACCTTCAATTGACTATGGAAGAGCTTGTGCGCCTTTCGGCAAAGAAATAGCGGTATGTCGAAAAATTCCAGAGTATTGTGGGCAAAAAAGCTTGCGGGCATTGTCGAAAAAACCGACTGCAACAAGCCCCTTGATTTGCCCGCGCGCAAAAAGGAATTTTCGGAAAGCCGCGGGCAGTTCTACGGCACTGTTTTGGGCATAGACCCAAGCCTTAGGGGAACCGGCTTGGCGGTTGTAAAATACGAGAAGGGCAAAACCCCCGTTTGCCTAGACCACGAAATTATAAGAAACAAAGTGGGCATTTCAATGCCCCAATGCTTGGCAAATATTTTTAGGTGCACTACCGCAATGGTTATACGCAACAAGGTAGACTGCGTTGCGATAGAGTCTAGCATATACGTTCAAAACACGAAAACCGCAGTGATTTTGGGTTCGGCTAGGGGGGCGGCAATTGCGGCAATCGCCTGCGAAGGGCTGCCTTTGTTTGAATATGCTCCCTTAAGGATAAAGCAGGCGGTGGTGGGCTTTGGCAGGGCGTCGAAAGAGCAGGTTGCAAAAACTGTTGCGGGCATTTTGCACGCGCAAAAGGCAATGGGCTTCGACGAGTCTGACGCGGCGGCTGCCGCATTAACACACATTTACACGCATAAGGTATAAGAAAATGGACAAAACTCTTTTGATAATGGCGGCCGGAATGGGAAGCCGTTTTGGCGGGCTAAAGCAGGTAAGAAAGTTCGGCAAAAAAGGCCTTACATTGTTAGACTACGCGGTGCTAGACGCAAAAAACGCGGGCTTTAACAAATTTGTTTTTGTAATACGCAAAGACATAGAAGAGCTTTTTAGGCAAAACGTTTCGGGCAAATACGAAAATTCGCTTGATGTAAACTACGCTTTTCAGGAGCTAAACGCATTGCCTGCCCCCTACAAGCCGTTGTCGCAAAGGCAAAAACCGTGGGGCACGGGGCACGCTGTTTTGTGTGCAAAAGAATTTATAAAAGAGCCTTTTTTGGCTATAAACGCCGACGACTACTACGGCCCAAGCTCGTATAAGCTTGCCGCAAACTTTATTGAAAACGACTTAAGCGACAATTTGTGTGCATTGATTGCCTACGAATTAAAAAACACGCTTTCGCCTACGGGCGGCGTTTCGCGCGGGGTTTGTTGTGCCGACGACAACGGCTATTTAAAAGACATTAAAGAGTGCTACGAGCTTGCGTTAAGAGACGGCAAAATTACCGATAAAGACGGCAATGTTTACGATTCTTGCACAAAGGTTTCTATGAACTTTTGGTGTTTTGCGCCGTCTTTTATGGACATTTTGCAAAAGTATTTTTTGGAGTTTTTAAAGGACAATTCGCAAGAGCTTAAAAGCGAATTCTATTTGCCCGCCGCCGTAGACAAAGCTTTAACCGAAGGCATGCTGAAAGCCAAAATGCCCGTAAGCGGCGAAATATGGCAGGGCGTAACCTATGCCGACGATGCGGCTTTGGTTGAAAAGTTTTTGGAAAAGCGCACCGATATTTAAGGCAAAAGATTCTTTGCTAGCGTAATAAGCACCACAACCAAAAAGTATACAAACAAAGACGTAAACAAGGTTGCCGTGGCATATATAAACGCCTTTTTAAACAGGCGGTTTTGCAAATCTTTTGCAATTTGGTAGGCAAAGGAAGCGTATGTAGACATTGTTCCCGCAAGCGTTGCCGCGCACAAGCACGACAAATCCAAATCCCGAATGCTAATCATAAGGCTGAACGCCAAAACGGCGCAGGCTGCGGTGTTTGCGGTAAAAGTGCCGTAGTAGAAATCTTTGTTGTCGAAGCGGTCGGCAAGCTTGTATCTAAACAAAGCTCCGCAAATTGCACCTGTAAAAACGGCTATTAGTTGGAACACTATTTGCTGCATTGCGGTTTTCTAAAAATATTGCGTGTTAATTTTGCAATGCCTATTGCAATAAGCGCGCTTAGCGTGCAGGCGAACAAGTTGCCGAAAAACGGCAGCGAAAATTCCAAAAAGCCCTTGTTTGCAAGCACGTCTGCCGACTGGTTTATTGTGCAAGAAAACGTTGTAAACGAAGCGCAAAAGCCCGTTGCAAAGAAAAGCCCCCATTGTCTTGCATTAGGCAAAAGCTCCTTAAAAAGGGCATATAAAAAAGCACCAAGCGTGTTTATTGCAAGAATTTGCAAAATAGGTTCTAAGCTTTCAAACGCATACGAGCGCGCCAAAACCCCCAATATTGCGCCGAGCGAAATTATCGCAATGTCGAGCACATTTTTGTGCTTGCCTGTAAAAAACGATAAAGCTTGCTTTAAGTTGCCCATTTCTTTCTAATATAAGGCTAAGAAACTAGTTTTTTGCAAAAAACTGTCAATACGCAAAAGACCGAAATATTAACCATTTAAGGATATTATAGCCGATGTGCGGAATTACCGGATATGTAGGAAAAAAGAATGCAGCCCCCATATTGATTGAAGGGCTTAGAAAGCTTGAGTATAGAGGCTACGACTCGGCGGGCATTGCCCTGTTGAAAAACGGTGTTTTTAGCATAGACAAAAAGAAGGGCTTTGTTTCGGAAACAGAAAAGCTTTACAATAAAAACCCGTTTTATGCAAACTTGGGCATAAGCCACACCCGTTGGGCAACCCACGGCAAGGTGACCGACATAAACGCCCACCCGCATATGTCTAGCGACGGTATGTTTGCAATGGTACACAACGGCGTTATAGAAAATTACGAGCAAATGCGTAATTTTTTAAAGACAAAAGGCTACACTTTTAAAACCGAAACCGACAGCGAATGCCTGGTAAACCTAATTGCCTACCACTATGCAAAAGAGCCCAAAACCACTCAAGACAGGTTTTACGAGGCAGTGCGCAAGGCGTTGATGCACGTTGAAGGCACCTACGGCATTGGTGTTTTGTGCAAAGATTTCGACGACAGGCTTATTGCCGCGCGCAAAGGTTCGCCCCTTATAATAGGCGTAGGGCACAACGAAAGGCTTATTGCAAGCGACGTTCTCGGTTTTGCGGGCGAAGCACAAAACGTTATTTATTTGGAAGACAACCAAATTGCCAACATTACCGCCGATTCTTGCGAAATAAGCACCATAAATTCCGAGGAAGTTTCGGCAAAAATGTCGGAAATAGACTGGGATTTGGAAAACTCCGACTTGGGCGAATACAAGCACTATATGCAAAAGGAGATTTTCGAGCAGCCAGAATCTATTGCAAACGCAATACGCGGCCGCATAGACGACGATTCTGCAACGGCGGTGCTAAACGGCCTTAATATGACTCCCAACGAGCTTAGAAATATAGACCGAATTATTTTCTGCGCATGCGGCACGGCTTGGCATGCGTGCTTGGAGGCCGAATATATAATAGAAAAATACGCCAGAATTCCCGTAGAGGTTGAATATGCAAGCGAATTTAGATACAGAAACGCCCCAATCGACAAAAACACATTGGTGTTTGTTATAAGCCAAAGCGGCGAGACAATAGACACATTGGCGGCTTTGAGGGAGTCGAAAAGAAAGGGCTATAAAACATTGGCAATTACCAATGTTGTAGGCTCTACAATTGCAAGAGAAAGCGACGGCGGGCTCTTCCAATATGCGGGCAGAGAAGTGGGTGTAGCCTCAACAAAGGCATTTACCTCGCAAATTGTTTTGGTTTCGTTAATTGCTCTTTATTTTGGGCGTATGCGCGATATGTCGTTCGGGCAGGGTAAAGATTTTATAGACGCTTTAAAGGCGTTGCCCGAAGCCGTGCGCGAAACTTTAAAATGCGCGCCCAAAATGCAGGCAATAGCAAAAAAATATGCAAAAAGCCGCGACTTTTTGTTTTTGGGCAGGCAATTCCAGTTTCCCATTGCGCTTGAAGGCGCATTAAAGCTTAAGGAAATTTCGTATATACACGCCGAAGGGTATCCCGCAGCCGAAATGAAGCACGGGCCTATTGCCCTTGTTTGCCCCGAATGCCCCACGGTTATAATTGCAACCCGCGGCGACATTTTCCAAAAAGTAATTTCGAACGCCGAAGAAATTAAGGCGAGAAAAGGGCCCGTTATTATTGTAACCGACTGCCCCGAATCTTTCCCCGAAGGCCTTGCCGACGAAATGGTTTGCGTTCCCAAAACTATGGACGCGCTAACTTCCGTGCTTACAACAATTCCCCTGCAGTTTTTGGCGTATTACACAACGCTGGAAAAGGGCTATAATGTAGACCGCCCGAGGAATTTGGCAAAGAGCGTTACGGTGGAATAATGAAATATTCTCGCATTTTGTGGGATTGGAACGGCACGCTTTTAAACGATGCGTGGCTAAGCGTAGATGTTTTGTGCGATATGCTTGGCCGGCGCAGTCTGCAAAATATAGATGTAGATACCTATAGGGCTTCGTTCGGTTTCCCCATAATAAAGTTTTACGAAGACTTGGGCTTTGACTTTAAAAAAGAGCCGTTCGAAAAAGTCGGCACCGAGTTTATAGAAAAATATAACGCAAAAAGAAACTTATGCAGCCTAAACGACGGCGCAAGTGCCCTTGTGTTTGCACTTGAAAAAGCCGGGGTAAAGCAGAGCATTTTGTCGGCGTACGAAGTAAACTATTTAAGGCAAATTGTGGGGACTTTTACCGTAGCAAAATGTTTTGAGCACATTGTGGGGCTAGACAATATCTATGCGGCTACAAAGGTAAAGTTGGGGCAAGACTATTTTTGCTCGCTAAACGAAAACCCAAAAACCGCGCTTTTTGTGGGAGATACCGAGCACGACGCGCAAACCGCCCAAGCCATTGGTTGCGATTGCGTTTTAGTAGCCCAAGGACATTTTTCGAAAGAAAGACTTTTAAAATTGGGCGTGCCCGTGTTTGCCGATTTTAACGAATTGGCAAGCTTTTTGCTTTAGGGGAATTTTTCGGCAAAATTTACTTTTCGCCTTCAAAAATTTTTTGAAGCTCTGCCATTGTAAGCTCGCCAACTTGCACGGTTTTATTTTTCGAGTGCTCGCCCGAAACAATAGATATTTTTGATTTTGAAATTCCCGTGCTTTTCGACAAAAAGCGTATAAGCTCGGCGTTTGCCTTGCCATCTACGGGGGGCGTGCAAATTTTAAACTTTAAGGCGTCGCCCAAAACGCCCACATATTCGGTTTTGTGAGCGTTGGGTATAAGTCTTATTTGCACTGCCATAAAAAACGCTATTCTCTTGCAACGTCGGGGTAGCTGCCCAAACACTTTACCATGGGCAAGGTTTTGGTAAGCTCTTCTATTGCCCTTTTAACGCTTTCGTCTTCCCAGTGGCCTATAAAGTCTATAAAGAAATAATAGTCCCACAACTTGCGCTTGCTTGGGCGCGATTCTATTCGGGTAAGGTTTATGTTCATTCGGTTGAAGGGTACCAATGCGTCGTACAATGCGCCGGGGCGGTCGTTTACCGAAAGGACAATGCTTGTTTTATATACAACGCCGTCGGATTTTGGAACGGGGTTTTTGCCTATTATAAGAAAGCGCGTTACATTGTTCTTTTTGTCTTGTATGCCGCGCTCTAAAACGGGCACGCCGTAGGCTTCCGAAGAAATGCTCGAGGCTATCGCGCAAATGCTTGGGTCGCTCTTTGCAAGTTCAACGGCCGCCGTAGTGCTTTCTGTATATACAAATTCGGCTTTTGGCAAATAGCGGTGCAGCCAGTTGCGGCACTGCCCAATTGCCTGGTCTTTAGATGCAATTTTCTTTATGCCATCTAGCGAGCCAGTGCAAAGCAGGCAGTGTTCTATTGCAAGGTATACTTGCCCTAAAATAACCAGCGGGCTTTCGGCAAGCATATCCATAGAGTGCATTACAGCCCCTTCGGTAGAATTTTCTATGGGTATTACGCCGTAGTCTACCTCGCCCATCATAACTGCCGAAAACACGTCTTGAATAGAGTGTATTGCCCTGTATTGTACGCTTTCGCCGAACGCCTTTAGTGCGGCCTGGTGCGTGAATGTGGCGTTGGGCCCCAAAAATCCAATCAAAAGTTTTTTCTCTGCCGAAATCGACGCCGAAATAATTTCCCTATAAATTGCCTTAAGGGAATTGTCGGCAATGCGGCCGTTGTTTTTCTTTAAAAGCCTGTCGAAAACCTGCACTTCGCGCCCCGGAACATATATTGCCTCGCCGTTCGAGTTTTTTATGTCGCTCATTTGCTTGGCGCAGCTTATGCGCTTTTCAAGCAGGTTCAAAATTTCGCCGTCTATGCTGTCTATGGCGTCTCTTATTTTTTGCTTTTCCATCTTTTTTACGATTTCATTCCGGTATATTCGGAAGAGCCAAAGTCTTTGTTTAGGTCTTCGAATGCCGATTCGCCTTGCGGCGTTTGGCTTTGGGTGTTTTCGCCTTCGCCTTTTTCGGTGTCGTGCTTTATTTCCGACGGGCTTAGCCCCATGTCTTTGCCGTCGAAAAGGTCGGGGTTGTTTGCCTTTTTAATCCATTCGGAAATCTGGTTTGGGCTTAACACGTCGGAAGCCGGCAGCTCGTCTAGCGAGCTTACGCCTATAAACTCCAAAAACTTGTCGGAAGTGGAATATTGTATGGGTCTTCCGGGCAAGTCTGCGCGCCCCTTTATTATTATAAGTTCCCTGTCTAGCAGGCGGTTTATTGCCCCGTCGGCATTCACACCCCTAATTGTTTCTATTTCCGCCCTTGTTACGGGCTGCCTGTAGGCTACAATAGCCAAAGTTTCTAGAGCCGCCTGCGAAAGCCTTTGAGGTTTTGGGTCGTTCCTTAAAAGCCTTACCCATTCGGCATAGTCTGCCGAAATCGACATTCTCCAGCCCTGCGGGCCCTGTATAAGATTGTAAACTTCCTGCGATTCCAAAAGCTCTGCCTGAATTTCCTCTATAGCCTCTCTTATTTGGGTTGCGGTAAGCAAAGTGGGCACTTGGGCGATAAGGTCTGCCATAGTCGTTTGCCCGTCTTTCGGCGAAGTTTCGTATTCCGAAACATTTGGGTCTTTTTCGGCGGTAGCTTCGGGCTTTTCGTTTTCCTTATGGTAGCGCGTAATTACGCCCTGTATGTCTTTAATCGACAGCCATTCGCTTGTGGAAAACAACAATGCCTTTAAAATCTTCTTTAAATTAAATTCCATTGGGCTAAAATTTAACTTTGAATTGTTATTGCGATTTGCTAAAAAGTAAACCATAAAAACACACAATTATGTACGACTATAAATCTAAAAAGAGTTTTGAAGGCAGAAATATGGCCGGAGCTCGCGCTTTGTGGCGCGCTACGGGAGTTTCCGAAAAGGATTTCGGCAAGCCCATTATTGCGGTTGTAAATTCGTATACGCAATTTGTTCCCGGTCACGTTCATTTAGACGAAGTGGGCAAATATGTTGCCGAAGAAATCAAGGCGGCGGGCGGCATTCCCCGCGAATTCAATACCATTGCCATAGACGACGGCATTGCAATGGGGCACGAAGGTATGCTTTATTCTTTGCCCAGCCGCGAGCTTATTGCCGACAGCGTTGAATATATGTGCAGAGCGCACTGTGCCGACGCTATGGTTTGCATTTCGAACTGCGACAAGATTACCCCCGGAATGCTTATGGCTTCGATGAGGCTTAATATTCCCACTATATTTGTAAGCGGCGGCCCAATGGAGGCGGGCGAGATTGAAGAAGACGGCAAATCACGCCATTTAGACTTAATAGACGCAATGATTCAGGGCGCAAACCCCAAGGCAAGCGACGCCGAAGTTGCCGCCATTGAAGATAAGGCATGCCCCACATGCGGTTCGTGCTCGGGTATGTTTACGGCAAATTCTATGAACTGCCTTTGCGAAGCGATAGGTATGGCACTTCCCGGCAACGGTACAATGCTTGCAACCCACGCGCTAAGAAAGCAGCTGTTTAAAAAGGCGGCGCACAGAATAGTTGAAATGGTAGAAGAATATTACAAGCACGGCGACGACTCCATTTTGCCCCTATCTATTGCCGACAAAGACGCGTTCTTTAATGCAATGAAGCTAGACATTGCAATGGGCGGCAGCACAAACACGGTGTTGCACTTGCTTGCCGTTGCAAGAGAAGCTAACGTAGATTTTTCTATGAAAGACATAGATATGCTTTCTAGAATAACTCCGCATATATGCAAAGTTGCCCCAAGCACCAATTTGGTTCACGTTCAAGACGTTCACAATGCGGGCGGCATTATGGGCATTATGGGCGAGCTTTCTAAAAAAGGCTTGGTAAACCTAACCAAAAAGACTGTAAGCGGCAAAACTCTTGGCGAAGAAATTGCCGAAAACGACATTCTAAGCGACAGTGCTTCGGAAGAAGTTAAAACTTTCTACAAGGCAACTTCGGGCAAGCAGCGCACAACAAAGGCCTACAGCCAAAACTGCTATGTTGAAAAACTCGACACCGACCGCAAAAACGGCGCAATTCGTTCGGTTGAAAACGCATTCAGCCAAGACGGCGGTTTGGCGGTTTTGTTCGGCAATATTGCAAAAGACGGCTGCATTGTTAAAACTGCAGGCGTAGACAAATCTATTTTAACCTTTAAGGGAACTGCCAAAGTATATAATTCCGAAAACGAAGCTTCCGAAGCCATTTTGGGCGGCAAGGTTTCGCCCGGCGACGTTGTTCTTATTACCTACGAAGGCCCCCGCGGCGGCCCGGGTATGCAGGAAATGCTTTATCCTACCAGCCACCTAAAGAGCATGGGGCTTGGTAAACTTTGCGCATTGCTTACCGACGGCAGGTTTTCGGGCGGCACAAGCGGTTTGTCGATTGGCCACGTTTCGCCCGAGGCGGCCGACGGCGGCGACATAGCCCTTGTAGAAGACGGCGACTATATTACAATAGATATTCCCAACCGCAAAATTTCGCTTGAAATAGACGAAAACGAAATGGCCGCCCGCCGCGCAAGAATGCTTGCAAAAGGCGATATGGCATACAAGCCCAACCGCGACCGCAAGGTAAGCAGGGCGTTGCAATTTTATGCCAAAAGTGTGTCTTCGGCCGCCGACGGCGCTGTTAGAAAGTTGTAGCGTTTAATGCGCCAATTAAAAGTCTATTTGCGCACTTACGGCTGCCAGATGAACGAGCGCGACAGCGAAAATGTCGCAGCCCAGTTCATCGAGCGCGGCCATATTGTTGTAGACAACGAGTTCGACGCCGACGTGTTTTTAATGAACACCTGCTCGGTTAGAGAACAGGCCGAACTTAAGGCGATAGGCAAACTGCGCTACGTTGTAGCCCGCAAAAATCGGGGCTTGCCCATAACGGGCGTATTCGGCTGCATGGCGCAAAACAGGGGGCAAAGCCTTTTTAAACTTTTGCCCGAGCTTGACATTGTAGCCGGTACATGGCACACCCCAAATTTGGTTGATTTTGTTGAAAAGTGTTATAACGAGCGCGTGAAAATTTGCAGGCTCGATTCCGACGCGCAGTCGCACAACAAAATCTATAGGCACTTGCCAACCCCTACAAAAAATCCAACCGCCTACATTTCAATAATGCAGGGGTGCTCTATGAAATGTTCGTATTGTATTGTGCCTTTCACCCGAGGCGAGGAACGTTCCAGACCGATAGAAGACATTGTAAAAGAGGCAACGCTTCTTGCCGAAAGGGGCGTAAAAGAAATATGCCTATTAGGGCAGGTTGTAAATGCCTATGGGCGAAAAATGCCAATTGGCAAAGACGGAGCTTCGCCTTTTGTGCAGCTGTTGCGAAAGCTTAACGACATTCCGCAAATAAGCCGCATACGCTTTACTTCGCCGCACCCTTCGTTTTTTAGAGACGACCTAATAAAGTCGTACGGCTCGCTTGAAAAGCTGTGCGAGTATGTGCATTTGCCCATACAGTCGGGCAGCGACGAAATTTTAAAGAGAATGAAACGCCCCTATAGAATTGATATGTTTAAACGCATATGCGATTCTTTGCGCGCGCAAGTGCCCGTAATGTCGATTTCTACCGACGTAATTGTAGGTTATCCGCAGGAAAGCCGACGCGATTTTGAAATGACAAAAGAGGCGTTTGAATACTGCGATTTTGATATGGCGTATATCTTTAAATACAGCCCGCGAAAGGGCACGCCGTCGGCTTTGGAAAAAGACGATATTCCCGAAGACGAAAAGGAAAACCGCAATCAGGAATTGCTGAAAGTTTTGGAAAAGCAGTCGATTGACTTTAACGAAAAGCTTGTGGGAACAACTCAGGAAGTTCTGTTCGAGGCCGCAGCCCGAAGGGGCGAGGGCGTTTGCATGGGAAGAACCCGCACGCACCGCAAGGTTTTTGCAAAATTCGACGAGCAAAAGATAGGCGAATTTGCAAATGTTAAAATTCAGTCGGCAAGCGTTTCGGCATTAACGGGCGAGGTTGTGCAACCCTAGTCGGCAACAGTTGCCGAAATCGAAAATGTGTAGCCGCCCGTCGCGGTTTTTGCGCTTTCGCCGATTTTTATCTTTTGCGAAAATTTGCACGAATCGTTTTTAAATACCGCCTTTTCTTCGTTGTCTTTGTAAACAACTTTAACGAGCTTTTTGCCCGAAAATACCGCGTTTATTGTGGCAAAGCCGTTTTCGTTTGCGGCGTATTCCAGCTGCATTTCGTAGCCGAATTTTTCGCTTAGCGTTTTAGACGAAATTTCCCTTAAAATTTTTACATTGTTTTTTGCCTGCAAGTTTAGGCGGAACTTAAAGTTTGCAATTTCGTCGTTTTCGGCGTCGAAAACCTTTACAAAAAACACCGCATATTCGCCAAGCCCCTCTTTGTCGGGCTTGTCGGAAACCCTCCACGAATTTTCGTGCGGTATTGCAAATTTGCCTCCGCGCAGGGGGGCAACGCGCCTTTCGGCAAGGCCCGAAAACGCAAACAAAAACGCAATGCAAAAAACTAAAAATTTGGAAAGCATAAACTAGGTTCGGTTTGCCCTAAACATTAGGCAAATCCCCAAAATTTGGAATATTATGTTGGGCAGCCAAATTAAAATGTCGGGTCTAAATTCGGGTACGGCTTCTAGCCATGTTATAAACACTGTGCTCATATAATAGGTCATAGCCAACGCCAGCGCAATGCCCACGTTTGCCAAAGTTTCCGACCTCGACGCCTTTATCCCCAAAGGAATCGCCAAAACAACCATCGAGAATATCGAAAACGCCATTGCAAAATTCTTTTGTATTTGCGTTTGAACTTTAATTTTATCCCTAAAAATTATCTCTTTTGTAAGTTCTTTTTCGGGCACGCTATGCCACGTTTTGCGGGCGTTCATCAATTCGCCGAAAGTCATTAGCGAAAGCTTTTTCTTTTGCCCCGAAAACGATTGGAATATTTTGTTAAGAGGCAGCTTTATCAAAAACTCTTTCGATTCGAACACCGTAAGCGGCTTCGAAAAATCGTCGTCTAAAACGCTTCGGCGTTGCTCGGTTATCGAGTATTCGGGGCGAATCATAATCTCCTCGTTGGCGTCGTCGTACCAAATAGAGCCGCGCTTTGCGCTAAGTGCGCTTTTAATGTCGCCGTTAGAGTCTATCTCCCAAATGCGCAGCCCTGTAAGGCCGTTTTTGTCGGCGTCGTTTGCGTATATTATGTAGCCTGGGAAATCTTTAATAAACACACCCGGCTGAATGAACCTAAGGGGATTGTTCCTTACAAGATTTTTAAGCGCGCTTTTGTAGGTATAGTCGGCAACGGGGGCGTAGTAGAAGTTTATGCCCACCGAAAATATCGAGGCCAAAATGGAAATCAAAAACACGGGGCACGCCATACTAAATAGCGAAACGCCGCCGGCTTTCATTGCGGTAATTTCGCTTTGCGCCGACATTCTGCCAAACACAAGCAAAATGCCCGTAAGCATACCCAACGGCAGCGCATAGGGAATAACCCCGGGTATAATAAGGCAAATTATGTACACAAAAAAGCCGAAGTCTATTTTGCCCGAGGCAACATCGCCCATAACCTCTTTAATTACATTGCCCAAAACGAGAACGAACACAAAAAGCCCAACCGTCATTCCCGCGGCGGCGGCAACCTGTTTTAATATGTATTTATGCAGCGTTCTCATTGTACAAGGCAATAAAATAAAAAAGAGCGGCAATATTTCGCAATATTAAAAACCGCCCTTTTTAAAAAATTATCGCTTAACGATAATTATATGCCCAAAGACTGCTTGATGATTGCCTGTTCGTCGAGCAATTCCTTGTTCGAGGCTGCAATCTTTTCTTTTGCGTAGTCGTTAAGCTCTATCCCCTGAACAACAGTCCAGTTTACACCGTCTTCTGTGCGAACGGGCAACGAAGTGATTGCACCCTTGGGGGTGTTGTAGCTGCCGTCGGAGCATACGCATACGCTGAAGTATTCGCCCTTGGGGGTGGGGGTTATAAGGTGCTTTACGGTTTCTATTGCCGCATTTGCCGCACTTGCCGCGCTCGACAAGCCGCGGGCTGCTATAACGGCTGCGCCCCTCTTTTGAACCGTGGGTATAAATGTATCTTTAAACCAGGCTTCGTCGTTGATAACTTCGGTTGCCTTTTTGCCGCCAATAAGGGCGTTGGTGTAGTCGGGGAACTGCGTGGACGAGTGGTTGCCCCAAATTACCATATTCTTTACTTCGGTAGTGTCTACACCCGCTTTTTGTGCTAGCTGAGCCTTTGCGCGGTTTTCGTCGAGCATTGTCATTGCAAACCACCTGTTTTCGGGAATCTTAGGCGAGCTGTGTTTGCCAATCCAAGCATTTGTGTTGCAGGGGTTGCCAACAACCAAAATGCGAACGTCGTCCGCTGCGTTTTCTTCGATAGCTTTGCCTTGGCCTACAAAGATTTTGCCGTTAATGCCGAGCAAGTCACTTCTTTCCATACCTGCTTTGCGTGGAACGCTACCTACCAACAATGCCCAGTTTACGTCTTTAAAACCTTCGTTCGGGTCGCTTGTGCAGGTTATTTTCTTTAGAGTGGGAAACGCACAGTCGTCCAACTCCATCTTAACGCCTTCAAGGGCTTTCATTGCGGGGGCGATTTCGATAAGGCTCAATTCTACAGGTTGGTCTTTACCGAAAACATCGCCGCAGGCGATTCTGAACAAGAGGGAGTATGCTATCTGACCGGCTGCTCCCGTTACTGCTACTTTAATAGGTTTTTTCATAATAGTTTTATAGTATATAAAATCGATTAAAAGCTTGTTGCTATATTTTTATTCGTACTTTTCTACCACCATTGTTGAAGAATGCAAGCTATAATACGCAATTTTTTTGCAGTCTAAAATTTTTTAAAAAGGCGTTGCAAAAAATGCCGATTTACATTCCCGAATATTGCCACTTGCGTCAAAGCCTAAAACGAAAAATCTTCATATTTAAAATTTATCGAAATTATCACTTATTTTGATTGACTTTATTGTTCGGAATTTTTGAATTATGTTAAGTTTGCTGGCATTTATGTGCGGTTTTCTACAAAAAAGCGCAAAAAAGCGGCAAATTCTCTTATTTATTTCCCCAAAAATAAGATAAGAAAATAAAGGAAGAATAAATAGTCGGAGCGGCATTTTCTCGCGGTTTCGGCTTAGGAATAACACAACTATATAAATACCAAAAAAATGGCAAAAAAAGTACAGAAAGCTAAGGCGGTAAAGAAGACCGTAAAGAAAACAAACGCAAAAGCCGGTTTGTCCGCCGCGAAAAAAACAACAAAGAAGGAAAAAAGCGTAAAATATACATACCTATTCGGTAAAAAGACCGACGGAAACGCAAAAATGCGCAACCTGCTTGGCGGCAAGGGTGCAAACTTGGCGGAAATGGCAAGAATAGGCCTGCCTGTTCCTCCCGGATTTACGATTACAACCGAAGTTTGCACCTACTACTACGAAAACGGCAAGAAATACCCGAAGTGTCTGGAATCTATGGTAGACGCAGCTTTGGCTACGGTGGAAAAACAGCTCGGCAAAAAATTTGGCGACACAAAAGACCCCCTCTTGTTCTCGGTTCGCTCGGGCGCAAGGGAATCTATGCCGGGTATGATGGACACAATTTTGAATTTGGGGCTTAACGACAAAACCGTTTTGGGCCTTTCCGAAAAAACCGGAAATCCCCGCTTTGCGTGGGACTGTTACCGCCGCTTCATTCAAATGTACGGCGACGTTGTTATGGGTGTGCAGGCCCGCACCGAAACCGAGCGCGACCCATTCCACGAAGTTATGGAAGGCGTAAAGAAAGAGGCCAACGTTGTTCTCGACGCCCAGTTGGACGTAAACGACCTTAAAAAGCTTGTGGAACGCTACAAGGCTTTGATTAAGGAAAGGACAAACTCGAATTTCCCCCAAGACGTTAAAAAGCAGTTGTGGGGCGCAATAGGCGCGGTATTCGGTTCGTGGATGAACGAGCGCGCAATTTTGTATCGCCAAAAATACGGCATTCCCTCGAGCTGGGGCACTGCCGTAAACGTGCAGACAATGGTGTTCGGCAATATGGGCGACACTTCCGCTACAGGGGTTGCCTTTACAAGAGACCCAGCCAACGGCGAAAACGTTTTCTACGGCGAATATCTTATTAACGCGCAGGGCGAAGACGTTGTTGCGGGTGTGCGTACCCCCAACAAGATTTCGGATATGGCAAAGGATATGCCCGACGCCTACAAGCAGCTTTTGGACATCAGAAGCAAGCTTGAAAACCACTTTAGGGATATGCAGGACTTCGAATTTACAATCCAAGAATCGAAGCTGTTTATGCTGCAGACCAGAAACGGCAAGCGCACCGGCTTGGCGGCGGTTCGCATAGCCTACGAAATGAACAAACAAAAGCTTATCGACGAAAAAACGGCGGTTCTTAAAATCCCCGCCGATTCGGTTTCGAGCCTGCTTGTTCCCGTATTCGACGAAAACGCGCTAAAAAAGGCAAAGCCCGTAGCGTCGGGTTTGCCCGCAGGCCCTGGGGCTGCATGCGGTATGGCGGTTTTCTCGGCGGCTCGCGCCGAGCTTGAAAACGCAAAGGGCAACAAAACAATTCTCTGCCGCGAAGAAACTTCTCCCGAAGACTTGCGCGGTATGATGGCTTCCCAAGGCATTTTAACATCTCGCGGCGGCGTAAGCTCGCACGCGGCGTTGGTTGCGCGCCAAATGGGCAAGGTTTGCATTTGCGGCGCAAGCCAAATACACGTCGACTACGAAAAGGCGGCAATGTTTATTGGCGACATTGTAATTAAAGAGGGCGACTATATCTCCATAGACGGTACTTCGGGCAAAGTTTACAACGGCGAAATAGCCTCGGCCGACAGCGAAGTAAAACGCGTATTAAACGGCAAGCTAGACCCGAAAAAGAGCTACACATACAAACTCTTTAGCACCGTAATGAAATGGGCCGACAAATACCGCAAGTTGGGCGTTCGCGCCAATGCCGACAGCCCCGTACAGGCTAAGCTTGCACTGCAGTTGGGAGCCACTGGCATAGGTTTGTGCCGCACCGAACACATGTTCTTTGAAGGCGACAGAATAGACTATATGCGCAGAATGATTTTGGCCACAACAACAGCCGAACGCGAAGAAGCTCTCGATAAATTGTTGCCAATGCAGCGCAAAGACTTTGAAGGCATTTTCAAGGAAATGCGCGGGTTCCCGGTAACAATCCGTTTGCTAGACCCGCCGCTTCACGAATTCTTGCCGCACGACAGCGCGTCTATAAACGCCTTGGCCGAAAAATTCGGCATGAAAACCGACGTTGTTGTAGAACGCATTAAGTCGCTAAGCGAACAAAACCCGATGTTGGGTCACCGCGGTTGCCGCTTGGGCAATACATATCCCGAAATAACAAAAATGCAGGCGCGCGCAATTTTCGAAGCCGCCGCAAATGTTATGAAGGCGAGCAAGGGCAAAAAGATTGTCCCCGAAGTTATGGTTCCCCTTGTTGGCTTCGAGCAGGAACTAAAATTCCAAATAGGCCTTATAAACGATGTTGCAACCGCAGTTATGAAGGAAAAGAAAATCAAGTTCGACTATATGGTCGGCACTATGATTGAAATTCCCCGAGGCGCGCTAACTGCCGACAAAATCGCAAAATACGCGCAGTTCTTCTCGTTCGGCACAAACGACCTAACCCAAACGGGCTTGGGTATGAGCCGCGACGACGCAGGCAGCTTTTTGGGCAGATACAAGGAATTGGACATTCTGCCTAAGAACCCCTTTGCAAGCATAGACGTTGAAGGCGTAGGCCAGTTGGTTGAAATGGGCGTAAAGCGTGGCAGAGCAACAAACCCGAACCTTAAGTTGGGCGTTTGCGGCGAGCACGGCGGCGACCCCGATTCGATAAAGTTCTTCCACAAAGTGGGGCTAACCTATGTAAGCTGCTCCGCCCCCAGAGTTCCCGTTGCGCGCTTGGCTGCGGCTCAGGCGGCATTGTCGGAATAGCTTTTAAAATAAGGGCAATTAAAAACAAAAACCTCCGAAGTTTTTTTCGGAGGTTTTTTGCGTTTTATGTGTTGGCTTAAAAATTTTTTTATTTTGTTTATCGGGGCTTGTTAAGAGATTTTTCCTTCATTGCCTTTATGGTTCTAACTTTCGGCAAAAAGTAGGCTACAATGCCCAACAGCGGCAAAAAGGCGCATATCGAATACACAAATTCTATGCCGTATACGTCGGCAATTTTGCCCAGCGTGGCCGAGGCAATGCCCGCCATACCGAACGAAAACCCGAAAAATATTCCAGAAACAAGACCTACTTTGTGCGGCATTAGCTCTTGCGCGTAAACTAATATTGCCGAGAATGCCGACGACATTATAAAGCCTATTATTGCGCTTAAAACTATGGTGCACTCGAAACCTGCATAGGGCATTAAAAGCGCAAAGGGTGCCGACCCCAAAATAGACCACCATATTACCAAGCGCCGACCGTATTTGTCGCCCAAAGGCCCGCCTATAAGCGTGCCCAAAGCCGCCGAAAACAAAAATACAAAAAGAAGCGTTTGCGCCGTTTGCACGCTTGCCGAAAACTTGTGCATTAAGTAAAAAGTGTAGTAGCTTGAAATGCTCGAGGTGTAGAAGTTTTTTGAAAACACCAAAAACATTAAAAGCGAAATTATGAAAATTACCGTGCGCTTTGGCAAAGTTGCCTGCGGCGTTTGTTGCGCGCCCGTTTCGGCGGCCTGCACATTTTGTTTTATGCGGCGGTAATACCACCTGCAGGCTGGCAGCATTGCAAACAAAGCCACAATGCCCAACAGCGCAAACTTTATCATTCCCGACTGCGTTCTTAAAAACATTGCCGCCAAAAGCGGGCCAAGCGCATAGCCCGTAGAGCCGCCCACCTGGAATATGGATTGGGCCAAGCCCCTTTTGCCGCCCGAGGCAAACGAGGTAATTTTAGAAGCCTCGGGGTGTATTACCGACGAGCCTATGCCCGAAAAGAAAACCGACGCCATTAAACAGTATACATTAGGCGAAAGCGATATGCCCGCAATGCCAATCATTGTGCTGCACATGCCAAAAGGCAAAAACAGCGCGCTCGGCTTTTTGTCCATAATGTAGCCGAAAATTGGCTGCATTATAGACGACGAAATTTGGTATGTAAAAATAACCATACCCACTTGCGCATAGCTTAACGCCATTTCGCTTTTTATGACGGGGTACATTGCCGAAATTACCGACTGTATAGAGTCGTTAAACCCGTGCGCCATCGAAAGCGATACGAGAATCGAAAACATAAATGCGCTATTTTTCTTTTGCATATTCTATACGCGGTTTAACCCTATTTTTTTATAAATCAAGCATTTTTATTTTTGTAGCAACATTCGGCTTATATAATGCGCAAAAGGTATGTTTTTTTGGAATATAAAATTTTTAAAATTTTCTTGAATCTATATACTATAGATGTTAAATGTTTTACTTAAAATTATGAAACTCTTATTTAAAGTGTCAATAGTACTAATACTAACTTCGTTTTTCGGTATCTTAAACGCCGAAACAATGAAAAGCATTCAAGACTACGGGGTGTTGCCCACCAACAGCCCAGAAGTTAACCGCGACAACCTGCAAAAGGCAATAGACGAAGCTTCGAAACGCGGTGGGGCTTTGTTTGTGCCGCCAGTGGGCAGGGGCTACCCAATGGCAAGCGGCATTGTTTTAAAGCACAACGTGTCTTTAATTGGCATAAACGGGCCTTTGGGCAGGGGTTCTATTGCAAAGTTCGACGAACACCCCATGTATGATCCCGCAAGCTCGGCATTCAGAATAATGGACGCCGAAAAACCGTTTATTACAATTCAAAGCTACACAAAAATAAAGGGCATACAGTTCTACTATCCGAAACAGGGGTGGACGCCAGATAAGGTAATAAAGTATCCGCCCACAATTCAGCAGGACACTTTTGCCCTTTCGGTAACCTTGCAGGAATTGTCGTTTTGGGGCGAATATATTGCAATGAATTTTGCCGACACAAAGGGCACTTGCGAGCAGGTGCTAATAGAGCACTGCTATGGCTACCCCCTAAGCGGCGAGTTTATACGTATAGGCAACTGCTCAGACATAAACCGCATTTTGCACTGCCATGTAAACCCCGGAACAATGAGGGCTTTTAGGGGCGACTATATGCGAAAGGGCATGGTAGACTATGTCGTAAACCAGAAAAAATACGCCGTTTGGATAGGCAGGGGCGACAATATCGTTATAATGGATTTGCACGTTTTTGGCGCATATGGAGCCTGCTACTTTAGCAAAAGAAGCTACGGACAGCTTACAAACTTTAGCTTCGACTGCGTTGTAAACGGCATATACAAAAGCGGTCGCGACCAAAAGCAGCACCAGTGGATGATTTCGCAAGGCTCTATAATTGCAAACGCAGGCTCAAATATCGACGAAGTTTGGCCGATTATTATAGAGGGCAAAGGGCATACCGCCATTACCAATGTAGAAGCCTTTTCGGGCGGCCACAGCGCCCTTGTAAACGTGGGGGCTTCGAAAGGCTTTTTGCTTGTAAAGGGCAAAGACCCCTTAACGGTTTCGATGTACGGCTGCAGAATGTATAACTATACAGACAAAGAGCCCATTCAGGTTTTAAACCGCAAGGCAAGCCTTAGGGCAAAAGATTGCGTAGGCAAAGATTTGCAGTTTTTTGATTTGGAAATAAACTAAAAATTATGATAACAATATGATGAAGAAAGTTGCAATTGTAGCTTGGGCGCTTTTTGCCGTAGTTAATTTTGCTTTAGCGCAATACAGTGCAAAGGGAGACAAAATTAAAACCACTTGGGGGGAAAATATAACCGCAGAAAATGTGTGGGGCGAATACCCGCGCCCGCAAATGACAAGGGGGCAGATAGACAAAAAAGACGCCGTTTGGAAAAACCTTAACGGCTTGTGGGATTATTCTATTTGCGCAAAAAACCAGCCCAAGCCCGAAAAGGCCGACGGCAAAATTTTGGTGCCCTTTGCGGTAGAATCGTCGCTTTCGGGCGTAATGAAGCTGCTAGACGACAAAAGCGCGCTTTGGTATGAAAGGGAATTTTCCGTTCCCGAAAACTGGAAACAGGGCAGGGTGCTTTTGCATTTCGGCGCGGTAGACTGGCAGGCCGAAGTTTTTGTAAATTCGGTAAAAGTGGGCGAACATACCGGCGGCTATGCCCCCTTTAATTTCGACATTACCGAAGCGTTAAAAGATGGCAAAAACACGCTAACAGTTAAGGTGCTAGACCCAACCGACAAGGCTTTGCAGCCGCGCGGCAAGCAGGCGTGCGAGCCTAAAACCATTTGGTATACCCGCGTAAGCGGCATTTGGCAAACTGTATGGCTTGAAAACGTGCCCACGGTTTTCGTAAAAAATTTGAAAATCGTTCCCGATTTCGACAACAATTCGTTTAAGATTACAACCACCGCAAACGAGTTGGTAAAAGTTAGCGCCACAGTTTACGACGGCAGGGAAATTGCGGGCAAAGCACAGGGCGTTTCGGGCGAGCCGTTTTCGGTTAAATTGGCCGGCAAGGCAAAAGCGTGGTCGCCAAACAATCCGTTTTTATACGATATTAAAGTTGAAATTTCGTCTCTTAAAAACGGCAAAGTTTTAGATACGGTAAACGGATATTCTGCTATGCGCAAAATTTCCATGGCAGTTTCTAAAGACGGTTGGAAAAGAATTTTGCTGAACAATAAGGAAATTTTCCAAATAGGCACGCTAGACCAGGGTTGGTGGCCCGACGGCTTGTATACGCCGCCCTCCGACGAAGCGATGAAGTTCGACATAGTAAAAACAAAAGAGCTTGGCTTTAATATGATAAGAAAACATATTAAGGTTGAGCCCGCCCGCTGGTATTGGCATTGCGACAAGCTTGGTATGCTTGTCTGGCAGGATATGCCCAGCCTTGGCAATGGTCCAAAATGGAGCCAAGCCGAATTTGCAAGCGACGAACCCAACTTTATAGACGGCAAAGCGCGAGCAAACTACCGCAAAGAGTGGCGCGAAGTTATGGATACTTTATATTCTTTCCCCTGCATAGTTATGTGGGTGCCCTTTAACGAAGCTTGGGGGCAGTTCGATACAAAGGAAATTGCCGAATGGACAAAGTCTATGGACGATTCGAGACTTGTTAATGCGGCAAGCGGCGGCAACTATGTGCGTTGCGGCGACATTCACGACATTCACCACTACCCGCAGCCGGGGACGCACAATATAATAGACTTGGCGCGTGTAAATGTTGTGGGCGAATACGGCGGCATTGGCATGGTAAAAGAAGGGCACTTGTGGCTTACAGGCAAAAAAAACTGGGGCTATATAACAAAGAACGACGCCGAAACGGTTTCAGACTTGTATGTAGACTATGCCAACCAACTTTTGGGGCTTTCAAACAAGGGCATTTGTGCGGGCGTTTACACCCAAACAACCGATGTAGAGGGCGAAGTAAACGGCCTTATTACCTACGACCGCAAAGTTATTAAAGTTAACCCAGAAAAAATCCGCAAAGCCAACCAAAAGCTTATAGATTCTTTGGGCAAATAAATTAAACGCCAAAGTTTATTTTAAAACCGCGTGGCAAAAAAGCCCGCGGTGTTTTTTTTGTAAAATGCTGCTTTAGCTAAAAATTTTACAGCCTCATTTTTGGCTATATTAAAAAGCTGCCTAGTAATGCGCTATTCGCAATTTGTTTTTAGTGGTTTTGCCTTGCATTCTTCGCGCATTTTCAATTATTGAAGTTTATATATTTTGCATTAAATCCGCGTAAACATGTGTCTATGCTATTGCGTTCGTTTGCCTGATTTTGCAGAATAAAATTTGCGCTGAAAACTCGCATTCGCTTTGCAATGTTTTGGTGTAGGCTTTGCTTGGCTTTTTGTTCGTGGCATAAACGCGGCAGCCATTTGGGTAAACATCTTGCGCCATATGTTTTTCAAAAGCTTGCTTTGTAATTTGCCTGCAAAAAGACAGTGAAAAATTTGCTATAGGGAAATCCCTTTTATAAAAAACAAAAAAATATGCAAAAAAGTTAAATATTTTGTTTGACAAGCAAAGCGATATATGCAGACTTAAGGGCTTTAAATCAAGTGGGGTGGTAGTTCAGTTGGTTAGAACGCCTGCCTGTCACGCAGGAGGTCGCGAGTTCGAGTCTCGTCCATCCCGCCACTTTAAAAAGGAACGCAATCCGAAAGGGTTGCGTTTTTTTGTGGCGGAAGATGGGGAGGCACGAAGGGGATTTTTGCGAAGCAAAAACACGGGGTGCAAGCGCAGCGCAGTCCAATTCAGCACGAAGTCCATCCCGCCACTTTAAAAAGGAACGCAATCCGAAAAGGTTGCGTTTTTTTGTGGCGGAAGATGGGGAGGCACGAAGGGGATTTTTGCGAAGCAAAAACACGGAGTGCAAGCGCAGCGCAGTCCAATTCGGCACAAAGACCATCCCGCCACTTTAAAAGCCGCAAGTTCAAACACTTGCGGCTTTTTTTGGGTCAACACCAAAGAGAGTGGATGTTAATGAAAGACGCCGCATAAAACCAAGACCCTCAATCTGTAATTTTCAAAGTTTTTATAACCGTAAGCCATTCGTTGTATCAGTTTCATTTTCCTATGGAAGCCCTCGGTTATTCCGTTGTTTTTCGTAAATCTCCACATTCGGATTATCGGCGCAAACCACTCGCTTATTGTCTCTGCTAGCCTTTCAAACTCTTGCGTCGCTTCGTATTTCATCTCTTTCATCATTCCTTTTAGTTCTCTTATATTCCTCATACATTCCCTTGCCGTTTGATGTTTCCTGTTCAACAACTCACATAGCCTTTCCTTAAACTCGTATGCCAGCTTTATCGCGGGGTTGTCTTCAAAAAACTTTTCCAATCGCTCTCGTTCTTGAGATTTCAACCTATCTCCTCGCTTTCGCAATGGGTAGGTTATTTTTCTGTTCCATTTTACTTCTTCCTGCACTTGTTTGCAATTCAAGCGAAGCGCGAATGAGCTTTTGCCGTAGGCAAAAGACCCGAAGGGCGAGACGGTTTGCGTATGCAAACGCGAGTCAAAATTCCATAAAATGGTATAACACCAATCTTATAACATGGAACCTGTCCGCCACTATCTTCGCTTTCGGAAAACACCACCTTACTATGCTTCGGTAGCTACTGCTTAAATCCATACACACTACTTTTACTTTGTCCCTGCCCTTATAGCTCATCAACTTGCTTCCCACTAAGTTGCGCGATTTCCCCTCTATCACATCGTATACCCTGTGATGTGTTAAATCCGCTATCGTTGTTGCAAACTTATAGCCTTTGTGTATCGTGTGTTGCACTCGCTCGCTTGGTTTTGCTTCGCAAAATCCGCGCCGTTTTGAACTCGCATTTGTTTCTCAAATGTCTCGGCACTCGCTTCGCTCGGCTCTTCGCCTACGGCAAATCTTCCCATGTAAACGTGGTCGCCCTTCGGGTAAAACACTTCGTGTTTTATGCTTCCCAAAAGCTTACTTTGCAACTTTTGTGATCATCAATCCCAATGATTGACGGACATTCATAGTTTAGGTGTTCTTTATAAATTGTATAACAATATTTTGAAAGAACTTGCAAAAAAATTAAATCTGAGTTCTGGTGAACTTGTTGAAAATATTGCTTTTTAAGTAAAAACAACACGACCCCGCAATTTTGCGGGATCTTGTTGTACATTACATATCAATGGCATTTGGGTTTGTTGCATTTCGTGTGGCTAATCCCATTGCAAGCATTAGTGCCATCCAAAATGAATCGTAAGCTCCATATGTGGCTAATTGTGTTCTAACCATTTTAGTCGTGATTCCTTTGCATCCATAAAAGTGCAAGTAGGTGTCGTAAATAGGGTTGAATGGAAGTGTGATTAAACTTCCTTCCCCATTTTTCCTCCGGTACCTAAAGCCGTTTTTAGAGTTAAGCCCTTCTCCTGTTATTGTTGCCGTGTCTTTTAGGCTTGGAAAAGTCGTATTGGCGACTGCGTTAAGTACAGTTAAGAATTGAGTTTTGTTTAGTGGCGGCATGTTTATATATATTTGATTATTTGGTATATGTTTAGTGCAATATCTATATTAATCAAAAAGATCTTTTATATCTTGAGGTGTTATGTTTCCTTCTAGTTGATATCCTCGTGCTTTGACTATTAATTCATCTATGTCTTCGCCATATTTTTCTTTATAAAATGGTTCATACTTTTTTGTTTTTTTCATCCTGCCATGCGAGTTCACCCATTCTATTATAGAGACTTATGAGAAAATCTATATTTCCATTTTGCTTTCTTATAGATTCAAAAAGGTCGGCGGCAATCTTCAAATTTCCGGAATACATCGCTATTGAATAGGGTGAATAGACATAATGGTAAATATGGTTGTATCTGCCGAGTAAGTATAAAATATACTGGGGGTTTTCCCCAACGTAAAGATGAGGAACTTTTATCTTCCAACCACCGATGCTGTTGCCCCAGCCTCCTTTGGCGTTAAAATGAGATTCTTTCAAATTGAATTTCATTGATGGTAGGTTTGATACAATTCCCGCAATACAACATTTGGTGGCGTTTGAAATGCTGGCATAAGAATTGTATAATTGAAACATTCCCCATTTTTTGATGTCTTCGTCGGTATTAAGCTTAAAATACAAATCTTCATTCAGCATTAAATAGTCGAATGGCGACCAATTAAAGATGTCGCGATATGAATTTAGGTCGTGTAGTGTTTCGTGTAGTGTTATCTTATTTAACGTGTTGAAGACTTCTTTATTTCCTCCGAAAATGGCATAGTAAAGTGCATTCCAGTTAAACGGAGCAGAAATTGCGGCAATATATGCGAATTGTTCTTCCTTTTTTACTGCTTTAATCAACAAATCAACCGCGTTTTTGTTCCCGAGAAAAGCTGCGTACATTAACGGGGTTCTGCTTTCCGAATCGCGTCTATAAATTATAGACGGGTCTTTGGTTAAAGACTGCTTTAATGAATCGCAGTCTTCATCGTCAATATATTTAAATATTGTATCGTTTATAGATTCTTTTGTTGAAATTGAGTCGAACCAATCTCTTATGAATTTAACATTCGGAATGAATTTGTTTTCGGCAAAGTATCTTTTTGTAGTTTTCATATTATCTATTCTATTGTCCTTTTCCTAAGATTGTTTTTATACAGGCGCTTTTGTTGGAACAGTAGCCTGCAAAGGTTATATCGCCAATGCAGCAAGAAAATCCATCTTAAGCCACCCAACATATGCTATTCCCGCAAATTTGTTCAGGCTGTTGTATTTTAATACAAGTTCGGGGGTGTTTCTCAATGCTTCTATCAAATCTGGCCCCGACTTAGGGGAAAATCCGATTGGAAAGTTGGGGCTATTGTCTGTGTCGTTCATATATCAGACCTTATATGCTAACGGTTATTGTGTTTTGTGCTTTTTTGTTTTAAAAGTCAAATTTAATTTCTCGCATAAACTGCCGAATGAAATTGCTCTCAACAAAGACAGCTTTTCTTCCGTGATGGAAAATTCATCAGTGGACGGAATTACGGCGTCCATTTCGCAGAACGGGCACGTAGCCGTTTGTTCTCTTTGCGATTCCATGTAGTATTCAACTTTGTTTGGCGAAAAAATGCGTCCGCAATGGTAGCAGCCGCAAAGTTTCGACTTTGAAAGAGCCTCTTTGTTGTTGAGGGAAAGCCGGAAAATCTTGTCGAAATCTACGTCGTCATAGATTGAATCGAGCACTCTCTGTGGCATGGGAATTGTGTTTTTTAGGAGGAATTTAAGGGCTTCCGAGTTTCGGATTTTTGCAATGTTTTCCAACACTTCCTGTTTCAATTCGGTCGATTCTTTTTCAATGAAGGTCAAAATTTCGGGGTTTCGTATTACAAATTCGGGCAAGGTTATAGTAATTAAAGACGACAAGGCAACCCAAGAGCTTTTGCAGTACGAGGCGGAAATGTCGGGCAAGAAAATCGGCATGGCTAAAATCACTCTGACGGGGTCTATTTCCGAAGACAGGGAAATCAACTCCGACAAGAGGGAAGTTACCTATACATTCACTCTAGAACTTAATATGAACGGAACTTCGCGGTGGATTGGGCAAGAGCAAATCTCCAAACAGTCGGATAGAAGTTCGTTCGGGTTTTAATGAAATATTTTATATTTGCATTGTTGCCCGCAGTTGCGGTTTTGCTGACTTCGTGCGAAAGCACGGGATTTAGTTGGGACGCTTTTTCGGAGTTTTTTACTCCCGGAGTAAGCGCCGAAACGCAGGTGCGTACTTGGGATGGCGAGCAAAAACCTCACGAAAAAACCGTTACAAGCGAACCCGCGTTTTTATACGATGCGCAGGCCAAAAAAGTTCAGCAATAGGCGGCAAAAAAAAATAAAACGATAAGTTCCGTATTTCGCAATACGGAACTATTTTTTTGCGCCCAGTTTCGCTCCAGATTTTTTGTTGAAGCTATTTTCTTTTGCCGATTGCAGCTGTAGCCATAAAGCCCGTTAGCAGGATTACGCAGGTGCCGACGGCGGGGATTGTGAATTTGTGCATGGGTATGCTTATGGGCAAAATTGTGCCGTCGCAAAACGTAAGCAACGCTATGGAAACTATGCCAACTGCCACCGCAAAAATTGCAATTTTTGGCGAAACTTTGGACGAAAATGTCATTAAAAACAGTCCCAACATTCCGCCGCTAAATATACCCGAAAGTGTCCACCAAACGTCTAATGCGTTTGCAGGTTTTGCATATGCCAAAAGCAGCGCTATAAGCGTGCCCAACGCGCCTATTATTATGGTTGAAATCTTTAAAACCGCCATTTGGTTGATGGGTTTTTTGCAAAATCTTTTAAAAAAGTCGGTTAAAATTATGGTTGCCGACGAATTTAAACTGCCCGAAATCGTGCTCATGGCTGCCGCAAAAACGGCGGCAATTAAAAGCCCCTTAAAGCCAATGGGCAGCTCCGACACCATAAAGTAGGGGAACACATAGTCGGCATGGTTTGCGGCATATTCGGCGGGCAGGCGGCTTGGGAAAGACGCATAATAGCAAAACAACGCCGTTCCTATATAGAAAAATATTGCCGAAAGCGGAATGTAGATTAGCCCGTTTATCCACAAGCCCTTTATTGCCTCTTTGTCGCTTTTGGCGGTTATGTAGCGCTGCACATAATTTTGGTCTATGCCGAAATTTTGCAGGTTAATAAAAATTCCGTTTATCAAAACCACAAAGAATGTAGACTGCGCAAAATCTAAAATATCGAAGCTTCCGAACGAAAATTTTGCGTTTTCGCCAGCAATTTTGCAGATGCCGCTAAAGCCGTCGGGCACAGAACAAGTTAAAATTAAAGCGCACGCGATAGCCCCAACAATTAGAACAACGGTTTGCATTGCCTCCGTCCAAATAACGGCAACAATGCCGCCTACAAAAGAGTATAAAATCACCGCCGCGCTCGTTAAAAGCACAATGTAGTATATGTTCCAGTTAAACAGCGCGCTCATAGGCAGTGCCATAAGGTAGCTAACCGAGGCAATTCTGGCTACCTGCGTAAGCAAATAGCAAATGTCGGCATAAAGCCTTGCCCAAGTTCCAAATCGGTTTTCCAAATTTTCGTATGCCGAAACGCTGCCTATTTTGCGGTAGAAGGGCACAAAATAGCGTGCGGCAAAAAAGGTTGCAACAGGCATTGAAAAACACCAAACATAGGCGTTCCAGTTGCCTGCATAGGCTTTGCCCGTGTAGCCTAAAAAACTTATGCTGCTAACAAACGAACCCAAGATAGAAAGCCCCGTAAGCCACCCGGGCATTGCGCGTTTTGCCGCCGTAAAACCCTCTACAGTAGAGCTTTTTTTTAGCGAGGCAAAGCCAAAGCCCATTGTTGCAAAAAAATATAAAATTAAAACGACTGTGTCGGTATATGAAAAGTTTGCCTGCATAAATTTTTGTAATTTGCAAAACAGTGTTTGTTTTTAAGGCATATATGCAAGCCTTAAAGCCCTGCCGAAATTTTTTGCGCTTGAAACATATAGTATTTGCTACAATAATACGGCATATGAAAGTTCGTTGCTTATTTTTGCTGTGGTTGTTTGCATTGCCTTGTTCGGTTTTTGCAGACATTGAAGACAGCCGCAAAAAGCAGGCAGAAAATGCCGAAATTATTGCCTTTTTAGGCGAAATAAACTCGCTAGATTTGGCAAAAACTTCGCAATACAACGAATCGAAGCACGAATATACATATAATTTAGCTATGCAAAACCGCCTTTCGCGCTTTGGCGACCCATTGCAATTTGCAAAGGCTTTTGTTTTTGCGTATTATTTGGCGTGGCCCGGCAATGCATACGATTTGCAAATAGACAGAATTTTTTGCGCGGTAGATTTGCAGTATATATTAAAATATAAGCATCACAAAAATTTTTTAGACGCGTTGGAGTTGATTGAAAGGGTAATCTGGCAAAATGCACATTTAAACGAGCAGTTTTCCGGAATTTTGCTACAGGCAAAAGACATAGACGCCGTAAAAAAGCGGTATAACAAAAGAATAAGGGAAGCCGAACTGCAAATTTTGCAAAGCATTCAATGGCAGGAAAAGAAAAAACAAAAATAGGAGCGTAAAAATGAGAATATTGGCCATATTAAATGCTGTGTTTGCCGTAGTGGTTGCATATACAAGCATTATGCAGGTAGTTGACATGTATAACAACACAATGTTTTCTATGCGCGGCTTTAATATGCCAATGTTTATAATAACACTGTTTTTGTTTATGGCGTGCGCCGTTGTTATATTGATACTAGAGCGCGGCATTGCCAAATATTTATATATTTTTGAATTTTTGCTGTATTTTGCGCTGACAAAATTTGTGTCGCTGCCTATTACACAAATTATAGACAAGCTTTTGCAACTACAGTAAAGAAAGGGAAAAATGATTGGGCTGTTTGGCGATTATGCTTTTTAGCGCAAAAAACGAAAGCCGCTAGTGGTTTGGGGGCGTTTTTTTTGCAGTTTGCCTAATTTGATGGTTGGCAAATTGCTTTACACACTCTTTTTCAATGTTTTATCGCTTGACAAGTTTTTGCAAAACAGCGATTAAATTTTGTTTATGAGTTATATTGGCGTTATAATGCTTGCGGTGTTGTCCGCATTATTTTCGCCGCTTAAAAGCGCGGGCGTTTTTGCCCGCGAATATATGGGGGCGGTTAATACTTCGCCGTCGGCATATTGCGCCGAAAACGAGGCCTTTACCAAAGCCTCAGAAACTTGCAGTGTGATGTCGGGCAAAAAGAGGAAAGACAGAAAACGCCCGATTTCGCTATTCTTGCTTTTGCCGGTTTTGTTTGCAGCTCTTGCCTCAACAAAATTCTACAAGCTATTTATATCTGTTTGCCGCTTTGCGCCGTTATTTGTTGCGTCGTTAAAGCGGGTTGCTTTGCAAAGCACAAGGCGTTCGGTTTTGTGCGTATTTACCCTTTGATTTTGTTTTTGCGTTTACATTACACCATAGCGCGCGCGTCGCGCTTTAGCAAACACAACAAAATTTATAAGGAAACAAAATGTCTTTTATAGATAAGTTCCTAGACGCAGTAAGCAGCAAGCGATTTATGCGTAAAGGACAAGGCGCAATAGCCAAAATAGAAAAACAGCAACTAAAATACGCAAATTTTAACGCCGCCGATTTTGCGGCGGAAACCGAAAAGTTAAAGGAAAGGCTTGCCCTTGGCGAAAGACCCGAAGACGTGGCAATATACGCCTTTGCGCTTGTCAGACAGGCGGCAAAGTTTTTGCAGGGCACAAATTTTACGGTTTTAGGTCAGCCGCATACTTGGAATATGCAGCACTACAAAGTGCAGCTTTTGGCGGGTTTGGCACTGCTTAAAAATATGGTTGCCGAAATTGCCACAGGCGAGGGCAAAACGCTTATAGCCACTTTGCCCGCCTATTTTTACGCCCTATACGGCAAAGGTTGCCACATTGCCACGGTAAACGAATATTTGGCAAAGCGCGACTGCGAATGGATGCGCCCCTTGTATTCCCTTTTGGGGCTAAAGTGCGCCTGCGTGTATGCCGACCAAACGTTGGAAGAAAAAAAACAAGCCTATTTGGCCGACATTACCTACGGCACTTCAAGCGAATTCGGGTTCGACTATTTGCGCGATAATTCCACCGCCGAAACGCCGGAGGAAAAAGTGCAAAGGGGTTTCTTTTACTGTCTTGTAGACGAAGCCGACTCTATTTTGGTAGACGAAGCGAGAACTCCGCTTATAATTTCGGGTCCGCAAGAGGACACTTCGGAAAACGCATACAAAACTTTTTTGCCGCAGGTTAAAAGTTTGGTGGCTTCGCAGGCTCAAATTGCAAACAGAACGGCTCGCGAGGTTTTAGCCGATGTGCAAAAAGGCGTAGAGGTAGACGATGCTTTGCTTAGAAGGCTAATGCAGGTAAAATATGCAGATCCCAAAAATAAGATACTTAAGCAGATTTTAAAATTGGGGGTTGTAAACGTAGCGTTCGAAAAGTTTCAGACAATGCTTACGGTTGCGCTAAGCCGCGCCATTGTAAACGAAATTAGCGAGCATTTATACTATGTTGTAGACGAGCGTACCCACAGCGCAACGCTTACGGCAAAGGGGCAAAACTTCCTTTCGCCCGAAAACCCAAACGCCTTTACAATTCCCGAAATAGACGGCAAGATTGCCGAAATTAGGGCAAGCAAAACAATGTCGCAGTCGGAAAAACTTGCAGCCGAGCACAAGTTGCGCGAGCTAAGCTTTGCGGCGTCGTACCGCATACATATTGTTTCGCAACTGCTGCAGGCCTATTCGCTATACGAAAGAGACGTAGACTATATTGTGCGCAACAATAAAATAGAAATTGTAGACCCAAACACCGGGCGCGTTATGGAAGGGCGCAGATGGAGCGACGGCCTGCATCAGGCGGTAGAGGCAAAGGAAAACGTAAAGATTCAGGCAGAAGACGCAACGTATGCAACCATATCCATACAAAACTACTTTAAGATGTATAAGTTCCTTTCGGGTATGACCGGAACTGCAATGGAGCTGGCGCAGGAGTTTGCCGATGTCTACAAAATGACGGCGGTTGCAATCCCTACAAACAAGCCGTGCGTGCGCAAAGACCTGCCCGATTTGGTATATTTAACCCGCAAGGAAAAGTTTTTGGCAACGGTAAAGCTTATTGTAAACGCTCGCTTCCTGGGCAGACCCGTTCTTGTTGGCACTTCAAGCGTTGAAGATTCGGAATTGCTTTCGAAAATGCTGAAAATGCAAAACATTCCCCACAATGTTTTAAATGCCAAAAACGACGAGTTTGAAGCGAAAATAGTAGCCCAGGCTGGGCAAAAGGGGCAGATAACAATTTCGACAAACATGGCGGGCAGGGGCACCGACATTAAGCTTGGCGAAGGCGTAAACGAGCTTGGGGGGCTCTTTATAATTGCGGTAGACCACCACCATTCTCCAAGAGTAGACCGCCAGCTTATGGGCAGGTGTGCGCGTCAGGGCGACAACGGCGAAACGGTTTTTGTTGTAAGCTTTCAAGACGACCTTTTGCGCGTGCATGCCGATTTGTCGCCCTACCAATATGTGATGAAAAACAGGCACCAAGACGGCGTTCCCTTTAGCCACCCGCTAATTGCCCGTACAATAGCCAAGGCTCAGGAAAGCGTTGAAAGCGACTACACTGCAGCCCGCAAGCAAATGCTTAAGTTCGATAATCCCTCTAACAAGCAAAGGGCTGTTGCCTACGCTATGCGCGACGAAATTATTTTCGCCAAAGACCCCGATATGCTCTTCGACAAAAAATTGTTTGAGGCAATAGACAACGCCTGCGACGAATATTTGCCCGAAGACGATTGCATGCCAGACGACAACGCTTTGCAAAGCGCGCTTGATATGATTAAATTGTGCGTGCCCGTGTTTGTGTCGGCGCAGTCTTTAAAGGCAATGAACGCAAAAGCCATAGCCCAAAAGCTAAAGCAAGACGCAAAAAGCTTTTTCGATTCGGCTTTCGAGAATATAGAAAATCCGTCCCAGGCTAAAAAAGAGGCAATGCTATATGCCATAGATTCGGCTTGGCGACGCCACATTGCGCGCCTAGACGACATACGCGAGGGCATATATTTGCGCTCGTACGCCCAAAAAGACCCCTATTGCGAGTTCGAGCGCGAGGCGTTCGATTCGTTCGAATCTTTCTTTAAAGACTGCCAAAGGGTGTTGTTTGTGGGGCTAAGCGCGCAAGTTTCGCTTTTAAGGCAGGTGCAAGCGGGCAAAAACGAAATAAGAAAATCGGTTGTAAGGTAGCTTTTTTGTTGCAAAAGCTTTGCGTGTAATTTAATTACTCGCAAAGCATTATGAAACACGGCTATTTTAAAAACCTACTATTTGTTGCGGCAACTTTTGCATTGGGCTTTTCGGCAAACGCCGAAGAACCCAACGCCTTGCCGAACGACGACCTTCAAAAAATTCTGGATTCGGGCAAAGACCTTGTATTAAAAAAGGGCGAAACCTACTATATAAGCAGAACGCTGGCATTGCGTAAAAACGGACAAAAGGTATATACTGCCGACGCAAAAACCATAAAAGACTACGCCGTTCTTAAGGCAGACAACCCCGAAATGACCGCCACTTTGGTCAGTCGCGGCAAAAACCAGAAAATTAAAAACGTTACCTTTCACGGCAACCGCTACGAGCTTTCGCCGCGCAGGGGCGACGGTATGGTGCATGTTGGCGGCAAAGATTCGGGCAATTGCGAGGTAAAAGAATGCTTTTTTGCATACGGCAGAATGGGCACCTTGCTTAAGCTAGACAGCCCCGCAAAGGGCATAAAGGTTTTAGATTGCGTTATGTTTGGCGGCGGTGGTGACTGCCGCGGCAATGGAGCGGCCCCCGACGAACCCATTTCGTATTGGGGAGATACAATGACATGCTCGGCTCAGCAAACCCACATAAAAAGCAACCTTATGATAGACCCCAGCGACGTGGGCATAGCCATATTTTGCGCTCCCGATTCGCTTATAGAGGAAAACGTTGTAGCAGGCATAGCTCGCGAGCCTTTGGGCGGTTTTAATATGGTAGATAGAGCCGCTCCATATAAAGTTCCAAACGCGGGCGAAACCTATTCGTACGACGGCCTGGTTCTTAGAAACAACATTGTAGACGCAAGGGGCGCAAAGGTGCACATAGCTTTCCCAATGGGCAGGCAAATTTGGGGCTTTGGCGAAAAGAATATGATTTTGCGCGGCGCTACCGTAGAAAACAACCTTATCACGGGAAAGGCAATGGGCTACGGCTTCGTGGTTTTTCAGGTAGACAATTTTAAGGTTGTAAACAACAAGAGTACTGCCATACATTCGGGCGTAGGCGACGGTACCGGCAATTTAGTGCCGCCAAAGGCCGCCGCATTTTACGCCGCAAAAGACACCTACACAAACTGCACTTTGCAAAAAGAGTTTGTTGTAAGCGACGGCTATTTTGTGCGTCTTTTGCGCAACGGCAAAGTGGAGCGCAAGCCCATCACAAAATTCTGCAAATACGAATATACCCGCCCCGAAGCCGAGGCTGTTGTTGAAACTGCCTTTGTTGAGATGCTTGGCAGAAACCCCAGCAGTGCCGAGCTTGAAAAAAGCATTGCCTATTTAAATTCTCCCGAAAAGCCTTCGGGCGACGATTTCCGCCGAAGCATTATGAATTGGCCCGAATTTAAAAAGAAGTTCCCCCAATTTAAGAGCGAAGACGAAATGCACGAATTTCGCTATAACAGATGGGTTGAAGCTTTAGACGCAATACAAAACGCCTACCTTAAAAAGACGGGAGTTTTGCCCACTGCAAAGCAAAGCTACGCCGAAATTTGGAACTATTTTACGGGTAAACCGTTAAATGTTGCCAAAAACAAATAAAAAAATGTTGTAATGGCGCGCAAGCCGGTGATAGAGTTTAAGCACACTTAACTTAAAACGGAACATAAAAAATACATATATAAAATGGACAGAAGAAAGTTTATAAAGAATGTCGGAGTTTCGGCGGCGGCCGCCTTTGTGCTTCCGCGCTTTTCGATAGCTTCGGGCAAAAACCCGTCTAAAAAGATAAACGTAGCCTGCGTTGGCGTAGGCGGCATTGGGGCAATGACCTTTAACGGAATGCCCAAAGACGAAGTTAACATTGTTGCCCTTTGCGACGTAGACACTGGCTCGTATACCGCGCACAACCGCAAAAAGTTTGCCCCCGATGCTCCCTTCTTTACCGACTATAGGGAAATGCTCGACAAAATGGGCAAAGACATAGACGCCGTTTGCGTTTCTACCCCCGACCACTCGCACTTTAAAATTACGCTAGACGCAATGCAGTGCGGCAAGCACGTTGCCGTTCAAAAGCCTCTTACCCACAACATTTGGCAGGCAAGGGAATTGGCAAAGGCAAAGAATTACTACAAAGTTCAAACCCAGATGATGAACCAGGGGCATGCCACCGAGCAGATAAGAATGCTTAAGGAATGGTATAACACGGGCATTTTGGGCGATGTGCGCGAAGTTCACGTTATGTGCTCGGGTCCGAAATGGGGCAACATATATTTTAGAACGCCCGAAATTTTCCCGCTTAAAAAGGAACAAGTTCCCTCTAACTTAGACTGGAATTTGTGGCTAAATCAGGCGAAAGACACCCCATACAACCACATCTTTGCACCCCTTTCGTGGCGCGGATTCTGGGAATTTGGCACGGGTATGTTGGGCGACTGGTTCTGCCACACGGGCGACGCTCCCGTATGGTGCTTAGACTTAAAAGATCCTGTTTCGGTAGAATTGGTTGAAGCCGACTATATTTTCGACAGCAAGGTATTTATACCGAATCGCTCGGTTGTAAAATGGTCGTTCCCCAAAACCGACAAGAGGGCAGCCTGCGATATGTATTGGTACGACGGCGGCAAAATTCCCGCCAAAAAACCGCACGATTGGCCTAGCGACAGACCCTTTAAGTTCAGCGGTGGTATGCTTATGGTTGGCGACAAGCACACAATGGAAACAGGCTCGCGTCCGAACCACAGCCCGAGAATGTCGAACACCGAATTCTTTAAGGAATTCCGCCGCCACCAACCCGCAAAGACGATTCCCAGAGTAAGAAAGGGCAATCTCTATTGCGAATGGTTCGACGCAATTCGCGGCGACGGTCCGGAATGCGGCTCGAACTTTACATATGCAACCCAGCTTACCGAAGTTGCATTGCTCGGCTCTTTGGCTCAAAGAGTTGGCGGCAAAATCGAGTGGGACGCAAAAACAATGTCGTCGCCCAATAGGCCCGAAATTGCACAGTTCATTAAAGAACCCGTTCGCGATGGCTGGCAAACAAAGCCCGTTGCATAACCGACAAAAACTAAAAACAAAAAACTTTAAAAAACAAAATCCGCAACTTTTACAGGTTGCGGATTTTTTGTTTTTGCGCCAGTGTTTTTTTTGTAAAATGCGCGTTGTAATTTATGTAATATAAATAAGTTGCAAATTTTATTGAATTAGCATTGCGTCTCCATACGAAAAGAAACGGTAGTCGTTTTCCATAGCTTTTGCGTATATTTCCTTTAAAATTTCTATGCCTGTGCTTTCGCCTGGGGTTAGGAATGCCCCTACCAAACACATCAGCGTAGAGCGCGGCAGATGGAAGTTTGTAATTAGTGCATCGCAGCTTATAATCTTTTGCGGCGGGTAAACAAACAACGAAGCTTCTCCTACATAGCCGTTTTCGCATTGCGGGTTTTTGCGGCAAAAGTCTTCTATTGCCCTTAGCGAAGTGGTCCCTATTGCCAGCTTTTTTACCAACTTATTCCTTAAAACGTCTATAGAGCTTTGGGGTATTTCGTAAAGCTCGGTGTGCATTTTGTGTTCTTCCACTATGTCGGAGGTAAGCGGTTTAAATGTTCCAATGCCTACCCTTAAAACCACATCGCAAAACGAATTGCCCCTTTTTTGCAGGGTCTCGTTAAGCTCTTTTGTAAAGTGAAGCCCCGCCGTGGGAGCGGCAACCGCCATTCTTTTGTGAATGTCGGCATATACGGTTTCGTAGCGGTTGTTGTCGAAACTTCTGTCGTAGTCGGGCGAATTTATGTCGCGGTGAATGTAGGGCGGAAGGGGCACATAGCCGATTTTTTCGCTTACGTCTACAACGCTTTGCCCGTTTTCGGTGTCGAAGCGCACAAGGGCGCGGCCGTCTTCAAACTTTTCTACAATTTGGGCGGTAAAGCTGCCCTTAACGGAAAAGTGCGAACCTATTTTCATTCGCTTGGCGGGCTTTAGCAGGCAATACCAATGTCCCAACTCTTTGGCGGGGTTTAAGATAAGGCATTCGCACTTGCAGCCATTTTCGCGCTGTGCCATAATCCTTGCCTTTAAAACCGCAACTTTGTTCCTGAACATATGGTAGTTTGTGTCTAGCAAGTCGGGCAGTTCCCTAAAAACGTGGTGCGAAATTTCGCCGCTTTTGCGGTGGTATACCAAAAGTTTTGCCATATCCCTTTTGTCGCTAGGGAATTGCGCAATAAATTTTGGGTCTAAATTATAGTCTAATTGAGAAATATGCATTTATTTTGCCGAATATCTTTTCGGAATATCTATTAGTTTTGGGCTTTGTGCCGAGTGCGACGCGATTTTCTGCGCGGTTTCAAACGCTTTTGCGGCCGCAATGTTGTCGCAATATATAAATTTAATGAGTGCCGCAAAAACAATGTCGCCGCAGCCGGTTGCCGAAACGATTTTCTTTGCGGGCTTTGGGGTGTTTTCAAAAATTTTGCCGTTTTCGCAAATGTACGAATTTTCGCCGCCGTTAGTAACTGCAAATATCTTTGCGCAGTTTGTACTTACAAGCTTTTCGAAAGCCTTTTTGTATGCAACCTTTTTGTCGAAAAGCCCTAAAAGCTCTTTTTTATTCATCTTTAAAATGCCCAAACGATTTGTACTGTTGCAGAATGCAAAAAAGTTTAGGGGCTTGCCGTAGGTGTCGGCGCACAAAACAAGATTTTTTTCTTTGCAGATTTTTAAAAGAAGCTCGCCAAAAGAGTCTTTCCACCCCGGGAAAGAGCCGCAAAGGGCAACAATGTCGTTCTTCTTTGCGGCTTTTTTGATATATAAAACGGCTTTTTTAAACGCGCTTTCTAAAACGGGAATATCTTTGCCTAAAAAGGTAGTTTCTGCATTATTTGCGCGAACAACTAGCCCCGTGCGCGTGTTGCCGTCTATTTCAAATGCCTTATACGCAAGCTTTTCGGCCGCAAGGCAGTTTTTGCATTTTTGGCCTTCAATGCCTGCAGCGAATATAATAGCTTCGCTTTTTAGCCCCAAAATTTGGGCTGCTCTCGACACATTCACTCCCTTGCCGCCAACCTGAAACGACGAGCTTTCGGCGCGGATCGTTTCGCCCGTCTTAAAGGGTTTTGTATTAAAGGTATACTCTGCCAAAAGGTTGCCTGTAATTGTAAAAAGCGTTTTCATAGCACTTTTTAAAGCAAAGCATATTTTTTAGAGTTCTTCAAGAAAAACGGTTGCAAAATAAACCGCTATATGAGACAATTTGCTTTGGCTATGAAAATATTAATGGTTTCCTCCGAACTTGCCCCGTTTTCGAAAGTTGGCGGGCTTGCCGATATGGTTGCTTCGCTTTCGAAAGAGATGGCGAACTCTAAAAACGAAGTTAAAATAATCACCCCTTTGTATTCTTCCATAAAAAACAAGGATAAGTTTGAGGAAGCTATGCCGGTGCTCAGCGTGCATATGGGGCTTGGCATAGAAGAATACTGCAAGGTTTGGAAAACTTCTCTGGGCAAGGCAGAAGTTTATTTTCTTGAATTTAACCGCTATTTCGATAGGCCCGGCATCTACAATTTCGGCGATGTTTCGTATAACGACAACGGTGCGCGCTATGCGTTTTTGTGTAGGGCTGCGCTGGATTTTTGCGTTGCAAACGAATGGTACCCCGATGTTGTTCATTGCCACGATTGGCCAACGGGCTATATACCGCTATATCTAAATAACAATTTTAGAAACTTTAAACTGGGTAGGGCTGCAAGCGTATTTACCATTCACAATATGCAGCACCAGGGCGTGTTCGACAGGGGCATTTTAGAGTATGCGGGTTTGCCGCAGTCGGTTTACAACCCCTATAATTGCGAGCACTTTGGCGTTGTAAATCTAATGAAGGGCGCGCTGTATAACGCAACAAAGGTTAGCACCGTTAGCCCCACATATGCAGAGGAAATTCAAACCCCCCAATTCGGTTGCGGGCTAGACGGCATTGTGCGCTTTAAGTCGGCCGACATTGTGGGCGTATTAAACGGCATAGATATAGACGAATGGAACCCCGAAAAAGACAAATTTATACCGGCAAAGTTTTCGGCGGCAGATCTTTCGGGCAAGGCCGAGTGCAAAAAGGCTTTGCAAAAGAAAATGGGTTTGGCTCAAGATTCCCAAGTGCCCGTTTTTGGCGTAGTTTCGCGCTTGTTCGACCAAAAGGGGCTTGATTTGCTTGCAAATATTGGCGATGCGCTGATGGATAATATGAAAATTCAGATTGTGCTTTTGGGCAGCGGCGACAGGAATTTGGAGAACGCCTTTAACGACTTGGCTGCGCGTCACCCCGGCAAAATGGGCGTATATATAGGCTACAACAACGAGCTTTCGCACTTGATAGAAGCAGGTAGCGACTTTTTTCTTATGCCAAGCCGTTTCGAGCCTTGCGGCTTAAACCAAATGTATTCTATGCGCTATGGAACATTGCCGCTTGTAAGGGCAACGGGCGGGCTTTCCGACACAGTAGAAAACTATTCGCAAAAAGACAGGACAGGCTGCGGATTCTCGTTTATGGAAGCTACCCCCTGGGCATTGTATAACACAATCGACTGGGCGGTTGCCACTTGGTACGACAGAAAGCCCGACTATTTGCTTTTGCAGCAAAATGCAATGAAGAAGGATTTTTCGTGGTCGAAGTCGGCAACCGAATATGCAAACATATACAAGTGGGCGGTTGCCGAACGCGCAAAGGGCTTTTAGCCGCCGCATAAGTCTATGTTTTTTCGCAAGGCAAAAGCCAACTACTCGGGCAAGGCCGTTCGCGCTTGGCTAGACGCATTGCTGCGCGACTGGGAAAAACGCTTTTCGCCATCGCAGCTTGAAAAGGGCAGGCGGTTCTACAAGCAGGGTTTTGTAAGCTCTATAGACTTGGGCGAAAGCGAGGCTTTTGTTAACTTTAAGTTTCCCGACAATTCGCAACCCTATTGTGTTGTAGGGGTTGAAAACAACGCGCTTACGTTTAGGTCTAGCATAGCCGAAAAAGACGCCACCTATGCGCTTTGCTGCGCCGCCTTATACGAGATTCAAGAACTTGTGTGCGACGCAATGCCGTCTTTGCCGGATTCTGCGCAACCAAACACCCCCGAAAACGATTTGCAGCCGCAAACGCCCGTCGAGGCAGAACCCGAAAAGGCGCGCGATTTCCTGCTTTCGTTTACTATATACCCGAAAGGTTTGCGCTTTGTTTGCCACCTGCTTGACGGCAAAAAAAAGCTTGCCGTTTACGGCGGCAAAAACGCCGCAATTTCAACCTTAAACAGTTCCGAAAAAGAGCAGCTGGTAAGGCTGGCCGCGTTTTCGAAAAAGGCGGGTTTTTCGTACGAAAAAAACACGCACTACTGCGGCGACATTGGCAAAATAGAAAGCTTTGCAAGGCAATATTTGCCCGTATGGAAAAAGTTTTTTAAAATAGAAAGCAACGGCAATTTGCAGGCTCTGGCAAAAGGTGTAAGAAACGCAGACTTATCGGCAAGCCTTTCGCTTAAAGACGGCAAAAAGACTTCGTTTTGTTTGGATTGGTCGCTGGTCTTAGGCGGCGAAACAATAGACAATTCGTTTTTAAAACAGCTAAGTTCGGGCAATGCGGTTTTGGTGCCGCAATTAGGGGCTGTAAGGCTAAATGCCGAATACGGCCGTTTTTATTCGGCTTTGGAAAAGGCGCGCAATAAAGACACAAACGAAATTCCGTCGTATATGCTTTTGTCGCTTTTTTCGGAGTTTTCTAACGCGAAGTTTTCGGACGAGTTAAGGCATAATTTATACGATTTTGAAAACGCAAAATTGGATTCAAGCGAAGAACCCGCCTTTTTGCGCGAGTATCAAAAAAAGGGCGTGTGCTGGGCAAAGAAACTATTTTCGTGGAACTGTTCGGCATTGCTTGCCGACGAAATGGGTTTGGGTAAAACCGCCCAAACGCTTACGCTTGTAAACGAATTTTGCAAAGACAACAAAACCTTTGCAATAGTTGTGTGTCCGGCTTCGGTAATCCCCGTGTGGGAGGGCGAGTGTGCAAAGTTTTTCGGCAACATAAAGTGCGCCGTTTTAAATTCGGCGTTCGATTTTGCAAGCAACAAAGCCCAGCTTATAATTTCAAGCTACACCCAGCTTAGGAAAAACAAGGCAAAAATAGAGTCGGCAAACTTTGAACTGGCTGTGCTCGACGAAGCGCAGTTTATAAAAAATCCCGAAGCGAAAACAACGGCGGCTTGTATGTCTATAAACGCAAAGCACAAGATTGCGCTAACGGGTACGCCGCTTGAAAACGACATTCTGGATTTGTGGACAATTTTTCGCTGGCTCATGCCAAACCTTTTGCCCGACAAAACAGCCTTTGCCGAAATGTATGCACAAGACCCGAAAGCCGCGGTCGAAAAAATACGCAGGCAAATTTCGCCGTTTTGTCTTAGAAGGCTTAAAAAAGACGTCGACAGCCAACTGCCAGAGAAGATATATTCGGATTTGCTTTGCCCGCTTAGCCCGTTGCAAAAATCCGAATACGAAAAATACCTGCGCCTGGCGAAGGCCGACTTGGCGGAATCTATTGAAGGCAAAAACCCGCGGGCAAGAATGGGCGTTTTGGCTTTGCTTACAAGGTTGCGTCAGGCGTGCTGCGACGCTTCGCTTTTGCCAAATGTAGACTGCTCGCTTTTCGACGGCGGCAAAATTTCGGCGTTAACCGACAAGGTTCAGGAGCTTTATTTCGGCAAAAAAAAGGTTTTGGTGTTCAGCCAATTTACAAGCTTTTTAAAGCGCATAAAAGCCGCCGTAAAAACAAGGGTTCCCCAAATGGAAATCTACGAGCTTACGGGTTCTACGCGCGACAGGGTTTTGCCCGTAAAGTCTTTTCAAGAAACGAAAAATTCGGCATTGATTTTGGTAAGTTTAAAGGCTGGCGGAACTGGCATAACCCTTACCGAGGCCGACTATGTTTTCTTTATGGACCCGTGGTGGAACCCAGCGGTAGAAGAGCAGGCAATAGACCGAGTGCACCGCATAGGCCGAAAGGGCGACGTTTTTGTATATAAGATGTATGCGCGCGGCACGGTAGAAGACGCGGTTCGCCGCCTGCAAATAGGCAAAAAAGAGCTGTTCGAAAATATGTTTGGCAACATAAAAGACGTTTCGGAAAGCTCGGAATTTGCGCAAACTCTTTCGCTTATTTTAAACGCATTCGACAACAACAATACAGACGACAACTATGAGGATATTTAGCTGGAATGTAAACGGGCTTAGAGCCGTTGTTAAAAAGAATTTCTACGAATTTGTAGAGCAATATAAGCCCGACGTTTTGTGCCTGCAGGAAACGCGCATACCGCAAAAAGAGCTGGCAAAAATAGACTTGCCCTTTAAGTATGTGCAGTTCGGATTTTCAGAAAAACCGGGCTATGCGGGAACTGCAATTTTAAGCAACATAAAGCCCGTTTCGCTGCAAAGCATAAGGCTTGAAACCCACCCCGAAGAGGGGCGCATAACCAAGGCCGAGTTCGAAAACTTTTCGCTATACAGCGTATATGTGCCAAATTCGCAAGACCACCTGCAAAGGCTAGATTACCGCGAAAAGTGCTGGGATTGCGACTTTCGCAACTATTTGGCGGCCGAATCGAAAATAAATGGCATTGTAGTTTGCGGCGATATGAACGTAGCCCACACCGAAATAGACCTGGCGCGCCCCAAAGACAACACTATGAGCGCGGGCTTTACCGAGCAGGAAAGAAAGGGTATGGACCTTCTTTTAAAGGAGGTTCCGCTAGTGGATATTTGGAGAAAGCTTAACCCCGACAAAACCGACAAATATTCGTGGTGGAGCTTTAGGGGAGGCGCGCGCGCAAGGAACGTTGGCTGGAGAATAGACTACTTTTTAGTTTCGCCCAGCTTGGTTGAAAATGTAAACGCTACAGACATTCTCGACAATGTTTTAGGTTCCGACCACTGTCCCCTAATGCTTGACATTTAGCCGATAAACAAAAGCATATATCTAAAAATGATTACCTGCACAAAAACATATGCCTGCATTCCCTTTGCCCACCGCCAGCATTTGCACGACGGGCACTGCTCGTTTGTTCACGGGCACAACTGGGGCATTTCCATAACATTCGGCTGCACTAATACCGACGAGAACGACTTTGTTGTGGATTTCGGCAAACTCGGGTTTATAAAAGACTGGATTTCGGAAAATCTAGACCACGCGATTGTGCTTTCGAAAAGCGACCCGTTAAAAGACAAAATAATTGCGGCGTGTCCCGAAGTGTATAAGCCATATTTTGTTGAGTCGTGCTCGTGCGAAGGGTTGGCAAAGCACCTATTTTTTGTGTTCGACGCCCTTGTGCGCCAAAAGACAAACAACAGGGCTTTTGTAGATTGCATTAGCGTTAGCGAAGACGAAAAAAACACGGCGCGTTATAGCGAAAAATGAAATACGTTGTAAGCGAGGAATTCTTATCCTTCCAAGGCGAGGGGTGTTTTGCGGGGCAAAAGGCGTATTTTATAAGGCTTTTCGGCTGCCCCGTTAAATGCGCTTGGTGCGACACAAAATATGCTTGGGGCGCTTCTTCGAACGCCTATTGCGCCACTGCCGAAGAGCTTGCAAAAAGGGCAAAAGATTCTCTTGCAAATTTTGCCGTTATAACGGGCGGCGAACCCTGCGCGCAAAATTTGCTAGAGCTGGCAAATGCCCTAAAAAATGCAAACGTAAAAACGCATTTGGAAACAAGCGGCTTTTGCGAAAACAGCGCCGAATTTGACTGGATAACCCTTAGCCCTAAATTGGGCAAACCCGTAAAACAGCGTTTTTTAGATTCGGCAAACGAGGCAAAATTTATAGTTTCGCAAACCGCCGAATTGCCCGAATACGAAAATTTGGCAAAGCTAATTCCCAACGGGCAAGCCTATTGGCTACATTGCGAAGCTTCGAAATCGGCCGACAAGGCATTGCTAAATGCAATTTCAAATTTTGTTGTGCAAAAGGGCGGCAAATTCAGGGTAGGCTGGCAACTTCATAAACTCTTTAACGCAAAATAAAAAACTATGGCAAACAAAACCGAAAAAAAAGACTTAAAAGGGCTTACATTATTGGGTATGCACAAAAACAAACCCTCTAAAAAGCTTGAAACTTTCCCAAATAAAAATCCCGAAAGAGACTATACAATAGAGCTTACAACTTCGGAATTTACATGTTTGTGCCCCGCAACGGGCCAGCCCGATTTTGCCAAGATAACAATAAGGTATATCCCCGACCAAAAGATTGTCGAAAGCAAGTCGCTAAAGCTTTATTTGTGGTCGTTCCGCAACGAGGGGTGCTTTCACGAACACCTTACAAACGTGATTTTAAACGATTTGGTAAAGGCCTTAAGCCCGCGCTTTTGCACGGTTATAGGCGAGTTTAATTCGAGGGGCGGCATAGCCATAAAAGTTGTGGCCGAATATGCAAAGCCTTAAATTGCGCTTTTTTGTTACGATAACCTAAACAAACGAAAGGACAAAATGAAAAAGATTATATTTTCGATTGCGGTTATGGGCTTTGCGCTGAACTTGTTTTCGGCGTGCTGCGAAAAGGGCGAGTGCAAGGCAAAAGCCGAAGCACCCGCGCAGACGACAACAGCCCAAAGCATAAAAGCCGATGTTGTCAAAGCCGAAAAGGCGGCTAAAACATCCGAATTGAAAATCCGCGAAGATTTCGACAAGGCACTTGCCGATGCCGAAAAAGAAGGCAAAATTTTAATGCTGCATTTTTCGGGTTCCGATTGGTGCCCCCCTTGCAAAGCGTTGCATAAGCTTGTTATAGACACCAAAGAATTTAAAAAATACGCAAACGAAAAGCTAACCTACGTTCTTTCCGATTGGGACAAAATGCGCATGCCGAAATCGAAGGATTTTGCAAAACAGCATGCGGCATTAATCGAGCAGTTGCAAATAGAGGGGTTCCCCACAATGGTTCTTATAAACCCCAAAACAAAAAAGGCCAAAAAGATTGTGGGCGTGCCGTTCCAAGCGCCCAACGAACTTATAATTGAAATAGAGGCCTTTAAGGAAAAGTCTAAATAACGCAATTTTTTGTATTTACGGCTGAACATCGGCAAAAATACAAAAAATCCCGAATTTGAATTTCTCCAAATTCGGGATTTCCATTTTATATATGCGCCTAAATTTGCACCAAAAAGCGCAGTCTTTTATATTTTAAAGTCGGCAATAGCCTTGTCTATAAGCGAGGCTTTGCCGCCGCCCATTGCAAAGTCGGGCTTGCCGCCGCCTTTGCCATCGAGCAAAGCGCAAATATTTTTCACAATTTCGCCCGCCTTAAGCCCTTTGTCGAGCGCGCCCTGCGAAAGCATTGCCAACACCGCCGCCTTTTCGCCGTTTTTCGACAGCAAAACTATGGCCGACTCTTTCAGCTCTTTTGCGGTTTTTACGGCAAGCTGCCTTAGGTCGTTGCCCGAGGCCGAAACTTTGGCCACAACGTAGCTAATGCCGTCTTTTTCGACGGCTTTTTTTGCAAGTTCCTTTGCCTCGTTGCCGGCGTTTTGCAACTTAAACTGCTTTAATTCGCGCTCAATCTGGTCTTTTTGAAGCATAAGCTTGTCTATGGCCTGTTCAAGCTCGTTGGCCTTGCACGAAAGCTTTTGCGAAATTGCCGAAGCCGATTTTTGCAGGTCTTCGAACTGCCTTAAAGCAACTGTGCCAGCAACGGCTTCGAGCCTGCGCGTTCCCGCCGAAATTGCTCCCTCGCCGCAAATCTTTATAAGGCCGATTTCGCCCAAGCCCGAAACGTGCGTTCCGCCGCAAAGCTCGGCGTGAAAGTCGCCCATTTTTACAACCCTTACAATAAGGCCGTATTTTTCGCCGAAGAAAGCCAAGCAACCCTCGGGTATTTCCTTGTAGGGAACTTCGAACCACTTAACTGGCGCGTTCTCCAAAATCTTGGCGTTTGCCAAAGCTTCCACCTCTTTAAGCTGTTCCTTTGTGGGGGCTTCGTAGTGCGAAAAGTCGAATCTTAACCTTTCGGCGTCTACATAAGAGCCCGCCTGGCGCACGTGCTTGCCCAAAACCCTTCTTAAGGCCCAGTGCAAAACGTGCGTTGCGCTGTGGTGGCGCTGAATTGCAAACCTCTTTTGCTTGTCTACGTTAAGCAGAACTTTTTTGCCTATGTGCGAGGCGTTGAACACGCCCTTGCGTACGCTGTGCAAAATGTGGCCTGCGGCGTCGGCTTTGGTGTCGAAAATTTCGCGGGCAGTGCCGTCTATTTCCACAAAGCCCGTGTCTGCAACCTGGCCGCCTTTTTCGGCGTAAAACGGCGTTTGCGGGAAAATCAAAAAGTCGCAGTCTTTGCCCTCTATAATTGCGCTGATTGTTGTTTCAAAGTCGGTAAGGTTTGCAATGTTGTAGCCTACAAACTGCGTTGTGTTTGCAAGGTCTTTGGTGTCGGCAACGCTTATTATAGACTTTTTTTGCGCGCTTCTGGCCTTTTTGCGCTGCTTTTCCATGGCCTCTTCGAAACCCTTAACGTCTACCTGCATGGCGCGTTCGCGGGCGATAAGTTCGGTAAGGTCCAGCGGGAAGCCGTAGGTGTCGTACAAAACAAAGGCCTGTTCGCCCGTAATGCGCTTTTGCGTTTCGGTAATGTTGTCAAGCAAAGCAAGACCCCTGTCCAAAGTTCTTTCAAACGATTTCTCCTCGGAGTCTATTATATTTACAATAAGCTTTTTTTGCTCTTCAAGCTCGGGGAAAACTGGGCTCATTTTTGCGATGAGCGGGGCTGCCAATTTTGTGAAAGACCCCGCAGGCAGGCCTATGCGTTTTGAATACATAACAGCCCTTCTTAAAATGCGCCTTAGAACGTAGTTGCGCCCTTCGTTGCCCGGCAAAATGCCGTCGGCAATCGAAAACGACAGCGTTCTTATGTGGTCGGAAAGCACCCTAAATACGCAGTCGATAAGTTCCTGCGCCGACATATCGTCGCGCGAAGAGGGTATAGTTCCCTTGTATGTTTTGCCCGACATTGCCGAAATGTGGGTGAATATGTCGGTAAACAAGTCGCTATTATAATTCGAGCTTAGCTTGGAAAAGTCGCTAAAATTATTGGTGCTAGCCATAATGCCCGCAACGCGTTCAAGCCCCATACCCGTGTCTATATTCTTGTTCTTTAGCGGAATAAACGAGCCGTCGGGCTGGGCGTTAAACTGCATAAACACCAAGTTCCAAATTTCTATGCATTCGGGAGAGTCTTTATTTACAAGCTCGCCTTTTGTATCGCCATTTTCGGTAAGGTCTATGTGCAGTTCCGAGCAAGGTCCGCAAGGGCCCGTTTCGCCCATCATCCAAAAGTTGTCTTTTTTGCCGCCAAATTTTATGTGAACAAGGGGGTCCATTCCCTCTTTTTCGAAAACGTCCTTCCAAATGTTGTAGGCTTCTTCGTCGAACGAGGCCGGTTCGCCCTCGGCGGGCTTGTATATCGTAGCATACAGCCTTTCTTTGGGGAATTTCCATACGTCAACTAAAAGCTCCCACGCCCACTGAATTGCCTCTTTTTTAAAGTAGTCGCCAAAAGACCAGTTGCCCAGCATTTCGAAGAATGTGTGGTGGTATGTGTCGAAACCTACGTCTTCAAGGTCGTTGTGCTTGCCGCCCGCGCGTATGCACTTTTGAGTGTCGGCCGCCCTTGCAAACGGAGATTGCGCTTCGCCCAAAAAGTAGGGAACAAACTGGTTCATTCCCGCGTTGGTGAACAGCAAATTCGGCGACGTGGGCATTAAAGACGCCGACGGCACTATCGAATGGTGCTTGTTCTTGAAGAATTCGAGAAAGCTTTTTCTTATTTCAAGGGAGGTCATACACTGCAGATTTGTTAAAGCCTTTTAATGATTTCGTCGGCCATTTCCTTTGTGGAAACCGATTTGCCGCCGAAAGCGATGTCTATTGTGCGCACGCCCTCGCAAACCGCCTTTTTAACGGCGTTCTCTATTTGGGCTGCGATTTCGTCTTCGCCGAAAGAGTGGCGCAACATAAGGGCCGCGCTTAAAATTTGCGCGCAGGGGTTTGCAATGCCTTTGCCCGCAATGTCTGGAGCCGAACCGCCTGCGGGTTCGTATAGCCCAAACTTAAAGCCCTTCGAGTTTTCGGCAACCCCCAGCGACGCCGAGCACAGCATGCCCATCGAGCCGCAGATAATTGCCATTTCGTCGGAAAGAATGTCGCCGAACATATTTTCGGTAAAGAGAACGTCGAATTGGTTCGGGTCTCTTGCCAGCTGCATTGCGGCGTTGTCTACATAAAGGTGCGAAAGCTCTATTTGCGGATATTTCTTTTCGAAAAATTCCTTAACCGTGTTTCTCCACAAAACCGAGGTTTCCAAAACGTTTGCCTTGTCTACCGAGCATACGCGCTTTGTGCGCTTCATTGCGGTTTGCGCCGCAACTTCGGCAATGCGCTCTATTTCGCTCTTTTTATATGCCATTGTGTCGCTTGCATAAATGTCGCCGTCGGGCAAAGTTTTGGTTTGCTTGTCGCCGAAATATATGCCGCCCGTAAGTTCCCTTATGCAGACAATGTCGATACCTTCGGGTATGCGCTCGCTTTTAAGGGGGCTTGCAGCCGTAATTTCCTTATAAAGCAAGCCGGGGCGCAAGTTCGCAAAAAGCTTGAACTCTTTGCGGATTGGCAACAAAGCCGCTCTTTCGGGCTGCTGCTTGGGGGGCAGGTGTTCCCACTTTGGGCCGCCTACCGAGCCGAAAAGAATTGCGTCGGAATTGTGGCAGACGTCTAGCGTAGACTTAGGTAACGCTTCGCCCTGGCTGTCTATTGCAGCTCCGCCCACATCGCACTTGGTGTAGTCTAAAGCAATAGAGTGCTTGTCGCATGCGCATTTAAGAACGCGCAAAGCCTGTTCCATAACTTCGGGGCCGATGCCGTCGCCCGCCAATACCGAGAATTTTAATGTTTTCATCTTCTTAAATAATAAAAATATGCCCATATGTAAACAAAGTTGCGGCAAAATTGCCACACAAAAGTTTATTTATTGGCAACTAGTTTGTTGCGGGCGAAAAATCTTTACAAGTTTGCAGTGTGCGGCTATTCTTTTTTATCGTTTTATAAAATTTCAACAAGTATATAAGTATATATGAATAAAAGACTATTCCTAAAAACATCGGTTGCGGTTTTTGCCGCGCTTTTTGCGTTTGCGCTTAATGCCGAAATAAAAATGAACAAGCTGTTTTCCGACAATATGGTTCTGCAAAACGGCAAACAGGTAAAAGTTTGGGGGCAGTCGCTGCCAAATGCAAAAGTTTCGGTAAAATTTGCGGGGCAAAACGTTTCTACAAAGGCCGACAAAAACGGCGAATGGTCGCTATACTTAAAGCCTCTTAAAATAAACGCCAAGCCTGCAACTATGCAGGTGCTTGAAAACGGCAAAGAGGGCAAAACAATAAACGGCGTTCTTGTGGGCGAAGTTTGGTTTATTTCGGGGCAGTCGAATATGCAATTTGGCCTTAGCGCAGCCGACAACTACAAAGAGGCAAACGCGCGCGCAAACTACCCGCAAATAAGGTTTTTTATGCACCCTGCAGGCAGGGTGGCAACAAAGCCGCTTAAGGATTTTGTGAACCCCGAACGCTCTAATTGGGAAGTTGTTTGCCCCGACCGCATTGGCGGCAAAAGCGCGGTGGGCTTTTTCTTTGCCGAAAAGCTTACAAAAGAGCTTAAGGGCGTTCCCGTTGGTCTTATACAATCGGCTTTGGGAGGGTCGGCAATGATTACGTGGATTGCGCGCGAAGACCTAAACAACGTAAAAAGCCACGCCAAAGATTTGGAAAAGTTCGATAAAGAAAACAAGAACTACAACTACAAAGAAGCTCAAGAAAAGTTTAAGAAAGACATTGCAGCCTACAACGCCGAAAAGGCCGAAGCTAAAAAGGCTGGCAAGCATTTCGACAAATATCCTCCCAGAGAGCCGCACCCCTTGGCCACGGGCAGGGTAACGCGTATGCCTGGGTATTTATACAACGCAAACGTAGCCCCTGTAACAGACTATGCCCTTAGAGGCTTTTTGTGGTATCAGGGCGAAGACGACGGCTATGGCCCGAATGTTTTCGAGGAAAAACTTACCGCAATTATAAATGGTTGGCGCAAATATTGGGGTGACGAAAACCTGCCCTTTGTGTTTATGCAGCTGCCATCGTGGTATGCCCACAACGACAGAATGAAATGCCCCCCGTGGGAGGGTGTTCGCTGGGCGCAATACAACACCGCAAAGCACGTTAAAAACACCTATATGGTTGTAACAATCGATTTGGGCGAAAAGTTCGACATTCACCCCAAAAACAAAATAGACGTAGGTTACAGAGCCGCAAATATCGCCTTAAAGGAAGTTTACGGCAAAAAAAATTTGGTGGTTTACGGCCCCGCATTTAAAAGTTTTGAATACGGCGGCGACAGAGTTGCAATTAAGTTCGACTCGTTCGGCAAAAAAATGGTGCTAAAGGGCGAGCCGCGCGGTTTTGAAGTGTTTAACGGCAAAAAGTGGGTAAAGGCTGGCGACGTTTCGTTCGACCAAAAAACCAATACCGTAATAGTAAAGGGCAAAGACGGCGACGACGTTGAGGGCGTGCGCTATTTGTGGACAAGCTGGGCAGCCCCCGACGCCTGCCTGTTTAACGAAGACGGCCTGCCCGTAATGTCTTTTACAAATAAAGACGGCGAATAGAATTTATATGTTGCATTTGTATAAAACAGAAGAAATATATTAGTTATGAAAAAGACAATATTAGCTTTATTCGGCTTGGCGGCGGCAGTTGCCCTTAATGCCGAAATAACTATGCCGAAAATCTTTTCGGACAATATGGTTTTGCAGTGCGGCGAACCCGTAAAAATTTGGGGCAAGGCTTTGCCAAACGCAAAAGTTGCGGTAAAGTTTGCCGATATTTCTAAAAGCGTTAAGGCCGACGAATTCGGCAAATGGAGCTTGTGTTTGCCCGCAATGAAGCCCAACTGCAAAGACAGGGTAATGCACATATCCGAAAACGGCGTAGAGCAAAAGGTTATAAAAAACGTATTGGTAGGCCAGGTTTGGATAGCGGGCGGCCAGTCGAATATGCAATTTTCGTTAAAGGAAACCGATAATGCCCAAGAGGCAATGTCGCGCGCAAACTATCCTTTGATGAGGGCGTTTATAATGAAATACAGCGCAATTAAAACCGTCCCGGCGTTCGATGTTCCCGAAGGCGCAAACTGGAGGGTTTGCACACCAAAAACCGCGGGCGGCATTAGCGCGGTAGCGTTCTTTTTTGCCGAAAAGATTATGAAGGAATTGAACGTTCCCGTAGGTATTGTAGAAACCGAATTGGGCGGAGCAAAAATGGTTGCTTTCCTTGAACGGCAAGACGCCAAGGGCGTTGCAGGTTTCGACAAACAAATTGCCAAATTCGATAAATTGGCAAAAACCTACGACTACCAAAAAGCCTTGGAAAACCACAAAAAAGCTTTGGCAAAGTTTAACGCCGAAAAGGCATCGGCAAAAAAAGCCGGCAAGAAATTCACAAAACACGCCCCGCTCAAACCCCTTGCCGAAGGCCCCATGCGCCAGCAGGAAATGCCGCAATTTTTATATAACGCAAAAATTGCCCCCATTGCGGGATATGCCGCCAAGGGCTTTTTGTGGTATCAGGGCGAAAGCGACTCGGCAGACCCGACACTGTTTGCCGGCAAATTCGAACGCCTAATAGATTCTTGGCGCAAGTATTGGAATAAGTCGGATATGCCGTTTTACTTTGTTCAGCTAACCTCTTTTTCTACAAGGGCAAACTGGCCTGTTGTAAGAGAGCAACAGCGCATTGTTGCCGACAAAATGAAGAATGTTGAAATGGCCGTAACAATAGATGTCGGAATGGAAAAAGACATTCACCCGAAAAATAAATATGCGGTAGGCGAAAGACTTGCAAAGATTGCCCTTAAAAATGTTTACGGGCAAAAATACCTAAGGGGCGCCTACGGGCCCATTGCAAAGAGCGTAGACTTTAACGGCAATTCTGCCACGGTAAATTTCGAGCTAAGCAAAGTTAATATGACGGTTAAAAACGGCTTGCGCGGCGTCGAAATTTTGGTAGACAATTCTTGGGAAAAGCCCGCAGGCTACAAGTTTAGCGCGAACGGAACATTGGTTGTAAACGCCGAAAAGGGCGACACAATTTGCGGCGTTCGCTATCTTCAAAAGAATTGGGCTCAGCCCGACGTATGCCTCTACAATTTGGAAGGCACACCGGCGGCCCCCTTTATTTTTGTAAAATAGCGCAAATGGATTTTTAAAGTAAAAAAGCTCCCTTCTCGGAAAAATCGGAAAGGGAGCTTTCTTTTTGTTGATAATTTGCCGAATTTTTGCAGAATATATTGCATAAATTTATTATGCGTATGAAAAAGTTTGTTTGTATATCCCTTCTTCTTTCGGCGTTGAATTTGTTTGGCGGCGAAATTGTTAACTTGTGGAACAATGTTCCCGAAACTACAGCAAAGGAAGCTGCCGAAATGCAAAAGGCAAAGGCGGCAAAAAAGTTTGTTGTAGAAATTCCCACCCTAGAAATCTTTTCGGTTAAAAACCCGAAGGGAGCGGTTATAGTTTGCCCAGGCGGCGGCTACAACCATTTGGCGTACGATAAAGAGGGCACAGAAATTGCCGAATTTTTGAACGGGCACGGCATTTCGGCATTTGTTTTGAAATATAGGGTGCCTCAGCAAAAAATGGGGGCTTTGCAGGACGCGCAAAGGGCAATACGCTATGTGCGCTATAATGCGGCAAAGTTCGGCATAGACCCTAACAAGATTGCAATTATGGGATTTTCGGCAGGGGCTAATTTGTCGGCAAGGGCTTCTAATTTATACGACTTAAACAGCTACAATTCAACCGACGAAATCGACAAAGTTTCGCCAAAGCCGAATTTAACGGGGCTTATATACCCTGCCTACTGCGACCAAAACGGCTGCAATATGCGCTGGGGTGGCGAAATCTTAAAAGGCAAAACCTACAACGAAATTTATAAAGACGCCTCCGAGCTTAAGCTTTCTAAAAACACGCCTCCCGTTTTTGCAATGCAAACGCTTAAAGACGTAAAATATATAAACGCTTCAATCGCCTATGTGTTAAAACTTAAGGAATTGGGCGTTCCCGCCGAGCTGCACTTGTTCAACGACGGCGCGCACGGCGTAGGCCTTAGGGAAAAGAACATTCCCGCAGCAGAATGGGGCAACCTTTTTGCCGATTGGCTTAAATATAACTGGAGAAAATAGTAAAGTGAAAAGCTACAACTTTGTTTTGGGGCCCATAAGCGTTAACGCCTATGTGTTGTTGCCCGACAATTCCGACGGCGCAATTTTGATAGACGCCCCCGAGGGCAGCGCAGTTCAAGTTCTAGATTTTTTGCGCGAAAACAAGCGCACATTAAGCGCGGTTTTGCTTACCCACGGGCATTTCGACCACGCGTGGGAATGCTCGCTTTTAAAATCAAAAACAAACTGCAAAATTTACGGGCATAAAGAGGCCGAAGACGTTGTTTTAATGCAGTGCAAAGAGGGCGATTTCGGCTACGGAATTATGCCCGAAATGAAGTTGGATTACGCTTTAAAAGACGGCGAAAAGTTTGAAATAGATTCGGTTAAATTCGAAAGCATTTACGCCCCGGGGCACTGCGCGGGAAGTATAATGTATTATTTGCCTGACGAAAAACGCCTGTTTTGCGGTGACGTTATGTTTTACGAAAGTGTTGGCCGCTACGATTTGCCAACGGGCAATTTCGGGCTGCTGCAAAAATCCATAAAAAGCAGAATATACACCTTGCCCGACGATACCGAAATTTTCCCCGGGCACGGGCCCGAAACAAGCGTAGGGCACGAAAAGAAATTTAACCCATTTATTTCGGCGTAGCTTTTTTTGTATGGACGATGCGTTTTATATGCGGCGCGCCTTGCAGTTGGCAAAACGCGGTTGGGGCAGCACAAACCCAAACCCGATGGTTGGGGCGGTTATTGTGGAAAATTCTGAAATTGTTGCCGAAGGCTACCACGAAAAAGACGGCCAGCTGCATGCCGAGCGCAACGCCCTTAAAAATTTGGGACGCAAACCAAAAAAAGGGGCAACAATGTATGTAACGCTAGAACCCTGTTCTACTGCGGGTAGAACAGGGGCTTGCACCGACGCTATTATAGCGGCGGGAATTTCGAAAGTAGTTATTGGCGCATTCGACCCAAACCCCGCGCATGCTGCAAGGGCTGTGGGCATTTTAAAAAATGCCGGCATAGATGTAGTTTGCGGCGTTTTAAAAGAAGAGTGCGAAAACCTTAATTTTATATTCAACTATTATATAACCAAAAATCAGGCTTTTGTTTTGGCAAAATTTGCGGTAAGCCAAAATTTAAAACTAACCGAAAAGGCCGGCGTGCAAAGCCATATAAGCTGCGGCGAGGCAAACGCCAATACAATGCGTTTGCGCAAACTTTTTTCGGCAATAGGGGTGGGCTTTAATACATATTTAAGCGACAACCCGCGCCTTACTGCAAGGATAGACGGCAAAGAATTTTGCGGCAAAAGGCTCTTGTTCGACACTTCGCTTAATTGCACAGACAACCTGCAAGGCAACCTTTTTACCGACAAATTCGCCGAAAACACCTATGTAGTTTGCGGCGAAAATTCGTCCGCCGAAAGGCAAAAATTTTTGGCCGAAAAAGAGGTAAATTTGCTTAAAATTAAAAGCCAAAAAAACTCTCCCGATTTTTGGAAAGAGCTAAAAACGCGCTTGGCAGAGCTTCGCATTTCGTCGCTTATGGTAGAGGGCGGCTCTAAGATTTTAACTTCGCTTTTTAGCGCAGGGGCAGCCGACGCATTTTGCGTATACCAAAGCCCAAATCTTTTAAGCGAAAGCGGGCTAGATGCTCTGCCCGAAAATTTGTGGCAGAATATAAAAAATGTGCCGCCCCAAAAAATCGGGTGCGACACAATGTATACAAATTTAAAGATTTAGGGTGCTATTCGCCGTCTAGGCCGTGAAAGCCGCCGCCGTATTTCTTGTGTCTTACAAAGGGGCTTTTGCGCTTTCCGAATGGCTTGTCGGCAAAATCTCTTTTCTTAAAATCTTTTTTATACGAAAAGGGCTTTTTGTCTCCAAAGCTTTTGCCGAATTTTTTGTCGGCAAACGAGTTGCTTTTGTCTCCGAATTTGCGTTCGCCAAAGTCTCTTTTAAAGCGGCGTTCTCCGCCAAAATCGTCGTCGAAACGGCGTTCCCTTTTGTGCCCGAAAAAGAAATCGTCGTCGTTGCGTTTTTTTGCAAAGGGTGGCTTGCCTTCAAAATCGCGGCGTGGTTTTCTTTCAAAAGTTTTTTCGCCGTCGTTTCCAAACGGTTTTTTAAAGTCGTCGTTAAAGCGGCGCTTGCGGGGGCGGCCGTCGAAGCTTAGGGGCCTGCCTTCTCTGGAAATAGCCTGAGATACCGAAATTTCGTTTTCGTCTACAATGCTTTTGTCGAGGGCTGCAATTGCGTTTTGTGCGGCTTGGTCGTCGTCCAAATTAACAAAGGCTATTCCTCTGAATTCCTTCGAGAAATTGTCGCATACCATCTTTATTCGGCTAAGTTCGCCAAAGGGGGCAAAAAGCTCGCGTATTTTGGTTTCGCTTGTTTTTTTGGGTAAATTTTTTATAAAAATTTCCATATATTTAGTTTTCTGATTAAATGTATTTTGCAATCTCGTTTTTGTCGTTTTGCATATTGTCTGTGCCCAGCAAAACCTGCGCAAATTCTTCGGGGGCAAGCCCCGATTTTTCCGCCAAAGCGGCAAAATCTTTGTAGCTGTTAAAGTTTACCGATTTTATCTCCGATTTTGAAAAAGGCTTGGGTATTAAAAAGCCGTCCCACGATTTAAGTTGCCAACAGCTTTTAGGATATATTCTTATAAAAAACAATCTCGGGTTTTCCCTCTCGCAAATGCCGAGTGTTGTTCCGTTGAATTTATATTTTGGTCCTCTTGGGCCGTCGGGCGTAACACAAATGTCTTTTTTGTCTTTTAATACCTCGAAGAGCTCTTTTATTGCAACAGCCCCACGCTTATAGCTCGAGCCCCTTATGGCCGTTACCCCAAAAAATTTGAACATTTCCGACAAATACGCGCCGTCTTTGCTGGGGCTAACCAACCCGCACATGGGAAAACGCCTTCTAAATTTCAGCTTTAAAAATACCGTAAAAATTATTTTGTTGTGCCAAATATATACGGCAGTAGACCCTTCTTTCGAAAATGTGCGGCGGTCTTCTTCCGAATAGTCAAAGCGCAAAGACGCAATCCACAACCTTACAAACACGGCAAAAATTGCGGCGCAAACCTTTTCGAAAATGTTTAGTTTGTCCTTATTATTTATTGCCGCCATATACGGGCTTTGGGTTGCTTATCTACTTGCATACACTGCGTTAACTCGGATATAGACAGTGCTTATTGCCTTTGTTTTTGTCAAGAAGATATGTTGACAAAACGCCCGACTTTACCGATAAGGTTCTTATGAAAATTTCGGTTTTTATTGCGTTTTTGTTTTGCGTATTTTGCGCTTCGGCATTTGCCCAGCATAGGCTAGACGCTTCTACAGACGCCGCCTTGGCCGAAAGCTTCCAAAAAATGGCGTTTTCGCTTTCGCCCGACGAGCGGCAGGATTTGTCGAACGCCTCGGCAATACTTATGTACTACGGCTCTAAAAACGGATTGGGCGAAGCTAAAATGCGCAAAATATTCCACGGCAAAACCGCGCGCGAAGTTGTTGAAACTGCGCTAAAAGTGTGTCCGTTTGCAAAGGACGAAACCCTTAAAATAAATTCGAAAACGGCGGCCGATTTTTCGAAAAGCTATGCCGAGCTTTTAATGAATTTGCCGCTAAAAAAGCAAAGGGCGCTAAGCGCGGCAATTTCGCAGGCGTTGTTGACGGGGCAAGCTTCGGGCAGGCAATACATTGAAATTTTGGCGGAATTTAACGGCAAAACCGCCGACGAAATCATTGCTCAATTCGGGGGCAAGCTTGCTTTTTAATTACGCATTAACTTGATTGGTAAAACGTTATAAGCGGGGCATTTTGCCCTTTTGTCCAAAAAAGTACTTGACGAAGCCCTCTAAATTTAGACTATGTACCTTTTTATTCTTCACGGATATGCAAGACGATACAAACAATAATAAGGAATTCTCGAGAGTACTTACCGTTCTCAATAAGATGGGCATACACGCAAGGCCTGCCGCTATGATTGTGCGTATATCCAACAAATATCCGGCTACCGATATTTGGGTTGAAAAGGACGGCGAAAGGGTGAACGGCAAAAGTATAATGAGCCTTATGATGCTTGCAGCCGGTCGCGGTTCGAAAATAAAGTTTGTTGCCCAGGGTGAAGACGCCGAACAAATGCTCGACGAAATAGAGGCTTTGTTTGCTCGCGCATTCGACGAAAAAGATTAGTCTTTTTGCCGTTTCTTGTTGTATTCGACGCAAACTGCGCCATTATCGCCTTTAAATACAATATATAAACAGGACGGCACATATGAAGGATTTTGTTTTTTACTCTCCCACAAAGGTAATCTTTGGCGAAAATGCGCAACAAAATGTGGGTGAATGTATAAGGGAATTTTTCGGCACAAAGGTTTTGCTGCATTTTGGCGGCAAAAGTGCGGAAAAGTCGGGGCTGCTTAAAGAGGTTGAAACCCTGCTTAAAAAGGCCGAAATTGAATATGTAAAGCTTGGCGGCGTTGTTGCAAACCCGATGCTTAGCAAGGTAAATGAGGGCATAAAGCTTTGTAAGGCTGAAAATGTAGATTTTATTTTGGCGGTAGGCGGCGGCTCGGTTATAGACTCGGCAAAAGCCATTGCCTACGGCGTTAAATATAACGGAAATGTTTGGGACTTTTATTCGAGAAAAGCGCAGGCAAAAGACGCTTTGCCCGTGGGCGTAATTTTAACTATGGCAGCCGCCGGCAGCGAAATGAGCGATGCCAGCGTTATAACCAACGACGACGGGCTTTTAAAGCGCGGCTATAGTAGCCTATTTGGGCACTGCAAGTTTGCGCTTATGAATCCAAAACTTACGTTTACGCTTTCGCCGTATCAAACAGCAAGCGGCTGTGTGGATATTTTAATGCACACGTTCGAGCGTTATTTTTCGGTTCAAGGCGAAACAATCTTGCAAGACGAGATTGCGCAAGGGCTTGTAAAATCGGTAATTATAAATGCAAAAATTGCCGTAAAAGACCCCGAAAACTACAACGCGCGCTCGGAAATTATGTGGGCTTCTACGCTGTCGCACAACGGAACTACGGGCGACAGGTTTTTGGGCGACTGGGCATGCCACCAGCTAGAGCACGAATTAAGCGCGCTATACGGCGTCGCCCACGGGGCGGGGTTGGCGGCGATTTGGCCTACTTGGGCAAAATACGTTATGAATACCGACTTTAAGCGTTTTGCAAAGCTAGGCCGCTGCGTTTTCGGCATAGACGAGCCAAACGACGAGCTTGCCGCAACTATGTGCGTTGAAAAGTTTAAGGAATTTTTTAAGCAAATAAATATGCCTGTTTGCGTTGCCGATATGGGAATATCTAAAGCCGACTACAACCCGCAGCTTCTCGCCGAAAAGTGCAGCTTTTTTGGCAAGCGCACAATTGGCGCATTTAAAAAACTAGACCAAAGCGATATGTGCAATATATACGAAAATGCATATTTGGGTGTGTAAATGAGTATTATTTCTTTAAGCGAAGTTTCGTATAGATACGGGGCGCACGTTTTGCTGGACTGCGCCGATTTAAATATTGCCGAGGGCGACCAGCTTGCGTTGGTAGGTCGAAACGGGTGCGGTAAAACAAGCCTGCTAAAACTTATTTCGGGCGAGCATTTGCCCGATTCTGGGCTTATAGAGCGAAAGAACGGGATAAAAACGGCGTATCTGCCGCAAGATGTTCCAATGTCTTTAAACGGCTCGGTATATTCCGTTGTAGCTTCGGGCTTGGGCGAAAAGGGCGAAATTTTTTGCAGATACAATTTTCTTCTTTCGAAGGTAGATAGCCCCGACTTTGCCCAGTTTCAGGCCGAATTCGACGCGCTTTCGCACAGGATAGATGAAATGTCGCTATGGGGCTTGGGTGCCGAAATTTCCGACACGGTAAAAAAGCTGGAGCTAGACCCAAATTTGGAGCTTTCTACCGCTTCGGCGGGCATAAAGCGCAGGGCGCTGCTTGGCAGGGGCTTTGTTTCGAACCCCGACGTTCTTTTGCTGGACGAGCCTACCAATCACTTGGATATAGACTCGGTTTTGTGGCTGGAAAAATTCCTTAAAGAGTGCAAAAAAACGCTTGTGTTTGTTTCGCACGACAGAACTTTTTTGCGCAATTTGGCGACAAGGGTTGTAGAGGTAGACAGGGCAAAACTTATATCTTTCGACTGCCATTTCGACGAATTTATTACAAGAAGAGACGAGCTTTTAAAGTCGCAAGAACGCAACGAGGCTGCTTTCGACAAAAAACTTGCCAAAGAGGAAGTTTGGCTTAGACGCGGCATAAAAGCGCGCAGAACCCGAAACGAAGGCAGGGTGCGCGAGTTGATAAAACTTAGGCAGATACGAAGCCAAAGACGCAGCCGCGCGGGCGTTTTAGACCTTAAAATTGCGGGCGCTGTAGAGGGTGGGCAAAAGGTTTTCGAGGTTGAAAACGTTTCGCTTTCTTTCGGCGGCAAAAAGATTATAGACGACTTTTCGACCACAATTTACAGGGGCGACAAAATAGGCATTATAGGTCGAAACGGCATAGGTAAAACCACTTTGCTTAACATATTGCTTGGCAAGCTTAAGCCCGAGTGCGGCACGGTTGAAACCGGCACAAATTTTAAGGTGGCGTATTTCGACCAGCTAAGAGCAAAGCTAAACGACAAAACTTCGCCGTTTGAATTTGTAGGCGAAGGTTCAGACTTTGTGGGTGTTTTAGGGCAAAGGCAAAACACTGCGGGTTATCTGCAAAAATTTATGTTTAGCCCCGAGCAGATTTACGGCGAAATTGGCATGCTTAGCGGCGGCGAAAAAAACAGGCTTATGCTTGCAAAGCTCTTTACAGCCCCCGCCAACGTTTTGGTTTTAGACGAGCCTACCAACGACTTGGATATGGAAACCATAGAGATTTTAGAGGCCGCCCTTGTTTCGTTCGACGGCACAATTTTGCTTGTTTCGCACGACAGAACTTTTCTTAACAACATTGTAACGGGTGTATTTTGCTTTGGCGAAAACGGCAAAATTACGGAACTAGTTGGCGGCTACGACGAATGGGAAAAATATAGAGCGCAAAACGAAAATCTGCAGCTGCCGCAAAAAGAAGAGAAAAAGAAGGCAGCCTACGCCCCTAAAAAGCGCGAAAAGTTTACCAACCGCGAGCGCGCCGAGCTGGAAAGCATTCCGCAAAAAATAGACGCTTTGGAAAGCGAATTGGCAGACCTTACCCAAAAGCTTCAGTCCGCCGATTTTGTAAAGGCAAATTCCGCAAAAATCGCCGAAATAAACGCGCGCATAGAGCAAATTCAAAAGGAAGACGAAGAGCTTTTTGCAAGGTGGGAATTTTTGCAGGAACGCAAAGACAGCCTGGAAAACCCCGATAAATAAAGCGAGGTTCCTAAAGCCCTATGCTTATTGCAAGTCTAGCGCATCTCGGATACGGGCGCACGCCGGCAACCGGCTGCCAAGACGAATTTAACAAGTTCGAAATTTCCGCCGAAATGCATATGCGGTTTTCTAGAATATTCGGAACGTAGGAAATTTCGAAAGAACTAAGCACTGGGTTTAGCGTTCCGCTTCTTAGCAGGTTTTGCTCCTGAAACCTCAGCTCGTTTTTTAGGCCTATTTTAAGATTGTCTAAAATATTGTATTGAATCTTTAAAATTGCCCTGTGCTTTGCCCAGTCGCCAAAATAGAAGCTGGCATCGTAGTGCTGCCACTGCCAGTCTTCGGTTTTGTCGGTAAATATGTAGGCTGCAAAAATTTTTATGGCAGGGTCTAAAAACTCATATTCGCATTCAAGCTCTATGCCAAAAGTTTCGCCGTCTACGGCGGTTGCCTTACGTTGGAATGGGTTGGAAAATTCGTAGCCCCATTCGGTTAAGTCGCAGTCTTTGCGGTAGAAAATTTTTGGCGTAAAAGAAAAATTGCCGCGCGAAATTTTTATGCCGCCTTCTGTGTTTAATGTGTGCTGTAGCGGCAGATAGGGGTTGCCGCCAAAAGGCCCGCCGTCTCTGCCTCCTATTGCGGTGTAGGAGGGAGCCTGCGAAGTTTTTGCAAAGTCTAAATAGCATAAAAATGGTAGTTGCGCATTTTCGTTGCCATATTCTATGCGGGCTGCGGGGTTTACGGCCGTGCCATAGCCTTGGCAATAGTCGGCATTTAAGCCCGCCAAAACTTTGGCGTAGTCGCGGGTTGTGCTGTAAAATGTCCATTCGGGCAAGGCTGCAATCTTAAATCGGTCGCGCGCAAAAGTGCCCCCCGAAAAGGGATAGTTTGTAAAAAGCCCCGTGCTTTGAATGTTGTCGTGGGCAAAGTCGGCCTTAAAATTCAATCGCAACCTTTCAACCCCAGTTTGCCCCGAAAGCGAAATAAAATACACGTTTGTTTCGTGCTCTGCCTTGTAGTTGGCAGTGGGCATTGTGTATAGGTCGTTGTTCTTCCTGTAATATGCCGAAAAGTTTATTTTGTTGAATTCGTTTACCTCGGCATTTGCGTTGTATAAAAACAGGTTTGTGCGCAAAGCTTCGTATTCTAAAATGCCGAAGGGGCGCGGCACATACATATTGGGCCAGCCGTAGTTTTTAGATTGGTAGCCGTAAAAAAATGTAGATTTAATTTTGCCGTAGGCTGCGTTAATTCTGCCCGAATACAGGTTTAAAAGGCTGTCGGTATTGTCGAATGGGCCCGATACTTCGGCGCGGTTGTAGAAAAAGTCTGCCGACATTGCAAGCTTGTCTTTAAAGTCGCCTTTTGCCGCGGCATATGCCGAAACCGAAATTTCGCCGTAGCTGCCTATAACGGTTTTTGCCGACAATGCGTTGTTTTCTATTTCGGCAAAGTCGTAAAAAACGCAGCCGGACGCCGAGTTAAAGCCGCTTAAATTGTTTTTGCTTGAAAATAAAAATTCGGGGCTTTTTAGCATAATTTCGGGCACGGGTATTTCGGCTGCATAGTGCCCCGTTTGCGGGTCGTAAATATTGGCGTTGGCAATGCTTATTCCCGAATTTTCGAACGAAGCACCCCTAAGGGAGATGTCGTTTTGCATATTGCTTCTGGCATACAACGCAGTGTCGGGTTCAAATTTAAGCGATTCGGCAAGCCCCAAGTCTCCGTTGGTGCCCACGCTTACAAAGGGCGTTTGCGCGCTTTCGGTTGCGGCAAGCTCGTCTAAAATTCCGCCAAATTCGGCGGGTTCGCTTTCGGCGTCGGCATAAGATAGAACGGGGAAGGCCGTGCAAATGGTTTGCAAAATTAGCGCAAAGGTTTTCGGGGTAAAAGGGACGTGTTTATAGATATGCATATTTTGGGCGAGAAAACTCTCTAATATATGTTAAGTCAATTAAAAAATTAGTTAACATATATTTTTAGCCTGATTTAGACTAAAATTTTTTTGTTGAAGAATTTTTTTGAATGTGGAATATTCCGCGAAAAACCCACCTATGAAAAAAGACCCCAGCAGCATAGCAAAAGAATTTATTTCGGCAAAAGGCGAGTATATTTCGGGCGAAATATTGTCGAAACAATTCGGGCTAAGCAGGGTTGGCCTGCGCCAAAAGATAGAGCTTTTAAAGACCGACGGCTTTTCGTTTTCGGCGGTGCGAAAATTGGGCTACAGGCTTGAAGGCCTGCCGAAACTTCCAAGCAAATACGCGTTTTTTGCCGAAATAGCCGAGCTTTCTGTAGATTGTACGCCCGTTTTTTTCGACAGTGTAGACAGCACAAACTTGCGGGCTTTGGCCCTTGCCGCAGAAAGCCCCGAAAACGCCTTTGCCGTTTTTGCCGCAGCCCAAACAAAGGGCAGGGCGGCTTGCGGCGCAAAGTGGCGTTCCCAAAAAAAGTCGTTTGCGCTAAGCTGTTCGCTTTCGCCAATGCGTGCGGTTAAAAACAAAAGTCAATTAAGCGAAAAGCTCGCAAAAAAAGCGGTTGGTGTTTTGCAAAAAAATAGTCCTTTAAAGTTGCGTGCGCAAAAAAACGCAATCTACCTAAACGGCGAAAAGCTTTGCGGCGTTTTGTGCGAATTTTTAAGCGAGGGCGATTTTGTAAGCTCGCTTAGCGCGGGAATAGGCGTAAATTATGCGGCTTTGACCGATGTCAACCCAAACGTTTTGGCCGCAAATTTGGCGGAAGTATTTTTCGGGAATTTGCGTTCGCTAAAATAGAGGCAAAATAACGCCTATTTTGTAGTTAATCGTTTTTACTTATTAAACTGATAATTTTAGCATATTGAATTGATTTAAATAATAGGGTAAAATTTGCGGTTTAATGCGCCGCTATTTACACACTATTTTAATATATGCGGCACAAGAAACGGATTTTTACGCGATATGGATTGGATAAACAACTTGGTTTTCGGTACGGGCATTGCCCATTCAATAGCTGTATTTTCGGCTGTTATAGCCTTGGGTGTTGCCTTGGGCAAGGTTAAGATTTGCGGTATTTCGCTTGGCATCACTTGGGTGCTTTTTGCAGGCTTGGCGTTGTCGCACTTCGGCATTACGGTGGAAGACGGCGTTCTTCACTTTATGAAGGAGTTTGGCCTTGTGTTGTTTGTATATTCGATAGGTTTGCAGGTAGGCCCGGGTTTCTTTTCGTCTTTTAAAAAAGACGGCTTTAAGATGAATATGATTGCCGTAGGCGGCGTGCTTTTTAGCTCGGCCGTTGCGGTTATGTTGGGGTATGCAACCAATACATCTATTTCGACAATGTCGGGCGTGCTTTCGGGTGCGGTTACAAACACCCCCGGCTTGGGTGCTGCCCAGCAGACATACGCCGACATACACAATGCCGCCGACACTACCATAAGCTTGGGCTATGCAGTGGCTTATCCATTTGGTGTTTTGGGCGTTATAGGCACAATTATTTTAATGAAATACGCCTTTAGGATTAACCCCGAAAAGGAAATGGCAAAAATTTCGGGAAGCGGGGCGGCAAAAAATGTTGTAAGGGTTTCGGCGTTGCTTACAAATCAAGACTTAATCGGCAAAAAAATGTGCAAGGCCGCCGAGCTGTTGAATTCTGACTTTGTAATATCGAGAATATGCCGCGCAAACGGCGAGTTTGATGGCGTTACTCCCGACACCGTTTTTGCCGAAGGCGACAAGCTTAGGGTTATATGCGACGAAAATTTGGCCGACAACATTTGCGCAAAGCTGGGTGAAAAGATAAATATGGAGTGGAACAAATCGTTCTCGAAGCTCGAGGCAAGGCGCATAATGGTAAGCAACGTTGAAGTTGCGGGCAAAGACCTTCAAAAATTGGGCTTGGCAGGCGGCTATTCCTTCAATATTACAAGGGTAAACAGGGCGGGCATAGACCTTGTTGCGCACCCCGATTTAAAACTTCAGCTTGGCGACAGGGCAACGGTTGTTGGTATGCCCGAAGCCGTTTCGGGGGTAGAAAAAACCTTGGGCAATTCTATGCTAAAGTTGCGCAAACCCAATTTGCTGCCATTGTTTGTCGGTCTTATTTTGGGTATGCTTTTAGGTACTTTGCCCATACTTATACCGGGGGTTCCGCAACCGATAAAACTGGGCTTGGCAGGCGGCCCGCTTATTGTAGCAATACTTATGGGGCGCTACGGCTACCAAATGAAATTCCCCACCTATATGACAATGAGCGCAAACTTTATGATTAGGGAAATAGGCATTTCGCTATTTTTGGCTGGTGTAGGCTTGGGCGCGGGCGGCTCGTTTGTAGACACAATGACGCACGGCGACGGCTTTGAATGGATGTGCCTGGGCGCGGTTATAACGTTGGCTTCGGCGTTTTTTATGTGCATAGTTGGCAGGCTCTTTAAGTGCGACTACTATACGATTTTGGGTATGCTTTCGGGCTCTATGACAAACCCGACGGCTTTGGCATATTCAAATTCAATATCGCCTTGCGACAGACCAAATATTGCGTATTCGACAGTTTACCCACTTTCAATGTTTATGAGGGTTTTGTGCGCGCAAATGATAATTATATTTTTGGTGTAGTTGTACGCTAAAATCAGTCTGGGCTTATTTTAAGATTTGTTCGGCGGCTGTCTTTAGTTGGGCGGTCGCTTTTTTTATGTCTTTTTGCGCGAAAATTGCGCTTATTACGGCAATTCCGCTAATTCCGCTTTTTTCGAAAAGCCCGATGTTTTCAAGGTTTATGCCGCCTATTGCTACAACCGGAATTTTTACCGCGCTGCAAATTTCCCTTAAAGTGTTAAACGAAACAATTTCGGCGTCGTCTTTCGAAGATGTTTTAAACATTGCACCAACTCCCAGATAGTCTGCCGAGCCTCTTTCGGCTTGCAGTGCCTGTTGCACGGTTTGAACCGAAACCCCTATAATTTTGTCTTTGCCCAAAATTTTGCGCGCGTTTGCCAAAGTTTCGTCGCCTTGGCCTATGTGTACGCCGTCGGCATTTGAAAGCTTTGCAATTTGAACGTTGTCGTTTACGACAAATTTTACGTTCTTTGCTTTGCAAAGCTTTGCGGTTTGTTTGGCTTGCTCTAAAAATTCGTTGTAGGGCAAAGTTTTTTCTCTAAGCTGAATAAATGTTGCGCCGCCTTCTATTGCAAGCGTTATGGCATTGTTTAGCGGCTCGCCGTCGCCCAGCCAGTGCCTGTCGCTTACGGCGTAAATAAGTAAATCAGCAGAGTTCATACTTTGCAAAATTATCCAGCTGTTGCCCCGACATATTGTAGAGGGCGTCTATTATTTTTGCGGCATACGCCATATTGCCGTCGCCTTCTTGCAGACTTGCATACGCAATTTCGCCCGCTACACCCATTGTTGCAACGGCAGCCACCGCGGCCAACAAAGGTTCTGTTTTATTGGCGGCTAAAAAAGCCGCAAGCATGCCCGAAAGCTGGCAGCCCGTGCCCGTAATGCTGCCCATTTCGGGGCGGCCGTTGTATATGGCGTAGGCTGTTTGCGAATCGGCAACAATGTCGGTTTTGCCTGTAATAACCACAATAAAGCCGCGCTTTTTAGAAAGGTCTTTTGCAAGAGTTGCAACTTTTGGCAGGTTTAGGGCGTCTTTAGCATCGCTTTCCGAAACATCTACACCGCGCGATTGCGAACTGGCCGCATTTGCCAAAACTTTAATTTCTGAATAGTTGCCCTTAATAAGGTCTATTTTTGCCGAGTCTATAATTTGCAGGGCGGTTTTTGTGCGAAGGCTGCTTGCCCCTGCGCCTACGGGGTCTAAAACAACGGGTATATTGTTTTTGTTGGCGGTTTTGGCCGCAATTAGCATAGACTTAATTGTTCTGGCATTTAGCGTGCCTATGTTTAGGTTTAATGCCGAACATATAGAGCAAATTTGGGCTACTTCTTCGGCGTCGTCGGCCATAATGGGGCTAGCTGTGCAGGCAAGCAATGTGTTTGCAACGCCGTTTACCGTTACATAGTTTGTTATATTGTGCACAAGGGGCTTGTTTTTGCGCACGTTTTCTAGATATTTTCCAAGCATAAGTTTTTTGTCTTATGCATAGACTTTTTTTACAAATTTTAACGCTTGTCGAGATAATTTGCATATGATTTGCAGGTTGTATGTGCAATTCTCGGCTATAACCTTGGCTTTTTTAAAGGGGTGTTTTTCGGCAAAAATGCAAAAAATGCGCAAAAAAATTAAAAATTTGTTGACAATTCTAAAAAATGGGACGAGTGTTAAACGTATATTCATCTGATGATATGATATTCAGTTGAGCGGACAACCCAATTTGCGAATGAAAGCACAGCCCTTAAAAGTTCAAAAGAAAAGCCTTGCCGACGAAGTAGCCGACAGGTTGCGCTCGCAAATTGCGTCTGGCGAATATGCCGTTGGCGAAAAGCTGCCCGCCGAACCCAAGCTTATGGAGCTTTTTGGGGTGGGGCGTTCAAGCGTAAGAGAGGCAATAAAACTTTTGTCTAATTCGGGCATACTTAGTGTAAGGCAGGGTTTGGGCACTTTTGTTGCGTCGCGCTATGCCAAAGACGAGCCTATGGCAGACCGCCTAAGCCGCGCCGACGAGGCCGATTTAGACGAAGTTCGCCGCCTGCTTGAAATGAAAATATCGGAAAAGGCAGCTTTAAAGCGCAGCGATTCGGATATGGCAAACATAAACGAATCGCTGGAAAAAATCAGGCAGGCAAACAAAAGTTGCGATCTTAAAAAATGCGTCGACGCCGACATAGGGTTTCATACCGCCATAGCAGTGGCTTCGCACAACGAAATATTTTTCGAGCTATACAAGGCGGCCTCTTCGCATCTTAGAAAGTGCTACCTAAAAAAGTATAAAGACTACAAAATTTTTGCAACTGCCGAAACCCTGCACGAAAGTCTGGTTAAAAGCATTGCCGAAAAAGACGCAAGAAAGTCTTGGGATATTGCCGAAAAAATCATAAAACACGGATAGACAATTTTTACAAAAACGCGCGGGGGTTTCTCCGCATAACTTAAACACAAAAAAGAAAGACACTAAAATGGCAAATTACTTCAATACCCTATCGCTTAGGGAAAAGTTAAGACAGCTAAATCAGGCTTCGTTGATGGACCGCTCGGAATTTTCGGACGGCGTAGAAGCTTTAAAAGGCAAAAAAATAGTTATTATCGGTTGCGGCGCGCAGGGCTTAAACCAAGGCTTAAACCTTAGGGACAGCGGTTTGGATATTTCATACGCGTTGCGCCAGTCGGCAATAGACCAAAAGCGCGATTCATGGAAAAACGCAACAAACAATAACTTTAAAGTTGGCACCTACGAAGAATTGATTCCTTCTGCCGACTTGGTAATTAACCTTACCCCCGATAAACAGCACTCGAAGGTTATAGCTGCCGCCATGCCCTTGATGAAACCCCATTCGGCTTTGTCGTATTCGCACGGTTTCAATATCGTAGAAGAAGGCATGCAAATCCGCAAAGATATAACCGTTATAATGGTTGCTCCAAAATGCCCCGGTTCCGAAGTTAGAGCCGAATATCTAAGAGGCTTTGGCGTTCCCACGTTGGCGGCGGTTCACCCCGAAAACGACCCCGACGGCAAGGGCTGGGCATATGCAAAAGCATATTGCGTAGGTATAGGCGCAAACAAGGCGGGCGTATTGAAGTCTTCGTTCGTAGCCGAAGTTAAGTCCGACCTTATGGGCGAACAGACCATTCTTTGCGGCTTGTTGCAAACGGCCTCGGTTCTTTGCTTCGACAAGATGGTTGAAAACAAAATCGACCCCTCGTATGCTGCAAAGCTCGTTCAATACGGCGTAGAAGTTATCACCGAAGCCCTAAAACACGGCGGCATAACGGGTATGTTCGACAGACTTTCGAACCCCGCAAAAATCAAGGCATTCCAGTTGGCAGAAGAGCTTAAGCAGATTATGCGCCCCTTGTTCCAAAAGCACCAAGACGACATTATGTCGGGCGAATTTAGCCGCATAATGATGCTCGACTGGGCAGACGGCGACAAAAAGCTTTTGACCTGGAGAGCCCAAACTGCGGAAACCGCATTCGAAAAAACTCCCGCAGGTACAATGCACATAAGCGAACAGGAATATTTCAACAACTACACAATTTTGGCGGCTTTCATAAGGGCCGGTGTTGAATTGGCGTTCGAAACAATGTGCGAAGCCGGCATACAGCCTGCATCGGCATACTACGAATCGCTACACGAAGTTCCGCTAATTGCAAACACAATTGCGCGCCGCAAGCTTTACGAGATGAATCGCATTATTTCGGACACCGCAGAATACGGCAACTACCTTTTCTACAACGCCTGCAAACCCCTGTTGGCCGACTTTATGAAAAAGGTAACTCCCGAATTGGCCGGCAAAGACTTCAACGAAGGCAAAGACGGCTCGGTAGACAACGCACAACTAGTTGAAGTAAACGAAAAATTGCGCAACCACCCGATAGAAATTGTGGGCATTAAATTGCGTAAATACATGACCGCAATGAAACCCATTAAAACTCTCTAATAGGTTTTAATTTTTCGACAAGACGGGAGTTTTAATTGCTCCCGTCTTTTTTAATCTAAAAGTGGCTTTTTTATATGGAAAATATCGTTTCGATGCAAAATATATGCCTTGCCTACGAGGGCGTTGGCGTTTTCGAAAACCTGAATTTTGAAATCAAGCGCGGGCAAAACTACGTTATAGGCGGCAAAAGCGGCTCGGGCAAAAGCAGCTTTGGCAAGCTTGTTTGCGGGCAAATAAAACCAGATTCGGGCTTGGTTAAAGCCGAGTTTAACCCCCAAAACAAGCTGCCGGCTACCGCGTATTATATGGATAATTGGTATAAGTTTTCGAGCCTAGACGGCGACAGAAATTTTTACTACCAGCAACGCTACGACAAGCAGGAAGACGACACAACCCTTACCGTTTACGCCGAGCTTATGCGCTTTGGCGAAAAGCACGGGCTTGATTTTGAAAACGCGCACCCGCTTTTGGAAAAATTCGGCTTTTTGCACTGCAAAGAAACGCAGCTAATAGAGCTTTCAAGCGGCGAGCATAAAAAGTTGCAGCTAACAATGGCACTTTGGTATAAGCCACAGCTTTTGGTTTTAGACGAGCCGTATACTGGGCTAGACAAAAATTCAAGGCAGGTTTTAAACGATGTTTTAGACGCCTACTCCAAAGATGGGTTTACCTATATTCTTATAACCGCCGACGGGCAGCTGCCAAAATCGGCGGCAAATTTCGGCAAGCTTGAAAACAAAAAATTCGTAAAAGTTGCAACCCCTAGCGAGCTTAATTGCACCGAAGTTAGGGTAAAAGAGGAGGTTCCCTACTTTTTGCAGCAGCCCCCAAAGTGCAACTGCACAAACTTTATAGACATAAAAAACGTTAGCGTGCGCTACGGCGAAAAAACCGTCTTAAGCGGTGTAAGTTGGCAGGTAAACAAGGGCGAAAAATGGCTGCTTCAAGGCAGCAATGGCTCGGGCAAATCTACGCTGCTTAGCCTTTTAGACGGCGACCACCCGCAGGCCTACGCCAACGACATTACCCTTTTCGAACAGCCGAGGGGTTCGGGCGAAAGCATTTGGGATATAAAAAAGAAGATAGGCATAATTTCGCCCGAGCTTCACTGGTATTTTGAAAAAAATTCTACCGTATACAATTCGGTTGCTTCGGGTTTTCACGACAGCATAGGCTGGTTTTTAGACGTAAGCTACGACGAGCAAAAAAAGATAGAGCTTTTGCTTAAGTTTTTCGGCATATACGAATATAAAGACAGATATATGTATACATTGCCGCTCGGCAAACAAAGGTTGGCTTTGCTTGCAAGAACAATGGTTAAAAACCCGCCCTTGCTTATATTAGACGAACCTTGCCAAGGCTTGGACAACAACCAAACACAGCTTTTTAACGATGCTCTAGACGACTTGGGCGTTTACGGCAAAACAATAATATATGTTGGACACTACGAAACGCAGCTGCCCAAGTGCATAGACCACAAGCTTGTTTTGGAAAAGGGCAAAACGGTATATTGCGGCAAGGCCTAATTTTGCTTGACCGTAAGCGGGCTATGGCGAAAATTCCTGTAAAACAATTTTGATATGAAGTTATTTGTTTTGGCAATTACGGCTCTTTTCGCATTTTCAAGCTGGCTTTTCGCTAAAGATGCCCCCTTCGAAATAGGCAATGGTATGCTGTTTACGGGCTACCACGCTTCGCTAAGATGTCCCAACGACGGCTCTGCGGCAAAGAATTACGAAGCTTTTGCGGTAAATTCGTGCAAGGTAGACATGTGGCCCGACACCGCCGAATACGTTAAAAACTACGAAACGCAATTTTCGTATCCCAACGGCGAAAAGGCGTATATATTCAGCTCTTACGATTTTGAAAGTGTCGACTTGCATTTTAAATGGATGCGCCAATACGGCATAGACGGAGCTTTTTTGTATAGAAAAATAGGGCAGCTAAACAAAAAGTCGCCCGAATATGGCGACTATGTAAAAGTTTTGTCAAACGCGAAAGCGGCGGCAGAACAAAACAAGGTGGGGTTTGCATTGTCGTATTATCTCGACGGCGAAGTTTCGGCGGCCGAGCTTATAGACGACTGGCAATCTTTATCTAAAGCCGCAAAGCTTTTCGAAAGCGCAAATTATATGCGCTGCAACGCAAAGCCGCTTGTGTGCATATGGGGTGCGGGTTTTACGGGCGCAACATTCAAAACAAAGCTTTCGCAGATAGAAAAGTTTGCCGAATTTTTAAAATCGCAAAATTGTTCGGTTATGTTTGTTGTTCACGAAAATTTTAGAACTTTAAATACCGATAGCGCAAAAGAAATGCGCGGGCTTTTGGAGAAATATGCCGATGTAATTATGCCGTGGAATGTTGGGCGTTGTTCTGTAGACAAAACGGGCTTAAGGGCAGTCCTTTACGGCAAAACGCCTCTAAATAAGCTTGTAAGCGACGATATCGAATGGTGTTCGAATAAAAAAATAATGTATTTTGCGTCGATATATGCCGGCTTTTCGTGGTATAACAAAACTAAAGGCAAAGGTTTGCCGAAGTCGTTTTCTAAGCTCGACAAAGTGCCGAGAAAGCGCGGGGCTTTGCTTTGGGCAATGGCGCGCAGCTGTGTGGAAGGCGGGGCGCAATGCCTATATATTGCGGATTTCGACGACATAGGCGAAGCTACCGCAATCTACAAATTATCGTCTACCCCGCCGAATGTGGGCGAGACGCGTTTTGTTGCGCTTGAAGACTCTCTAAAGAGCGATTGGTATTTGTATTTGGCAAGCCGGATAAGGGAAATGCTTAAAAGCGGCGAAACATTTAATATGCCCGCAGAATCCGAAAAGTAACAAGGGTTTTCGCGCAATACCGAAAACAAAAGAGTCGGGAAACTCCCCGACTCTTTTTGTTGTATTTGTTTTGTTAAACTAGTCTTTTTTTGTTGTATACCCAGGATTCTCCGATTTTTTCGGGGTAGGGTAAATCCAACAACTTGCAAATGCCTATTGTAATGCGGTAGGCGTATGCGTCTAAAAATTCGCGCGGATATTTTCTTTCGGATCCAATGTCGCACAAAATAAATTTGTTGCCGAAAATTGAGTATAGTACCATAGCCCAATAGAATTGGCGCGCCCAATAAAGCTTGTTTTCGCTCAATTCGGGGCGCAAAATCCTAAGCTTGTCTATAAGCTTGTTTGTGGCGTTATAGCAAATATTCCTAATTTCGGTGTCTATTTGGTCTCTTGCGTCTACAAGCAATGTCGAAACCAAGCCGCTTAGGTAGGGAATCTTTTTCTTTTCGTCGAAGAGAATAGTTAAAAGGTGGTTCGCCGAATTGTAAAGGGCTTCGCCGAAAATTTGCGGGTTGTTGTCGGCGTCGTTGTAGTCGAAGTAGTCAAAAATTGTGTCCAACTTCGCCAAGTTAAGAAAATAGTATTTGATGGTTGTGTGGAACAAATTCTTCTTTGTATCGAAGTGGTATATTATTGCGCTTGTTTTTGTTCCCGCAAGCTTTGCAATATCGTTAATGGACGCATCGAAATAGCCCCTTTGAGAAAACAGCTTGGCCGCTGTTTTAATCAAAATGAAGCGTTTTTTTTCGCCCTGAACGTTTCTTCTTTTCCTTGCCGAGTGATTTTTTGTCTTACCCATAATTATATATCTTTGTTATTGAGATCACATTTATAACATAGTGAATTTTAAAAAGAAAGCAAAAAAATAATTTTTCTGCCTATTATTTCCACTATACTAGGCTTTTCTTGCCTATATATCGACAATATTGCAGTTGGTTAAAATTTACTTGACCGGATTTGCACGATTTTAAAAATCGGGAATTGAATTCAACTAAACGTTAACAACATCAAGTATATATGGCTAAACTACCAAAATTTTTCGCCTATTTTGCGGCGGCTCTTATGTCGGTTTCGGCATATTCGGGAGATTTAAATTCAAATTCAAAACCCGTAGATTTTGCAAACGTAAGAATGGGCACGCGCAATTCCAGATTTTATTATTTTGTCTCGGCGGCGCGCCCCGAGGGAATGATTCAGCTTTCGCCCGACACAAAGCCCGAGGGCACTTGGAGAGCGGGCTATATATATGTCATAGACGAAATTAGGTGCTTTAGCCATATACACTCGTGGCAAATATCGGGCTTGCCCGTTATGCCTTTTACGGGCAATTTGGGCGAATACAAGGGTTTTGAGTCGCTAAAAGACAAGTTTTCGCACGACGACGAAGTTGCAAAATTAGGCTACCACAAGGTGTTTTTGCAAAACCAAAAGACAACGGTAGAGCTTACCGCAACTTCAAGGGTAGGCTTTCATAAATACACGTTTTCGCCCGAAAAAGAACCCGCGCTTATGTTCGACTTGGCTAGCGAACTTGGGCAAAGCAAGCCCGAGTTTTCGCAGATGGAAAGGATAGACGACAATAAGATACAAGGTTTTGTGCGAATGTCGGGGCAAATGCGCCGCAAAAATCCCTTTACGGTATACTTTACTTTGGAATTTAACCGCCCCATAGCCGAAGTTTGGGGTTGCAATTCCGATAGGTTCAACTTCGAAAAAGTCGAAGACGTTTCGGGCAAAGGGGCCAGCTTTTATGTTAAGTTTGCGCCTTCTAAAGAGCCTTTGCTTATGAAGGCGGGCATTTCGTTTACAAGTATTGAAGGCTCGCAAAAGAATTTAAACGCCGAATTGCCTGATTGGGATTTTGAAAAAGCGGTTGCCAACGCAGCCAATAATTGGAACGACGTTCTGGGCAAAATAAAGGTATATTCTTCCAACATAAACAATGTGCGCCGCTTTTACAGCGACTTGGCGCGCGCTTTTCACCGCTCGGCTATAAACGATGCCGACGGCAAATATCCCGACAATATCGGCAAAAAAACGGTAATACGTCAGCTGCCTTTAGACAAATCGGGCAAGCCCAAGTTTAATTCCATAAATTGCGACGCCCACTGGGGCAGCGAATTTTCGCTTTCCGCGCTTTGGTCTTTGGCGTGGCCGAAAACTTTAAGCGACAATATAAACAGCCTTATAGATTATTACCCGAGGGGCGGTATGATTGCCAGAGGCCCCAGCGGCGGCAACTACACCTTTGTTATGGTAGGCGACCAGGCAATACCCCTAATTGCCGCAGCCTATAATAAAAACATTAGGGATTTCGACGTAAAAACCGCCTACGAAGGCTGCATAAAAAATAGCGAAATAGGCGGCATACGCGACCACACGGGCTACGAAGTTCCGGCGGGGCCGTATATGAAATATTACATAGAGCGCGGCTATGTTCCCGAAGGCATAAAAAGGCCGTCGGCAAGTCATTTGCAGGGGTGCGCGCTGACGCTTAATTTTGCCTTTGAAGACTGGTGTATGGCGCAGTTTGCGCTGGCTACAAACCAAAAGGCCGACTACGAAAAATACCTTAAGCGCTCCAAAAACTATAAAAACGTTTTCGACAAAACAACAGGCTATATGCGCCCGAGAAATTTGAAGGGCGAATTTATGGGCGGCAGGGATTGGAAGCCCGTAGTAGAGCACAAAAAGGGAGAAAAAAAGCTGTTTACCCAACAAGGTTTTGTAGAGAGCAATTCTGCCATTATGACCTACTATGTAATGCACGACTTTGAAGGGCTTGCCGAGCTTATGGGCGGCAAAGACAAGCTTATAGAAAAACTTAACGGGCAGTTTGAAAAGGCAAAGTCCAGCCGCTTTTTAAACAGGGGCTCTTTGGCAGACCCGTGGGTAGACTACAGCAACGAACCTGGCATGGCAATGGCGCACGTTTTTGCCTACTTGGGCGCGTACGACCTAACCCAGTATTGGGTAAGGCAGGTTAAAGACACAATTTACCCTGCCGACAAAGTAGACGCTATTAACAACGCCTATAACGGCGACGAAGACGACGGCGTAGGCGGCGCTCTTGTTTCGCTAATGGCAATGGGGCTTTTCGACGCTCAAGGCGGAGCGAATGTAGACCCCGAATATATAATAACGGCCCCCGTTTTCGACAAGGTTGAAATTCAGCTGGACAACCGCTATTACAAGGGCAAAACCTTTACAATTATTGCCAAAAACAACAAGAAGGGCAATGTGTATATTGCATCTGCCAAGCTTAACGGCAAGCTGCTTAAAGAGCCAAAACTTAAGCACAAAGACTTTGCCAACGGCGGCGTTTTGGAATTGGAATTGACAAATGTTCCAGTAAAAACTTTGCGCTAGTTTTGTCCCCTAATTGCGGCAAACCGTTTGTTTTTGGTTGCCGCAATTTTTTTAACCGCCAAAAGTTTGGCCAAAATTTTTGAAAGTATGAAAGTTAAAAAACTTCTTTGCATTGCCTTTGCGCTGTTTGCGGCGCTGCCCGTTTTTGCGGCAAAGTTCGAACACACAATATATACGGTAGACCTAAAAACCCTTTTTAAAAACGAGGCGGCCACAACGCACAAAGAGCAAATAAACATAATATTTGCCCTTACAAACATTCAGGGTTTGGCAAACCGCCAAACGCCGCAGCTATATTTGTTTGCCGCAAAAAACCTTACGCATACCTCCTATAAGGGCGTTTACCCTAATTTGTCGAAGTATTACGACCAGTTTTATTACATAGACAATTTCTGGTTTAATTGGTTTGAAAAAAAAGGCTATATAGACGCAAACAATGTAAAAGAGCTAAACACGCTAGACGAAATTTTTACCGTATTTGCCGACAAATATAAAGGCTTTATTGTGTGGGAAAAGAAAAACCCCGCATTGCTTAATGTTTGCGCAAGCATTGCCGCCGCCGAAGATATGGTTGCCTTTTCGCAAGACTTAGACAATGGTGCGCTTTTAAAAAAGCTTGCGCCCTTTGCCAAAAAAACGGTCTATGCCGACAGCTTCGGCATTAAGGCTTCAGAAAAGTCGTACAACTCGCAAAAGCTTGCCGCCTATTTATATTTAAAGGAAAACTATTTGGACAATGGGCGTTTAAACCCCTTTTGCTTTTCGTATCTGCCCGACGCCTATTGCTACATTAATATGCAGGGCGGCTACGGCAAAAACAACTACGATGGCTCTTACACCTACAAATTTCAAAACAACGGGCACTTTAATTTTGACTACGCCATTGCAAAAAAAAGCGTTATTGTAGATTTAGCCCCAAGCGGCGGCTATGTTCCCGTTTCCGACCGCGCGCAAAAAAAGGGCGGCGACTTTGCTATGTGGAACAAGCTTTTGCAAAGCTCGTACGATTTGCGAAAGGGCAAATTCGGCATTGTAGACGGATTTGTGCCGTGGTGGCTAAAATACTCTAAACACGGCGGCGACAACGAACCCGCGGTAGGCTCGGAGTGCTCGTTTATAGAGCTTATAACGTCGTACAATATGGCAAACGACGCCGACGCGGCATTGGGGCTAAGCAATGCCTCGTTTTTTATGCATATGCCAAAGCCCGACAAAAACCGCTTTATTAGCAAGCCCGAAAACTACAAAAACGCAGTTCCCGAAAAAGGCGTTATGTATCTATGCTTTTTTATGCTAGACTACGACGGCTCGGCTTGGCTAAACCAGTGCGCGCTTACGGTGTTCGGGCAAAAGAGGGGAATTATTCCCCTAAATTGGTCTATAAACCCCGCTTTGGCCGACAGAGTGCCCCACGCATTCGAATATATGCTGGACAATAAAACCAAGCTTGACTTTTTCGGCATTGCCGACGACGGTGCCGCCTACATAAGCCCCGAAACTTTGTTCGGCAAAAACAAGATAGGCACCGTAAAAAGCGACAGCTTTAAAGAATATTTTGAATTTGCAAAAAAATACTACCAAAGCCAAAGCATAAGCATAACGCCAATGTATATAAGTCGCAATTTTTCGGAAGACTGGCTTGGCAAGATGGCCGATTTAAACCCCGACGGAATGGGCGTTCCCGTTTCCGCAAAAATAGGGGGCAATGCGGGCTTTAGCATGCTTGTAAACAACGTTGCGCTTGCGTATTTGCACACCTACCACCTTAGCAATAGCGACAACTTTGCTCAGTCTATAAAAAATATGTACGCTATAAAAACGCATATAAGCGAAACTGAGCCGCAGTTTAGGGCGTTTAGGCTTATAAAAATTTCGCCCGAATGCATTGTAGGGGCAATAGAGCAGGCAAAGGCTAAAAACCCGAACGCCAAAATTAAGGTTGTAGACGCCTACACGTTTTTGGCTATGCTAAAAAATAAAAAAGAGGCGCAGCCCGTAGAATACGATTTGGACGACTACGAAAAAATAGAGTGGAAAGCCGGCGAAGCCTTCGGGTTGTTTTGCCCGAGGGAACAGTCGGATGGCGCAATTTTTATAGACAAAACGGGGCTTACTTTGGGCGAAAACACATTTAAAAGCCCAGAAATGCGTCACTTATATTTCGATGTAAAAGACGATTTTGCCGATGCCTTGCAATGCAAAAACATTGTGCTTACAATAGAGTTTGAGCCTATAAAAAACGGCAAGATTACATTGCAATACGGCAGAATGTACGACAGGAAAAAGGAACGCTACTTTTCGGCGGGAACTTTGCCTATGGATTCGGGTAAGCTTTCTTTTAAAATGGAAAACGTGCTGTTTAAAAACGGTCAAAACGGCGCAAGCGACTTTAGGTTTGTAATGCAAAACAAGGGCGTTTTTAAACTTAAAAAGATTGAAATGCGAATAAGGTAAAGCTTAAGAAGCAAAAAACGCAAAAAGCCCGAATTTTCGGGCTTTTTGCGTCGGACAACGACTGCGCAAATCTACCAGCCTATGCCCGAGGCGAACGGCTTTGAAACGTTGTAGGAGTTTATGTATTTGCCGCGGTCGTCTACAACCAAAACGGTTTTAGAGAGCCTGTCGTTTACATACGAAACCTTGTTCGGCGAAACCGAAATAAGATAGCCCCTGCGGATTATAACTTTGCCTTTCGCGTCGGTTATGGCGATTTTGTCGCCCTGTTGTTCGGCTTTGGCTATCATTTTATTTTAGCCATAAGTTCGTTCAAACGCTTTACCATATTTTGCGGGTTTTCCAACAAGCCCGCCGAAAGCATTGCGTTGTCGTATATTTGGTCTAAAACAAGCTTTGCCAAAGATTCGTTGTTTTTGCGCAGGTCGTTTAGATTTTTTATAAGCTCGCTTTTGGGGTTTATCTCGAAGTTTATTGCCGGATTAGGCAGCGTGCCTTCGGGGTTAAACGCCTTTAGCATTGCGCGCATTTGCGGGGTTAGCCCGTCGGCATTAAGGGCAGCGGCGGGGCTTTCTACAAGTCTTTTGCCTGCCGAAACCTCTTTTACTTTTGCATCGCCCAAAGTGCTCTTTATCCATTCGCAAAGAGTTTTTACATCTTCTTCTGGCAGGGCACTTTCCTTATTTTCGCTTTCAAGCGGAATATCGCTTAGGTCTATGTCGGCGCTGTCTATAGAAACAATTTTCTTGCCGCCAAATTCGCCCAAATTGCCCATTGCAAAAACGTCTACAGGCTCGTACATAAACAAAACCTCTATTCCGCGCGACTTAAACGCCTCTAAATAGGGGGCATTTTCTATTGTGTTGCGGTCGCGCCCAAAGGCGTAGTAAATGTCTTTTTGTGCCGACTTCATTTTTTCGACATAGCTTTCGAACGTGGTTTTTTCGCCCGCTTTCAATAGGCTGCTTTCGTAGCGCAAAAGCTTGGTTAGTGCCTCTCTATTTTCGAAGTCTACGGCAACGCCTTCTTTAATGAAATTGCTAATTGCTGCATAGATTTTTTCGAACTTTTCGGGGCTTTTCTTTGCTACTTCGGCAAGGTTTTTAATGTAGCGTTTTACCACAACTTTGCCCAGCTTTTTAAGCAGCGCGCTGTCTTGCATGCTTTCGCGCGAGATGTTAAGCGGAATGTCGGCGCTGTCTATTACGCCCTTTGCAAAGCGCAGCCATTCTGGCAAAAGGTCTTTTGGGGCGGCGTCTATAAGCACCTTGTGGCTGTAGATTGAAACCTGCGGTTTTGTTTTGCCGAAACCGAACTTTTCGGGATTTTCGGAGGGGGTGTATATAAGCGCGTTAAGCTCCAGGGGAGCGTCGGTTTTAAAGTGAAGCCAGTCGGCGGGTTTGTCGTACGAATGGGTTTGAAATTTGTAGAAATCTTCGTATTCGGCGTCGGAAACTTCGCTTTTATTCTTTAGCCAAATTGCCTTTCTGGTTTGAACGTCTTGCCCGTTTACGCTTATGGGGAAATCTACATACGCACTATATTTTTCGAGAATTTCCCTGATTCTTTGGGGGTCTGCAAACTCTTTGTATTCGGGCTTTAGGTGCGCCGTTATCTTTGTGCCGCGCTCGGGCTTTTCGGCTTCGTTTATGCTGAAGTTTTCGGAGCCATCGCATTTAAACAGATACGCCTTATCGTTTTCGCTTTTGGTTAAAACTTCCACTTTGTCGGCAACCATAAATACGCTGTAAAAGCCTACGCCGAACTGCCCTATAATGTTTTCGGGCAGCTTGCCGCCGTTTGCCTGCATTGCCTTCGAAAACGCCTTAGACCCCGAGTGCGCAATTGTGCCCAAGTTTTCGGCAATCTCCTTTTCGGTCATACCAATGCCACTGTCTTCTATCGAAAATTCCGACTTTTCGGCATTGCAATCAATCTTTATTTTTAGCGAATTGTTGTCTATTGCCTGACCCTTTTCCAAAGAGGCAAACCTGAACTTTTCGGAGGCGTCGGAGGCGTTCGAAACAAGCTCTCTTACAAATATTTCCTTGTCGGTGTAAAGCGAGTTTATAACAATGTCTAGCACCTGTTTAACTTCGGCCTGAAATTTATATTCCATATATTCCTTTCGTATAAAAAATATGCCCCCGATTTTACGCGGAGGCTTTGTTTAATGCAATATCTTTGAAAGCGTTTCTTTTGTTTTGTTCCATAATTTTCGGCAAAAAGGGCGGCTTTTTTAGTGCGAATTGTAAAATTTGCACGCTTTGGAACATCGCGCAAAAAAAGGGCGGCTTTTTTGCCGCCCTAAAAATTTAGAAAAAGCAAGCCTATTTAATTTCTATATTGCTTGAATTGTCTAAAATAAAGGGCTTTTTGCCGATGTTCTTGGGCGGGAATGCCTCGGTTTTTTCGACGCGGTTGTTAAGCCATTTAAGGTTGTCTATGCAAACGGCGTAAAGCATTGGGGTGTCGTCGAACTTTTTAAAGGTGTTGTTTTCTATTATAATGTTGCGGTTGTAGCGGCTTGTTTCTTTGTCTTTTGATATGCGCGAGCCTACGCCTATTATTGCCGTGCCCCAGCCCTTTGCGTAGAAGTTGTTTTCGAACACGTTGTTCCTTATGGTGCAGTTTCTAACCCCGCCTTGCTCGAACCAGTAGCACGCGTCGCCCTCGAAAAGCAAGGCGGTGCCGCCATTTGCAAATACGTTGTTTTCTACCGTGGTTTTGCCGCGGCAGTTAAGCAGCATACCCCTTGCCCTGTTTTTTTGCACTATGTTGTTTGTTATTATAATTTCGGGGTAGTCTCTTACTTTGGCCACGGCGTCGCTTGCAATTACGTTTTCTGGAATATTGCCGTCTAAAACAACCCTTTTAAACTGCTTGTTTATTGTTTCTACCGACTTAATTTTGGCGGTTGCCTTAGTTATCATAGAATCCTTGTCGACAAACTCTATTGTGTCGTTTGCCTTGAATGTTTTAAAGCCGTATTGCTGAACATGTACAAGCTCGCTAACGAAAGTGTTTGGGCTTTCTATGGTTCTAATTCTTTCGTATATGCCGTGAATGTTGGTGGCGTCGTCCATCATTTGCTCGAAGCGGTTGCCATTTAATATGATTTTGCCCGTGCAGTTTACAAAATGGGTAGCGTCGGCAGCGCAACTGATAACGCGGTCTTTGCCCGCGGTAAATACGCAGCTATCTACCGCAATGTTTGCCGAATTTTGGGCGATAATTCCCATTCCGTAGGCTTCGTAGATTGTAATGTTTTTAAAGAGCACGTTTTCGGATTCGTCTACCGAGAATGTCGAGTGCGGCCTGCCCGAGAACGTAAACACAATGGTGTTGCCCTTAACAGCTTTGTTCAGGCGTTTGTAGAAAAGCTTTACTTTGTCCAAGCCCAATTTTTCGGCGCGGAATGTGCCCATTCTTATGGCGGGGAAATAGTCGCCCGTGTTGTATTCGGGGCGTTTTTCTTTTGTGTTAAACTCCAAAATTCCGCCGTAGCGGTAGGGCCTTTGCGCTTCCGAAGTAAAGGGGTTTGGCTTTGCCTTAAACTGCAAAAGCCCGTTGTCTACAACGTAGGGGTTGCCGTCTTTTATGCGTAAGATAACGCCGTCGTCGAAAGTGTCTAGCACAATGGCTTCGGCGTGTGGGCTGTTGAAAAGGTCGCAGGCAAAATTTTTAAACGAAACGTTTCTTGAATTTCTTACCAAGAAAGGTGTTACATTGCCGTAGAACATAAAAAGCGTATCTTTTTCGCCCTCTATTGTAAGATTGTTAAAATCCACAATAGGGAATATTACGCGCTTTAGGCCTTCGTCGTTATTGCTGGCAAAAACGTAGTAGTCTTTTGCAAAATTGCCGCCGAATGCGTAGGTGCCCTTGCCGAATTTTATGTGCGCGTGGGGGTGCTTTTTTGCCTCTATTAGGGCTTTTTGCAGCGCGGGTGTGCTGTCGCTGCCGTCGGGTTTTGCGCCGAAATCGGCAATGTTAATTATTTTTGTTTCATCGGGCTTTTTGCAGTTTGCCGAGGTGCATGCGGCAAAAAGCGCGGCGCACAATGCGCCGGTTAAAGCCAAAACAAGTGTTTTTGCGTATTTAGTGTTCATCATATATAAAAGGTTTAATATTGTTGCGTAAATTGTGTAAAACACCTCTTTTTATGGCAAGTTTTTTTAGGCAAAACTAGGCTTTTTGCGCCCTGCGCTTAACTAGCTCGTTTATTGCAAACTTTGCCGCCGACCAAAACGGTATTAGCTTATAGTTTAGCTTGCCCAAAATCTTTTCGGGCTTGGTTCCGTTTAGATATAGCCTTATAGACTCGGTTATGGCGATTTTCCTTGCCACAACAAGCGAGGGGACATTCAGCTTTAAGTATCCTATTGAATTTATTGCAAGCTCCTTTTCGTCGGGATTTGTCAATGTGCTGTTTGGGCGTATTTCGCCGCTAAAGGAATATTCAAAAAGCCTTTCGCACAGAGGGTCGTAGGGGCTTGCCACCGTATGCGTTCCGCGGGCGTGCCCGCAGTGCAACGCCGATTCCGCCGTAAAGGCGGGTTTGCCGTTTTGTTTTTTAGGCTCTTTTATGCACGAGGCCGCCATATTGGAATATTCCAAAGTCTTTTCGGAAGCACCGCCAAACTGCGGCTCTATGTGTTCTATGTGCGAAGTTTGCGCAAATATGCGGCTTTCGCAGTAGCAGCACAAATAGCTTTGGCGCGCAACAAGCGAGTTTTTTAACTCGTTTTTAATGCGTGTGTTGCCGAAGTTTGAATATTTTGCAAAAGGGCGTTTTTTAAGCCATTTTTTGAACGACTGCGGCGCATCGGAATTTTTAGGTCTTTTTATGTACCTCATTGCAATGCCCTTATAAGATATTCGCCGCGCAAAACCTCGGGGTCTTCGGGTATAATAACGTTTAGCTCGTCTACAATTCTTTGGGCGGCTTGCATATCGTTGTTGTCTATTGCAGCATACATTGCCCTTAGCTTTTTTGCAACTTCCGGCTCGCGGTGCGCGTTAAGCAGCTGCGTTAGTATGTCGGCGGGCGAGCGGCCGTAGGTGTTTTCGACCCTTTCTACCGCGTTTGTTTCGGAGTTAATTTTGTATAGATTTTTTGAAACCGACATTACCGAAGGCGAGTGCGAAGAAAATATAAACTGCGCCCTTGGGAAAATTTCGGGAAGCTTTTGGGCAATGCGCGCCTGCCAGTCGGGGTGCAAGTGCAAGTCTATTTCGTCTATCAAAATAACGCCTTCGCTTAGCAGCGGATTTTTCATTTCGGGGTTCGCCACAATAGCGCGCATTGCAATGTCGGCAATAAGGGCAATTACCGTCTTTTCGCCGTCGGAAAGCCCCGAAGAAGGAATATTGCGGCTCTTTAAAAATGTTTGCCCGTTGCGGACTTCGAAAGTTCCGAATTCGGGCGAAAAGCCTGCAAGGGCTTTGCTTACAAACGAAAGGGGGTTGTAGAACGCGTCTATTTTAGCCCTGAGGGCATTGCCTTTTTTTAGCGGCATTTTGGCTGCCTGCGCCATTTCAAATTCGCGGCGTTGCGCCATTTGGGTAAACCATTTGTCTAGCTTAATAAAATCGGTTCTGGCGGCGAATGCGTTTTTATATACTTCGGTGCGGTTTGTAGACGAAATCGGCTGCGGCGCGCAGTAGCCCGAAGTGTCGCGCATTGCGCCGTAGTATGCCAAAACGGGAATTTGCACAGATGCGTTGCCGTCTATCATAACGCGCATATCGCGTCCGAAATCGAACGCGCTTTGCATATTGCTGTTATGCGAATTTCGGTTCGAATTTCTTTGCTTGTAAAGGGTAAGGGTAAGCGGGCTTTGGCTTTCTATTTGCATTGAAAGCCTTGCGTAGTTTGTGCCGTACGATATTTCCTTGTCGGAAATCTTTTTGCCCTTTACCGCATAGTTGCAAAGCTTTACGGGCAGCCACGAAAGCATTATCGAAATCGCCTCCAGCACGCTCGATTTGCCGCCGCCGTTTCGCCCCGTAAGGACCGTGCAAGATTTGTCGAATTCCACAAACTCGTTGCGTAGCCCTTTAAAATTTTCTATCTTAATATTTTTAACAAACATATCTTTGTATCAAAAGCCTAACAAGGCGCGCCGTTTAGTAAAGCGCAAAATGGCGGCAAACGCCTTTTGCGTAAAGGGCAATAGCCTTGACAAATTACGCTATATTTTGGTAGAAAAAGTATATGAAATGTGCGGTATATTTTGCGATTTTTCTTGCCAATTACTTTGCCTTTTGCGCCGAAACAGCTTCGTATAAATCGCTTGTAAATGCCGAATATTTTTCGCCGATAAGGTGCATTGTTTCTTCCAAGGAAGGCACAAAATTTTACCATACAAAAAACTACTACGAATTTGCCAAAATATGCAATATGCCCGTAAAGAGCGCGGCTATAGAAGAATTTAAAAAGCTCTATAAATTTGCAGAAAGCGATGCCGCAAAAGCGTGGGCGCTTTACGGATTGACGGCTATGGGCGAAACTGTAGAGCCGCCAAAAGATTTAAAGCCCGTATATTTTTGCGGGCAGCTTGGCCCTTTAGGCAAAGTTTGGCCAAACTATTTTAAAGGCAAAAAAGATATTGAAATACCCGATGTGTACATAAAAGTAAATTTGGCCGACTTTGCCGAAGTTGCCGACAAAACAAAATATGCCTACCTTGTTTTGCAGAAAAGCGGAATGTATATTACAGGCCCCAGGGGCGAGGGTGGAATAGTTTGCGCTGAAACTTGGGCGTATAATTATTTGGCGGCAAACAAAACGCCCGAAGAAATTTGCAAAGTTGCTAAAACAGTTTGGGACAATGCCGAACATTTTGCTGGCAAGTTGTATGCACTGCTTTTGTTTAAAAAGGCAAATGCCCCCGAAAAATTTAGCGAATACTACAAGTTGCTAGACAAAACAAAAAAGTTTACCCACATATCGGGCTGTATGTTTTATTTTTCCAGCTTGGGCGAGCTTGATAAACCGGAGAAGATTTTTAATATAAGTTTGGCGTTCGACAAATATTGCGAAAAATTCCCAGTATATTTATACAATCCCTTCGACGAAAACAACAAGCGCATACCTCTTATAACGCCTAAATTTGAAATTGTGCAATCTGCCGTAAGGGAAGACAATTTGGGGTATTTGCCAACGCGTTTTCGCGATGGTAAAGCCGGCAATGTTTTAAAATATCCCGCACTGGCTAAACTTGCAAAAGAGTGGGACTGTGCCGAAAGCCAAGGCCGCAAAAACACGCTGCAAAATTTGCTAAAGTTTATGGACGCAACTGCCCCAAGCCGCGTTTTGGCGCATTACGGCTACGGGTTTGCCATAGCCGCGGTTAAAGAAAATTCGGCTTGGGTTTTTAAAAAGCCTGCAAAGATTATGTTTGGGCAGGAACCCTGCTTTGACGACTATTATATGAATGCCCCAATTCAACAACTTGCCAAAAAGATTTTTGCATATGCGCTGTACGGAGAAATAGAGGAAAAGGGCGGCGAAAGTTTGATAGGTTTTTGTTTTGGGAGGGCTAATAGCCACGTTTTGCTATGCTTTGGCTATGGGTTAGATAGTCTTGACCGGCAAGGCAAAACGCAGATTAAAAAAATTGAAAAGCGTTTTGAAGAACTTGGCGAATATACCGAAGTTTTGTGTTTGGAAAATTCGCAGAACGAAAACAATGTGTGGCTTTGTCCTATATTTAAAAAGTGCAACAAACAAAAGCTTGCCGAGCTAAAGGCAAAGCACCTAAAAATTTTAGGTTTGCTTAGCAAAGAACAACGGCAAAAATACGACGAATTGCACAAGAAATACCCAGCAATTACAGATTTATAACAAAAATTTTTATGGAAAATTCCGTTAAAAAAAGGTCTTTTAGAATTGAATATTTTGTAGGCTTGCTTGCCTTGGCTTTTGCAATTTTTGGCTACTATTGCGCGCTGGCGTTCTATTGGTCGGGCTTAAAAAACAGCCCATTCGGCTACGAAACGTGCGGGCTAGAATTTATTGCATGGTTTTTGTGTATATATCCAGCCTACATTGTCTCTTTGCCATTAAAAGCTTTGCTTGTCTGGAAATTTGATTATCCAAAAATTTGGTTTTGGATTTCGTTTTTAATGATGCTGGCTGTTTCAATTCCCATAAAATCGCTTTATCTTGGATTTGCCGCAATTTTCTTTATTCTGCTAGAATTTGTTTTATATGTGTTTGCCGCAATTTCGGCAAACAAATCCAAAAAGTTATGAAAAAACTATTCTTTAAAGAGCTTGGCAAAAGGTTTGTTGTTTACATTGCAATTTTAGCCTGCGGCGCATTGTTTGGCGCAATTTACGGCGCGTTAAACGACCAAATTACATACACAATTTCGCCCGAATATTACACAAAATTTAAGTTTGAGCAGTTTGGCATAAAGGGAAGCTTTGCCAACGAATATCCGCGAATTGGGGCTGCATTTGTGGGTGTATTTGCCACTTGGTGGACAGGACTTTTGTTGGCGGCAATACAGGGGCTTTTTGCATTTATGCAGCAAAGTTGCCAGCAAATGTTTAAATGCTTTTTGCGTTCGGCCGGCATTGCAATTTTTACGGTTGTTGTTTGCACTTTTTTAGCATATTGCGGTTTTATCTTTACGGGGGTTTACGTTCCCAAATATATAAACGATAAAGACGCCTTTAAAACTGTAGGCAATATGCACAATGTAGCCTACATTGCGGGCGTTGCGGGGCTGATTTTGGGCGTGTTATATAACACAACATATAGAATTTTTTGCGACACAAAAACTTTGTGTGCGCAAAAAAAATAGCCCCGAAATTCGGGGCTAAACACAAATTATTTTGCCGATTTTACGGCAAGGGCTATTGCCTTTCGCACTCTTTCTGCAAAATCGGCGTAGCTTTCGTCTTTTTCGGGGCGCATTTGCGGCAGATATTGCACCGAAATTTTTGCCCTAAAGTCGGGCATATTTGCTCCAGCTTTCAAGGCTTCGTACGCTCCCGAAATTGCAACGGGCACAACGGGCACACCAAGCTCTTTTGCCAAAATGGCAAAGCTTTGTTTGAATTCCGAAACTTCGCCGTCGGGTGTTCTTGTGCCTTCGGGGAAAATTACAAGAGTTTTGTTTTGCCTTAAAACCTCGGCCGCCTTTTGTATGGATTCTTTTACGCCGCTTTTAATGTCCATAATAATAACGTTGCTGCAGTCTGCATATTTCCTGATAAGCCCGCTTTTTATTATGCCCCTTATTTTTGCAAAAAAGTAGGTGTTGTAGAGCTTTTTTGTTGAAAGTTTTTGCACCGCAAACACGCCGTCGAAATAGCATTGGTGGTTTGCCGCCAAAATGGCGGCTCCTTGCGGAATGTTGTTTTGCCCAGAAACCTTTACAGAGTATAAAAGCTTTGAAATCGTCTTAAAAATTGCCGCCGAAATGCAGTGTAAAAAGTTTGGTTTGCAGAGCATAGCCGCAGGTTTTTCGGCTATTATTTCGTTCCAACTGGGCTCTTTAATTTGCGTGTTAAAAGTTTCGCCTTTTGCAAGGCTTTCTACATATTCGGCAAGTTTGCGCAAAGTGGGGTATTTTTCAAAGTCAGCCTCTGTAATTTCAATACCAAAGCTTTCCTTTATAAAGCATTGCATTGCAATTTTGCCAAGCGAGTCTAGCCCCAAGTCCATCTCCATATTCGCGTCGCACCTAACTTGCCCCGAAATTTGAGCCGCCAAAGTTTTCTTTAAAAGTTTGTATGTTTGGCTTTCGGGCTCGGGGTTGGCGGGCTTTTCTTCGTCGGCAATGCCGTTCAGCAAATCGGGCAGCATATGCCTTTTTAATTTGCCTATTCTTGTGCGCGGCAATTCGCTGTTTGTTATGGTAAATTTTATAATGCGCTTATATACGGCGTTTTTTCTGTTATACGGCAAAATGGCGTTGTTTTGCACAAACTCCATTGCCAAGGCGGGCGGCATATCGGCATATTCGCCCGAAAGGCGTATTATGGCCTGCAAAACACCATCTTTATAGCATATACCTATTTCCGAAATTTGCGGGCATTCCTTTTTTACAAGGGCTTCCAAATCGGAGGGGTTAAACTTTTTGCCGTTGGGCAAAACTATAATTTCCTTGCACCTGCCAGTAATGAAAATAAAGCCCTGTTCGTCTATATAGCCTAGGTCGCCCGTGTGCAGATAGCCGTCTACTATCGTTTGGGCGGTTTCTTGCGGGCGCTTGTAGTAGCCGCTTGTAATGTTGCTGCCCTTTACGATAATTTCGCCGTTGTCTATCTTTACGTCTATGCCGTTTAGGGGCTGGCCTACCGAGCCCGCCTTTATATTGTCGGGGCGCGGGAACGAAATTATGGGGGAGGCCTCCGTCATTCCGTAGCCCTCGCACATCTTAAAGCCGAGGGCTGTTAAGTCTGCAAAAACGGTTTTGTTAAGGGCGGCCCCGCCCGAAACGTAAAAGTTTGCCCCGCCGCCTAGCGCGGAATGTATTTTGCCGAAAATCTTTTTTGAAAGCCAAAGTTTGTTTGCGGTTTTTGCCGCGGCAAACAAAAGCTTTGCAATTTTAGATTTCGAAATTTTACCCATTATGCCAGCATGCAAAGTTTCGTAAAAGCGCGGCACGCTTATAAAAAGGTGGATTTTGCGCGCTTTCATTGCCGCCGAAATGTCTTCGAAAGTAAGCGATTTTGGCATTACAATTTCGCCTTCTACATAAAGGGGCACAATAACCGTGCCCGCAATGGGCAGAATGTGGTGGAATGGCAGCATTGCAAAGCATTTTAGCCCTTTGGGGAAATATTGCGTTTTGCAAACGGCGTCTATATTCGTATATATATTTTTAAACGTAAGCATTACGCCTTTGGGCGCGCCCGTTGTGCCCGATGTATACACAATAAGGGCAAGGTCGTCTAAATCGCGCTCTACCGAAAAGTCACTGCCTACATCTAAAAGAGGCTGTTCGGAAATTTGCGAAATGTCTATAACGCGAATGTTGCGGTTTGTTTTTGCAACGGCCGACTTTGCTTTTTCGAGATTTTCGGGCGAAGCGAAAACGGTTTCGGTGTCGCTGTCGGTCAATAAAAACTGCAACTCGCTTTCGGTTGAATTTGCATCTATTGGAATTACCGAGGCTTTAGCCGCCCAAGCTCCCTGCAAGGCTGCAATCCATTCGGGGCTGTTTGCCGCAAAAATTGCAACTTTAGAGCTGTTTTGGCAAAGCAAAGCCGCCTTTTTTATGTAAGAGCAAAGTGTTTTGTACGAATAAGTTTTGCCGCCGAAATACACGGCGTTTTTATTCGAACATTTTATCAGCGTTATTTTCATTATAACTTTGTTAAATCATAAAAAGGCAGTTATGTCAACAGTAATGAACGCTCGTTCATTGGGTGCGAACACATACGTCGCCTTGCCGAAATATGCCGAATTTTGCCCGTTTATATAAAAACTTAAGAAACTTTTCTTTTGCGCAAAAAAACGAAGGCTAATGCCGAAAGTGCGGCAAACAAAGCGCATTGTGCGGCTTCTGGAACCTCGTTTAAAACGCCGACACCGCTTAGGTCGAACCCTGGCGTGCCCGAGGTGGGATACGCATCGTAAATCGGGCAGCCGCGGCTGTCTAAAGTTGTGCCGTCGCCTACAATGTCGCCAATTCTAACGTAGTTTACATTGTCTAAATCAAGATAGTTGTAGCTGTCTAGAAAATCGCGCATATATTCTGCCGAAAACATACTGCTAGATTTTGCGGTGTTTGTGTCGAAATCGTAGTGGTCTAATATATAGTTGTAAACATCTGCCAATTCCTGCAGGTCGTAGCCTGTGCCGTATCCAATTCTATATTTCGAGCCTAGGTTGTATATCAACGTAGGGTCGTTTACGCCGCCGCCAACATCGCCGTCGGAGCCTACGGGTTTTGTGCCCAAATAGAAATTGGGGAACCTTACAAAGTGGGTGGCGTCGGTAGAAACTTCAACAAAAGCCAATTCCAAAAAAGTGTCGTTTAGGGCGTTTTCGAACACGCAAAAGTCGTAGCCTGCGCCGTTGCGTATTGCCTTGTCGAAACCCAAAATTATAGAGCCGCCGTCGCCCAAAACAAGAACGTCGGAAGTGTTGCTTGCTGTTGGTTTGCCAAGGGCTTTGCTTGTGTCGGTCCAATAGCCAACGTCGTAGTCGGTTTCGCTGCCCGTAATGCCGCTGCCTTGAACGTACGAAACGCATTTTGTTGCCCACCCTTTAAAGGTGTATTTGGGTTTCATTCCCGAGCTTGTCCAAACCTTGCCGCTAACGTGAATAGCCGCGCTATTTGCGTCGCCTACGCCCGGGGCAAAGCCTGTAACATAGCCGTAGTTAGAGTCGTACGAATAGTATTCGTTTGCGGGTAAAAAGCAGTCTATGCCCAAACTTTGCGCGTATAGCGGTTGAAATGCCGCCGCCAAAATTGAAAGGGCCGAAAATATATTTTTTGCCTTCATTTATTTAATAAGTTAAAGTTATGCCTGCGCTGAATGTTCTGCCAATTCCGGGGTAGTAGCCCGACTTCCACGCGCACGAGATATAGCGTTTGTCTAGCAGGTTGTCGACTGCAACAAAGCAGCTTGCGTATTTGCAGATTTTGTAGTTTGCCCTAATCGACAAAAGCGCGTAGGCCGGAATTTTTGCCGTTGTGTTTTCGTAGTCGCTGCCAACATATTGGTCGCTTAAAAAGCTTGCCGAAAACGAGAGCGTAAGAGGCTCAATAGGGCGCACAAAGGCCGACAGCGTGCCCGAAAAATTCGGGACAAGCGGAATTTCGTTTCCGTCGTTTTCGCCCTCTAAAAACTGCGCTTTTACCGCCGAAAACATTGCGCTAAAGCCCCAAATTTTTGCGTCGTATTCTAGCGAAATATCGGTGCCAAAGCGCATTGTGGGGTCTAAATTTGTATTTAGCCATTCAAGCCCGCTAGGCGTAAGTGTTTGGTAATACGAAATTTCGTCTACAAGCATATTTAAAAAGAAACTTCCCGTAAGCTTCCAATTTTCGTTTTCGAATTTTACGCCGATTTCGTAGTTTTGCCCCTTTTCGGGAGAAAGGTCTTTGTTGAAGGGCACGCTTAAGCCGCCGTAGGTTTGATACGAGCAAACTTCGTCGGCAACGGGATAGTGGTAAATTTGGTCGAACTTAAAGAACAAGGCGGTGTTGTTTTCTACCAAGTATGTTGCGCCGAAGTTTGCGCCAAAGCCAGTAAACGAAACGTGTTCTTTATAGGTATTTGCGGGGTTTATCTGCGGCGGCCAATCGGGGTTTGGCACTAAAATTGTTGTGCCGCCCACCGAAATTTCCCTAAATTCGTCTAGCGAGTTTTGCTTAAATTCGGTATTGTCTACACTAAGGCGCGAAAAGCTTACGCGGCCTACGGCGTTTAAAATAAGCTTTTCAAACAAAGTGCAGTCGCCGCCAATGTAGGGTTCGGCAGAAATTTGCGAAGCGTCGGCATAGCCCTTGTAGGGGGCAGAGCCGTCGTGCAAACGCTTAAAGTCTATATTGCTATATTCGCCGTCGAAGCCCACAAGAATGTGGGTGTTTTCGGAAGTTTCGAATTTGTATTTAGGTGTAAAAGAGGCGGTATACTGAAAGTTTTTTGTCTTGCCGCCCATATCCCAAAATATGTCCCTAAAATTCCAGCCAAGGCCTACGTCGCCTTCGCCTGAGGCAGATTGCGTGTCTAAGCTTAAGCTATACGAGCCGTCTCTTGAATACGACTTTGAATTGTAGAAACTTTGCTGCGGGTTTATGTTGCATTGCGCCAAGGTTAAGGGGCCAGCATACATTGTGTTAGAGTCGGTATAATTGCCCGAAAAAACAAGAGAGTTGTTTTCGTTTATGTCGTAGCCAAGGCTTAGGTTTGCGCTTATAGCATCGCTTGCCGAGTTGTCGCGCCAGCCCGCCGAATTAAAATAGTTTAGCCCTATGTTTGCAAAAAAGTCGCCCTCTACAAGAGAGGCTTGCGCCGCCAAATCGTAGGTTTGGTACGAGCCGTATAGCCCTTTAAATACATACGAATTTTCTTTGGGGCGTTTTGTCTTTATTTTTATAACACCAGCCGACGCCGCCGAGCCATACAACGCCGTTTGCGAGCCCCTTAGCACCTCCATGCTTTCTATGCTAGAAAGGGGAATTTGCAGCCAGTTAATTGTCCCCATATCTGGGCGGTTTATCCTGTGGTTGTCTACAACAACCATTATTCTTGTTTGCGAATTTTCGCCAAAGCCGCGCATTGCAAAGTCGCCCGATGCCATAGACGATGTTACGCTTCTAAAATTTAGATTTGCAAAGTTTTTAAGGGCTTCGGCAACGTTTGTGTATTGCGAATTTTCAAGCTTTTCGGCCGAAATTTGAACCGTGTTTGCGGGGGTTTCCAAATTGGGGGTTAAAAACCTGTAGGCCGTAGCGTATACGGTGTCTAAAGTGCCTGCATATTGCGCTTCGTTTGCTTGGGGTTTTCCCTGCGCAAAAATGGTGTTTTGCGCGCAAAAAAGCGCAATCAATGCAAAATTAAAGCAACATTTAGACACCGTGCTCATTCAATAAATCCCTTTATTTACGCCTGCGGTATATTGCCAATGCCAAAGCCAATGCGCCGAATATTGCAGCGTATGTAGAAGGTTCGGGAACCGCCGCCGACGAGTAGGTTAGGTTGTCCATAGCAAAATACGAGGGTGCATTTGCGCCCCATTCGCCGTAGTCGTCGGTAAGGGTTTTAAAGTAAAGCCCGTAAATGCCTTCGGCTTCGTTTAGGGAGGAAAGGTCTACGTCTATCCAGCTATTTGTAACGGTGTCGGCGTTCGAAAGCTCGCATTCAATAAAGTTTTCGGAAAATTCGCCCATAGAGTCTATCGCATAGATTAGCACTTTAAACGAGTGGTAGTTGCCTTCTTCGGTAAGGGTTTTTGTAAGGTAGTCGTAGCTAACAAGCGTGTTTGCCAATTGAATTGAGCTTACGTTTATTAAGTCCGAAAACAAAATCTGCGCCATATCCGAGCTTGAATAGCCCGAATTTGCCGAGGTATTTCCGTAGTAAATGCCGTAGTAGCCGCCTGCTACGCCGCTGCCGTCGGTGCCGGTAACGGAAGTATATTGTCCAAGCTCGCCGGCTTCCCAATATTTTGAAATATCTACGGTTTTGTCGGAGCAGTTCGACACGCTTATGCCGTCCCACGAATAGTACCAAACTCCGCTATATTGGCTGTTGCTCCAATTAAAGCCAACTTGCGGGTTGTACATATAGCCTTCGTAATAATGTACACCGCTGTCCGTTGCCGTTGTAGAACGGTTGGCGTCGTATACGGGAGCTGCCCCCGAAAAATCGAACACATCGGCACTAAGGCCTTGTGCGGTTAGCGTTAAGGCGGTTAAAGCCGCCGCAATAGATAGTAGTTTGTTTTTCATTTGTTGTTTTATCTTTCCGGTTTGCATCGAAGCGGTCGATAATCCCTAAATTTTCCGAAAAGAAACAACAAAACGCCGCCTGCAAAATTCAGCAAAAGCCAAAGTTGCATACGGCAAAATTTTGTCCATATATAAAGGGAGGTTAACCCAAAATATATTCATAGTTCCTCTTCGGGAAGTTAGGACATTTTTAACGCGCGTCTTCTGGCTATTTCCCATTTCGCTTTTGGGGCAAAAACCGCCTTTTACCTTCCCGCATGTGCAGTGGCTTAAAAGGCGTGTCGGAAAATTACAGCGGCGAGACCGCGCCCGAATTTAACGGGACTTCCGTTTGCGTTAAAAACATTCGCCCAAAGTTTTTTGCATTGGGCGCATAGTATGGTAAGAACTATTCGGGCAATCTTTTATTAGCGTTTGATTATGTCAAGCGCATATTTCTATTTTTAGGGCTGCATATTGGGGTAAAATTCGCAAAATTGTTTGACATAGTTATTCGATTTTTATACAGAGTTTGCCCACAAATGAAATGAACTGCGTTTTACGCGCTTAAATGGAATTTTGGAGGAAACCCGTTGCTCTTGGCTTATATAGCCGTTGGGCGTTGATGTTTTTACAGACTATGAAAAAGAAGTACATATTTATCTTTATAATTGCAGTGTGCGCTGTATTTGCATTTTTTGCAAAAAGCAATTCGGATACCGACAAGCAAGCGGTTTGTTTGGACGGCGACGACTGGAAGCTTTCGTATGCAAAGCAGCCGTTTTCGGGAGCGGCAAAAAGCCCCGAAGAGTTTAAGCTGCTAAAAGACGTTAAAACCGTAAAGGCAAAAGTTCCCGGCAACTGCGAGCTGGATTTGCAAAAAGCCGGCGTTTTGCCCGACCTGCAAAAGGGCGACAATATATATTTGTTTAGACCTTTCGAGGGCTATCAGTGGCTGTATTCAAAGAAATTTAAAGCCCCCGATTTTAACGAAAAACAAAAGCTGTTTATAAACTTTGGCGGGATAGACACTTTGGGAGACGTTTTTGTAAACGGGCATCTTGTAGGCAGCAGCGACAATATGTTTGTTTCGCAAAAATTTGATATTAGCAATGTTGTAAACAAAGGCGTCGAAAATTTGCTAGAGGTTGTACTGCGCTCGCCCGTAATAGAAAGCGCAAAGTACGACGACATTGCAGGCTCATCGGGCGGCAACCGTGCCGAGCTTATACATATAAGAAAAGCCCCTGCGTCTTTCGGGTGGGATATTCACCCTAGGCTTGTAAACTGCGGCTTGTTTAAGTCGGTTTCTTTGCAGGAAGAAAACGAGATTGCGATTTCGGAATTTTACCCATTTACTTTGTATGTAGAGCCTTCAAAGAATAGGGCAATGCTGGCAATCGATTTAAAAATTCAAGCTCCTTTCGAAGAGCTAGACAAGCTTACCGTGAAAATTTCGGTTGGCAAAGACGGCAAGGAAATTGCTTCGTATACTAAAAAGCCTCTTTCGTACAATGTTAAAGACGCGCGCTGGATAAGCGGCGTAGACTTGTGGTATCCGCGCGGCTACGGCGAGCAACCGCTATACGACATAAAAGTTGGGCTATTGGATAAATCCGGCAAAACGCTTGCCGAGTGCCAAAAGAAAATGGGCTTTAGAACCCTAAGGCTTGAATTTTCGGAAATAGAGCTAAGCGACGAGGCCTCTAAAAAAGTTACCACAAGCCGAAACGGCGAGGCCTTTGGCGATGTAGACGAAAATTCTCTTAAGGGCGAATTTAAGTTTTATGTAAACGATGTTCCAATATTTATAAGGGGCACAAACTGGGTGCCGTTAGACGCCTCGCATAGCAGAGATTTGCAGCACGTTCAAAGCGCAATGGATATGCTTGTTGACTTAAACTGCAATATGGTTAGGTGTTGGGGCGGCAATGTGTACGAAAGCGAAAAGTTTTTCGACCTATGCGACAAATACGGCATTTTGGTTTGGCAGGACTTTGCAATGGGCTGCTCTGTTTACCCGCAAACCGAAGAGTTTTACAAAAAGATAAGAAAAGAGGTTGCCTTTCAGGTAAAGAGGCTAAGGCACAGGACTTCGCTTGCATTATATGCGGGCAATAACGAAAACGACCAAGCCTATAACTGGCGCATAAGGGAAAAGATGTTTGCTCCGCAGCACGACACTTTAAGCCGCGATGTAATACCCGCGGTTATAAGGGAATACGACTGGATTATCCCATATTTGCCGAGCTCGCCGTATATGTCGGAAAAAACCGTTGTGCAAAATAAGAAATTTGCCCCGCCCGAAGCGCACTTGTGGGGGCCTAGGGGCTATTATAAAATTCCCTTCTACACAAACGCAATTTGCAGGTTTGTAAGCGAAATTGGCTATCACGGCTGCCCAAATAAAAGCAGCCTGCAAAAGATGATGGACAAAGATTATGTGTATCCGTTTGTAAAGGGCAAAGACTTTGAATTTAACAAGCAGTGGCAGTGCAAGGCGGTTATGCCCTATAGAGACGGCGACACCGAAGCTCGCCGCAATATGCTTATGGTAAACCAAATAAAGCACTTATTCGGCGAATGCCCAAAAGATTTAGACGAATTTATTTTTGCCTCGCAAAGCGTGCAAGCCGAGGCAAAAAAATATTTTATAGAGCACTGGCGCAGCCAAAAATTTGCCGCAAAAACGGGCATAATTTGGTGGAATTTGCGAGATGCCTGGCCCATTTTGTCGGACGCTATTGTAGACTACTACAATTCTAAAAAGCTTGCCTACTACTATATAAAGCGCGCGCAAAAAACGGTGTGCTGTATGGTAAACGACAAATTAGAGCTTGTTGCGGTAAACGATTCTTTAAAACCCGCAAAAGGAAGCGTAAAGGTTGTAGATATAGATTCTAACAAAGAATTGTTTAGCGGCGAATTTGCCGTAAATGCAAATTCTAAAGGCGTTATTGCAAAACTAAAGCAACCTACAGCGCAGGGAATGTTGCTTATAACGTACAAAGAGCAAAACGAAAAAGACGAAAATCTAAACCACTATATGTACGGCAAGCCGCCCTTTAAACTTGCCGGCTATAAAAAGTGGAACAAGGCTTTAAAGATAGTAAGAGACTAAATTTTGCCGGACGCTTCGTCGAATTAAGGCGGGGCGTTTTTTTATAAAATTTATGCTTTAACAAACAAACTCAGCATGGCATAGTTCTTATATGGAATTAAGTTTGCCTTTGGTTTTCGAAATTTTGGGGTTGGCTGCGTTTGCAACGTCGGGAGCGTTGGCTGCTTTTAAGAAAGATTTGGACATTGTCGGCTTTATTTTTGTTGCCACTTTTACGGGCATTGGCGGCGGAACGATAAGAGACGTAATTTTAAATCGTAACGTGTTTTGGCTGCACGACGCCTATTTATATTCGCTTAACATTTGCATAGCTTGCGCGGTTTTAACCTACATTGTTTCAAGGTTCATTCAAAAGCGCGAAAATATAGTAAACTGGTTCGACGCCGCCGGTTTGGCGTTATTTTCGGTGCAAGGCTACATGATTTCGCAAAGCGTTGTAAATTCGGGCGAAGTTGCCGTTGTTATGGGCTTGTTTACGGGTTGCGGCGGAGGCCTTTTGCGCGACATTGCATTAAACAGGCGGCCGTTCATATTCAGAGGAGAATTGTATGCGACAAATTCCATTATAGGGCTTTTGTTTTTGCATTTTACGAATATGCCGGTGCTTGCGTTCCTGATAATTTTTGCGTTGAGGGCGGCAACCATAAAATATAAATGGAGTTTAAAATAGGCTTGTTTTGCCCTAAAAGCCGAAAAATAGCCTGAGCAAATTTCTTTATATATTGCAAATTGCGCAAATTGTGTGTTCTATTGCAAAACATAAAAATTTTTTACTATGGGAATTTTCGAAGAATTAAAGGCAAGGGGGCTAATTGCCCAACTTACAAACGAAAGCGAAATTAAAGAGCTTATAAACAAGGGCGGGGCGAAGTTTTACATAGGTTTCGACCCTACGGCAGACTCGCTTCACGTTGGGCACTTTATGGCTTTGTGCCTAATGAAACGCTTGCAAATGGCGGGCAACAAACCCGTGGTTTTAATAGGCGGCGGCACGGGCTATATAGGAGACCCTTCGGGCAGAACCGATATGCGTTCGATGATGACTCCCGAAACCATACAGCATAATTGCGACTGCTTTAAAAAGCAGATGGAACGCTTTATAAAATTTGGCGACGACGCCGCCATTATGGTAAACAACGCCGACTGGCTTTTAAAACTAAACTACATAGACCTGCTAAGAGATGTTGGCGCGTGTTTTTCGGTAAACAATATGTTGCGCGCCGAATGCTACAAGCAAAGGTTGGAAAAGGGGCTTAGCTTTTTGGAATTTAATTATATGATAATGCAGTCGTACGACTTCTTGTATTTGCATAACAACTACGGGTGCAATATGCAGTTTGGCGGCGACGACCAGTGGAGCAATATGCTTGGCGGCACCGACCTTATACGCCGCAAAACGGGCGACGATGCGTATGCTATGACCATTACTTTGCTTTTGAACAGCGAGGGCAAAAAGATGGGCAAAACCGCAAAGGGCGCAGTATGGCTAGATCCCGAAAAAACAACACCCTTCGAATTTTTCCAATACTGGCGCAATGTAGACGACGCCGACGTAAACAAATGCCTTAAAATGCTTACGTTTATATCGTTGGAAGAAATCGCCCAAATGGAGGCTTGGGACGATTCCCGCATAAACGAAAAGAAGGAAATTTTGGCCTATAGCCTTACCGAGCTTGTGCACGGCAAGGAAAATGCCGACAAGGCAAAAGCCCTTTCGCATGCGCTGTTTTCTGGCGAGGGCGACGACGCAAATATGCCCTCTACCGAAATAGACGCTGCGGAGATTCCCGAAAGAGGCATAAGCATTACCGAACTTATGGTAAAGTGCAAGCTTGCCCCCAGCAAGGGCGAAGCACGCAGGCTTGTGCAGCAGGGCGGGGTAAGCGTGAACGGGCAAAAGATTTCGCTGCCCGAACCCTTCTATTTTGAAAAAGACTTGCGGGAAACACTTAAGATTAAAAAGGGCAAAAAGATATTCCACAAAGCAGTTCTTAAAAAATAGGCGGAATTCAAAAATTTTCTGGCGCGTTAAGATATGTTTTTTAACGCGCTTTTTTGTGCTGCAGTTTCGGCTTAAGTTTGTCCAAGAAAGTCCGATTTTCATATATCAACAAAAGGAGATATATGGATTTAAAAGGCTCTAAAACCGAAAAAAATTTAATTGAGGCTTTTGCGGGCGAAGCAAAGGCGCGTACAAAATATACATATTATGCCTCCAAAGCAAAGGCCGAGGGCTTTGTTCAAATTGCGGCATTTTTTGAAGACACTGCCGCAAACGAGAAGGAACACGGCGAAATTTGGTTTAAGTTGCTTAAAGGCGGCGAAATTCCCGATACAGCCGAAAATTTAAAAGACTGCATTGCGAGCGAAAATTACGAATGGACCGATATGTATGCTGGCTTTGCCGAACAGGCCCGCGCCGAGGGGTTCGACAACATTGCAACCTTGTTCGAAGGCGTAGCCAAGATTGAAAAAGCGCACGAATTGCGCTATAGAAAATTGCTTGAAAATATAGAAAATAACAGGGTTTTTGAGCGCGAAGAAGAAGTTGAGTGGAAATGCTCCAACTGTGGGCATTTGCAGAAGGGCAAGCGCGCCCCCGAAAAGTGCCCCGTTTGCTCTCACGCAAAGGCTTATTTTGAAATAGCCCCCTGCCAAAACTACTAAAGTCCGCTTTTCCCCAATTTTAACAGGATACAAAAAAAGCCCCCAATATGGGGCTTTTTTGTTGTTCGGTTTTCTCTACATTTTACGAATTAAAATATTTTAGCGTTCCCAAGCCTATCAGCAATGCGAAGCTTGCAAGCAAGCCCACAACGGCGGCAAATATGCCGACAATGGCCATATCTTTTTGCTTAATCATATCCGTAGAATATGCAATGGCGTTGGGCGGTGTGCTTATGGGCAAAATCATTGCCAACGATGCCGACAAGGCCACGCTTATAAGCAAGGTGGGTATTCCGCCGTAGGGCGTTAGCGCGTCTTTCATGCCAACACCAACCGCAGCCAACACGGGAACAAGCAAGTTCATTGCAGCCGTATGCGACATAAACGTAGACATTGCATAGCACAAAAGCGAAGCGCCTATAATTGTCATAACGGGGCTCCATGTGCTAAGGGGAATAGATGCAACCAAGTGCTTTGCCAAGCCCGTTTGGTTTAGCCCAACACCAAGCGCAAAACCGCCCGCTACCAACCAAAGAACGTCCCAACTAATGCATTTTAGGTCGCTTTTTGTAAGCACGCCGGTAACTGCAAACGCCGCAATGGGTATTATTGCAATAATGTTTGAATTTAGCCCCGTTGCCTTGTCGAACATCCAAAGCAACACGGTAATTGCAAACACCGCATATACAATATACGCCTTTGTGCTCTTTTCGAACTTGCAGTCGAAATTAAGTTCAAGTTCCTTTCTTTTAAAGGGGAACATTTTTAAAAGGAAAAGCCACATAATTGTTATTAAAACAAGAACAAAGGGAGCCATTACAAGCATCCATTGCCCGAAGCCTATGCCCAAGTTTAACTGTTCGTTTAAGTAGCCTAGCGCTATTGTGTTTGGCGGCGTGCCTATGGGGGTTCCTATGCCGCCAATGTTTGCCGCAACGGGAATTGCCAAAATAAGAGCGGTTCTGCCCTTGCCGCTGTCGGCCGCGGGTTTTAAAAGCGGTGCCATAACGGCAAACATCATTGCGGTTGTTGCCGTGTTGCTCATAAACATCGAAAATACCGAAGTTACAAACATCAATCCCAAAAGAACTACGCCCGATTTTTTGCCGAAGGGTTTAAACAAAACTCTTGCCAAGTTTTTGTCTAGTCCAACTTTTTCGGCACCTATAGCCAAAACAAAGCCGCCCATAAACAGAATAATTATGGGGTCTGCAAAAGTAGCCATAAGGGTTCTATATTTAACCGCGTGCCCGAAAACTTCGGCCGAAACGCCTTCGGCTGGCTTAAAGCAAAATAGCGAATAGTCGGAAACCGTAAACAGCATAAGTGCTATTGTTAAAACCGACGTTGTCCACGAGGGTATTGCTTCGGTAATCCACATTAAGGCGGCAAATAGGAAAATTGCTATTACGCGCTGTTCTATTACTGTTAAATTTTGTATGTGGAATACTTCGGAGGGCAAAAACCACGCAGTTAGTGCAACCGCCATACAAATTATAAGGTATACAAGTTTTTTAGGGTTCATTGTGTTGGTGTGTTGTTCTACTGGCGCATAACTTTGTTTGCGAAAAAGAAAGCACGCAATAAAGCTTTTAAAGTTTGCCGAATAATGTACCTATTGCAAGATATTTTTGGGAATGTAAGTATAGCTAAGTGCGGTAAAGTGTGGGGGTTCGCATAGCTTTGTTTTTGAAATATACACAAAAAAGGACGCGGTGTTTTGCCGCGTCCCAGAAATTTTCAATAGCTGCGTTTTTTAAAGTTTGCGCTTTAAAAGCGAGGCCGAATTCAGCACAACCGTTACCGACGACAAATTGTGTATCAGCGCGCCCCATACGGGGGTAACAATTCCAAAAAACGCCAGCACAACTGCGCTTATGTTTACGCAAACCGAAAATACCATATTCGCCTTTGCGGTAAATATTGTGGTTTTCGAGAATTTTATAAGGTTGGCTATTTTTGTAAGGTCGCCTCCCAACAGCGAGGCTTGCGCCGTAGACAATGCAATGTCGTTCTTTAAATCTGCAACGGCTATTGAAGCATTTGCAAGGGCAAGGGCGGGAGCGTCGTTTACGCCGTCGCCAACCATGCATACGTTTTTGCCCGAAGCTTGGGTTTTAGAAACAATGTCTAGCTTGTCTTGCGGCAGCAGTTCGGCAAAAACCTTTTTTATGCCTGCAATTTTTGCAATGTTGTAGGCTGCCGCCTTGTTGTCGCCGCTAAGCATTGCGCAGTCTATGCCAAGTGTTTTTAATTGCTCTATTGCAGCTTTTGCAGTAGGCCTTATTGTATCAGAAAATTCCAGATAGCCGACAGTGTTGCCGTCTACCTTAACTTCCGAATAGGTAGCCGCCTTTTCTGCAAGTGTTTCGTTTTTTTTGTCGGGTTTACCTACAAACACGTTTTTGTTTTCTACAGTTGCCTGCGTGCCAAAGCCCGCAATGTTTTTAGAATGGGTTGCCTTTTTTAATTCTATATTTTTAGATTTTGCGTAGGCTACAACCGCTTTTGCTATTGGGTGGTCGCTAAATTCTTCTGCCGAGGCCGCAAGCGACGCTATTTCGCTTTCGCTTAGGTTTGAGCTGGGCACAATTTTAGAAAGTGATATTTCACCCATGGTTAAAGTGCCGGTCTTGTCGAAAAATACGGTGTTTGTTTTTGCTAGGCGTTCCAAGGCTTCGCCGCTTTTTATCAATATAGAGTGCTTGGCTCCGTTGCCTATTGCCGCCGCTATGGCTGTGGGCGTTGCAAGCACAAAGGCGCACGGGCAAAATACAACCAAAATTGTTATACCTCTAATCAACGCTTGCTGCCAACTAATCGAGAAACAGAACATTGAAAGCAGGAAAACCAAAACAGACAATATTATGGCGCTTGGCACTATGAAAGTTGCCCATTTGTTTGCCAACCTCGAAATTGGGGCTTTTTTGCCTTCGGCTTCTTCTACCAGCTTTACAAGCTTAGCCAGCGACGAGTTTGCCGCGCTTTTTTGCACCAAAACTTCGGCATATTCCGAAACGTTGAATGTGCCCGACATAATAGAGTCGCCCGCCTTTTTAGATACGGGCAGGCTTTCGCCCGTCATATTGGCTTCGTTTACGCTTGCGCTTTCGCTAAGCAAAACGCCGTCGGAGGCAAACATTTCGTTGCTGCGTACGCACAGAATGTCGCCCTTTGCAATTTCCGAGGCGGGTATTTCCATTTCGCGGCCGTCGCGCTTTATTTTTGCAATTTTGGGCATCATTGCCGAAAGCGCGTTTATGCCCGACCTTGCCTTTTGCACGGTGCGCTCCTCCAAAAATTCGCCCAAAGCCATCAAAAAGGCTATTTCGCCCGCAACAAATATGTAGCTGTGGCCGTGTTCGCCTTCGCCCGAATAGCCGAAAGCGCATAAAATCTGCAGCGCAAGCGAGGCGAATATTGCAACCGTTACCAGCACAGGGCTTGATATTTGCCTATTTTTTAACATATTAAAAGCTTCGCTAACTATGGGCAAAGCGCAAAAATATATTGCAACCCAAGAAGGGTCTGCAAAGCCCATAAGCGGGAATTCATAGCCGTAGGCAACGCAAATAAAACTTGCAGCCAACGCCAAAAACGAAATCCACAATTGCGACTTTTCGCTTAAAAGTCCTTCGCTTTTATGTGTAGAGCAGCACGAATGCGATTCGTCTTTGTGCTTGTGGTTGCCGCAACAGCAGCACGAATGTTCGTGTTCGGCTTCGCTGTGGCAGTGTTCATGTTCCTTTGCCGCCGCGTTGTGCTTGTGGCAGCAGCAGTGTTCGCTATGATTTTCGTCTTTCATACTACGATACTTTCTTTAAATGTTCTATCAATTCGTCTACAAGCTTTGTGTCTTTGTGGGCTAGGGCGTTGGATATGCAGCCTTTCATATGCGCGCTTAAAACTTCTAGCCATACGCCGTGCAACGCGCCCGATGCCGAGTTTATCTGGCGCAGAATGTCTATGCATTCAGCATCTGTATCTATCATTTTTTGAAGTCCCCTCATTTGGCCTTCAAGCCTTTTAAGGCGGGTTATAAGTTTTTTCTTTTCTTCGGGTGTTCTACAGTGCGACATAACTATTTGTTTTTTAATAACAGTTTTTTCTGAAATTATTTATAGGGTATGGGGGTATACCCTATAAAACGGAAAGTCAACAAATTTTAAAAAATTTTTTGAGGAAAAACAAAATTTCGGTTGCAACTGAATGCAAAAAAACGCCCGAAATATTGTTCGGGCGTTAAATGTGCAAGCTTCGCTGGATTTTAAGTTAAGGCTCTTTGGGCGATAAAACCGCGGCGTCTAGCGCATCGGTAACAAGAGGTTCTGAGCCTTTCTTTAGTATAAGGAAGCGGTGTTTGCCGTCTTTGTTTGCCGTAAAATCGGTTCTAATTTTATCGTTTACGCAAACAGTTCCTCGTTCCGATATGTCGAAAATTTCGGGGTTAAAGACGTATAACACGCTTGTTAAGTCCCACGTTCTGGCGTTGCCGTGCACGCCTGCATACAGTATATAGGCTTCCTTTAAGGGGTTCTTATCGGAAAGGGCATTTAAAATTTTCTTGCCCGTAACGCCCACTTCTTCGCCCACTTCAAAGCCGCTAAAAACAATGTCTACAGGGCAGTTTTGCACGAAATAGCGTGCTGAATTGGGGTCGTTATAAACGTTAAATTCGGGATTGTTGCGCTTAGCTCTTTTAGAAAGCCCGAATTGTCCCGCCATAACCGAAAAAAACTTTACTTTTTTTGCAACAAGTTCTGTTCCGCTTAGGGGGGAAATGTCGTCGGGGGCGGACTTAAGCAGGGCTGCAACGTTTGTAGAAAAGCCAACGCTAATATATACAACGGAGTTGTCGGCACACTCAGACAATGTTTTTCTTGCAAGTTTTACGGGGTCTATTAGCTCGTATCCGTTAAATATGGTGCGCTTGTATTTGTAGGAGTTGTCGGCATTTTTTGCGTTCGCAATTTTGCCTATAAACTTTCCGTTTGGGTGCTCGTTTTTGTGTGCCGTGTTTTTTGGGGCATTTTTTGCTGCCGCTATGGGAACGTTTATGTTGTAGTGGCAGTTTTGTATGGAAACGTATACCGCAGAATAGGGGTTGTCTTTATTGATAAGAATTGCCTTTATGTCGGCAAGGCCCTTTTGCTGGTAGCCGTATAGCATATTTAAGGCCAATGCATCGTCTACGTCGTTGCCCATATCGGTGTCGAAAATTATGTTTGTTTTAGCCTGTGCAAGCGCGCAAACAAAGCACAATGCAAATGTAAAAAAAATCTCTTTCATGCAAAAAATTTTTGGCTACTTTAAAAAGATAGTCAAATTCAATAATGCAAAAATTTGGCATACATTTTATAGTTGAAAAAAGACGAAGCAAAAAAGTTAGACAAATCTAATATTTTTTCTTGACAAGTTAGAAGCGCCTAATTTTATTTGGCGGGAAAATGAAATTCGACTCCGACAAAAAGGCAGAAAACTGTGCGGCGCAAAACAAAGGCAGCAGCAGCAGTGCCTGCGCAAATTGCAAAGGCGGCGTTGGCATTGTAAAAAGCCCTCTGGGAAAACTTGTCTCGGCAATGGGGGCTAGGGCAACATTCGGCGGCCTGAAAATTTTTTGCAAATAAAGTTAGATTAACCTAATAAATTTTTATAATACAAAACCAACAAAAATGAACAGCATAAACAACAAAGTTATAGCAGCCTCGCTAGGCTCGATTTTAACTATGGCTACTTTTGCCAATGCACAAGAAGCCGTACAAACTCTGGCAAAAGAGGAAGCGCCGCAGTCGTGGTACGAACGCGACAGCCTCTTTTTGGCTTCGGCAACCGAAAGCGTTTCCGAAAAGACGGGCTTTACCCCCGCCCTTACCTGGACGGGAGAAGTTTGGGGCGACGTTTCCAATAAAAACAATATGAATTCGTTTGTAGACTCGCTCTTTACTATAGAAGTAGAGCAGGATTTGTCGGTATTGTCGGGCAAAGACAATATGGGCAGAATCGGCGTTAGCGCATTCTACTACAACCAAACCCACGGCGGCGCGTTGGAAAATGTAGACTCTTCGCAAGGCTACATAAGCAACATTGTTGCCGGCGATATGGCAAGGGTTTTCGAAATCTACTACGCCAACGAATTCGAAACAAAGGCTGGTACTTTCGGCTTTAGAATAGGCCAGCTTGCAGCCGACGAAGACTTTATGGGTATGGATTATTCCGACACATTCTTGAATTCGTCTTTCGGCGCAATGCCCAACATTGCTCCCGGCAATTTGTTCTCGCAATACAACGTTGCAACTCTTGGTTTGGTTGTATACTACACCTACGACAATTTCGACGCAACGTTCGGCGTATATAACGGCAACATCGGCGAAGACATTTCTTCGAACAACGGTTTCGACTATAAAAATACTTTCGACACGGTTGCATTTTGGTATCAGTTCGGCTACAACTACAAAGTTGGCGGATTGGACGGCCGCGTAATGGTTGGTGGCAACTATCACAGCGACCCGAGCAAGGCTAACTTCGAACAAGGCACAAAAAGCAACTTCTATTCGTTCTATGCAGGCATTCAGCAGGCACTGGTTAACGACGACGAAGGCAACGCAAAATTCGGCGTATACGGCAGAGTTGGCTTCGTTCCCGATGCAGAACAATCGGACAACAACTTCTATGCCGACTTCGGCTTTAACTGGTTTGCCCCCATTCCCTGCAGAGAAAACGACGTATTTGCGGCAGGCTTTTCGGTTATAGAAAACGAAAGAACGGCCCGCGACGACTATGCGCACTACGAAGGTACTTTGGAAGTTACATACAGATGCCAAATTACCCCCGCAATCTCGTTCCAGCCCGATTTCCAAATTTACTTTAACCCGGCAACTCGCGACGACTGCGGCGCAGTATATGTAGCGGGCGCAAGGCTTGAAGTTGTATTCTAAAATTTCCTTTTTTGGTACGATTTTTATCTGTTGAACAATCTTCATGCGCACTCTTTTAGGGTGCGCATTTTTTTTGTTGCGTTTGCCCGCCTAAGGCGCAAAAAATTCATTAAAAAAAGATATGTGGCAAATATATGCATTGCTTTCGGCGTTTTTTGCGGCGCTTACCGCCATATTGGCAAAAGTCGGCGTATAAAACGTAAATTCCAATTTGGCTACGGCCGTAAGAACAACCGTTATTTTGGCCTTTACATGGGGCATTGCCCTTTGCACCGTGCCGCTAAAATCCGGTTCGGCAATAAGCTGGCACACCATGCTTTTTTTGGTGTTGCTGGGTTTTGTAACTGGGGCATCGTGGTTGTTCTACTTTAAGGCGCTGCAGTTGGGCGATGCCTCTAAAGTTGCCCCTGTAGACAAGCTTAGCGTTGTTGTGTTGGGTGAACCTTTAAGCTGCAAAACGCTTGTAGGCGGGCTTTTAATAGTTGCAGGCCCGCTTGTTTTTGCATTGTAGATGCGCCGCGCGCTATTATTTGCCCAACAAAGTTTCGTAAAGTTTTATATAGTCTAAAAACCTGTCTTTTTCGTCGAATTCGGCAAGTGCCTTTTTTCGGCAAGCTTCGGCGTAGTTAGATTTGCCATTTTTTAATATTTCGCCTATTGCATTCAACAAGGCGGTTAAGTTGCCTTGTTCAACTATAATCCCCGTCTTAGCGTTTATAGATTCTGGGCAACCGCCCGTGTTGTACGACACAACTGGTGTTGCGCACGAAATCGCCTCGCGATTCACCATTCCAAGAGCTTCAAGGTAGGTCGGGTTTGCAAATACATCGGCAATCGAATATAGCTTTGCCAGTTCAGCTTGGTTTTCGGTACGTTCTATGCCTATTATATTGTGTTTTGCCAGCTCGCTTTTTTGGGATTTATTTACGCCCACTAAAACTATTTGCGCGTCGTTTAGCCTTTGGGCAAGATTTATAAAATCGTTGTAGCCTTTGCTTTGGCTCCACACATTGGCAACGCCCAAAACTATTTTTTTATCGGGCAAGGCAAACTTTGCTTTTATATTTTTTAAGTCTGTTTGCGGTGCAAAAAGTTTGGTGTTTATGCCGTTGTGTATTACAACGCTTTCGCGGTTTGAAAAAATCGACTTTTTAAGAAGATTGTCTAGCCAGTGCGAAACGGGCACCATTGTAAGATTTTTTGCATTTTGCGCAAAACGCTTTTTGCATAGAAAATTGTTTTTTGAATTGTCGAACAAAAGCGATTTTGGGTAGTCGTGCTTTTTGGGGCAGTTGTGGCAAAGAGTTTGCCACTTTTTGCAGTTGTCAAAATGCGCGCAATGCCCCGTAAACGACCAGCAATCGTGCAAAGTCCAAACAACTTGGGTGTCGATTTTTAAAAGAAATTCGAATAAGTCGGGGCAGTTTAAATAATATCCGTGCAGGTTGTGAAGGTGTATTATGTCGGGCTTTTCGGCTTTTATAAGGCTAATTAAACGCTTTGTTGCAAGTTTGGAAAACGGCGAATCGCTGTCGAAAAAGCGTGTCCAAGCAACATTTGCAAAAATTTCGGCATTGCTTGCCAACTTTGCTTTTTTCAGCCGGCTAATTCTTTCTTTTCTGCCGAATGCCGATATTGCCTTCCAGCCGAGATTTTGGGCTGCAACGCCAATGCTTTCTACAATCTTTCCCGTAGAGCCGCAGTTGCCAACCGTATTTACCTGTAGCAAAGTTTTCATAATACTTATAATAAGTATGCAAAATTGCACTTTACAATGCAAGCAATCTATGGCGCAATTATTTATTGCATTTTTAAAAATTTGCCGGTGAAATGCGAAAACTATAACACAAGCTTGCACTCTAAATTTGTTTTCTATGTACAACAAAAACACCCTAGCTCGCCAAAGCAATTTCGAATTGTTGCGGCTTCTTGCCATTTTCAGCATTATTATTTCGCACGTTGCATTCCACGGGTGCGATATACGGTCTATAGATTATATGATGCCTTCGGCGAGCGCGCTGTTTGCAAAACTATGTACTCTTGGCGGCGAATTTGGCGTGGATTGCTTTATTTTGATTTCGGGATATTTCCTTTGCGGGCAACAGTTTAAGCTTTCAAGGCTGGTAAATTTGTTTGTGTTTGTATTTTTATATTCGGTTTCGTTGCTGTTGGTTTATATCGTAATAGTCAAATGGTTTAATTTGCCCCTTACATTTTCTGGCAAAGACATTCTAAAGTGCGTTTTCCGATATCTATGTGGACATATTGGTTTATAACGGCATACGCAATATTGTATGCAATGTCAGCACTGTTAAACGCTGTTATCGACAATATAGACGAAAAGGTTTACAAGACGCTTTTGGTAGTTGGTTTTTTATATGTTTGCATAAGACCAATGCTTTTTGTTTCCGATACTTCTGCTATTGTCACTTTTGTTTTCCTATATCTGCTCGGCGCATTTGTTAAGAAACATAAAATAAAGATGCTTGAAAAGCGACCGCTTTGCATAAATATTTGCACGCTTTTTTGTGCGGTTTCATTTACCTTGCTTGCAATATGTTTGGCCGTTGTGTTTGGTCAAAGGCTTTTGCTTAAAGCAGCATCGTATCCTATGGCAAACTACAGCTTTTTTATGGTTGTATTGTCGCTTTCAATATTTGCGGTGTTTAGCAGATTGCAGATTAGTTCACATTCTGTAAACTATGTAGCAAAATCGGTTTTTGCGGTTTACATAATACACGAACACCCCTTGCTTAAAGAGATTATCTGGCAATATATTTTCCCTTTAAAAGATTATATGGGTTCAAAATGGTTTCTTTTTGAATTTGTGTTTGCTTGCGCGGCTTTGTTTATTGCTTGCTTTGCGGCTGATTTGCTGCGGCGAAAGGTTGCGGAAATTTTGCGCATAAATGTTTTATATTCAAAACTTATCCAAAAAATAACCCACGTTATAGAAGCTTTTTTCGGGTTTTTAACGTCTAAAATTTGAGGCTGCAAAATTTTAGAGTGAGTTTTTTAACATATTGCATATAAATAAGTTAAAAATATTTAATTTTTTTGTTGATGTGGGCAAATCGCTTGGGTAGAAACTCTCGCGTATGAAAAAAACTGTTATATTTTGTTCGGTGGTAGTTGCCCTCGCTTTGATAGCGTGTGCTGCAATTTTGGTTAAACCTAGCATTGTTTTGCGCAATGGTAGCGGGGTAAGGGTAAAGGGAACGGCTGTTGCACGCGTGCAAAGCGACGCTATGGCGTGGTCGGGCTCGCTAGACGGTGAACTAAAACCCACAATAAAAGAGGCGGTTTGCCAGGTGGAAAAGCACGCCGCTTTGGCAAAAGAGCTTTTTGCAAAAAACAAACTGGGCAATGTGGAATTTAGCACAACCCGTTGGTTTACAACCTACAAAAAAGTTGACGGCAAAGAGACAAACGAAATAGAAGGATATACCGCTTCAATATATCTTTCGTTTAAGCCCAAAACTTTGGAGCAGGCAAAAAAACTTTCCGAGTGTATTGGCGAATTGCTTAAAAACAACGTTTCGGCATATGACAACGGAACAAGCTACTTCTATACAAAGCTTGAATCGCTTAAAATGCAGTTGCTTGAAAAAGCCGCCGCCAACGCAAAGGAAAGGGCGCAAAAACTGGTTTCGGGCAGCGGTTCTAAATTGGGCGGCGTAATTTCGGCCTCGCAGGGCGTATTTCAAATCACTCCCCCGCTTTCGACCAATACAAGCGATTGGGGCACCTACGATACTACTACCTGCGAGAAAGACGTAAAGTGCGTTGTAACTATGGAGTTTGCCACAAAATAATTTAAAAAAATTGGGTACACTTGGCGGCATATCCGTTTTTTTTTGATATGCCGCTTTTTTTGCGCGCCAAATTTTGGAAAAAGGCACAAAAAGGCAAGTTTTTGAAAGGAACAACTATTTACAGCTTTGAAAATTTTTTGTACCATATTGCGAAAACAAAAATTCAAGAAAACAAACTATGGAGCTTAAGGAATTTTTAGATTATGTAAAACTGCAAAAACCGCTTAATACGTCCGAAATTTTTGCCTTTATGAACAAGGCAAGCGAAAGGGCGCGCAGCATTACTTTTAAGCTTAATTCGGCATACAAAACGCAAGGCGAAATTAGGGAAATTTTGTCGGAGTTGTTCGGGTATAAGGTAGAAGAAATCCTTAGGGTATTCCCTCCTTTTTACAGCGACTTTGGGCAAAATATAAAGATTGGCAAAAACGTTTTTATAAACGCGTGCTGCCAGTTTCAAGACCACGGCGGCATAAGCATTGGCGACGGCTGCCAAATTGGCCACAGCGTTGTTTTTGCAACGCTTAACCACGGCATTTTGCCCGAGCAAAGGCAATATACAATTCCGGCTTTTATAACGCTTGGCAAAAATGTGTGGGTAGGCTCTAACAGCACAATTTTACAGGGCGTAAATATTGGCGACAACGCCATTGTGGCCGCAGGGGCAGTTGTTGTAAAAGACGTTCCAGCAAACACAATAGTTGGCGGCGTTCCTGCAAAAGAGATACGGAAAATCTGCCAATAGTTTTTTTGCTTTTTACGAAACCTTTTTGTTTATTGGGTGTTTTATTGGGCATAAACCAATCCCAAAAAAATAAAAAGGTTTTTATATGAAGATGAAAAAATATGTATTGTTCGCGGTTGTTTCTGTCTTTGCATGCTGCGCTTTTGCAGGGCAAATCAACAAAGAGGCAAAGCAGTTTAAATATAGCACAACAATAGAAAAGGAGCGCCCGCAACTAAACGAAGCCACAAAAAAGCTGATTGCGGCATATCGCAAAAACCCCACAAAGGAAAATTACAACGCGCTTAAAAAGCAGGTAGAGCTTAACTACGACGCCGTTATTGCGCGCAAGCAGGCAAAGTTGCAGGAATTGAAAAAAACGGCAAAACATGCAAGCAAAATAGCCGAGATGGAGGAGATTGTAAGCGACGTTATTAAAGACCGCCAAAACCGCATAGAGCAAAGTATGCGCCGTTTTACAGACCCCCGCTTAAGGCCTAACGCCCGCAGTGTAAGCGGCGGATTTTTGCCCGTGTTGGGCGCGGCGCAAAACGTTAACATTGCCTATACGCCCGTTACAAACGCGCAATTTGCAGAATTTGTAAAGGCGACAAACGCAAAAGCTCCAAAAGATTGGCAAAACGGCGCAGTTGCTTCGGGTAAGGAAAATTTGCCCGTTGTAAACGTTTCGTACGAAACTGCGGTAAAATATTGCATCTGGCTTTCCGAAAAAGACAAAGGCGCAACATACCGCTTGCCAACCGAAACGGAATGGGAATATGCCGCGGGCCACATGCCCAAAGACGCCGATTTTAACTGCGGCGTTCAAAAGTCGCTAAGCAATGTGTTTGCATACTCGAAAACGCTTTCGGCAAGCGGCGCAATAGATATGTGGGGCAACTGCTGGGAAATGACTTCTACTTGTGTAAGCAAAAACGGCAAAACGCAAATAAAGGTAAAAGGCGGCGCATTCGATTCGCCCAGAATGAGTTGCAGAACCGAATATAGAGACGAAACGCGCGATGCAAATTCGGCCTACGGCAATGTAGGGTTTAGGGTTGTGCGCCAAACCAAATAAGCTTATTACCCAAAAGCATTAAAAAACATTCAAAGCGTGCAAAGTTTATTTGCGCGCTTTTTTTGGCATTGTAAAGTGCGTTGTGTCTATATGCTCGGTTTTAAGCAGCTTTATTTTGTTTTCCAAGCCGCCGGCATAGCCCGTAAGGTTGCAGTTTGCACCCATCACCCTGTGGCAGGGAACTATAATAGAAATATTGTTTTTGCCGACCGCGTTGCCCACGGCCTGTGCCGACATCTTTTTTATGCCGCATTCCTTTGCGATTTCTTCGGCAAGGCGGCCGTATGTTGTTGTTTTTCCGTAGGGAATTTTCTGCAAAAGCTTCCAAACTTTTAGCTGAAACTGCGTGCCCGACATCTTAATTGGAACCTTAAAATTCGGCTCTTTGCCCGAAAAGTAAATATCCAGCCATTTTTTTGAAAGGCTCAATATTTTCGAATTTTTTTCGGGAAGGCCTTTCAAATTGCAAGGGTAGTGTTTTTCGTCGGCAATCCAAAGCCCGCATAATGCACAGTCTTGGGCGGCTAAAAGCAGCTCGCCTAAAATGCAATCGTACCTGCATAAAGAAATATTCAGCATGCCCGAAATTTTTTTAATGGCAGGCACAATGGCAACAAAATTTTTATTTGTTGGTTTTACAAAAAATTTTTGTGTTATTTCGCACAAACCCCAAACTTTTTAAGCTAAAAGCGAAAGTTTTTCGCAATTTTATGGATAGTTTTTTCCAAAAAAAAGCCACATGCAAAACTGCCAATAAAGCTGATAAATAGGCAGATTAATCGTTTTTTGTTGCAAATGGAAATTTTTAGCCCAAACTCTGGTCGTGTATGAAAATATTTAAGCTTAAAAAAATGTTTGTTGCCGCAATTTTTGCGGTGCTTTGCATGGGGTGTTCCGATTTGCAAAAGGCGGATATTGCCGCCGAAAAAAAGGCGGTTGAGTCTGCATACCTATGCCCGCAAATGTACGAAACCGCAGATTTTGCCGAGTTTAAAGACGGCAAGATTTTTGCCACAAACGAAAAGTCGGCAAAAGAATACGACGTTATGTTTAAAACAAAGCCCGTAAAATTTAAGCCGAACACGCACTATGTTTTTAATATGCTTTCCGACGTAAAATCGCTTAAGGGCAAAAGCCGTTTGCAGATTTTTATTTGGAAGATTGCGCCCAATAAAAAACCCGAATTGGTAATGGACATTTCGCAGCACGATAGCGACGGCGAATTTTTGCCGCGACGCGCCGAATTTTTTACGGGCGACGGCGACGCAAACTTTAAAATATCCTTTAACGCCGCGGGTAAAATTTCGGCAAAGGTTAAGGATATAGAAATTAAAGAGGGCAAAATAGAGACCTTTTATGCCGCAACAAAAAACCCGAAGCCCTACAAGCTAAACCGCAAAACATTGCCTACGGGCGCAAGGGACTTTGTTGTCGATATGCCAAACAACCCGAAGGGCGCAACGGTTAACGCCGCCGATTTCGGCGTAAAAGCGGGCGAAAAAGATTTGATTACAAAACTGAACAATGCAATAGCCCACTGCAAAAAAATAGGGGCGGCAAAGCTTGTTTTAGACAGGGGCACCTATTATTTCGACGAGGAAAAGTCGGTTGAAATGAAGGGTATAAGCGACTTCGAATTCGACGGCGGCGGCTCTACGTTTGTCTACTACAAAACAAACGGCAAAGTAAACAATATGAACATACAAAACTGCCAACGCATTAAAGTGCACAACTTTAATATGGATTGGGACTGGCAAAAGTCGCCGCTGGCAAGCATTGTAAAACTTGTTGCAATAAACGACAAAGGCAAAGACAAGTATGTGGATTTCGAATTTACCGAATACGACGACTTCCCAAAAAAAGACTGCAAAATAATAAATTTGTCGCTGTATAACGAAAAAACGCAGACGGTAGGCATGGAGGGGTCTTTCGACGTATATTACGATTTCGGCGTAGGCAACGAGGTTATAGTTCCGAAAAAGGAATGGCTAAAGGGCAATTTGCTTAGGCTGCATTTGCCCAAAATACATAAAAAATACAGGGTAGGCCAGTTCTTTAGAATGCAGCACTACTACTATACAATGGGCGGCATTCACATGAAAAACAACAGGCACCTTACGCTTGAGAATGTAAATATATGGTCGTGCTGCGGCTTTGCCTTGGCCGTTTACGACTACCAGCAGTATTGGCAGTTTAAAAACGTAAATATTGTAAAGCCCAAAAATGCCCATCGCAGAGCCATAACATGCACGGCAGACCACTGCAACATAAGCAACACATTGGGCTTTTTTAAGATGGAAAACTGTGAAATTTCTTTCGGCGCCGACGACTGCATTAACTTTAACGACAAGTCGGCATACGCCACCCGAAAAGACGACTACACTTTGCAGACCCGCGGCATGATGGGCTTTACAAAAAGCGCCTACAACAAGGGCGCAAATGTGGAACTAAGGCACGACGATTTTTCGCCGGCAAACTATACGGGCAGGATTGTGGACAGAAAAGAAATAGACGCCAAAAAGGGCATATATTTGCTTTGCTTCGACAGAAAACTGCCAAAGGCGAAAAACACGGGCTTTGTTTTGTTCAACCGCAATTTCGGCACAAGGAATATGATTGTGCGCAACTGCTATTTCCACGACAACAGGGCAAGGGGCGTAATTATAGAGTGTAGCGACGTAACTTTGGAAAACTGCCGCTTTAAGCATAACGAGCACGGAGCCATGAAAATAGAGTCGGGCTACACAAACCACTTGTGGAGCGAGGGCTTTGGCGCAAACAACATAGTAATACGCAACTGCACTTTCGAAGACGGCTGCCCCGACGGCGTTGTAGACTACAAAAAGGCAAGGGATATTTTTATAGGCTCGTATTCAAGGCGCAATTCGTTCCAATACCAAACAATGTACCCGATTGTAGACGGGCTTTTGTTCGAAAACAACACCTTTATAGACACATACGGTGTTATGGCAACGGTTTCGTCGGCGGGCAATGTTGTGTTTGCAAACAACACGTTTATTGCCAAAACGCCGCGCAAAAACGAAAAAGACTACAGGGGCTCTATCTTTGTGGCGTTTGCAAGCAATGTAAAGGTGGTAAACAACACTTGGGTGGAATCGCCTTTGGTGAAAACCCCCGGGGTGTTTGTAGACAAAGACAAAGTTAAAGGCTTTGTTTTTGAGGGCAACAGGCTTGTAAAACCCTAGCATACAAAAGCGCAAAATACTATGCAAAGCGGCTCGGCCTTTAAAAGGGCAAAGCCGCTTTTTTGCGTTTAGCTTGGGTTAGCCCATTGCTATGGTCAGCAAACTGTGGTAAAAATCGGCATACTCGCTTTCGCTTATTGGGCGTTGGGTGCTTAAAATTGCCATAGGGCACTTTGGCCCATTGCCGTAGCCTGGGTGGGCGTGCTTGTGCGGCGTTTCAAAAAAGCCGCAGCGTTTGTAAAAGCGCAGCCTTTTTGCCGAAATTTCGTCTACAACATAGTCTACTTCAAGCACAAAAATTTTGGGGCTGCCTGCCAAAACATCTTGCATAATTTTGCCGCCAATGCCGCAGTTTCGCATAGTGTCGTTTACTGCAAGGTGCTCTATATACACGCAGTTTTTAAAATCCCAAAACGACACAAACCCCAAAAGCGCGCGGTTTTGCGTATAGCAAAAAAGCGAAAATTTTTTGTCGGCTATTGCCTTTTGCAACTCGGCGTCTGTTCTTTGCTCGCAAATAGGGAAGCTTTTTTTGTAAAGCTCTAAAAATTGCGGGTAAATTTGGTGCAGGGTGCTTTCTATCTTAATTTTTTGCATGGAATGGAATATATATTCTTAATATCCGCAAAACTTGGTCAACAAGATTAAGCTAGTATGTTTGCCCAAAAAACCTTGCAAGAACTCGCATTTGCCCCTACGCTTTTTGCATGAAAGCTATAATGTTTGCCTTGTCTTTTCTTGTGTATTTTTCGCTAAATGCCGCGCAATTTTTGGGGCAAAAGGGTGGCGAGTTTGAATTTTGCGAAACTTTAGAAATTGCCTATCCCGAAAATATGCCAGATTCCGAAAAGCCCGAATTTGCAAAAAAAGCCATAGCCCAAATAAATTCGCCTATTGTAAGGCAGCTTATTGTTTGGGCGGAAGGCGTAAAATGCGAAAGTTCAAAAAATTTCACAAAAGATTACGGCAACTTGTCTGCCTGCGATATAATCGAAAAAAACTTTTCAATTTGCGTAGATAAAAAATTGCAAATCGCCACAGTGATTTTTCGCCACAAAAATAAGAACACCGCAAGTTTTATATGTTTTGACTTGGCAAGGGCTGCTGCTTTTCACTCAAAAAACGCATCTAACGAATGCCTAACAGCCCAGCTAGAGCTTACAAAAAAAGCCTACAAGCTTTTGGCAGAGCGCAAAAAACTTTTTAGCGAATTTAAACAGGCAAAGGCCGAAAACAATGCGCAAAAGGTTGCCGAGCTAGAAAAGAAATTGCGCCAAGAACCATTCTCGCGCGAAAAAACAAAACAAATAAAAGAACAATTTAAGACGTTTAAAAATGCGCCGCAATTTTGGCTGCTGCAAAATGCAAAGCCCTAGTTAAAAAACTTTTCGGACTCAAAGCGCGAAATGTTGCGCATGTTAATGTAGCGACTGCATAAAAGCATTTGGTTGCTGTGCCCCATGTTTAGCTGTAGCCTTGGCAGGTCTTTAAAACGTTTGGCAAAAAAGCTGGCGTAGGTGTGGCGCAAAACGTCGGCCTGCCACGGCAACGCTTTGCGGCTAAAACCGCTGTTTTGCCTTATGTTCTGCCAACGGCGTTCCCAGTTTTTCGGGCATATTTTGCCAAAACCTGTGCCACGCGTAAAAATCACCCGCAAACCCTTTGTTTATCCCGTAATCTTCCATAATCTCCCCCTATATCCCGTTATTCAAACCTTCTGTCACTGATCATTGTGGAGCGGATTGGCGGCGAATGGGCAAAAAAAATTTCACACGGGTTCGTGTGAAATTTAAAACGCGGAGAGAGAGAGGGAATACACTGAAATTCACAAGTCGTTTATTACCAGCAAGCAAATTTTAACGGCAAGCGTCAGTTGCATTTAGTTGTTTCATTCTTATTTAAGTAATTGTTTAATGTAGTAAAAAAGAGTCTATAACTTGACGTTCAAAAAAAATCTGCTATTTTTGAGATTGCGATAAAGAAAGAGAGATGGCATCTAAAGACCTAAATTTTCAGATAGAATTTTGCGCTGATTCAAAAGGATATTTTGATAGAAAATGCCCTAAATGTGGATTGATTTTCGGAATAAAGTTAGCGGATTACAAATTACATAAAGGCAATATATTTTGCCCAATGTGTGGTTATTCGGAATCTTACAATAATAAAATATGGTTTACAGATAGACAAATATCTGAGATGAATGATCGAATTCGCAAACAAGCTACAGAATGGATTCACGATCGATTTAATGCTATTTTTAACAAATATCGGCATAATAGGAACGATATTATCAGTATATCGTATAAGCCAGAAAGACGTCCTATATTTAAAAATTATCCAATTTTACAACCCAAAGAGTGGGATATAGAGATAAAATGTCAAAAATGCGGAAAGTCCTATAGTGTTATTGGGTCTGCTTTTTTCTGTCCGTTTTGTGGAGAAAACAATATAGAAGATATCTTTGAAAAGTCACTTATTGTAATTCGCCATAAGTTAAATTTTGAAAAAATATTTTATCATGACCTAAATAATATGACAGGAAATGTCGCAATTGATTTTTCCAGATCTATTTTGGAACATTGTATATCTGAAGTCGTTTCATGTTTTCAGAAATTTGCTGAAACAATATTAAAAAACTTCACTCAAGATCCTATACGTGTAAACGATTTTCAAATTATAAGAAGAGGGAATGAATTGTATGATAAATATACTGGGCATTCATATTTAGATTATATTTCCAAAGAAGAATTACAATTTCTGGAGATTATGTTTAAACGTAGACACCTATTGGAACATAATATGGGAATTGTTGACGAAAAATATATGAATGGAGTCAATGATTTTTCGGTTAAAGTAGGGCAAAGACTTATTGTAAACAAACAAGAAGTATCAAGATTTATTGATATTATAGAAAAACTTGGATTGGGATTAAAAACTATATGAAGAGCATATAGCCAACTTTTTTACAAGTATAATTCCAGTCAATTTTATTAAAATAAAGAGAAGACTTGAAATATATCTTGTAAAGTTCTAATCTATTTAGGTTATGTAATATTGAAGGAGTTTGAGTATGGCAAAAAAAGAACCAGTCGAATAGGTTAACATCACAACAAAAAGAAAATAAGGGTGTTATCGGTATTTTTGGAGATGAAGCAAAATCTCATGATAACTTAGTCAGTAGTGTATCAAGAATAGCCTTAAATAAGCTACAGAAGAAATATCCTACACTTTCTTTCCGCTACAGAACAAGCGTAAGTAAGTTGGAAATAAACAAAGCTTTACAAGAACTTGATAAGGATTTAGGGGGAACTTTGTTTGTACCAGATTCAAATATAAAACCCGACGGTGGATTGATAGAAGTAAAAGACGATAATGGGTGTTGGCGAGTAGTTCTTGTTTCAGAGGCCAAACATCAAGGAAAAGATATAGAGAACATACAAAAAGGTATAAAAGTAGGGGTAAAAGATAACCAAGATTTTATGGTCGCAGGAAACGCGATAGAGCGTTCCCATAAGAATATATCTGAAATTGCTAATCTCATGCTTAAAGAAGCATATTTCCCTTATGTTCTCTTTTTGGAAGGTTCTAATTTTCTCACCGAAAATATTACCGTGAAAAGGCCAAATGGCGAAGAGTTGAAGATTATCTATAATACAGGTTCTCTAAATAGATTAGATAGGCTCACATCCGCAAATTATGGAATGCCAATAAATAAGAATCTATGTAAAAACAAATTTGTAATATCAAATAATCAAACTATTATGTTGCAAGCAGCTTCAATTTATACCGAAGGTAAAGGTGGACATTGGAATGAATCTAAAATGCTTCCAATTATGCTGGAAATAGCGGAAACTTCAATTAAGATGTTAGCCTCCGAATTGTTTAAACAACTCACAAAATAAATATGGCTATTCACAACAAGTCGCACAGTAATTCTGGTTTAATGGCAATAAACCGAATGAATAAGAATAATATTAAGCATAAGTCTAGTGTTGATTTTAAATCTCCAGACCATACGAATTGTATTCTTCTCAACAAAGATTGTTTGGAACTTCTAAGAACATTACCTAATGATTCTGTTCAATTGATATTGATTGACCCACCATATAATTTAGATTTGGCCGATTGGGATACTTATGACAACTATATGGAGTGGGCGTCGAAATGGATAAATGAATCTTATCGAGTTTTGTCAAAAAATGGAAGTATGGTTATTTTTGGAGGAACACAATTCCAAGATGATCGTAGAGGAGACTTAATTGAAATCATTTATTATTGTAGACATCATACGAAATGGCGTCTTGTAAATACGATTATTTGGTATTATAAAAATGGAATGTCCGCTCATAGATATTTTGCAAATCGCCATGAAGAAATTGTTTGGTTCACAAAAACAGATAAGTATTACTTTGATTTAGATGCTGTTCGTCTAAAATATTCACCAAAAGATTTGGAACTTGCATTGAAAGATAAACGATTAATCCCTGAAAATGTTATGAAGGGTAAGAATCCTACAAACGTATGGGAAATAGGGCGACTGAATGGTAATTCATTAGAACGAGTCGGCCATCCGACCCAAAAACCACTGGAGGTTATTAGAAGATTAATCAAAGCATTATCTTATCCCGATTCTGTTGTGTTAGATTTTTTTCAGGTAGCGGTACAACTGGTCGCGTATGTATCGAGGAAAAGCGAAACTGTATTATGTGTGATACCGATCCAGAATCTCAAAAATATTTTTGTAAACATATTGAAAATATGAAAAAAACAAGTTTAGCAAATCCTTTTATTAGGGTAAATAATCTTGATGATTTCTTTTCTGATATAAAGAAACGTCAAGATTTTTATAAATGATTAAATATGTTTTTAAAAGCATCGCCACTTTAAAATGTCCGAGACACTGTTGCAGGGCAGTTGCTGTTTTCGTGCCATTTGGTTTTATGTTGAACCCTGTTTTGCATATACTTATATTTTTGCGCGGGCGGATACAAGAAAAGGCAGATTCGCAACTTAGTGCAAATCTGCCTTTTACGCTTAAAAACTGGCGGAGAGAACATTTGGCATAACACGCGTAGGTGTGATGAGTTGTGGGTGTTGGCGGATGGGTTGAAATGGAGTTGGCGTAAAAGCGTCTATCTTGCGAAAAATTTTGGGTCAAAAATTATGGTTGGTGTGATTTAACGCTTGGTGTTAAAATTCTCGGTCGGTTGTGGTAGATTGGGTAAATTTGGTGGAAGCAAGCCGTTCTGTTGTCTGCTTGGGAACGCGGGAGTAGTTATTCAGATTTGATTCGGTTGTTGGTGTTGAAGATACTTTGACGGGGGACGCTCTACACTAAACCCCTATTAGGTGGATGACATTTTTAGTGTCCACGATTTAACTCTAACTACCCCCCTTTTTTTCTCTCCATCTCTGGATAAAATCTCGTTCAACGTAAAATTCCATTTTCATCAAATGATTGGGGGGGGGTAGTTGTTGAATGGGAAGGAATGTTTGCATAATATTGTGCACTGCAATATATTGTAAATTTTGAGCGGCAAAAACGTCTCCATATGGTCAACGATATTTTGGCAATGGAAGATTTTTGCATGGGGCTTCCTAGGCTTCTATGCATGAAAGAATCTTCATACATAAAGTCGATCTTTCTTGCGGCAATAAATCGCAGGCAAAGAAAAATATGTTCGCAAATTTTGGCGTGCGAGCCCGTAAAGCTTGTCGGCTCTCGCATAACCCGCTACGCGGTTCTCAGGCGTGTAAAAGGAGGTCGCGATGGAAAATAAAAAAGTCCGCGCTGTCGGATACGCCAGAGTAAGCACGAAAAACCAGCTAGTCGGCAGGGAATTTAACAGCATTGACACGCAAAAGGCGATTATCGTCTACTATGCCCAAACCCATTCCGAAATCGAGCTTGTGCAAATATTCAGCGATCCTGGGCGGTCGGGTAAAAATATGAAACGCCCCGGAATGCAGGCGATGATTGAACGCATCAAACAGGGCGATATTGATTGCGTTCTGGCATACAAGCTTGACCGCGTCAGCCGCGACGGCTTGGACTACCTAACACTTGAAAGCGAACTCAGGGGGTTGAACGTCTCTATTATATATACGAACGATGCCAATCCCGACGACACCCCGATGGGGCACATTCAACGCCATATGATGGTAGGCTTTGCTCAATTTGAGCGGGAACAGAACGCCCAACGCGTGTGCGACAAGCATCTGGAACTTTTGAAACAAGGATATCACGCGGGCGGCTATCCTCCGCTGGGGTATAACTGCGGAGAGAAAAAGTGCACGCTTGTAATCGACCCACCAGCGGCGGCTCACGTCCACGAAATGTTCGCCTTGTGTGTGAAAGGTAAAACACCTGCCGAAATCGCCGCCATTATGCTGAAAAAATACGGAACAGTTCCCGAACACAAAACGCGAAACGGCAGAATCTACGGCGGGAACAGATATTGCGAAAACTTCGTTCGTAGGGTTTTGACAAATCCCGTCTACGCGGGCTACGTAAGCCGAAAGAAAACCGAACTTTTCGAGGGACTCCACGAAGCCATCATAAGCAGAGCGGATTGGGAGACCGCCTGCAAAGTGTTGGCTCCGAAACCACAAAAGTTGCGACCGCAAATTATGGCGTGTAATTCGCACATTCTGAAAGGCAAACTGTTTTGCGGATGCGGGGCGGCGATGACCTGCGGCGCGTCGGGCAAGCGGCACAAAGACGGCAGCCTTTACCATTACTACATTTGCTCCGCAAAAAATCGGGAGCGAACCGCCCGAATGTGCAAAACGGGCATTGCCAAAAGCGTGTTGGAGTCGGTCGTGTTTTCGGCAATCGGCTACGCGGTAACGAGGGGAATTTCGTTGAAGGAGATTCGCGAAAGCTCGCAAAAATACGAGAGCGAACTACTCAAAGAGCAGAAAGAACTTGCCAATTTAAAGCGCGACAAAGAACGAAAATTGCGCGAAAAGGTAAAGCTTTTTGGTGAAGTTGTGGGGAACGAAGTTCTGCGCAAGATGATGGCTGACGAGCTGCAAAAGCTTTCCGAAGAGGTTGAAAAACTTGCCGCACGACTCTCCGAAATTGCCAAGGAGACGGAGCTATTCAACCACGATACCGACTTGGGCGATCTTCAAACAAAGGCGGCGCTTGCCGATATGGATTCCGTCCAAAACGAATTAACTGCGGAGGAGAAAAAGGCGTTGGCACGAGGCGCCATTGAAAAGCTGACGTTAGCAGCGAAGACACAGAGCAAATACAAGCGCAAATTTTCGCTAAAAATCGTTCCAACGCGGGAATACCTGCCCCAACTTGGGGTTCTTGACATCGACTTTGAGGTAGATACTGCAAAAGGCCGCAGCGACTGGAAGATTGTCGCTCCGTTTGAAATCGCTTCCGAAAACTACGAGCAAAACCACAAGCCGCGCGAATATAAGCCGCAAAAACGGCATTGGCTGCATACGGTTTTTGCTTGGCAGGCTAAGATTGAAAGAGGCGCAACAATGGCGGAAATTGCCGAACTTTCGGGTGTGAGTGTTCCGATGGTTTGCCGAAAATTGAAGCTTTTGGAACGGCTAAACGCCAAAGTGATTGAGAAAATCCTTTCAAGCAAGCTTGCCGAAACCAACGAGAGATTGTCGTTTAGAACCATGGAAATGTTGTCAAAGCTGCCCAAAAGCGGACAGTTGTTGCGGTTTGCTGAGTTAATTCAAAAGTAGACTTTCGGGCGGCGGGGTATTCCCTGCCGCATGTTTTCCCTTTTATTAGAGATATACTTTAATTTTTTGCGTATTTACGCATAATTTTAAATTAAAAGCTTGATTTATCCCTAACATTGCCGTTTATTTTCTAAGAAATTGCGTAAATACGCAGAAATTTAAAGTAGATAAAAATGAATATAGCGCGCCCCATATATCTTCAAAAGCTTATCGACCGCAAACAAAACGGAATGATTAAGGTTATCACCGGAATGCGACGTTGTGGAAAATCTTTCCTTTTATTCTCCATTTTTCGCGAGCATTTAAAGCAAAGTGGCGTTGACGACGACCACATAATAGCCGTTGACCTTGAAGACCGACGGAATAAGGATTTTCGCAATCCCGATACGCTTTTGGATTTCATCGACAAAAAGATGTCTAAAGATGGAGTCTATTATATATTGATAGACGAAGTCCAGATGGCGGGGGAATTTGAAGACGTTTTAAACAGTCTTTTGAAAAGACCGAATGCCGATGTTTATGTGACGGGCAGCAATGCGAAATTTCTTTCGAAAGACGTGATTACTGAATTTAGGGGGCGCGGCGACGAAGTGCGTATTCGCCCGTTGTCATTCGCCGAGTTTCGTTCCGCCAATCCGCAAGCGGACAGAACCGCCGCGCTGACGGAATACATGGCTTACGGCGGCTTGCCGCAAACGGTTTCGATGAAATCGCCGTCGCAGAAAGAAGACTACTTGAAAGACTTGTTTTTGCACACCTACCTTGTGGATATAAAGGAGCGATACCGAATCAGAAACGATGAGGACTTGGAGGAATTGGTTCGAGTTGTCGCGTCGTCAATCGGCGGACTGACGAACACAACCAAGCTGCAAAACACGTTCAATTCGGAAAAGAAAAGTAAGATTTCAAACGCCACGATAAAGAATTATCTTGATATGTTGCAAGACGCCTTTCTTGTCGAAAAGTCTACACGCTACGACATAAAAGGGCGCAAGTATATCGGCACGCAATCGAAATATTTCTTCGAAGACTTGGGTGTCCGCAACGCAGTAATAAACTTTCGACAGTCGGAGGAATCGTACCTAATGGAAAATATGATTTACAACGAATTGCGTATGCGCGGATATTCGGTCGATGTCGGGCAAGTCACCGTAAATATAAAAGATTCAAGCGGAACAAGCAAACGGAAGTATTTTGAGGTCGATTTTGTCTGCAATTCTGGCTTCAAACGCTACTACATTCAATCGGCACTGGAATTGTCCACGAAAGATAAAATCGAGCAGGAGTTGCGTTCTCTGCAAAATATAAACGACAGCTTCCAAAAAATGGTGATTGTCGGCGGAATTGCTCCGACATACCAAAACGAAAACGGCATTATAATTATGAACGTTTTCGATTTTCTTTTGGGCGATTCAAAACTTTTTGGATAAATCTCATTGTTCTAATAGTTTGTAATTAAGACCTCAATAGATGCGCCTTTATTTAGGTTTTTGGAATGATAATTTGAATTTTTATAATTTGATTTCATATAATGAACATTATATGGGCGTTCTGACAGCCAATCTTTTAATATACAATTGCATATTCCCTTGTGTTCAAGAATATTAGACAACGCAAACTTAATATTTGAATTGTTCAATGAATCCAATATTCGCAAAAGATTGTATTCTTCTGCTTTGCCCCATCCCGTAAACCCACGTTTCCCATCGTTATATGTTCCAGATGTAATTAGATACGGCGGATCGCAATATACAAAATCGTTTTTAGACAAAGATGAAAAGTTAAATTCATCAAAATTATTACATGTGAAATAGATATTAGATGAATAAAGTTTATTTAAAAAAGACTTTAAATTTTTGCTCATTGCAGGATTGAATGAACTTCTTTCTTTGCCAAACGGAGTATTAAATTCATGTTTAGAATTAAATCGAATTTGGTGATTAAACGAAAATGCCAAAAGAACAAACAAGTCCAATGGTGACTTTGTTCTGTTGTATTCGGACCTCAAAGCTTTAAACCCTAATTCATTTTTGTCCGAAAGTTCAAATTCAGAGATACGATTTTTTATATAGTCAAATATAGCTGGGATTTTACTATTTTTAAATTCATTATACAATGCAATTAAAAAAATTAAATTATCATTGCATAATATTGTTTTGGCATCTACATTTATCGCCACGTTAGCTCCCCCGACAAATAAATCAACAAAAGTATCGATATTTTTGGGAAACAATGGCAGTATTTGGGGTAACAGTTTGTATTTCCCTCCTATATAATTCAAGGGAGATTTTAAATAATCGCTTGCTGGAAATAGAAACATCGAAACACCCACCTATTTACATCTATTTACGGTAGAAAAATTCAATAATTTCTCAAGACAAAATTACAAAAAACTATGTCTTTACCAAGGTACCATAACAAAATTCATAATTGAAAGGCTTTCTTGACAAAAAAAGCCCCGTATCGGGGACTTTACATTAAATCAGAATCTTCAGAACGGCGCAGAGGATGGCGATGAGGATGCCCACTTGCCAGACGGCAATTTTTTTGAAGGTTTCGATTTCGGTTTTGAGTTCGATTAGTTCAGCTTTCAGTCCCTTATGTCCGTTGCCGTAGACTGTGTGTTCGAGGGTTTCCAAGCGTTTTGTAATGTGCTCGATTTCCTTTTCAAAGACTTCGTTCATTTGCCGAGTGTAAACGCCTTTCTCGTTATGCCCGCACCTATGTAAGCGGAAATCAAGTTTGCCATAAGTTCTTTCCAAACATCAGCCAAGTAGAACCCGTTTATGTAGGCGACGGCGAACGACTCTTTTTCAGGGACAAGCCCCCAAAGCCAACCTCCCGATTGTTGGACGGTTTCAACGGCTATCGGAATGTCTCCGAAAAATGCGAAGATAAACGGGCATACCGCCAGCACGAAGAATGCCATAAAAAGCATAATGCGCCTGACGACAGCGCCCTTGTCTCCGCTTCTAACAAACGCCGAATCGTGAACCGCCGAGTCGGAAGACTGCTGTTTTTGCAGAGTGTCCAGAACCGCCGTAAACTTCTGGTTGTTCAATGCGGAAAGCTGCCCAAGCGTCGTGACGACCATTGTAGCCATCGCGCCCAGAACGCCGCTGTCCCATAATGCCGATATTGTTCCCATTTCTACGCCTCCCCCTGTGCCTTGCGGCGTTTGAGCTCTTCCGACTTCCACGATTTCAGGACATCGGCTTTCAATGCGGAATCGTTGGCGGGAAGCCCGTCGATATTTTTCGGAAGTGAGAAGGTCTGCGAGTGCATAATGTTTGAATCGCCGTCGAGCGCTTGGCAGATGTAGCGGTTGCCGCAAAAGCCCAAAACGCCGACAATTTGCGCGAAGTCGTTCGCGTCTTCGCCGAGAGTGATTTTTGTGATATATTTATCCATATTAACTAACCTTTGTGAAAATTAAATCGACCGAGCCGCCGCAGTTGCACGCATACATCGGCGCGACTTCCAGCGAATAGTAGAGTTCGGGAAGTCCGCGCTTGGGGTATATGTAATACGGCCTGTTGGCGGGAATCGCGGGAAGCTGCTCCTCGCAAACCGTGTCGTCGTTCGTCCTGAGTCGAAAGACGTTTTTCTGGATTTCGTCTTCGGCACTTGACGTGTCGGGCAGCTCCGAATCGAAGCGCAGGACAATCTGCGAAAGCTCCAAGCCCGTCGGGAAGCCCTCCGCGTAGAGATACGTCGTGCTCGAAAACGACGAAACCGCAATGTGCTTTGTATAACTTCCGTTTCCCTCGAACGGCAGCGACCACCCGTAAAACGCCAAGTCCCTGCTCGACGCGCCGTGGTTCTTCCAAAATCCCGAATTCCCCGCGCCGTAGAAAAATCCCTCGAAGCCCTGCAAGCACGAGCAGGTAATCGAATGCAGATAAACCGCGTCGGTCGATTCCTCCTCGAGCTTGAAGTATGAGTTGTTCCCCTTATACAAATAGAGCTTGAACGCGCCCGACCATTTGAGCGTGAGTATCATTTCCACGGTTTGCCACTCGTCCTTTGGTAAAATCACGCCCGACTTGTCGATGTTGTCGGTCTTTGAAACTATCGTCCCTGCGCTTGCGGGCGCAATGCTGCCGAGCCTCAGCTGGACTTTCGTGATGTTCGGGTTTGTCGTCGGCAGGTAAATCGAAAACCTGATTTTGTGGAGCATTCCGTTGCCGCTAAAATACTTTGTGGGAAGCTCGTATTCGTGCGTCGCGTTGTAGGTGTCGGGCACGAGCGAAATTTTCAGCACATTCTTTTTGCCTCCGATTTCCGCGCCGCCTACGCCCTTCGAATGCGAACTATTGCGCGTAAACGAGCTTGCGAACGTGCTTCTGAAATAATTATAGCGCGGGTTCAGAATGCCTTTCGGTGGAAAATTGCCGTTTGCGAAATCCTCAATCGAGTAGTTGATTTTCGCGGTCTTGCCCTCGCTTGCCGTAAGCGGCAACAGGAGCGAATTCGAATACGCCATAACCTGCTTCAAGCCCTTCCAACCCAAGAACGAAGACGCGCCCGTGATGGAAAGTTCGTCGGGAATTACGCCCGAGGAGACAAGCTCGATGCCCTTGTATAGCTTGAAATTCCTGCCGTCGACGGTTAGCGCGATTCTGTCGCCGTATTCGATTGCCTTTGAAATCGCCGCCGTCCGATCGACCATTTCCGAACCGCCGCTTTCGCTTTCCTGATAGATGTAGCCGAGCTTCAGCGTATTGCCGTCTGCGGAAATTTCGGGCGTGAACATTCCGCTGTCTGCGTATGAAACGGCGTAGAGTTGCGTATAATATGCTGTCGGTTCGGGCAAATAAATTGTAAGGAATGTCGAGCAATTTCCCGCCACGAAGTCGTCGCCGAGCGTTGCGCCGTATTCCGAGGGGACGGACAATGAAGTGTCAGACCATATTCCGCACTTCATATACTTGAACAAGTCGCGCTTTTGCGGAACGTCGAGATTTGTTCGGGCTGCTGTCTTGTCGGCAATGTCGGAAAGATTGGAAGCCTTTTTGAGGTTCTTTGCCTCCTGCGCGTCGATTTGCGATTTGTTGTAAACTTCGCCTTTTGCGTAGACATCGAGGTTCTTTCTTGAAGCCGACTTGTCCGCCAAGTCCGAAAGGTTGGCGGATTTTTTCGAGAACACGGTGTCGGTGTAAACTTTGTCGTAGAACTGCTCCTGAAGTTCGACGGCGGGCGCGTTTTCTATGAGGTCGTTTTTTACGCGGCAGGCGGTCTGCAAAATCGTGACGATTCTGCCCGCCGTGTCGGAATATTCCACCTCCAAGAATGCGGTGATGTATTCGCTTTCCTGAACGGCGTTTTCGATTGCCGTTGTGTTTAGCGGCAACACCACTTCCGCACCGCCGTTCGGATTCAAGGCATAGCCTGCCGCATATGTGAGTGATTTGGGATAGCCTTTAAAACGCGCAATCGCAACTCGCAGAAAATCCGTGCCGACTACAAGCGGCTTTACCTCGTAGAGCGATTCTTCGCCCTTTTGGAGAAGGAAGATTTCGAGCGGCTCGTTGTCGCCCTGCATAAATACGGGTGCGGACACGCTCCTGTCGGAAGTCAAACTCTGGACAAGCTTCTTGTTCTCAATGTCTATAAAAAGAGTCATACAAGAAGCGGAGTTGTCAAATTATCAGTTGAAAAAGCTTTTCGCTTCCGCGCGGGAAATGCCGCGCATATTGATGTAGCGCGAGCGAAGAAGCCAATAGGTAGTTAGAATTTGTCCCCGCTTTTCTGTGCACAAAAAAAACCGCCTTGCCTTGTGGTTTGGCGGTTTGAAAATTTAAAATTTTGCCTTACTTGCGGCGGCGATAGATTACAAAGCCCAAAGCCAACGCGCCGAAGATTGCCGCCCATTCGGCGGGTTCTGGGACGACGGTCAGCCAGTATTTGTTTGTCGCCGTGTCGAATGCCCACGAGAGTTTGGAACTGTCAACGCCCGAAATTTGCATATACGCCAACGCGTCGTCGGCAAGCGAATTGTGTTTGTTGATTGCAAGCGACTTTTCGGCGAAACCGCTGATTACGATTGTATCGCCGCCAACCAAGCCATAACCGGCGATGTCGGCAACGATGAATTCGTCGAACGTAAGAACCGAGCCGTTGCCGAGGTTGATTTCAAACTGCGCGGCTTCGCCCGTTGCGAACGCAATACCCCTCGCCGTCAGCGAAACGTTGTCGCCTATCGTAATTTTACCGTAGGAGCTTGAAGGCTTGTTGTCGTTGTACGACTTCGACACGAGGAACGCCGTCTTCTTCCAAGTGTTGTCGGCGTTGACAACCAGCAAGCCCGCGTTTGTGTCGGTATTTTTGCCGAACGCAAGGTGCGTGTCGATGTCGAGCGCATCGTTGAGTGTCATCGCATTGCCGAGCGCGAAATATTTGCCGCCCCTGATAACCAATTTGCCGCCTTTGTCGAGGACGATTTCTTCATAGTTTTTGCCGGCGGCACACGTTGCCGAATCCGTAAAGATGAGGAGAGATGCGCCGTTTTTGATTGTGAAAAGACCGCCGTTCGCGAACGTTTCGCCGACATTGCTACTATGATTGTAGAGAAGCATGGTGGAGTCCTTCGCGAGAGTGATAGGGGTGGCTATTGAACGGAAGGTTTGCGCGTTGATGGATGCTCCCTCGCCGATTGTTATCTTTGGCGTAATGCTGTCGTGTTTCGAAACATAAAAGTAGTCGTTTATATTGAGCGTACCGTTAACAACCAAGTTGCTTGCCGTTGTTGCATCGCCGTTGTCGGGTGTGAGTTCAAGACGGGAGGTAGTGTACACGGCGTCCTTTCCGATGTTGAGCGTCGAATTTTGTACTGTCGTTTCATTGGCGCTGAAGTTGCCGCCAATGTTTGCAACGGTGCCGTTGAACGCGGCGTTTCCCGAAGTCGTATACGTGCCGTTGAAGTTGTTTATGCCGTTTGTGAAATAGGACGCGCCTGTAACGTTCATAACGCCGTCGACGGTGAAAACCGTATTCGCGTCATCGCTTTTGACGGTTACCGCTTCCGAACTCGTAACGGTAATGCCCCTGCCGATTTTAATCGACGCCGTGCTGCCCGAACGCCCCGTGCCTACGGGAGCGGTAAGAGTCCAACCGTTGGTAAAGTTTATCGCAGCATTTCCGCCGTTTTTAACGGAAAAATCCATCGCAAGCGGATAGGCGCTGAACCCTATTCCGTCGCCACTCGATAACGTCAGTGCCGCTCCGTCTTCGAAAAGCATATTCAGGTCGGTATAGCTTCCTCCGTCGTCACTTACCATGAAGCTTTTGAATGAATATTTCCCGTCCACAACGGTGTACGCCGGCGCGGTTGCAACGCCCGAATTGAGACCCTTCCAGAGAACCCCGTCGGAATCCGTCGGCGTTACGACATCACCCGAAGAGTTCTTGATGTCTGAGGAGAACTTCGTTGCGTTCTCTTCGTTAATGCCGCCCGACAGAAGATAGTCGGTTGCGAACGCCGAACTTGCGGCGAATGCCGCTGCCGATATAATTACAAGACAACTTGTTCTCATGATACCTACTTTCTATATTTTCAATAACTGGGATATAAAATTATCTGTTTATAAAGCTTTTTACAACTTTTCTGCGGTAAAAAAAGCTTGCAGTCAACCATAAAAATTCCAACAGTTTTCAACAGTTCGTTCGGTACGGCAATCACGCTGTGCCGATTGGTTTATATGTTTATGGGGGAAATGGTAAAATTTGTAATATACGCGGGTGCGCTGCTTGCAGCCTGTATCCTTTCGGCGGAGGAAAGCGTCGGCGATACAATTTCGGCGAAGTTCGGCAATACGGTTTCGGGGGCGGCTCAGGCGAATGTATATTTCGAAGGCAACGGCAAATCGGGCGAGCTTTTGTGCATAGGACACTCGCAGACCAAACACGCTCCCGCTCCCGAACCATATGGCCGTTGCCATTGCGAAAAAGGAATATTGGTTGGGAAATGACGATGATTTTGTAGATATTGACAAGGTGATTTCCAACATACAAAAGTATGAATCATTTCAAGATTCGGTAATATCCGACAAAACAAAATTATTTCAGACCAAATCAGTCGAAGGTTAAAACAATGAATCGAAAAAAAGCCTTTCGGGATTCCGAAAAGTTTTTCTTTTACCACTTTCTGATGGGGCATTTTTCGGAAGCGAGTTTAAGTTTTGCGGAGGAGCAGCCGCATTTTAGGCATTTGCCGAGTCCCATTCGGGCTGTGGGATACCAGAACTTGCAGTTATTGCAGATTGATTTTCTTCTTGTTAATTCGGCTTCGGCGGCAAGTTTGAAGCCCGATTTTGCCCAGTTGTAGGTTGCCTTTGTAAACTTTTGCACCATTTGAAATGTCGTAGGCAAAGTATCCAAAGTTTCCAAAATTGCCGATTTTTCAAACTCCAAATCGGTTCTGGTAAATTTCGCCGCCTCCGCAATGCGTCTGTCTTCAAAGCCGTTTTCTCCGCGTTCGGCGTAAAAGCATCTGCCGTTAAACAACGCAGCCTTGTAGGCGGGTTTGCCGTTTACGCAAAGGCTTTGCAACGTCCCCGCAAAGACATTGCAAACGCGCGAAAAAATCCCGCCCGATTTCGTCTGCCCCGAAATCAGCCATTCGTTCGGGTTGTCTGGATTGTATGAAACGCGGTAGAAATATTCAACATCGGGGAAAGTCAACTTTTGAATACTCCCGCCGTTTACAATGTAAAATCCGCCAGAACGCCCGCCGTAGACAATACGGTTTTTGAAAACAAACCCGACATCGGCGGAAACAAACTTTTCGGGAACGTTGCCGATTCCGTCAATCTTGTAGAGATAAAAACGCCTGTCGCTTTCGTGCCCACCCGCGATGAACGAAATTCTCCACCTGCCGTCTACAAGTTCGGCGGTGGGCGAACATTCCGTGGCGTCTTCTGGAAGCCCTGTATAAACGCGTTCCCATTCGCCGTTTTCATAGTGGTGAAGCTTCCATTTGCCGCCGACTTTAAGACAGCAAAAAGCCTTCGGCGCATAGTATGGTGCATTACCGCGAGCCACAAACGGCATATGCGAATTTATCCCTTTGTCGAATTCAAACATAAATTAACTTTCGGGCCATTTGATGTTGCCGCACCAGAGGTCGTCGCAACAGACATCGGGGCAGCCCTGTTGAAGCTCCATATAGCCGTCGTAGGTATAGTTGGATTTAAATTGGCTCGGCAATCCCTCAAGTTTACCGTTTTCATCGATGCGCCCGCGATTGTATTCAACGCAGCCGCTTAACTCATACAAACGCCAAAGCGCGTTGGGCTTGCCGACGCCGTCGCCCTGATACGGGGTCAAGTCCCACGTCGGGTTGTCGCCGTTTGTGGTATAAGTTGCTATAACGCTCGGCTCGCACTGCGAACAGTCGTCGGAGCATTTGGATTTAAGCTGAATCATTCTCCGCCTTCCCCCGACTTCACAAGGAAGTATTTTACGGTGGAAGAACCGCCGTCGCAGACTTCGCAGGGTTCGGAATAGAACGCCGCGCCAAGATTGGTTAGCGTGTTTTGGTCGGCAAGAATCGTGATTTCCGCGCTTTCGCCGTTGGGCAGAACAAACTGGATATTTGTCGGCTTCCAGCCAGTATCGACCTGCCTTGAACCCGTCGAAAACACCTGCGTTTTGCTCATCATATTCGTCGACGGGTCGAAATAGTAAATGTCGGTCATAATGTTGCCGCCGTCGATGTGCTGCAAAACTTTGAGGGTTGCGAGATTGCCGTTTGCGTCCATCACGGCGATGTTTACGGCGGAATCAATCGTGCGCTTCACATAGTCGACGTTCTGGCGCATACTCGCCATAATCGACTCTGCGGAGGACATTCTGCTTTCGATGTTGCCCATTCGCGATTCGAGAGAGGCGACGGCCGAAGCAAGCGCGGAAGTGTCGGCGGAATCTCCCTTTTCGCCGCGAGGTCCCTGAGGCCCCATCGGACCTTGCGCGCCCATGTCGCCCTTATCCCCTTTATCTCCCTTGTCGCCTTTCGGACCCTGTGGGCCTTGCGTTCCGCCGCCTCCTCCTGCAGGACCTTGCGGCCCCATAGGCCCCGTATCGCCTTTTTCGCCTTTCTCCCCGCGCTCCCCCTGAATCCCCTGAGGTCCTTGCGGACCAATCGGGCCTTGGTCTCCTTTTTCGCCCTTGGGAAGATTGTTGATAGCCGCCCACAGCTGCGAAATTTGCGCCTTTATGCTTTCGTCGGAATCGGCGAGGGCTTTCAGGGATTCCACAATAGCCTTTATTTGCGATTCGATTTCGTCGACGCGTTTTTCGAGCTGCTGGCGTTTGTATAGTTCGTCGTTTGTAAGGGTATTTAGTTCGGCGATTAGCGCATTGTGCTCGTCCCACAGGGCTTTTAGGTTCGCAAGTTGATTGCGGATTTCGGTGTCGTCATACACGCCGCTATCGACAATCTTTTCGACGATTTTATCCCCAGTTTCTCCTTTCTCGCCTTTTTCGCCGCGGTCTCCTTTGTCCCCCTTATCGCCCTTGTCGCCTTTTTCACCCTTTTCGCCGTCCTTGCCGTCTTTCCCGTCTCTACCCGCAGGGCCTGCAATGGGCTGGCTCGGCGTTCTGCCCGCAGGCTGTTGCGGGTGTTCGCCGACGTAAAGTGCGTAGAAAGTTTTTGCGTTTTCCTTTTCGCCTATCGAAAATTTTATGCTGTAAAAATCCTTTTCGACCGCGCCGCCGCAGTCATTCAAAATCTTTTCTGAGAAGACAAGATAGCGCAATCCGTCGGTTTCGTTCCAGATGACATCGCCGCTTTTTGGCGTTTTTTGGAAAGTTTTGAAGGCGTTTTCGATGTTGGAGCGGATTGCCGCCGAGTCGGGAAACTTGATGTCGGGCAATTCCTCGGTATCTTTTGCAATGTAGACTGCGAGCATCGACTTTTCCATTTCGGAGAATTCGTCGCCGAAGGAAATTCGCCACGCCTTGGAATTTTTCGTTATCAGCGTATCGAGTATCGTAAGCGTGGTTCCGCCCGCGCTTCTGTTCATTGTATAGCCCACGCCGTTTTGCAGGCGCGAGGCTTCAATCATTGCGCAGATGTCGTTTAGCCTCTCCGCCGTTACCTGTTCCAAGAGCGGCAGTCCCGCGCGGAATCGCGGCAGTTTCTGGTTTCCGATGTCATTTAGCATTTTTATTTGTATATGTATTTATTCCAACCGTTCGGGCCGCTCAAAAGGTAGGTGATGGAAACTTTGTATTTGCCGTCCGCCATTTTGTTGTAGGAAATTCCCGTGCACATCCACTGGCGGTTTCCGTCGACTGCTGGCAAGCCGCTGCCGCCGCCGATTGAACCTATTCCCCCGAGGCTCGGAATTCCCCTTGAAATGTAGCCTACCGTCGCCGAATACGACGGCACGAGGTAGCTTTTAACACCCGCCATTATTTTCCCACCCTGAGTTTTGGAATTCCAGCCGACGAATTTGCCGTCGTCGTCGAATATTCCGCAGTTGGGCTTGTCGGGGCTTCCCGCCCATCGCTCGAAATCGGGGTGGCTTTCAATCGGCTCTTCGCGCATTGTGCAGGAAACTTCGACTGTGTTTTCGGAGGAATCTTTGTCCGAATCCCAGACGAATTCAGAACCCTCGTATTGGGCGGTTATTATCGCGCCTTCGCCGTGCCGCTTAATGCCTACCGACTTGCAATACAAATCCGACCAAATCGGGTGCGGAGACTTGTTTACAATCGGGCAATGCGC